>CAXSGE010000031.1:0-41969 GCA_964236715.1 uncultured Acetobacteraceae bacterium | reverse complement strand
GCTACGTCGCCAAGGTGCTCGGCTGGGCCCGGAAGGGGCAGGGTGGCGAGGACGGGGCCGATCCGGGGGCAGTCGGGTGGATCAGCTTCCGCCATCACACGGCACGGCCGACGCTCCACGTCCAGGACGGGGCCGGGGGCCAGACCTATCTGTTCGATGCGCCGGTCGCCGGCGACCCGCACGCCCACATCCACAACTTCCTGCTGAACCTGGTCGTCACCGACGACGGCCGGATCGGCTCGCTGGACACGCGGGCGCTGACCGATGCCAGGGTCAAGGAGTTCGGGGCGTTCTTCCAGGCCGTCCTGGCCGACGAGCTGCGCCGCATCGGCGCGCAGGTCGACTACGATGCCGGCAAACAGGCCGTGGTTCTGACCGCGATCCCGGAGGAAGCCAGCAAGACGTTCAGCAAGCGGGACCGCGAGATTCTCCGGCACGCCAAGAGCTTCGCCACCGACCAGGGCCTGGACTGGGACGATCTCTCCGCCGACCGTAAGCTGGAGATTGTCGAGGAGGCCAGCCAGACCGGCAAGCTCGGCAAGATGAAGACCGATGAGCGCCGCATCTGGCGCGAACAGGCCGAGGCGATGGGTTGGACGCACAGCACGGTCATGGAGAATGCCGAAAAGCAGGCCCTGACGGACGAGGAGCGGTTCGATCGCGCCTATGCGTTCACGGCCAAGGCGCTTGCCAAGGAGTTCCACACCGCCGCCGTGCTGGACCACGAGAAGATCGGGATGTTCGCGGCGCGCGGCCTGATCGGCACCGGCATCGCCGGCGGCCAGGATGACGTGAAGCGGGTGGTCGAGCTGGTGGAGCAGCGCGGCATCCAGTTCAAGGGCGAGCACGTCGCCCTGATCGTTGGCATGTCGGACGGCAAGGTCCGCATCGCCAACACCGCCCAGGTCCGGATCGAGGACAAGCTGGCTGCACTGGCCCAGAGGGTTGCGAGCGACAAATCGGGGGCTCTCTCGTTTGCCGCCATCCGCGATGCGATCAAGGCCGCGGGCATCAGGTTCACGGACGAGCAGGCCGCCGTCATCAACGCGCTCGGCCAAGGCGGCGGGCTCAGCCTGCTGACGGGCGTGGCCGGGGCGGGCAAGACGACGCTGCTGCAGCCCTTGGTATCGGCCTGGCAGTCGGACACGAGGTTCAGCCCGCAAGGCCGGGAGGTAATCGGCGCGGCCTTAGCTTGGCGGCAGGCAGACGCCCTGAAAGATGCGGGGATCAAGCGAGCCTACGCCCTTGCCCCATTGTTGAAGATGATCGAATCTGGCGACTTCCGCGCCGATCGGAACACGGTGCTGGTGCTGGACGAGGTGAGCCAGATCGGGCCGCGGCCGATGCTCAAGCTGCTGGAGTTGCAGGCCCGAACCGGCATGACCATCAAGATGCTCGGCGACCGCGAACAGGCCCAAGCCATCGAGGCGGGCGACACGATCGAGATCCTCCGGCGGGCGCTGCCGCCGGAGGCCATGCCGGCGCTGCTGACCACGATGCGTCAGGCAACCGAACGCGCACGCGAGATCGCCCGGCTGTTCCGTGGCGGCAAGGCGGCCGAAGCACTCGCGATGAAGCGGGAGGACGGCCATGCCATGATGGTCGGGGGCGACCGCGAGCAGGTCATCGCGCAGATCGCCGACCTCTACATCGAGCGGCGCGACGTGCTGCGCGCCAGCGGCTCGAAGCGCGGCATCACGATCAGCGCGCCGACCAACGACGACGTGGCGGAAATCAGCCAGGCCGTTCGGGCGCGGCTCAAGCAGCGCGGCGAGGTGGCGGCTGAGGAGACCGTCTACCGGGCGGTCGACCAGCGCGGGCAGACCTACGACCTGGCCGTCGCAGCCGGCGACAAGCTTCGGCTGTTCCGGCGCACTTGGGGCTCCGTCGACGGCAAGCAGTGCGAGATCGGCAACAACGGCGACATCGTGGAGGTGCTCGGGCAGGGCATTGACGGCGTGCGGCTACGGACGAAGGACGGCCGGATCGCCGACGTTCAATGGCGCCGGCTGGCGGACCAGGAGACCGGGCGGCTGCTGCTCGGGTTTGGGCATGCCCTGACCATCGACGCGGCACAGGGCATCACCTCGGACGAGCACATCAACGCGCTGCCGCGCGGCACATCTGGCGTTACCAGCTTCACCAGCTACGTGGCTGAAAGCCGGAGCCGTGGCACGACCTGGACCGTGATCGCGGAGGCGGCCGTCTACGAGGCAGAACGGCATGGCCAGGCGCTTGGCGACCTCACGCCGATCACACGGGACAAACTCTGGGAGCGCGTAGCCAAGGATATGTCCAACAAGCCCTACAAGTCACTGGCGACCGACCTGCTGAATGCAGCGCGGGAGAACCGCGAGGACACCGTAAACACATTCATCGCTTGCAGCCACGCGATCGAGTGGGCGCAGGTCCAGAACCCGGACATTGGCCGGGAGGCAGTCAAGCGTATCCGCGCCGAGGTGGTCAACGAGACTCTCGCGCGCCACCTTACCGCCCTGGATCACTCCGTGGAGCAGAACAACAACGCGGTTCGAGATACGCTGCAAGCCCGCGAGGCAATGGAGCACCTGCGAACGCTGCGCGCCGAGGCAAAAGCGGCCAAGCGCCAGATCGACGTCGCAGCAGAGAAAGCGCCGGCAGCGGGTGCGAGTGCAGCCGGTCCCAGCATCTAATCTCAGGCTGAGAAGAGGAGAAAGACAAACGATGCCAGCATTCAAATACCGGAGCTTTCTCGCGGCCATGCTCACGCTTGCTGGTTGTGCGGCGCAGACACAACCATCTCCTGGTTTCCACTTTGTTGGCGACCCGTCCTATCGCCAACGGCTGTCGCCGGACGCGAGGGCGCTCCAAATTGCCTTTGCCTACAATGCCGACTTCATGAGGGGCGGCATGGCCGGCGTGATCCACGACATCCAAAGCTGCTACCGCAAAACTTCCATTCAGGTGGGAGTGCCGCCAGACGCGTTGCGCGACTGCATGACGCTCGACTACACCGCCTACAACATCGACCAGGTCGACGGCCGGCGGCTCAACGGAAGGTCACTGCCCTTCTTCACGGATGATGCGGAGAAGGCAAGGCTGGCAGAATATGGCCCGGCAGCGCAGTTCGACTCCGTTGCGCATGAGATCGCTTACCTCAAGGACATGCACCAGCTCGTGCAGCGGCACCTGATCATCGAGTGGAAAGTGCGGAGCGGGCACTGCACCAGGGACATCGCCGACCCCGACTGCGGTTATCTACCCACGCCACGGTAGAGAGGCGACGCTCAAAGCAGGCCGTTGCGCACGACTGAAAGGGACAGCTCGTGCGCCCTTGGAAGCCCTGGCAAAAACCCGCACACTCCCGTGACTATTGGCCGGCATAGGGATTGTTGTCCAAAACCCGAACCGACCCCACATTGTAGTTGGCCGGAAACTGCGTGGAGCCGCCTACGGGGTCGCCCCAGTTCGTGTCTCCCGGCGGCGAAGAGTTGACGCTCAAGATCATGTACATCGGCTTCTGCATGGAGGCCGGCGTTGGCATCGAGCCTGTCTCCTTGCCGTCGAGATAGAACGTCGTCGTATCCGCTCCCCAATAGACGCCGTATCTGTGAGGCGATTGCACGCCGCCAGGCACGTTGACGGCAACTTGTTGCTGCGGAGCGGTCGTGCTGGGGTGGATCGTCGAATAGATGGTGTTCGGGTCCTGCCCGAGGTTTTCCATGGCGTCGAGTTCGGGCGGCCACGACCCATCCTGCGGCAGCAACCAGAATGCTGCGCCGACCCCCGTCGTGGTCGGCAAAGTCGCGGTCATCTCGAAATAGTGCCCGACCGTGTAGGCTTGCTGGCTGTGGATCTGCCCGGTGATGTAGGGCTTGCCGCTGGCGTCGACGCCCGCGGGGGTCGGCTTTATGGCGATGTCGAGGCCATTGGCGCCGGTTGAGAACACGTCGCCTGCGTCCTGCGACCCGCATGCCGGGGACATGTACGCCGCGTCCTGTGTTGGATCGACATTGCCACTCGTGTCGCATGCATCGCTCCAGGGGTAGTTGTAGCCCCACTTGGACGGATCGATCCCGTTCGAGAAGTTGTCCTGGAACACGGTGCCGGCAGTAGGCGTGCTGCTCCCGAAGCCACTCAGCGCTGCTGGAGGAAATTCGGTGTTGGCCTGGAACGTCGGCGTAGACGGGCCGGTCGGTGTCGATGGGCCGACCACTGTCGATGGGCCGATCACTGTCGATGGGCCAAATGGCGTCATGGTGTCGCCGGCACCGGTCTGCTGCAGGCCGCTCCCGAGCGTCCCGCCCAGCGTGTCACCTGACGCGGCAGGGGTCTGAGTCATTGGGGCATTCGTGGGCGCGGTGGGCGTGGATGCCGCAGCTGTGGACGTCGCAGGCGTCGCGTATGTCGTTGCGGCAGCGGGAGCGCTGGCCGTGCCGCCAACCGGCGCCGAGCCAACTGGGCTCACGCTCGAACCGGCCGGGGTGGTTTGCGGCGGCGATCCGGCCGTCCAAGCAGCGGGCGGGAACGTCACGTCATCGGCGGAGACCGCAGGCATGGGAGCGGCGGCTGTTGCGAGTTGCGACGACCCCGACGGCGCGGCGGACTGACCCCAGGGCGCCATCTGGCCGCAGGATCGCGCCTGCGCCAGAGCGGCGTTGTCCGGGAGGACGAACGCACCTGCGATCAATGTCGCGAGGGCCACGCAGCCGGAGCGCAGGGCCGCTGTGACCAACTCACGCTTTGCCTGCCTCGGTGTGCGGCGCCTGGAGAGGCACACGCCGCAACGGGTGTGCCCATCGTCCACAACCGAAGCTACACAGCGGCCTCGGCACGCATCTCCTTTGGCGCCTTTCGGCATGGCTTTGCCCTCCTTCTTGTTCGGATCACTGGTGCGCGGCACCAGCCACTGCTCGGCGACGTCTGAACCCAGCGCGGCGCCAATCCCGGTCTTCGATGGACCCGCTTAGTTCTCGTAATGAGTTGGCACCCAGGCATACGCGCCGTCGCGCCAGACGTAGGCCCCGGGCACCAGCCCGGCGGATTGAACGCGGCGAAGCGTCGTCTCCGGCGGAGTCCAAACATAGCGCGCGCCGTGCAGTGCCCAGTGCCCCGGCAGCAGCGCGCGCGTGATGACCGGCTGCGGCAGAGGAGGCGGGGCTGGAGGCACAGCAGGCGCGGCTGCCGCCCCTGGAGCCGCCGCCGTTGCGACTTGCAAGTGCGGCCGGTCGATCGCCGCCAAGGCATCGTCGATCGCAGTGATGGCGCCCTGTCGGTCATGCACCGCCAAAGCACGGCGCGCGACGGCCATGGCCAGGACGGCTGGCCGATTGTCCGCGAGCGGGGCGGCGGGGGACGGCAGGGCGCGATCGAGGAGCCGGGTTTCCGCCCGCTCCAGCGCCTCCTGAGCCTCTCCCGTGCGTCCTGCCTGAACGGCGCCTCGAGCGGCTATAAGGAACAAGGATGGCGGATCAGCCGATGGCACTGCCGGCGCCGGAAGGGCAGGGGCAATCACCGAGCGCGCATCGAACGGCGTGATGTTGCTGGCGGGCCGGTCAATCGGCTGGGCCAGCGCAGCTCCGATTTGTGGAACCGCCAGCGACATGGCCGTCACGGCGAGGATGACCGGAGCGATGAACTGGCGCTGCATGACGAGTTCCTTGCTGAATGGAAAGTGGGCTATAAGCTCGGCGGCCGCCGAATCTTGCGTCTGGGTATTCGTCGTTGGCCAACCTGGCTTTCCTGGGCGAACAGCCATTGAGCAGCCGACGAGGCGGTGGCGAAGGCTTCGACCGGCAGAGCGAGATCGAGGGTGCGGCAGATGGCATGGATCTGCAGGATTTGATCGGCGCTCGGATAGTCGGCGTTCATCAACAGCCTCGCCTCCGCGCGCCAATTCAGCGCGATGGCCCGCAGTTCCGCGACGCGTTCCGCGGGAACATGAACGGCTACCTTCAGTATTCCCACAGCAGCGTTCCGCTTCTGGTAACGCGCGTTCTCGGCCGAGCGCTCGGCGGATGTTTTCGGCGACGGCTTGCGGCCCACGTCATGCCGCCTTCGACAGCGCCGCCGACGAGCGCAGAGCGGCAATGCGGGCGACGATAGCGGACAGCAATCTTTCAAACTCCTTCGAGTCCATGGAAGGAGGCTCTGCGCCCGGCAGGTCGGCCAGCGCCGTGTCGCGGGCGCCCAGCACCATGAGAGCCGTGCCGCGCAGCTTGCCTTCCTGGACTCCAGAAGCGCGCTCGATGTTGCCAATGGCTCGGAGCAACCCGTCGTCGACCGGTTCACTGGCCACCCCGGACAGCTCTGGCCCGGCAAACACCTTCTGGCTTGCAGTGAACATCATCGGGCGCAAGCTCGTGATCGGCACGCCATCCGCCGGCGCTGCGGGACGTTCCGGCACCGCGTGCTCAGCCAACTCGCCGATGGCAGCCAATGCCGCGCGCACGCAAGCGCCGCTGTTGCCGCCATTGGCCGCTGCACCCGAGAAGCCGCGGACGAATGCCTGCAGTCCCGGCGAGGCCGGCTCCGGCGCGGACCCGATGACAGCGCCCGCCTCGATCAATGCTGCCACCCCGCGTGACCGCTTCACACGGGACAGGACCTCCTTGCGGTCGGGCGTGCGCAACATCAGCGTGCGGCCCACGCGCTTGACGCCGCCGCCGTCGATCTTGGCATGGAACACGCGCGCGTAGATGCGCCGGCCGCCGAACAGCACGATCGCCTCGCCTTCGATCAGCGAGGTCAGGTCGTTCCAGTCCACCCGGGAGACGGTCCGGACCTCGGCATGACGCGCCTCGCGGTAAGCCCCGTCGGCGGCGCCCTGATAGGAGACAGCCTGCGTGACGTTGGTTTGGCCCGCCGTCTTCTCCAGCCATTCACGGGTGCGCCCGGAGTCCTGCTGACGCATGGCGATCGTGGTGTTGGTATTGCCCAGCAGCGAGGCGGTTTTCTCGCCCAAGCGGGCCCAGATGCCGCTGACCTCCTGGAAGCCCAGCATGAAGCTGATGTTCAACCCGCGGCCCTGCGACAGCATCCGGTCCAGCCCGGAGGTGGCGTAGTACGCCAGCTCGTCGAACACAACGGTGTACGGCGACGGTCCCATGCCGGGCTTGTCTGTCTCGTCGTAGTCGCCCTCGGGCGATGCTCCGAGCAGCTGCGCCATCATGCCGCGCAGCGACGCGACCACGAGCTTGCCGAGCGCGGCCAGGGTGGCGTCCGAGTTCTCCAGGGCAGGCAGGTTCACGACGAGGATGCGACGGTTCAAGACGATGTCGCGCATGTCGATGTCGCCGCAGTCGACGCGGAAGATATGGCCGAGGCTGACGGTGAGCTGGGTGAAGACCGGCGTGAAATAGAATTGCGCGAAGCCGTGCTGCTTGCTGGGCTCCTCGCCTTTCTGCTTGTCGAGTGGCACGCTTGCGTCATAGCCGGGCAGCTCGCCGAGGTAGGACTTGAGCGGCCAGATAACGTCCTCCGGGATGTCCGGGACGGCGACTTCAACTTCCTCGCCTGTATGATAGTCGCGCTGTTTGAAGCTCTTCTGCATTGCGAGCTTCCAGATCCAGATCAGCTCGATGCTGGACCGGATGAAGTCGATGGTGAGCGGCACGTCCTTGTGGTCACGCAACCAGACGAGCGCGGGCGCGATGCTGGCGATCAACGCGACCGCGCGTTCACGGAAAATGCCGTTGCTGTCGGTGCTCGCTTGCTCGCCGAGCTGGCTGGCGAGCACCTCGCGAACGGCGTCGGCGTTGCCGATGGCGAATGCGTTGAAGGTGTTGCTGATCTTGAAGCCGCTCGCGACCATCAGGTTGAGCAGGCGCACGTCATCCTCGCGGCCGAAACGGCGCGCCAGGCCCATGACCGAACCGAACAGCGTGCGGTCGGCCTTGCCGTCGACCAGGACGAACCCGGAGCCTTGAGCCAACGAGTTGACCAGGAGGCTCAGGATCGTCGTGGTCTTGCCAGCGCCCGTGGTGCCGGGAATGGAGATGTGCTGCCGGGCGTCCTCGGGGCCGAGCCAAAGCTCGTGGCCTTCGAGGTTCCAGCCGATCATCTGGCTGCCGGCCGCCCGCTTGGCTTTCCGGCTGCCCGGCGTCGGATTGCTGTAGTCGAGCAACCCCGAGCTCATCGGCGCGCGCATGGGCAACCTGACCTTGCGGGTCAGGACCCACGCCGCATACGCGATCGAGGCGGGCAGGGCGATGTCCACGGCCGCAGGCTCTAGATAGGTTCCTACCGCAGCCATGCCGAGCACGATGCCGGACGCCGAGCTTTGGAGGACCTCGCCGAGCCGGACCGAGAACGGCCGGATGTCGCGCAGACTTTGCGCGCCGGTCCGCTCGTATTGGTCCTGGGGACCGACGATCTGACGCTGGATCATGCCACGCCGTCCGGGTCAGGAAGCGAGGGCGCGACGCCGGCCGCGCGCGGCGAAGAGGACATAACCATGCTGCTCCGAGACGGCCGGGAGCTGGTCGGAACCCGGGCGTGCCGGATCGAATCCGGGGGTATCGCAGAGGTACTGCCGCAGTGGGGCTACCAGTTCGAGCCTCGGTGGCAACGATGTCTCGCCCGGCTGCCCATCGCGTTGAACCGGCATACGGTGGCGGTCGATGATCGCGCCCAGGCCCCTCAAGCTGACGATCGCGGAAAGCGCTGGCGCCGTGCACCGGCCGCCATCCCCCTCGGACCAGTCCAGAAGGGGCGTCAGGGCGGCCAGGAAAGTGTCAGCCCGGCTTTGCCAGAGGCGCTCATACGGATCGATAACGGTCATAGTGAATGTCCCCCTGTCGTAAAGTGCGACAACGTGGAACCGCTAGCCTTTAAGGCCGAACGGGTTTGGCGGCGCCGGAGCGGCCGGGCCGCTGGCCGGTGCGCCTGGTGCAGCGGCGGGTCCCGCGCCGGGTGGCGGGACCACCTGAGGCGGTTGCGCCATCTGAGCGCGGAACGCAGGCGGCAGCTCACCGCCGGCGCTACCCTCCGTCGCGCCGGGAGCGATGGCAGCGGCCGGCGGCGCGGCAGACGCCATGTCGGCATGATGCGGCAAGAGCCGCCCGGCCTGGAACGCGCCAATCAGCAAGACCCCGGCAAGAATGCCCTTGGTAACCCGGCCCCGCTGGCGTTCGGACGATGGCGCGGTTGCGCGAGCGTCGTGCGGCAAAGCGAGCAGGGGCGGCTGGCCGACCGTGATATGCACCTGCGCACCGTCCGGGATGACCAATTCCATTGCGCGATCCTCTGAAGCTTGTTGACTGCCGCCATCATGAGAGGTGCTGGTGCAAACGGATTGGCCATTGCGCATCCGGTAGTGGGTCAGTTTGGCCGTGTGGCAATTCACCGTCATCGCGAGCCGGCCTCTGGCGCCGTAATCCAGGGCCGCATGAACTGACCTTCCCGGTGGCCCTGGATCGCCGCGTCACTGCGCTCCTCGCGATGACGAGGCTTGCTGCAGCGATGCAGGGTTCTGCCAGCCATTGCGGCCGACGGTGTCGCAAGCTGACCCGCTACCGCGCATCCACCCTGGTTCCACGATAGGCGGGCGCCATGGCCGGCTAGCCCATCCAGCCGTTGGCGCCAGGGTGACGTTTAACCTGCGCCGTAAACACGCCCCGACCTAAACCGAGCAGGCCGAACGACAGGACATGCATGACCTTGAATGCCACGAGGCTGATGCCGGCCGCAGCTGCGCCGATCACACCGCCTTCCAAGCGATAGTTCCAAGCGAAGTTTTCCGGGTCGAGCGCCAGACTGCAAGCATCCGCTTGTCGCAACTCATCGGAGCCGAGGCGTGGGGACGATGTCTCGCTTTCTGAAGGAAGGCGCTTCGGCCAGGCTGCGCAGGCGTCGTGCAGCGCAGAAGCTGCTGTGCGGACCGCTTCGGGCGGATGAACCCACACGGGCACCGCCACAGGCCGGGGAGGCGCAGCTACCGGGGAAGCGGCATCCGATGATGCGGCCCATGCCGATCCTGAAAACGGCACGGGTGTGAGTGCGAGGGCGGCCAAGACGAGGATGGTGGGTCGTCGGGACATGGAGTGCTCCTGGGTTGGAGCGGCCACCATCGCGATGGATGGTGCAAATGGAGAGCTATAGGGCTACCGGGGTTGTTGGGCCTTCCGCCCATTTGCCGCCCAGCACGGCATCGCCGCCTTGCGGGATGTGCAGCCATCCGAACACGACTTTGTCCGCCCGCAGGTCCGCAACGAACACTAGGCCTTGGTGGAGCTACGCCGACGAGATGATCAGCGATCGCCAAGGCTAGACAGCCCGCCACGGGCAGCGAATGTTGCCTTGCGGATGCTGCCGAATACCAGGCGGAACAGCGACGCACTGGCCACGAACGCCCCCGCGAACGTTCCTAAGACGACCGCGGTAATCAGAAGGCTCGCCATCAGGATCGGAAAGCGGCGGCCATCACCCAGGTCCGCGATGCTGTCGCACAGAGCCGCATCAAATGGCGTGCCGCGTCTCAGCACACTGAAATCAGCTTCGGGCGAGGCTGGAAGCTCTTGCGGCCAGTTGGCGCAGGCGCTGACGAGCGCGGTCAGCGCCGAGCGAACCGACTCCGGCTCAGATGTCCGAGCCGTCGCCGAGGATCGTCCAACCTCCGGCGGCGTCTGCGATGGTGAGGCGCTGCCGTGGGATGCGACCGGCAGCAGCAGTCCAGTCAAGAATGCGATCCGGATCAGGACGCCACGGGTGCCAGGCATATGTCGAACTCCCTCGATGAGCAGGATGCAGCGTCAGTGGTTGCGGCGAAAAAGGGGGAGCCCTGGGCCAGCGGCGTGGTGGACGACTGCGCCCAATCGCTGCACCGCCCACGTCGACATCGCCGCTGCACGGCATGTGCAGCCATCCGTGCACGACGTTCTCGGCCGGCAGGTCCTCGATGAAGCGCGATGCACGGTTCCAACCAGCCCGGGCTAGGCGAAGGTGATGTGCGGCTGGGTCGTGGCGGAGTAGCCGATCAGGTCGATGCTGCCCTGGCCGGCTCCGAAGGTCAGCAACGTCCCGCCATGGCCATCGGACGCCTGCTTGAAGTTGGGCTGCAGCGCTTTGCCTACGGTCAGCACGTCGCCCTTGCTCGGCAAGAAGTCCTCGATGGTCAGCTTGCCGCTGCCGGCATGGAGGATGAAGTCGGAGGCGCCCGACCCGCCGGTGATGTCCATGGACCCGGCGCCGGCGACGAACGTGTTGGTGCCGGAGGTGGCCGTGACGGTATCGGCGCCTGGTCCGCCGGTGATGGTCAGGTTCTGCGGGCTGGCAAACGACATGCGTTGCGTGCCCGACCCGAAGGCCAGGATCTGCGCGTTGATGCTGGCGATCGTGCTTTTCGCGAGATGGGCCGGGCTGGGAGGAGTGCCGCCCGACGCTGCCTTCGTGCTGCCCTGGTGCGGCGCCGGCGCGCTCAGGCCGATGGGTTGGCCGGGCGGTCCCGCGACCGCAGCTTCGCCGAAGGTGACCGGCGTGCCGTTCGCCACCTCGGTCGCATTGGCGACGAGGTTCGAGTTGAACCCGGCGCTGTTGAGGTAGAGGTGGCGGTTCGCCCCGGGGGACCCGTCCGGAGATCCGTTGACGAAGGCGACGCCGAACTGGTGCGGACCGCTGCCCCAGTCGCCTCGGAAGGTGAACGCCTCCGACGGGTCCTTGCCGTGCAGGGCCGTGACACTCTGGGTCGGCCCGACCTGCTGGCCGTCGACCAAAAAGACAAACAAGGCATCGCCGGCGTCCGCATCCTCGGACAGGTTCAGCGTCACGCTATTCGGGCCGGTGCCGATCGTGGGCGGGACATCCGGCCCGCCCTGGCCGGGGTACCCCGGAGCAGAGACACCTGGGATGGTGTTGCCGGGCGGTTCCGAGACGGGCGCGGCGCCGAACACCGCCGTGCTGTTTTTCAGCAGCACGAGCGGGTTCGCGACCCGGCTGCCGTTGTAGCTAGCGCTGTCAATGTAGAGGTTGCGGTCGGTCGCCGGCGTGCCGTCCCAGAGATCGTTGACGAAGCTCACGCCGAACTGGTGCGCGCCGGCGGGCCAGTCGCCTTTCAGCGTAAAGGTCTCCGACTGGCCCCCTTTGTGGGAGGCCGTGACGGTCTGCACCGGGCCGGTCGGCTTGCCGTCGACGGTGAAGACGAACTGCGCGTTGCCCTTGTAGGCGTCCTCGGACAGGTTCAGCGTCACGGTGTCCGCGCCGGTGCCGACCGTGGGCGGGGGCGCAATGGCGACCGGGCCAGGGCTCGCGGTTCTGGTTCCGGTTTGACCCGCGCCGCCAGCCTGGGATGGCGGTTGCTGGATGGGTGCGGCGCCGAACGGCACGGTGCCGTTGGTCAGCAATGCGACGACGTTCATGACTTGGGCTCCGTTGTAGGTTCGTCGGCAATCGCATCGGCATCATCAGCGCCTCGCTCAGCTGCTGAAGCAGCGCGGAATGCTTCCAGCGCCCGCTCGATGTCTGGCCTGGCGAGCGCCCGTTTGGCGATGCGCTCCGCGGCCCAGTGGTCGCGAGCACCAGCAGCTTCGGCGCGGGGGTTCGGGTGCAGGTAACGGCCAAAGCTTTCTGTCTCGAAGCCGAGCGAATGCAGCGCATACCAAAGCGGCCTATCGACCAGCTTGAGCCATGCAAACTGCGCGGGAGCCAAGACACCCGCCGCCAACCGGCTCTCGTTGAGCAGGCTCATCAATGCTGGCTGGGTGTAGGCGTGCGCGGCCGCCACACGATCAGCCGGCGAGCGCACGTCGAAGCTCAACGTCGCGAGCAGACCGTCGACCTTCGCGACAACGGCTTGCGGCAGGACGAGTGCGGAAGCCGGACCCTCTGGCGTCTCCTTGCCGGGATCGGCGAGCGCCTGGGACAGGTCCCCGAGCAGTTTCTGTGCCTCCGGCCGGCGCTCCGCCAGATGCAACGAGAAGGCCGCAAACAGCGCGCGCACATGCGGCGCGGCCTGTTCGGCGCCCTGCCAACGCGGCCCGAGTTGGGCGGCAAGCGCGCGGCGGGCGGCCGATTCGGCAAACCCGCCCTCCTCGCGTGTCGCGTGGAGGGCGATCCATTCCTCCGGGGTCTGCGCATAGTCCGCTGGCCGCGGGTTTTTCTTTGGCTCGACGAGGCTCAGCCTGCGGCGGACAAAGGCAGCTGTGGTCGGAAAGGACTTAGTTTGCTCCGCGATCAGCGCGTCCATGTCGAACGCACGCTTGAAGCGCGAAGGCGCGGCCCGAGCCATGCAGACGGCGGCAAGCGCCAGCATGAGGCAGGCGGCCGGGATGCGGACGGCAGTGCCCACGGCGTGCGCGATGCCATAGAGATCCTTCAGGCGCACGTTTTCCGGGTTGGTTGCCATCATCTGCCGGTCAGCCAAGTCGAAGCGGTCGGTCACGTGCCGCAGCCAGCCGATCTCCCGATGATGGAGGTCCATCACGCCCGCGCTTATCGCGCCATGGAAGTTGATCCAGAGCACCACGGAGAGGACGGCAAGACCCAGGAGCGTGACGACGAGAAAGAAGCCGCCATTGTCATCATGGGATGGCCAGGCGGCACGTGGATTGGACTGCGCCGGCATTGTCATCGGCCACCCGGTCGGAGTGCTGCGATCTGACGCGGCGGCGATGCGGCCGGCTGGGACGACGGTTGGGACTTGTCGGCTGCCGCGCGTAGCCGAAGAACCTGCCTCAATACGGATTGCAGATAGACCGCTTTGTGCGCTGGGTCGTGCGAATGATAGTAGCCGACGCCCTGCCAGAAGTCTCCGTGCGCCTCGTCGAGGCCTTGTCGGAGGATCCAGGCGCCCGCTTCGACGTTGGCGCAAAAATTGTCGCGCAGGGCGACGAAGGTCGCGGAGGGCGTTGCGCGCCAGTGCGCCGCCACTTGCGGGATCCAGACCTGATTAACTTGCATCGGCCCGATGTCGACCGTGGCGTTGGTATTCTGGCTGACATGGCCGAGCGTGCCTCTCTCGACGTTAAGCAGCACGACGAGGACTGCGGGCGGCAGCTGATAGACCTCGGCCGCAGCGTCAAGACAGCCCTTGATGAGCTGTGCATTGGCGGACAAGGCCGTCTGCGCTCCCGCACTGCGTGTCGTGGCCATGAGGCTGATGGCCAGTGCCAAGTAGATGAGCGTCCTCGTCATGGGGAGGCGCCAGGCGTGCTTCGAGGCAGCGAGCGCGCGGCTTGCTCAATGCGTTCGGTTGCGGCGACCCAAAGTACGTGGAGGTCGCTCGCAACCACCACACCGGACCCGGTCACCTGCGCCGTTGCTTCCATCGTCGCCAGCATGACCGTGGTCAGCGACCCGGCACCGATGCCGTTAAGGCGGAAGCCAAGCAACGCCTCGCGGTCACGTACGATGTCCAGCCCGAAGCCGGTGCCCGTCGCCTCACGCCACACCGCTTCCCCGGCGACGACGAGCGCTGGCAGGAGGCCCGTCGGGGACGCGGTGTTCTTCGCCGAAACGGGCAAGTCGGCTCCCGTGGCGATGTCGTGGTAGATCACCGGCCGTCCTTCCCGGACCAGCAGCGCCTCCATCGTGCGGCTGACCGTATCGACACTCACGCCCGACGGCGCCTGCGCGCTCATGCGAGCCTCCGGCGCTTCCAAACCGGAACCGCGGGACGCGTCGAACCGACAACCAAGCGACGGATCATCCGGACCATCGACGGCAGCGTCAGGCCCAGGAACGAGATGAGCGAGAAGAACGTGACGCCGATCACGGCCACGTAGAAGGTGAACCAGCTCCAGTAAACGACGAACGACAACAGCGGGAAAAGAGCCCGTGCATCAAACATGGCGACACGGACGGGCTGCGCAGTGTTACGCCACATGGCGCACCTCCCTGGGTTCAAGGAACATCATGCGGTGCGCGCCCGCTGCGTCTCCGCGACCTCTTCGGAGATGCGCCCCTCGGACAACGCCCGGTCAATCGCTTGGGCATAGGACTGTCCGTCCACCTCGACGGCCTCTTGCGTGAGCGACGGCCACTCACGCGGATCGGTGACGAGGAACTTGGCCCGGAGAGCCCTGTCCACGACAAGGAACTCACGCAGGGCCGTCCGCTGGCCGTCAACCGTCGGCGCCAGCCGCTGGTTGATGACCAAGCGCAGCGACTGCGCGACGGCGGAAATCGAGTTGGCGCGCTCATCGGCCGGGCACAGGCTCGCCATGCGCTGCAGGGTCAGCGGCACGTTGTTGGCGTGGATCGTCGTCGTCAAGAGATGGCCGGAGATCGCCGCCTGGATCGCAGCACTCATCGTCTCGCTGTCACGGCATTCGCCGACGATGATGTCGGTCGGCTCGCGGCGCATGCAGCCGCGTATGAACAACGGGAAGCTCTCGAGGTCGCGGGGGATCTCGGTCTGGTTCATGGTGGACGTCGCGCCGCGCACGCGTTCCAGCAGGAACTCGATGGGCGCCGCTCCCTCCACGATGTCGTAGTGTCCGTTCGGGTCCGTCAGCTTGGCGACGGTCATGCCAGCAATCAGCGTCGATTTGCCCGAGCCGGTGCCGCCGGCAACGATGACCATGCCCTCGCCGGGCAGGTAGTTGTCGAGGATGCCCTGTTCGACTCGCTGATCGGCGAGCGAGGGCGGCAGATCCGGGATGGGGCGGAGGACGACGTTGCCGCCGTCGCGGCGCGACGTTCGGGTCGGTGTCGCATTGAGGCGGAACCGTAAGCGGGTCGAGCGGTCGAGCGAGATGGCATAGGCCGTATCGAAGTCGTTGCCGCGCTGCAGGCGGGCCATGCCCTCAGCACCGTACAGATGGTTGACGATGGACGAGAACTCGCCATCGTCGAGCGATGCTTGTGTCGCGCGATGATTGCGGCCGTGGATGCGGACCCAGACTGAGTGACCAGGCTGAAACCCGATCCGCGACGCCCCGGATCGAAACGCCCAGATGAGGAGGGAGTCGAGCCCGGGCGCGCTCTTGCGGGGCTCGTGCACGAAACGCGTGCCCTCCTCCAGCCAACGATGCGCGGGCTGTGCGAGGGCGCCCGGGACGGGGGGGAGGCTGTCGAGCATCGGCGCGCTACTGCGGGCAACCAGCGCCGGGCTTCCAGCGCCGCGCGTTGCCCTGCAGCCCCGGCTGATCGGTGATGCGGATGGTCTGATCGCCGACGTGCAGGCTGTCGCGCCCGCCATCGACATGCCGGTTCTGGAACGCGACCTTGGGCTGCTCCACGAGGCCGGCGCGCAGGAGTACGCGGTAACGGGCCATGCCCACGATGTCGCGCTCGAGGCGGCCGAGATCGGAGAGGAAGATCTCGACGGCTTGTTTCTCGCCCTGGCCCCAGCCCTCGGCCACCCATTTATTCCAGAAGGCTGCCTCCTGCTTGGTGCGCGGAAGCGCGCCGTCATTCGGCCGGGCCGGAGCGGACCACGCCCGAACGAGGTAGATGCGCCAGTTCGGCGGCGTCGACGCCAGCTGCGCCTCGCGGGTGATCTGATAGATGCACGATGTCTCACGGGCGACTTGCCCGCCGTCGCCGAGTGCGAAGGCCATCTGGGCGGCCGACACGACAGGCGGGCGCATCAAGGTCTGGCCGCTGCTGACCGGCAGCACGAGGGTGTGGAAGTCGTAGGCGCTGTCGAGTTGCGCCTGGTAGCGGCGCAGCAGCTCGTTGAGCGCAAACGACCGCGCCGCGAGGCCGCCTTGTGCGCCGTAGGTCAACGCGGCGGTGCGCAGCATGTCCGCCCTCCCAGCCTCTAGGCCATCGCCCTTCTGGTCGCCGGGCCGGATCGCCTGCAGCGCCTCCAGCGAGGGGGGCGGCGACGTGCCGACCACAAGCGGATCTTCCTGTGCGCCGGTGATCGGCTTGTTGAGCGCGTTCCCGAGGTCGGGCACGTTCAGTTCGACCTGAGCCGGGGACGGGTCCGGCGGAACGCGCGGGGAGGTCAATACTCCTTGCGCCCAACCGGAGGGCGCACCCGACAGCGCTGCGAAAATGGTCGCGGCGGCCAGCAGGGCGCGCCGCTTGCAATGGATCGCCATGACGTCACTCCGACCGGCAAGCGCCAGTTTCCCGACTGCGATCGCCGTGACGAGGGCGGGCAGGGGCAGCCGGGATCTATGCATGGTGGAACACCTGAACCTGGTGATGCTGCGGATCGAGCTGCACCGTGGCCCGGGCTCCGGCTTCTTCGCCGAGCGCCTGAAAGACTTGGTAGACGGGCACGGCCGAGATCTGGATCGCCACATCAAGCGGCTGCTGCGATGCCGGTCCGGTCGTATAGAAGGTGTAACCGATGCTCGCCGCCAGCTTGGCGACCCCCGCGTCGAGCGGCCCGTTCCAGGCGAATGTCACCGTGCGACGCAAGTCTTCCGGCACCAGGGGTTGGCCCACTTGCGCCGATGATGGCGTCAATTGGCCAAGCTCAGCCATCTCGGCATCGACGTGGTGGATGCTTTGCTGCAAGGCAGCTTCCGGGTTCGGCATCCCGGGCATCTCGACCGTGGTCGGCACCGGCGTCACCGAGGCGCACCCTGACAGCAACGCGCCGGCCGTGAGCGCGCCCGCCAGGTTGAGACGCATCACGGGGTTGCTCCGTGTGCCTGAACCCGGTGACATGCAGCAGCACGCATCAGCAACAATCCTCCGGGATGCAGTGTCAGGCGCGCCATGCTGGACCTCCGTTCTGCGCCAGAAGCTACGGACCTGTTTTGCAAACGGCGGGACGATTTTCGTGGGGTTCAATCGGTGCGGACATCAAAGACCCTGGACGGGGATCGAACCCGCACTTCTCGCGAGGCCCGGTTTGCCGGGGGCTTGTACCGTTCCGCTACGCCGACAGCGGAGTATTAGAGCAGGTGGGCGCTCAAGATCGGAAGCCCGAGATAGCGCGGTAGCCGCAACATTGCAATAATTACGATGTCGACGCCAAGCGAAGGGGCGAATTTTTCAAGGGTGCAGGCTTTGGCGCGCTCGCAACGCGCACCTCAGTGCGATTGCACCTCGATGGTGTCGGCCAGGAGTCCCGGCATTGAGAGGACCTGACCGACAGTCCCGCGGATCAACACGGCGCAGCCCGCATCGCTGCACCGTTCCAGCACGGTGCGCCGTTGCTCGCGTGGGACAGCCGCCATATCGACAGGGAGCGGGGCCGAGTCTTTCTTGTCGGAACCCAACAAGCCGACCTGGCCTGCCATGTTCAGAGTGCCTGTGGTTTCGATGCGATGGCCAGCCATCCTTGACTGGTCGAGTTTGAGATCGGTCATGCCGATCGTTTTATAGCCGCTCGGCGCTTTTCCGACGGGAACTGCTTCTCCTGCATCCACGAGCTTGTCGTAGCAGGCCAGGCGGTCGGGGGACCCAGTGATGGCTCGACACTGAGCAAGGTCGGTCTGGGTCTCGGCCTGGGTGGCGCCTGGTGAAAGGCTAAGCAGGAGGAGTGCCGTCAATGCGGTAAGGCCCGTGTCCGAGATGGCCATGCGCGTCTCCATCGGTGCTGCAACATGTGTGATCGGCCGCCTTGCGAGCGGCGCCTACTCCGCCGCCATCGGTATCGGTTGCGGCACGGGCTTGCTCTCCGGTTCGTCGAAGCGACGCAGCACCAAACCGAGTCCATAACCGTCGATCAGCTCGTTTGCCAGCTCATCAACGACACCCGATTCAACCTTTTCCTGAAGGTCGCCCTTGCGCAGCCGCGACTTGGTGCGCCGCTCGATCTCGTCCATCGCCGACCCCGCCGGAAACACTTTCGATAGGCGGCGCAGGCCTTCGCTGAACCCGACCCGCGCATAGAGCCGGTTGCGCAGGTTTGTGTCGCCCGGCGTGGTCGAAAGCGCCCACAGCTCGACCGGGCCGAGGCTGTTGATGAGCAGCTGCTCATAGGCTGCACCGCCATCGGTCGAGAGCAGCGCCAGGAACGGCGCACCAGTCTTCTTGGGGCCGGTCAGCCGGTAGCGCACGATCTTGGCGCTCGCCTCCGACAAGGCAAAGCGCTTGACGACATCTTCGACTTCGCGCTGATCGCCGGCGCGCAACACGAACCGTCCCGTGGATTGGGCCAAGATGCCGTCGCTGAAGTCCGCAAGAAGCTGGCTGGCGAAGCCGATCTGCACGTTGTGCTTGCGGCCTTCGCGCACGTCGCGCTCGGCCTGCGCGCAGATCAACGGGCTGCCTTCGGTTCGATGCCACTCATCGTAGTCCAGGCGCTTCGTGGTCTCCTTGACCTCGTTGAAACGCTTCTTGTGATATTCATAGACCCGTTCCGGCACGAACGGCAGGTATTCGGGGTGCAGGAAGAAATTGCGCGCCAAGATGTGCCGCGCCAGCAAGTACATCATTTCGGTCTGGCGCTGTGCCGAGGCCGAGCCTTTCGGCGCCACGGACTGCAGGTCGATGACGATGATGCGCGCGGGTCCAAAATCCAGCTGCGTTGGCGCGTTGAGGGTCGGGAAGCGGCGGATCAGATCCTCGACATAGCGCTCGAAGATCTGTGGGGCGGATTCCGAAGTTTCCTGCACGCGCAGGTCCTTGAAGCTGTCTTGAACCTGGTCGGTGCGAACGGCGCTGATCAGGTCCTGCACGATCGGCACGGCGTGACGCTGGGCGAGCTCGGCGAGGCGATATTCGCCCAAGTCGCATAGCGCGTTGACCACGTCGCGCCAGAACGGCCGCTCGGCATGCAGGTCGATGCGATGACGCTCGATGGCGCGATCGACGTCCGGCTCCACGCCGCGACGATAGTGCTTGCCGCCCTCGTCGGACACGCAGAGGCGGTAGGCCTCGTCGATCACCGCCTCAATCAACTGCGACACACCCTCGAACGGTGTCGTGCGGTTCGGCGGGGTGGTCGCGAGGGCGAGGAAGTTTTGCAGGAACGCGCGTTCCAGCGGCAGCGGGTATTCGAGCCCGACCTGCAGGTCGAAGATGTTGAACTCGAAGCCGGGGGCGAACTGCATCGAGACGAAGATCGCCTCCTGCCGACGGTCCGGGCCGAGCGCCTCCTGAACGAGCTGCACGAACCCCTCGGCGCTGCGGCCAATGTCGACCTTGCCGATCAGCGGCAGCCTGGCGCCCTGTGTCCCCATGCCAGCCGAACTCAGGCAGAGGCCGATGTTGATGGTGTTGGCCAGCACGGATTTGCCCGAGCCGGGCGGGGCGACGAACACGTCGCAGACGAGGGGACGCTTGCGGCCGCCCGCAGGGTCGTATGGCCAGATGCCTCCGTCGGGACGGCGGAAGACGACGCTGCCGCTCTCCCACGGCGACGCCGTCAGGTTCCAAGGCAGCATGACGAGCGCGTCGCCGAACAAGGCGAGGGATGGATTGGCGGTCGACGCCAGGGCCAGTCCGGGCACGGTGCCCATGACGCCCTCGAGCGGATCGCCGACGATCGTCGTGGCCTTGGCGTTGCCCCAGCCCTCAACCCGCTGCGACAGCACCGACATGCGGCGGCGCAGCTTTGCCGGTTCCTCCAGCGGCGCCCATGTGGCGAAGCTCACTCGCATCTTGGTGCTGATGTGGTTCTCGGTCTCCCGTTGCTCGCGCAGGAACGCGAAGGCGCGGCGGAGGTCAGCATTGCCCGGGAACATGGAGAGGAAAGATGCGCCGATGTCCTTGACCTGCATGGAGGCGCGTCCGCCACCCTCGATCAAAACCGACATGCGCCAGGGAATACGATCCTGTCCGAGGGTCGCGGCCAGTTCGACGAAGGGCCTGGGATCTTCCGGCCCGATGCACATGTCCACGCAGCCGTAGATGTTGTCGCCAATGGCGACGCGCTGGCCGCCTTGTGTGACGGCGTCGGCGTAGAACAGCTGATCGCGCAACGGCGGCCAGAGCACGCAATCCGCCTTCGGCTTCTTGACGTCGTCCTCGGGGCACCGCGCCATCACCTTGTCGCCCGGAAGTATGGCGCGCCAGTCCGACCCGGACAGCTCGCGATACATCGTCTCGCGCGCGAGTTTCAGCGCCTCGTGCGGCGTGCAGATGGATGCGGCGACGTCGTGCGTTCGCAGCGCCGACAGGACACGCGATGTGAACGCGCCGTGCCGCGCCGACATGATTTCGCTGCGCATGGTGAAGCGCTGGGTTTCGCCGAGCAGTCCGGCCTTGGCCGCGTTCGCGGCATATTCCGCCTTGAGCTGCTTGCGTTCCTCCTTGGTCAGGACGGTAGTGCGCGTCCAGACGACGAAATAAGCGGCCTCCCAGCGCATCAGGCTCGGCCAGAGCTGCGCACGTTCGTCGAGGATGTCGTCGAAGTTCAGGCCTGCCTCGCGGGCGACTGAGCGGCATGACCTGAGATTGATATTATTCAACTCGACCAATGCGGCGTCGGGATCGGATATGTACCAGCCGACGATCGCATGTCCCTGCGCCTCGAGGGCACCAGACAGGTCGAGGCGCATCGCATCGGTGATCCGCGCGAAATCTTTGCGTTCGCCCATCTTCTGCATGCCGTCGACGCGCAGCCAGGTGACATAGTGACCGGCTTTCGTGACGAGCGCGTCGCCGTGCGCTGTCTCCAGCTCGCAGAAGGATTGCAGCGGCTGTTTAAGTGCGAGCGACATGCTGGCGAGCGAGCGGGCGAGGGCGGCGAGCATCACCGGGCTCCGTTCAAACTGCTGGATGCGATCGTGTTGGCGGGTTCGCGCCAGAAGCCGACGATCTCCGGGTAAACGTCTTCGTCGCCCTCGAAAAACCGTCCGAGCGGCAGCAGCCGAAGGCCATCCAACAACGCGCCGCGACGGGCATAAGCGGCAGAAGAAAGTTCCAGCATCGCCAGGCCGAGCTCGCGGGGCGAAGCCGTCCCGACACGGGCCTCTGCCGCCTCGCGGCGATCGGCAAGGATGGCGCGCGCGTAATAGAGGTTGGTGAGCGCGGTCTCGCGTTTGCGGAAGACGGCTTCGGCATGGACGTCCTCGCCAAGCGCCTGCAGGCAGACGTGGATCTCGCGCATCGTCGCGTTGAGTGCGGGCTGGCTGATCTCGGGAAGCCAGACGAGGGCGGCCTCTTCATCGATGCGTGGGCGTTCGAGATGCTCCGGCAAGCTGCAGAGCGCGCAGGCTGGTGCAAAACTATGAAGGCCGTGGGGTATCTGCCCGCGCCCGGCCCATCGCCCCACGGCAACGCCGCAGAAGGCGCAGGCCACGATGCTGCCTGACGGTTTCGCAGGGTCGTAGGACAATGCGGGATCAATGGACAGCGTGATGGCCTGCAGAGCCATGCTCAGCCTGCCCCGAACAAGACCGGGAGGATCGAAGCGGCAGCGGAAGACAGGAGCATCACGGCGACGAGGCGCCGCCGGCGGCGCTGCGGGAACACGGCCGGGCGAGAGGCCCAGAGAAGCATGATGACGACGAGGCAGGGAAGGGCCGCGGCAAGGAAGGCGTCGACCACAGCGCTTGCGTCCGCAGGGCCGCGAAAGGACGCCGTCGTGGCCACGAGATACAGCACGGACGCGGAAAGCAACCCCGGCGCGATGAGGCGACTGAGACCGCTCGCCGAAGCGGCGGCTGGAACGACAGAAGCTGTGGAAGCATCGTTCATTTGAATTCTCATGAGCTGGGGAAAGATGCTGCCGCCAGGCGTGCGATCCCGCGCCTGGCGGCAGCGCGCAGGCGATTAGCCGCCCGCGCCGAACTGCACCATCTGCGGGTTGTCCGTGACCGTGGCGGCGCCGCCGGACGCGGTGATCGAGGCCTTGTTGATCCATACGCCGGCCGAAGCGAACAGGCCGCACAGAACGAGCCCGGCCAGCGCGCGCCCGACATAGCCCGTTTCGCGGTTCTGCGGCTGGCGGGACTGCCAGGCCGCCCAGACGCCGAAGAAGAAGCAGACGGCGGCGGCGATGTAGCAGCCCATGGAAAACGCCGTGCCGCCGGCGTTCACTGCCTCGCCGGACATGAGGTTCATCTGGGCGCCGATGCCGCCCGCCGGGGACGCGGCCTGCGCCAGCGCCTGGCCGGCAAAGCCAAGGACGCCCGACATTCCGACGGCGGAGATCGCGAGCGCTCGGCCGCGACGGGCAGTGATATCGTGCAGGCGGACCAGAGCCGCCGGTATACGCTTGTTGTGGAAGGAGAGGTTCACGCTACTGACTCCTGGTTAAGAGGGAACAGCCCCTCTCGACACAGAATTGGCGAAGCCCGTGCAAACAGAGCGAGGAATCACCGGCACGAATTGCGGGCATGTAACTTTGGCAGGGAGGCGCGTAAGACGAGCCACGCCAATCGCTCGATCCACGTCATCGCCGGCCGCCAGCAGCGGGGCGTCGTCAGACGTGCGCGGCCAGCGAGACGGACCAGCCGATGCTTCGGAGGATCAGCCGCCGGTCTGGAAGAAAGCCACGACGCCGTTGGCGACGGTCAGGATGTTGATGCACATCACACCGAAGGCGAACTGCACCGCGCACGCCGTCGGCGACCCCTCGTTGCGGCCGTTGACGATAGCGCGCCATCTCACGATGGCCCACCACACGCAAGCCGCCCCGAATGCTTCAAAGAAGTATCGGAAAAGAGCGACGACGTTGATGACGGTGTTCTGCGGCGTGGCGCCTAGAATAGTGTTCGCGTTCCCCGGTGTCGTGGCCTGATAGCTCGTCAACGAGGCCACGAGGTTCGTGCCCGCGCTGACATTGGCCATGTTCAGGAAGTGCGGGAATGACGCGAAAACGCCCGACAAGATGAGAGAGACGAACGGCACCCACGGCCGGTTATGAAAGTGATGTTGGTGATGGTGGTTGTGATAGGCCCAGCTTCGAAAGGTCCACCCGGCGAACATGAAGCAGATGCACGCCATGAGGTAGCAAAGCGCAGGTAGGGCGACGGCAATGCTGTCTGCAATCGCCGTCGTGAAATTGACCAATCCCTGCATAGTTCAGCTTCCTGTCGCGCTACTGGATTGCGCCGTGTTCCGTCATTACAACCCAGGCCGTGCCCTTCTGGGCAATGGATTTGACCCGGCCGTAATCGGGAACGTTGTCGCCGACCACCACCTGCATCTGCGCGCCATCTCCGCCGCCTCGATCCACCTGGGCAAGCAACGCCAGGCCAGGAGAGGCCGCCTGCACGCGGTAGACTTTCGCTGCGGAAGGGACGACGGGTGACGGCACGACAGCAACCGGGCGTGCCGCCATGACGGGCAACGGCTTCAAGATGGCCGCCGCCGGATCAGGGACGGGCGCGACGGGCCTCGGCGGGACGTTGCCGGTTGTGTCCTCAGCCGCGCTCACCGCGCTCCTCGCCTCGGCGAATGCGAGACGGCGCTCGTAGTCGGTAAGATGGGCCGTGACGTCCGCCGAAGACTTCCCGAGATCGGCGCGGAGCTGGGCTTGCTGCTTGCGCAGATCCTTCACCACCGCGGCCATCTCGGTCACGAGGTTGAGCACCTGAACCTGCTCCGGTGGGGTCATCGGGCTAGGGCGCAAACCCGCCGCCGCAGCCATGGTGTCAGCCATCGGCGCGGGTGCCGGGATGCCGACTGGCGTGGCGCTGACGCGAGCCGCTTCGGCGGGCGGCGGCACGGCTGCTGGCCTCGGTGCGGCTTGGGTGTCCAGGGTTGCGGCCGGGTTCCTCGGAAGCGTGGGGACAATCAACGCCGTGGCGTCATTTGGGCCGGCGGCCACTGGGGCGGCCGGGGCTGACGCTGCGGCAGCGGGCTGAGGCGCCGAGGGCGATCCTGGCTCCCGAGGGACGTAGCCGCTCGGCGTGTCAGGGTTGGCGGGCACGGTCACGGCCGGGACGGGCTTTGCAGCTGCATGATCAGCCGCCGGCTTCACCGGACGCCCGTCGGCGCCTGGCTCGGCTGCTTGGCCGCTCGGATCGTTGGCACGGGGATGAAGCAACCGGAGCTCGGCGACTTGCTGATCGCGAGGCTTCGGCGTGTAGACGCCGCGGGTGGCGGGCGGCGTGGGCGGGACGGCGATTTTCGCCAGGGATGCAGCCGGCGCCAGGATCGGACGCAGCGCGGTCTGCGCGTAACCTGCGGCGTCAGTTGCGGCGCTGTTGACCGAGGCCTGCAGGCGCGGAACCGGGTAGAGCGTGTTGTACGGCGATACAAAGAAAGCGCCGCCGGCGAGGGCGACCGCCACGACAGCGGCCCCGGCGAGCAGCGCTTTGCGCCGTCGACGACTTGGTTTTGCGACTGAGGATGGCAGGTGCTCGCCCACCTCCAGGTCACCGGCCGGCTCAGCGGGTTCGTGCGTTTCGCCTGGGAGGCGGGCGCTCATCCCGGCCGTGCCGGGCTCGATGTCTGGAGGGGCGGCAACATGCATGTCCATGGAAACCTCCGGGCTTAGGACCTTGCCGCCACCCTGCCGCGACGGCGTGCGAACGGCGGCCCTTTTTGCACGCGATCAGCTCCGATGATCGACGACGTTCGACAAGAACATGATGCCGACTGCGACGTTCGGTTCGAGAGAGATCGTCGGCCCTTTCGGCGCTTCCTGATTGAGGACCGCGCCGACTTGAGCGGAGGCGGCTCCCGCGGCAACGCCGAGCTGCTGCCGGATATTGAGATGATTGGTGGTGGTGGCGCCGCCAAATGGACTCAGCACCGCAACGTTATTCGATGTCTGCTCGATGGCCTGTCCCAACCCGGCGACAAACGCGGCAGCCGCCGGAAGCAAAAAGCGGGAGGCATAATGTTCATCCACACCTGAGGCGACACCCGCCTCCATCGTGTCGGGCGCGACCACCACACCGTCGCAGGAGATCGGCTGGCCTTGATGAATGATGCTGCTGATGTGGATCACCAGGCGGTTCGACTGCTTGGCAAACGTGCCGATCATGCGGTCGCCAGCCAGGGGGCCGCTATCGGCCTGAAACACGGCCGGACTCGACGCGTCCGAATTGAGGGCCAGCACAGGATGCGCGTAGACGCCGCGCCCTGCAGGCACGAGAACGCGCCCTGGATCTTCGCCGCGGCTCACTACGGGGGCCGCCGCGCTTGCGCCCCGGGTGCGGGTGCTGACGCCCGGCGAGGACGAGGTGGCGGTTCCGTCCGGACCGTCGCCGTCGGACGGGGCCGCCGGCAGCACGACGTCGGTGCGGGGCATGCGCCCGCCCCACTGCGAAAACAGGTTGTTGATCTGATTTTGGTAAGACTGCTGCTGGGCTTGCGTATCGGCTGCGGTCGCAGCGACAGCCGTCGGTCGCAGCTGAGGTTCAGGGGTGGAATCGAGCGCCCCCGCTCGCGCGGGCGCCGGAAAGCCCTCAGCCACGACCGGCGCGATATGGGGCGCCGGCCGCGCGGGACGCCCAACAAAGCGCGGTGTCTGTGGGGCGGGTGCGGGTGCCGCTGCCGGCGCCGGCACCGGTTCGGCCGGCGGCGGCAGCGGCTGGGCCGGCTGGCTGGGCGCCATGGCGGGCGTATAGGAAACGCCCTTCTGCATGGCGCGAGATGCCTGAATGTCCGCGACCGACAGCGCCAGCGCGTCCTGCTCGGGCGTGCTGTGCAGGCCGCCGGGCAGCGGATCGATGTGCTGAAGCCGGGCATCGCGTGAAACGGCCGGCAGTTCGCGGCCTGAGAATACCACAAAGAGGATGATCGCCAGCACAGCCATCGCTGTGAGCACGAACGCGGCCAAGCGCCGCGGCCCGGCCCGGCCGGACGCGTTGAAAACGCCTCCGGACGAGAGCTTCGGGGCGCGCCGGAAGAACGCGAGGGCGTCGGAAACAACACCGGACATGGCGGTCAGTCCTTCAGCTCGGCCGAAACGGTGCGGCCATCAACGGAAAGCAGGACGACGGGAGTGTTCGGGATGGCATAGACGGTCGTCCCCGCCTCTGCCATGGAAGCCGTCCACTCAGGCGACAGCAACGTGTAGCGGGTGCGCAGGTAGACGTTGCGGCCTAGCCGCCAGGCCCGCATCCCCTCCGGCGACACGCCCGCGACGGAAAGCGGCGCCGCATCGGCCGGCGGCACGCCACTCAGCATCGCCGTCAAGAACGGCGCACCGGTGTCCGGCGCGCCCGACCGGGTCATGATCTCAACCTTGGCATGCGGTCCGCGGTCGGCGACGTGGATGCTTAGGCTGGAGTCAAACCGCCCGCCGCCCGAGAGCAGCAGGAAGGTGATCGGCTTTGGCGCGCCCTCGAGAGAGACAACCAGGCCACCGCGCGGGCTGATCGAGATCGGCGTGATCTCCAGCACATTGCTGCCCTTGCTCGGCGTGCAGACGTAGAACCCGATGGCGGCGACCGAGGGTCCGCCGGTGTTGGTCGGCGCGTTGCAGTTGGAACCGCCCGCGATCGCCGCGGGGTTGCTGTTGGTGTCCCACTGGATCGGCCAAGGCTGTCCAGTGCTGTCGAAAAAGCTCACAGCGGTCGGGTAGCCCTTGACGGTGTTGATGATGCTTGTCGCAGATCCCGGCGCGAAGCTGACGTTGACCTGGCGATTTATCGGCGCGGCCAGCTCGGTCGCGCCTTGCTCGATCGCCTGCTGTTGAGCGCGATATCGCCGCGAAAGGTCCTCGATCATGTCGGGAGTGAGCGGGATCGCATCACGCGACGCCCTCGCCGCCGGCGTATCAGCGGCCGGCGGCGCGTCGCGCGCCGCACCACCGGGCGCGTTCGGCTGGCCAGGAGTTTGGCTCCATGCGGGAGCCGCCCAGGCGAGCCCGGCCATGCAAGCCATGACGTAAGGCGCGATGCGCAAGGAAGCCTCCGGTTGCTAGATAAGGTTGATCGCGACGAAACAGGAGATATCGACGCCGCCCAGCCTGCCGGCCGCGTCGCTGATCCAATCGGAGCCACGGGCACCACCTAGACGCTGACCGGCGCCGAGCGGCAAAAGCGAAGGCGATTGAGCAAAGGCGGCCGGGCTCGACCCTGCGGACAAAACGACGAACGCCACAGGAACTCTCCGCATAACCACCTCCTCCTACCGGCTCGCTAGTGGGCGTTGGCCGCAACAAGCTGGTCGATCGCCAGCCCGTCCGGATGGTCGTCCGTGTTCGTGCGAACGACGACCGCGGTCACCAATAAATTATTGGTGGAGACTTGGTTGACGTTTTCGCAGGTTTGCACGATGGGAACTTCGATGGTGTAGGCGAGCGCGCCCTGCACGAGGCTGGTCTGATGGATCAGGGCGGCACGTTGGGTTTGCGCATGGCACAACAGGCGGGCGCGCTTGAGTTCGTCGAAATTGCCCTGGCCGACATAGCTTCCGGCGAACGTGTTCCAGCCGCGCAAGGTGAACTTGCGGCTCGCTATGTTGAGCTCCTTCGCGTAGTTCCAGTAATCGACGTTGTAGGGCGCAATTGCAGCCTGAACGGTCCACTGCAGCAGTTCCGTGTCATCGACAATCGGGCTGTCCACCGGGGACATCGGCCGCGTGAAGCCTTTGCCATCGGAAATGAAAAACAACGGCCTGACTGGATGGGTCCAAAGATACGCGTCATGGACGAGCGACAGGCCGAGCAGCGCTCCCATTCCGAGGGTAAGCCCAAGGCATCTGGTCACGAGCGTTCCCTGGAAGTCCGGATCGGACAGCCGGCGCGCGACCGCGGAACGTGAATTGCTCATTGGCAGGTCCTTGCTGGATCGGCAGGGATCCTTGCATGGATGCTTGCAAACGGGCGGGCTGTTTAGTGCCGGTTCCAGTATTCAAAAGACCGCGTTGCGCCTCCAATTTTGCGCGCGTCATGATCTCGACTGAATGACCGCCTTTGTACTTCGACCACTCGTCGAGCTCATTGTTCTTGAGCCGCGAGCAACGGCGCTTGCGATTCGCCGCATCGCCCTTGCGGCGCCAGAACCACGGCCGTTTCCCCTCGGCAAGCTCGGGATTGGCTCTGCAGTCGAACAGGTCGAAGTTCCATGCTTTCATCTGAGCGACGGCGCATTCCAGGTCACAGGTCCAGCTGAAGCGGCTGCGGTTCGTATCGCGCGGGATCTGCATGCGATACAGGGTTGCCTGCACCGAGGATGGCGTCCGGCCAAGGTACGACGCTATCGCCTTATAGTGCATCCCGCCGAGGTAAAGCAGGGTCATCCACGTCAGAAAGGCCTTATTGGTATCCGGGAGACGCACACTGCCGACGACCTTGTAGTGGTCGATGAGACCGGCAGGACCTAACACCCGGGGGTTTTCGTGACCGCCGCTCGCCTCGCAAGCCGCGATGGGCGCCTCGGGTGTTTTCTCCGCATCGGCGGTGGCCGTGGTCACCTCGGGAGAGGCCACGGGCTCGGGCTTGCTGGCCGGCACAATGCTCAGCAGGGTCAGGTCGCGTTGACCGGGCACAACCTTTCGGCCTTTCCGGGAGGCTTTCTTCGTCGGCGCTGTCGGACTTGCCGGCGAAACGTCCTTTTGCCCGGCAGGAACGATCGTGACGACATTGCCCCCAAGTTGCGGATCAATCGCTTGACCGCGAGGACACTCATCGGGTGCGAGTGGAAAAGCGAAGCTTGGTTGCGTGCGATCAAGCGTAGCCGTGTCTACCTTGTGGAGCGTCCGACGATCGGGCGGGGGCACGCCAATTCGGCGCATTTTTGAACGGACGGCATTGGCCGAGCGAGCGGACACCAAGCCGATCGATTCCGGATGGACTCCGAGAGAGCGCCAGTAGATCGCACAACGCAGCTCCTCGTCCGTCCAAGCCCGACGCCCGCCTTTGCGGCGCGGCCGGTCGTGCGGTGTGGGGAGATCGAGGCGAAGGAGATTATATCCAAGGGTGGCGCGGGACAGGCCGAGATAGGCACAGATGGCGTCCATGCCGAGTCCGGCTTGGATCATCCCCGACAGCACGCCGTCGAACGGGCAGACGATGGCGGCGGCGATCGCAAGAAGCAGGCTGGTCCCGACCGTTGGGGCCTGTTGAACCGCTACCGCCGCTGCCGATCGTGCCGACATTGACCTCTCCGGATGAAACACCGGCGAGGTTTACGGGTTAAAACCCGATTGTCAATCGAGAAAAGACATACTCTAGCCAGATTTCTCGGAGCGGTCCGCTCGCTTGCCATCACCACCCTTAGCCTTGGGTAGATATCCCGGAGGATCCTCCGACTCTTTCACAGGTGGGGCTGGCGTTTCAACCGTTGTACGCAAATGCATTATCGATTTTAGGTCGGAGAGTAAGCCCGAATTCTGTTGTTGGCGTTCGGCATCTAATCTCTCGCAGTCCTGCAAGACGGAAAGAGCCTTGTCCATGAAGGCATGCAATACCTCGTCAGCGCTTGTTGACGAGGCAAGTGAGTCCGTGACGGGAAACAAGGTGGGGACGTCGATATGAAGCGCTTCCGCTAGAGCGATGAGTGTGCGGAGAGTAATGTTGGTTTTGCCAGTCTCAATCTCGTATACATAGGAATATTGCAAGCCGGCCTTCTCGGCGAGCTGCTTCTGAGTCAATTTGCGCTGCTTTCGCGCGTTTCTGAGACGCGCCGCCACGGTTGCTAAGACATGGTCGATGCTCGCGGACGCCGTTTCTGCGGTGCGAGGTGGCTTTATCATTCAGACGCGATCCTTGTTCAACCATAGGGGCCGCAGGAGTCCTCGCCGAGGACGGTGCGACTTGAAAGTGCTTTATCCCGCGTTGCGGACCCGTGCCGCAATCCCCGTTTGCAAGGGCACGGGTGATAATTTTCCCTCAGAGACCTCGAGGGCCAAAATGCGCCGATGTGTCATAACAATTTTAGTCCTGGTCCCGCTTGGCGCGCCCGCTGCGCGGGCAGATTTCGTGGTGGCCGGCTCCGGGCCACCCGCCCCTGCGGCGCAAATCGCACCGGCGGCCAACTCGGCCTCGGTCTCAAGCGACGCGGCTAAGCCCAGCGACGCGGCCGAAACCGGCCAAACTGATGCCGAGGAACCTCGGTTCAAAGTTGCTGAAGGCTTTGGCGACCAGGTTCCTCTTCGCTTTGCCATCCGCCAGATCGTTCCCCCTGCCGTCAAGGTGACATACGGACCCGGCGCAAGTCCGGATGCACTGGTTGATTGGAAGGGCGGCCAGGGCTGGAATCGGGTGCTCTCCCGTGCTGTCCACCCTCTCGGACTCCGGCTCGTGATGACGTACATGGGGGTCCAGATCCGGGAATGACCGCTGCAAATTGCCCCGCCGTTTGCAGCAACGTCCGCCAAAGTCCCGCCCGTAGGAGTGGCGGAGCATTGGATGCCGAACCTTGAACAGCAGGCGGTCACGGGCTGGCTGGCCGATCTCCGCCCCATCGACGGGACGGCGTGGCCGCCGGCAGTCCGGCCCATCGAGACAGAAGGCCAGGCATCCGCTCAGCTCATCGCGCTCGGCGCAGCGCTCGATGGGCTATTGCCGATCGACCTGAGGCGGCTTCGCGACGCGCTCCGCGAGGACCTGCTGCTGACGGAGATGCGGACCGCCATGGCGCAACTTGGCGCCGCGCGCACCCTGCGACTCCTGCACTGGCTGGCCGAAGTGGACCTGCCCGACTGTCACGACGTCATCGCCAGCCTCACCCACGGCCAGGATGCCGGCGCCACGGCGTTGCGCGCGACGATTGAGGCGGTCACCCGCGCCGCCACGGTGCGCCGCATGTTCGCGCCCGATCGAATCGCCGCCCTCGAACTCGCCTGCGTTAGCGTGAAGGAGCCCCTCGCATGACCCGCCTTGCCATATTGGCCCTCGTCGTTGGGCTACCGGCTGTGACCCTTTCTGGACCGGCCTGGAGCCAAGCCGCCACCACGACCACCGGCAGCGTCGGCTGCACGGCGCTCACTCAGGCCGCGGCAAATGGGATCACCGCCAGGGTTGGGGCGGACGATCAGAGCATCAACCCGCCGCTTTCAGTGACGACGATGACCTGCCTGGGCGGTTTCTTCAACGGGATCGGATTGAACGTCGTCACGAACTTGCTCAATCCGACCAACCTGCTGAACGCCGTCGAGATGAAGATCTGCAACCTCGTCAAGAACGAATGGAACTCACTTACTGGCAATGCGCAGTGCGGCCTGACCCTGACCGGGTTCGACTTCGGCTTCGGCGGCCTGGGTGGCGGCCTGTCGTGTCCGAAACTCTCGTTCGGCGGCGGCGGTCCACCCATCGGCTCGATCGGCTTAGGGGCAGGCTCCGGCAGCGGTCTCTACATCCATGGGCAGGGCTTGCCACCGACCGGCTACCCGCAGCCCACCAATCTCCCACCCGGACTCTTTTGAGGAGAACTCCCATGAAAAGGTCCTCACTCGTCGCCACGACCGCGCTCGGCATGGCGCTCGGCGCGGTGCTGTTGAACGCTCCGCGCGCCTATGCTCAGTGGGCCACGATCGACGTCGCTGCGATTGCCCAGCTCGTCAAGAGCGTCGCCGCCGAGACGGGCATCCTAGACGCGATCACGGCCATGCAGACGGTGCAGCAGACGATGAGCAACACGATGAAGGCGGTGAATACCGCCCTCGGCACCAACACCTACGGCGATACCAACACGCTGCTGGTGGAGGGCTTCACGCAAAGCGCGAACTACTCGAAGGCGCAGATCGGGGCGATCCAGGGGATCGCCGACGCATCGAACACCGCCAATGCGAGGTTCTCCCGCGACATGCGCAACGCCCAGATCCGCGACGAGCAGACCGCCAGTCCGACGCATTGTGCTGCAATCGATGGCGGCGTCAGCACGCAATCTGCCTCCGTTCAATCCTTTGGGGTAGCCCAAGCCATCGCCGCGGTGCACGACTCGCGCGGCGAGGCCGGACCCAACATGCCGTCGCACTTCGGGCAAGCGCAAGGTGTGGCCTCAATGTCCCGCGAGCACCTTGGGCTCTACTGCAACACCGACGACTTGGCGGCAAACCTTTGCCCCAACGGCATCAGCGCTGCCCCTGACGCCGATCAGAAAGCCTCGAATCTTTTCAGCAGCGGCGTCTATGCCGACCAGGCCGGCGTCAATACCGCGAAGGACGTCGCCATAAACCTGATCCAACCTGTGGCCCCCGCCGCCCTGCGCGGCGACCAGCTCGCCTCGGTCACGGGCCAAGACGCGGCGGTGCGGCGGCACAGCTACAACGCGCGCATGTCGCTGTCGCAAACCTTCGTCGACAACGAGATCGGCATGCAGGTCCCGTCGATACCGCTGACGGCGTCGCAAACCCGATACATGCAGAACATGGGCCTGACCGTGCCGGCTAGCGGCAACGGATCGTGGATGCAGGTCCTTCAGATCGAGGCGGAGCGCCGGGTGAGCGATGTCGGCTGGCATGCAGCGTTGCAGAACATGCCTCCGGCAGCGGTGCAGCGTGAGATAGCGCTCGAGCTGGCGCTGAACAACTACCTGCTGTTCCAAACCTACAAGATGAGCCTGCAGCACGCCACGATCAGCGCGACGCAGCTGGCTGCGGAAACCGACCGCAATTTCCTGCCAACCTCGAAAATGTCGACGCCCTCGATGGTGTCGAACTGACCCCAGACACGGACCCCGAGGAGAACATCGATGGCCATGGCGCCCAATAACGAGCCGCCTTTGATCCAGCCAGTCAGCCTCACGCCGCCTCCGCCAGCGCCCCCACCAGCGCAGCCGTCCGCCAAGGTTGACGAGCCAGCCGGGGCGGCACGATCAGGCCGAGTTGACAGCACGGAAAAGTCGGAGGCCGCGGCCAGGTCGGAGGCCCAAGGCAAGCCAGCGACGAACGAGAAGGACCCGATGCGCGAGCTGCTCGACCGCTTGGAGCGGTTGGCGCCGATGATCGCACCTGCAGATTCAAGCCTCGCCAAGACGCTACAAAACCTGAGCCAGCGGGGTGCTGATCCTGAGCAACGGTCAAAGGTGGGTTTTCGCCACGAAGTCGCCTATGCGCTGCAAGACCTCGAAAAAAGTCCCTTGGGTCGGCTGGAACTCGCCTCTGCTCTTCGAAACGAGATGACGCAACTCGCTGGATCGGCGGTCGGACTGACGAACGAGCGGGTGCAGACTTTAATGGAAGCGACGGGATCTATCCAAGACCGGAACCTCGTGGCCCACATCCGGGATATCGGTCGCGACATTGGCAGACACGTTGATCAAAGCACCCCAGAAATCGGCAACAGAATCGATGTGCTGGAGGGTCGGGCGCGGCTAACGCCGCGGGCCGCCGATGTGGAAGTTAATGCCCGGGCGCCCGCTACGGGAGGCCCCGATGCCGACAATCGGTCCCCTAATGGTCCGCCTATCGGACCTCGCGACGGCCACGACGGCCCTGGCGGACCCGGAGGCTCGCCCAACGGGACAAGGGTTAATGGCAACCAGAATGGAAACGCATACCAAAATGGTAATAACCAGGGTCAGGTGACGGCCCAAAGTTCGGTGCTGGACACGCTGCTTCGCGCCATGCGGCCGGACGCCAGACAGGCGCAGCCGCCATGGGAGCCGCCGGCAACGCCGGTCGCCGACCGGATTGCTGCCAATGAACGGCGGGCCCAAATGCAAGGCGACGACCAGACCCTTGCCTCAGCCGAGCGGCGGGGGCGGACAGCGCTGGAAGCCCTGCAGGGTTTCACCAACACCGAGGGCGCATCTGTCATGGGCAAAATCCAGGCGGCGGCCAGAGCCGAACCCGGCGGCCTGCCCCAGGTGCTCTCTGAGATGCGCGATGGTGGCCGCTATGCCGACTTGCGCAAGCAGTTCGGTAATGCCCTGTCCGACGACGCCGGCTTCGCCGCCTCGTATGAGAAGGCGGCTGGAGCCCTTGCCGCCTACGGGAAAACCCGCACCGAGATCGAGCCCATCCTCGCGCGCCGGCCGGATGCCACGGCGTTCACCCAACGGCTGACCGAGATGGACGCGGAGATAGGCAAGGCCGCCGCCGCAACCCCAAGCAAGACCGAAGGGCGCAACATGATGGAAGACCTTGCCAAGCAAGCCGGCGAGCTTCTGCAGCGCGCCGTCGACGCGGTGAAATCCGCCTTCTCCCGGTCGCCCTCCCCCGGCGCGTCCTCATCGCCCTCTCCAGGTCCATAACTACGCCGTTTGCAACGCCGCATGACAGGCTCTCCGGGTTACTCCAGCGAGGCCCGTCATGCGCAAGTCCTGGCTTCTGTTTTTCGTAGTCGTGGTAGCGGCCGCTGCAATGGCGGACCCCGCTTTCGCACAAGCGACCAACCCGTATAACGTCAGCTGGGCGGCGCTAAACCCAGGCAATGACTGGGCCGCTCAGGTCATCCAATCCCTTTTCCCCATCGGTGGCACGACCGCCTCGCCTGGCACGTCGCCGGGGCAGGAAACGACCGTCATTCAGCAGATAGTCGGCCAGTTCACCGGCTTTGTCGGCGCCATCGCCTGCGCGTTCGTCGTCTACACCACTATCATGAACATCCACCGCGCCGCCGAGAGCGCGCGGGTGCTCGGCCAAGGCCAGAGCTGGATGTTCGTCGTGCGCGTCGGCTTTGCGGGCATCATGATGTTCCCGCTCGGCGGCGGCTTCTCGGCGGGGCAGGCACTGGTGATGCAAGCTGCCATGACGGGCGTCGGCATGGCCAAGGCCGTCTATGCCAACGCCATCCAGGCCGTGGGACCCGACGCCGCGGTGATCGCGACACCGATGATTCCTGGCACCCAGTCAATCGTATCAGGCCTGATCGCCAGCGAGCTGTGCATGGCGCTGGTGAACCAAGCTGGGAACATCGAAATCAACCAGCCTCTGATTCCGAGCCCTACGGCGATGACCGGGCAAACCAGCCCCGGCGCACCAGGCCTCAACTCGAGCTACATCACCTACCGCTATTCTCTCTCGCAGGGTGATGAATCGGGTAACCCCGCCTGCGGCACGGTCAGTCTTGCGGGCGCCATGGGCGGGGCACAGCAGATCGCCGGTGTCTCGGTCGACATGGCCGCCGTCCAAGCGGCTGCACTAACCAACGTGATCAACACGATCCGGCCGAAAGTTGGCCAAGTTGCCCAAGGTCTTTGGCAAAACAAAACCGCCGCATCGCTCGCCCCCTTGCAGGGCATCTACACGAACGCCATCCAGGTCTACACCCAGAACCTGGCTGCAGCAGCAACTTCCATTGCATCTCAACTGAACCGCGCTGTCGCTGCAAACGCGACGGCGGCGCGCAACGGCCAAAGCGACCTGCTTAAGAACCAGGTGCAGCAATCGACGCTCGGCTGGACCGCAGCCGGAGCGTACTACCTGGAGATCGCCAAGCTGAACGCATCGACGCTTTCCTTGTTGAACGCGACCCCCATTACGACTTCGGCAACTTACGACGGCATTCCCTATGGCCTCAGCATGGACCTCGCGCCGCTTGAAACAGCAGCGACGCAGTTCATGACCACGCTGGACGCCACAGTGCAGTCATCGGATGCCACCAGGACGCCGAATGGGACGCCTTACACTCTCGCCGACGCGAAAAGCGATGCCCAAGGCCCAAACGTGCTCGACCAGCTGTTCAACAAGCTAAACCTGACCAACGCCGCGTTCCAGGCGATCGCGGGCTTTCTCCTGCCGCAGGCCCAGATCTGGACCGACCCGTTCGGCGGGCTGATGTCCATGGGCCAGAAGCTGATGAACATGAGCCTGGCGGCTATGGGCGTGGCCGGGCTGCTCGCTTCTGCCACCACCTCGACCGGCGGCGCTATCTGGCAATTTTTCACCGGCAACTTCGGCGGCGCCGCGGCGACCGTGGCCGGCCACGCCATCATGAGCTTCTTTGGGGCGCCGATCTTCGCCGCTCTGCTGGCATTGCTGATCCCCGGCATCATCATCGCCTACGTGCTGCCGATGATCCCCTACGTCATCTGGATGGCAGGTGTGGCCGGGTGGATTATCCTCGTCTGTGAAGCCATGATCGCAGTCCCGCTGTGGATGCTGGCCCACATGACCGTCGGCGGCGACGGGCTGCACGGCCGCGCTGTAGAGGGGTGGGGCCTGCTGTTCAACGTCGTGTTCCGGCCGACCTTGATGGTGATCGGCCTGTTCATGGGCTACTTCGTTTTCGACTGCATGAGCTGGCTGATTCGGCAGTCATTCGGCATTGCCGTAGGCTTCGTGCTGCAGAACGGCTGGATCGTGACCAACTTCATCGGCCTGGTCGTGCTGCTCTCGATCTTCGTCATGACGCATGTGGTGGCAGCGCTGATGTCCTTCCGCATGGTTACTTTGCTGCCCCATCATTTGCCGCGGCTGATCGGCTTCACCTCGGCCAACCGCGTCGACATGGACGCCTTCCAGCAGCAGGCGGCTTGGGCGGTCGGGGGATCAGTTGCCCAGACCTCGGCAAAGGCGATCCAGGCGGGTTCGGACCGGTTGGCGGGTAGCGTAAAAGCATTGTCCCGAGGGCCGGCAGGTTATATTTCTGGGCCGGCAGGCGCTGGCGCCGCGACGGAAGCTGCCGAAGCTTCTGGAATGGACAGCACCTTACGGGCTACCACGGACTCCGAGCCGAGAGAGAAGGACATTTAAAATGTTTGGTTCAACCGGTTCGTGGGCGCTGTCTGAGCAGTTAGCCCTTTACCGCACTCTGGATACGTGGGACCGAAATCGCGCGGACAACTCACTTGCGCTGAACGACGCCGCCTGGCGTAACCAATACAACAACCTGGTGAATCAGTACAACCGGCTGCTGCATGACGCCAATCGGCTTGCGGACGTTCAAGACAGGGCATTGAACGGCAAAGACTTGCAGATCGCGGAGCTGACCGCGACGAGCGAGTCTTCGGCAGCGCAGGTGCGGCAACTTCGCCAGGAACTCCAGATGGTTCGCGGCTTGCTCGACGTGGAGCGTGCTATGTATCGCGAGAAGCATCCCGAAGACTTTGAGTGAGCTTCCGCCGTTTCGGCGACCCGTTTGCAGGATGACGACGTATTATAGGCTCCACTCATTGGAGACCTTCGATGCGTCGCATCCTTGTCTGCTTTCTCCTGCTTCTCCTCGGCCTTGCCGCCTGCTCAGGCAGCCCCAACGTCAAGTCCGCCAAAGACTATAGCGCTCCTCCAGCGCCGCCCGTCCGTAACCCGCTCTACAATCCTTACGCCGCCTATGGCGAGGCCAATGCCACCTGGACACCCCCGGCGTTCAACCGCGACGGCACCATCATCAAGCCCACGGAACCGGCTTCCCAATCCGACCGCCCGGAATACGAGTTTGCCCCTTGGGCGTCCGGGGCATCCGGCGGAAGCCGCTACGCGCCGCCCGGCACGTTCTAACCTAGCGCTTTATCTCCCTTCCCTGATCCGGCGAAGGCGGAGCGGCCTTCCCAGGAGGCCGCATGCCCGACATCCTTTCCGTTTTCCGTGCGGCCGCGGCCGTGTTGCTTGTGGGCAACCTCCTGATCGTCTGCCACGAGATGGGGCACTTCGTGGCAGCACGCTTCCTTGGCGTGCGGGTGCGGCGGTTTACCATCGGCTTCGGTCCTGTCGTTGCGCGTCGAATTGACGCAAGCGGCACTGTCTGGACCCTCTCCCTCCTGCCTCTTGGCGGCTACGTCGGCTTCGAGGGCGAGAAGGACGCGGCCGGCCCAGGCTCCTACGCGGGCAAGGCGCCCTTGGCGCGCATGGCCATCATCGCGGCCGGACCTGCCGCCAACATCGCCCTCGCCGTCGGCGTGTTCGCCCTGCTGCTGGGCCTATACGGCGCGCCAGGCTTCCTCCCGATCGCCAGCACCGTCGCCGCCGGCAGCGCTGCAGACCGCGCCGGCTTCCATGTCGGCGACAAGGTGTTGACCATGGACGGCAGGGGTATCGCAGCATTTGAGGACATGCGCCCAGGGCTGCGGGCCAATCCGGATAAGACGCTGCGCTTCACGGTCGAGCGAGATGGCCGTTCGCTTGATCTCTTCCCGCGCCTTGCTGCAGTCCAGGAAGACGGCAAGACGATCGGCCTGCTCGGCATCAAGAGCCTGGAGCCGTTCCACCAGGCGCTTCCGCCAACTCAGATCGTCGAGAGGGCTTTCGGAAAGACGTGGCAGGCGATCGTGGACTCCGTGCAGGGCATCACCAAGGTCGTTTTGGCAGGACAGGGAACCGAGAACGTCGCCGGCGTGCTGGGTGTCGCCCAGCTCACCGGTCAAGTCGCGCAAGAGGGCACGGGGCCGTTCCTCGCCTTGATCGCGATCCTCTCGGCCAACCTGGCGCTGATGAACCTGCTGCCCATCCCGGTCCTCGACGGCGGTGCGCTGTTGCTCTGCGCGGCCGAGCTGGCGTTGCGCCGGCCAGTTCCAGCTCGTGCTCAGGCCTTCTGTACCCGCGCCGGTGTGGCGGTGCTCGCCTCGCTGTTCATGCTGACAACGCTGCACGACCTGGCACAGTCGGGGCTGTTCCGCTGGATCGCAGGTCCCTAAGGAGGCGCCCGGCAGCACACAGCCGCCGGGCCGCCATTCAGTTCGGCCAGAAGCCGTCCGGCGTCGCCAGATACTCGCGCCAACTCGCCAGCTTGCCTGAGCGGATCTGGAAGTTGAGCAGGGCATTGTAGAATGCCACCAGGAAGAACACGGCGCAGAAGGGCAGGAAATACAATGCCGAGGTGACCCGCGTGACCGTCCACGGCGACGACAGCGCATGCCAGACCCAGCCGGCCAGAAAGAGCCAGCCAAGCGCCAATGCTGCGTAGGCGATGCGGGCCGTCTCCAGCCGGCGCGCGCCCAGCTGGGCCTCGAGTTGGTGTACCGGTATGCCGTAGCTGAACGCGGTCGCCTGAAGATCGAACGCGCTCGGACCCTCCGTCTTGAAGCGGTTGTCCCTCGCGGGACCGGCACGGAGCAGGCCCAACAGACCTCCGATCAGGGACCAGCTACGCTTGATCCGGTCGGCTCCGGTCCAGGCAAACGGGGCGGCCATGAGCCACCCCGTTCCGTGAAACACCTTGCCGATGAAGGAGCGCTTGCGAGGCGGTGGCGGCTCCTCGCTGGGCTGGCGAGAGACCTCGACACTGAGCCGCATCGTCAGCTCCCGATCGAGGCGATGAGCGCCTCGATGCTGGTCGGCATGCCGTCGATCCGGCCCTCGAGGCCGTCCGGCTTCTTCCAGATTAAAGTCGGCGTGCCCTGCAGACCGATCGCCTGGGCAATAGCCCGGTTGGCCTCGAGACGCTGCGCCGCGGCGGGGATGGGCGGATCGTTCACGCTGCCGGCTTGCCAGGCCGAGACGAGCTGGCCGGGCGGCTTGCTAAGCAATGCGAGGGCGCTCTTGGTGCTCTGGCCGTTGTCCTCGTAATCAAGCACCGAGATCGGGATAATCGACAGTTGCACCTTCCCGGCCTCGACGAACGGATGGAGCATCTGATACGCGCGCACCGAGTAGATGCATTGCGGATCGATCAGCATCCAAAGATGCGGAGCCGAGGCTGACCCAACCGTTCCGAAGCTGGCCTTTTGGACGAGCGGCAGGGCCACTCCGCTCGCGGGAGACCCTGCGCCCGGCTTGCTTCCGGGCACCTCCCCGACGGTCACTGTCGGGATTGCGCCGGGCACGTTCGCCACCTGGTCGCGCGTGAGATCCTTGCCTGCGCTGTCCCACAGCACGCCGGGGATGACCCGTTCCTTATCAGGCGTGACGTAGAACACCTGGAACTGTGCGCCGCTGCGCACGAACAGCGCATCCAAGCCATGCTGACCGGCAAGCGGAGTGACGTTGCCGCTGGCGGCGGCGGCCGTGAGCTGCGCGGCCGTCAATTCCGTCAGCGCCCCCGAGACCGCAGCCTGACCATCCGGGGTGACCTGGAAAATCATGAATTGGTCACCGTTGCGCGCGGCAATGGATCGCATGCCGTGCGACGACCCGAGATCCAAAAGCACCGCCCCCGCGGCGGCGACATGCCGCACGAAAGGCAGGTCTGCCAACGAGGTTGGGATTGTTGCGGGAGCTTCGCTAGCAGCTGCCTGACCCGGTGGGGAGGGGGTTGGCTGCACAGGCGGGGCGGCCGGAGCCGGTTGGGCTTGCCGGTCGGCGACCTCAATCGCGCCGGCGCTCGGTAAAGCGCATTGCGGCGCTGCCGCTTGGGCAGCGGACGACATCGCGCCGAAGATCGTGCACAGAATTAACGCTCGCATGGTTGGCTCCAATCGAGAGGAGCCCAGACCTTGCAGCCTTCAGTTTGCGAACGGCGTATCCGTTGTGTGGCCCCACGGGCGCACGAACCATGAAAACGGGTTGCGACGCCCGACGCTGCGCGCTTGATCTAAGCCCGCCTCGCCCGGCGTGTGACGGCAAGAGCAAGCCTGCCCGGGATCGGCGTCAAGCAGTGCCACGGCCTCAGTCGCCACTTCGAACGCAAAAGCGGAGACCTGTGGATCATCGAGCGAGAGCCAGTCGCGCATGACGGTCAGGACCCGCTTCTTGGCTTGCACAGCTTCCTTTGTCCGCCCAGCCAACCCGCGAACTAGCTCGAACGCCTCGTCGCGCAGCCTAAGGAGTTCGGAATCGATCTCGTCGCTGCCGTCTGTTGAGGCGACCAGGGCGTCTTGTGCATCGTGGAATGCCGCGCAGGCTCGTTCGACACAGCAGGTGCCGGGCTGGGGTAGCGTGGAGACGCGGTGCGCCGGTTCGGAGTGTTTCGCGCTGTTCTGCATGACATGATCCTGCTCATCGGATACTTTACCTGCCCAGGGCATATCCACCTCTTTCGGGCTCTCGGACGCAGCGGAGGCGTCTGGAGGCCGCCGGCCGCTCAGGAATGGGAACGGCATTGCCGCTGTCTCGCCTCTCGGGGGACCTGTCTCAGCCTGTTGTTCTCTGCCGACCGAAGCACATGCGCACCCAGCAAACGCTCTGCGGTTGATGTTCCTGAAACGCCAAGTGTTTCCAGGTGAAGACTAGGCCTAGGCTCCCGCGTCCAAATAAAGATTGTGGCCTTTTTGAGGCAACACAAGTCTCGGAGCAGGGGAGGCGTAGGCCCAATCATCCGTCACCGCTGAAATTCACGTGCTCATGAGCTTCATACTGGCGCAACCGGGACATCAAATGCAACCACAGTCTCCGGGCAGATTTCGAATCGTCGACCGCGTCGTAGAGTAAAAGCGCGAGCCTCAGACCCTTGTTTCTGCCTTGTGGCGATCATGCGCAAGTCTTTGAACACAGCCGGAGATTACGGTATGATGCCGGAATACATTAGATGTCCGAGGTCCAGTCCCTCACCATCCATCAGTTTTCCCTGCGGCCAATTGACGGCTGGAGTCCGCGTA
>CAXSGE010000030.1:0-43328 GCA_964236715.1 uncultured Acetobacteraceae bacterium | reverse complement strand
GCTTGTCGCTGGGCGTGTCGTCGCTCATCCAGTCGCGCGCGTTCTCGGTGAACCAATAGTCGCCGCTGCGCGGGTCGATGTCGCCGCCGACGCTGTTGCGCACGCCCAGGGCGACGATTTCCGCCAAGCCGGTTTTTGGGTCCACGTGCCGGACCTGCGACACGCTGGTGGGCGGGATGCCGATGTTGAACGGAGGGCCGAATGGTATGTACATGCTGCCGGACTTGTCGGTCACCAGGTACTTCCAGCCATGCGCGACATAGGGCGGCATGTCGTCATAGGCGACGACCGGGGCCGGCATGTGGTCCAGGTTCGCCTCCGCGTTGTCGTAACGCAGCAGCTTATCGATCGCGATCACATACAGCGCGCCATCCTGGAAGGCCACGCCGGTCGGCATGTTCAGGCCCTTTAGGATCGTCTTGACGGTATGCTTGCCGTCGTCGTCCGTCACCGCATACACGTTGGTGGCGTTATACGAGCCAACGAACAGCGTGCCGTTGTTGCCCCAAGCCATCTGCCGCGCCTCGGGAATGCCAGATGCATAGACCTCGATCTTGAAGCCTGGCGGGAGCTTGATCTTCTTCAGGTCGTCCTGCAATTCCGCCATCGGCGTCGGCGTGGCCGGGCCGACAGGGGGAGCCAAACCTTTCTGCGCGGCGGTCTCGTCGCCGAGGAACCAATCCGGCGGCGGATGCTGCCAGAAGCTGGGCTTGCTGCTGTCATAGCTCTTGACGTCGGCGGCCTTGGCTGGGCTGCAAACCATCGCCGCCGCAACAACTACCGGCGCCAATATAGTCGTATAACTTAATATTGACTTCATGTTCACAGTTGGTTCTCCGTCCCTCGCTGCGGCTTTATAGCCGCAACGGGTATGAGTAAGCCCGACATCAAAGGGTTGTCGCAAGGTGTGCAACCATGGATTGTTCACCGATACAGAACCGTTCACCAATTCGTGTTCGTCGGCGAAATAGCGCTTTCTGCCGCGTGAAAATCCCTGCCTAAGACCGGCATCAGGGCCTCTTGCCGCCGTTTCCCGTCCACATCGCGCAGAAAAGGACGAGCCAGATGCCCACTGGCCACTACGACCTAATTGTCATCGGCAGCCTGCCTTCCTCCATGTCTTATCATGACAGGCCATTCCTATGCGCGCTCCTGCAAACTCTGCAAAATGCGATCCACCCGAGGAGCTAGCTATGGGCGACCTTTATGCCGCCGATGTGATGGAATGGTCGGAGCGTCAAGCACGGTTGCTGCGCCAGCACGCCGCCGGCCAGCCCGGCAACGAACTTCCGGACTGGGTCAACATCATCGAGGAAATCGAAAGCGTGGGCCGCAGTGAGTTCAACGCCGTTCGGTTGCTCCTTGTGCAAGCGCTCCTGCACGATCTCACGTGCGAAGCTTGGCCCTTGGCCCGCGACGTGCCGCACTGGCGAGCCGAGGCGCGCGGCTTCCGCCGCGATGCGCGCCGGAGCTACGTCCCATCCATGCGCCAGAAGATTGACCTCGCCGAGCTATATGCGGACGCCCTCGACCGCTTGCCAGAAACCAACGACGGGCAGCAGCCCCTGCCGGTTCCGACAGCCTGTCCCGTGACGCTTGCGGAGCTGCTGGCGTTGGAAAGCTGAGACCCACGCAGCGCCAACACGGAGACCCGCATGCCCGATCAATCCGGCCCCAAGCCACGCATCCCCTATTGGCACCTCTGGACCGACGCAAACGGGGTCAGCCACCAGCAGCGCTGCTCGCTGACCGAGTTCGAGCTGAAGGGCGTGGGCGGCGCCGCCCCGCAATGGAACAACAAGCATCGGCGCCTGGAATCGACCGTGGTCGTCACCGTCCAGCCCGTCGGCTGGGTCGGCGATTGGCATGAGAACCCGGCCCCGCAATGGATCGTCGTGCTGTCCGGCCGCTGGTGGATCGAGAGCATGGACGGCATCCGGGTCGAACAGGGGCCGGGCGAGTTCTCGCTGGGCGAGGACCAGGGCTGCACGACGAAAGACGGGAAGCGCGGCCACCGCTCCGGCACCATCGGCGGCGAGCCCGCCGTGCTGATGACGGTGCAATTGCACACGCCGCCGCAACGCACTCCCTGCCACTCGAAATAGCACAAGGGGACACGGCATGGACGGGTTCGCCTGGCTGGAAAGGCCGGCGTCGTTTAAACCCGGCCGGCGATGCGGACCGGCAGCGTCTCGTATCCCTTGATGAAGCTGGAATAGACCCGGCGCGGCTCGCCCATTACCTCGACTTCGGTGAAACGGGCCAAGATCTCCTCCCAAACCACCCGCAACTGCATCTCGGCCAGGCGCTCGCCCACGCAGCGGTGGATGCCGAAACCGAATGACAGATGCTTCTTGGGCTTAGCGCGGTCGATGATGAATCGGTTCGCGTCCGGGATCGCCGTCTCGTCGCGGTTGCCCGACACATACCACATCACTACCCGGTCGCCGGCGCGGATCTGCTGCCCGCCGAGCGTCGTGTCCCGGGTCGCGGTGCGCCGCATATGCGCGAGCGGCGTCTGCCAGCGGATGATCTCGGGCACCATGCTGGCGATCAAGGCTGGGTTGGCGCGCAGCTTGGCATACTGGTCCGGGTGCTCATTCAATGCGACCAGGCCGCCAGTGATCGAGTTGCGCGTGGTGTCGTTGCCGCCGACGATCAGCAGGATCAGGTTGCCGAGGAACTCGCGCGGGTCCATCCGCCGGGTCGTGTCGGCGTGGGCCAGCATTGATACGAGGTCCGCCTTTGGTGCGGCGTTCACCCGCTCGTTCCACAGCCCGGTGAAATAGGCCAGGCACTGCATCAGCTCGCCCTGCCGTTCCTCCTCGGTCCCGAAGGTGTCCAGGTCCGGATGCGCGGTCGCGATATCGGACCACCGGGTCAGCTTGCGGCGGTCCTCCCAAGGGAAATCGAACAGGATCGCCAGCATCTGCGTCGTCAGCTCGATCGAGACCCGGTCCACCCAGTCGAAGGTCTCGCCAATCGGCAGCTTGTCCAGCACCTCGGCGGCCCGGCTGCGGATCGAGGCCTCCATCGTCGCCATATTGGCGGCGGTGAACATCGGGCTCACGACGTCGCGCTGGCGGCCGTGCTTGGGCGCATCCATCGCGATGAACATCGGCAGCGGGAAGTCCTTGCGCTGGTCGCGGATGGTGATGCCGCCGAGGCTCCAATCCGAGGAGAACAGCTCGTGGTCGGCCTCGACTGCAAGGATGTCCCTGTATTTGGTGACCGACCAATACGGGCCAAACATGCTCGCGGCAGTGTAGTGCACCGGCGCTTCGGCGCGCAGCCGCTCGAAATACGGCCATATCGTATTGTTTTGGAACAGTTTCGCGTTGGCGGGGTCAAGCTCCGCCAAAGGCAGGCTGTAGGCCTCCGCGGCGCTGTAGCTCCGCTCCGCTTGCATGCCCGTCTGCACAACAGTGTCCATGGCCGTTCCCGCAGCGTTGTTATGCCCCATCATGCGGCTTTTGGCGCCAGTCGTCACGTGCATTCCTCAGCGGGCCTGGCATCCCGCGTAGTCCACCCAGCCCTGCCCATTCCCCGCGGAGGCGTGCACGTCGAATGACAGCCGCAGCAGGCGATGGTCCTCCGACACCGCCGCCTCCGCCCATGACGGGACCCCGCCGTCCAGCGCGGGATGGCGCAGCGCCATGCGCCAACGTCCGGCCCCGGCCGGCGTCGCCAGCGCGTCCAGGCGCGCATCCCGCTTCCAGCCCGGCATGAACACCGGGACCGTCCCGCCCGCGGCCGGCAGCCAGCGCGACCAATAGAACGCCAGCGCATACGGCGTGCGGAGACGCGGCGGCATGGCGGCGCGGCCGAGATCGAGGTCCGGCCGCCGCTCCGGCCCGGCGGCGGGATAGTCCGGCAGCCAAGCCTGGCCGAATGCGCCGGGTTGCCAATGCGCGACGAAGGCGGGGTGCCGGCGGCGGAACTCGGACAGCGATTTGGACTGCACTCGGCTTGCCGCCAGCCCGTCCGGCCCGCGGGTGAACACGTCCCACTGCTGCCGGCTCACCCGGCCATTGACGCTGTAGCGGTTGTTCACCGCGACCGACTGCAGCTCCCCGGCGCGCCAGGTGCTGATCTCCTCGGTCAGGTACTGGATGTTCCAAAACCACCAGGGCTCGGCGTCGAGCCGGGCGGTCACGTCGACGGTGAGGAGGCCATTCGCCTCCGTGACGGCGGTCCGCACCGCGGCATGGCCGGAGTAGCTGGTCCGGCCGTTGTAGAGGCAAACCTCCGCCGCTTGTGCCGCTGGCAGGCACCAAAACGCTGCAATGAGCCCGGCTATGCCCGCCTTCGTGCCGCGCAAGGCGTCATTCACCCAGCAGATGCAGCACGATCTCCCGGCGGTGCGGGCTGCGGCGATGCTCGAACAGATACAGCCCTTGCCAAGTGCCGAGCACCGGGCGCCCGTCCGCGACGGGAATGGTGAGCTGCGTCGCGGTCAGCATCGTGCGCAGATGCGCCGGCATGTCGTCCGGCCCCTCTGCGCCGTGGATGTAGCGCCGCGGGTCCTCGGGCACCAATGCCTCGAAATAGCGCGCGATGTCCTCACGCACGGTCGGATCGGCGTTCTCCTGCACGGTGAGCGAGGCCGAGGTATGGCGGCACCAGAGCGTGAGCAGGCCGCTGCCGATATCCTGGCCCGCGACCCAGGCCAGGGTTGGCCGGGTGATCTCGACCAAGCCCTTGCCGCGCGTTTCGATGTTCAGATGGTGCAGCGCCTGCCTCATCTCAGGCAGGGCCGAAAGGGCGGCGCGCACTTCGCCCGTCAAGCAATGATTTCGACATCCGCCGCTCCCCTAATGGACATCGGACCGGCCTTGGCCGCCCCTCCGACGCCACTATGCGCCTGGCAGCCTTCCCCGCAAGACCGCCTTCGCGGGTGCCGGGAAGACTGCTGCTGGCCTTCGCCGCTACTGGGGAGCCGACAGGTCCGTGATGAAACGCTCGATGCCGCGCTCGATCGGGTTTTCGTTCTGCCGACCGTTGAAGACGGCGATGCAGCCGGCGGTGCACGCCGGGTCGCTGGCGACCGGCCCGAACGGAACGAAGATGTTGCCCGTCCTGGCGTCCACGGCGACGGAATGGGCGCTGATGTCCGTCGGTATGTTCGTCACGAACGTGTTGGTGATCGCATCGATGACGCCCAGGACCGGACCGCCCGCCGCCTTCGGGTTGTTGCGTGCGGCAAGGTAAACCCGGCCATCGCCCCGGTTATACCAGATCTGGTCCGACCCCGAGACCTGCGAAAACTCGGCGAGCAGCGTGCCGTCGCGGGTGCTGATGATCTGCGAGTTATTGGTCAGCGAGCACCCGATCACCAGCTTTCCTCCTGGGGCGAGATCGATCCCGGCGCCGTTGCAGCCCGTGACCGGGAACCGGCCGATTTCGGTGAGCTTGCGCGGGTCGACGATGGAGACGGCGCCACTGTTCGGATCGGTTCCGACCTGGGTCAGGTTGATGTAGAACAAGCCCTTCGCCGGGTCGTAAACCGACGCCTCAGCGCCAGCCGCGTCGCTGTAGATGATGTGGCCGAGGACCCGGTGGTCGTTCGGCAGGGTCGAGATGAACGTGACATAGGGTGGCGTCGCCGCGTTGTTCGCGACCAGCATGACATGGTCGGTTGGATCGTAGAACATCTCGTCGGCCCGCTTGTCGGTCGCGGCGCTTTGGCCGTCGAGCGCGGTCGAGATCGTGTCAGTGATCTTCTGCGAGACGACGTCGACGACCTTCACGGTGCTGTCGCCGTCGCCGACCCAGACCTCGCCGGGGCTGACCACGGATACCCCGTCCGGGCCGGATACGGCGGTGCTGACCAGGCCCGTCGCCGGGTCCTTGCGCACGCCGACGAAGCCGCCGACCTGTGCGAGGACGGTGTTGGTGCGGGTGTCGATGATGTCGAGAGAGGCGTTGGAGCGGTCGGCGAGGTAATACAGCGGCAGGGCTGGATCGACGAAGCTGATGTCGAACACCGCCAGCGGGTTGCCTGGGATCTTGATCGTGGCGACGCGCGAATAGTTGGTGTTCTCGTTGTGCCGCAGCAGGCTTCCCAGCAGCGCGTCCAGCTTTTGGTCTTCGGCCCGTGCAGCGCCAGTCGTAAGTCCAAGGGCCGTGAACAAGGCAGCGGCGGCGAACCACCCCTTGCCCCTCAAGCAGGCATTCGTCGACATTTGCGTTTCCCCTATTATTACAATATCGCATCAGTATCCGGCAATCCAGAAGGCAGTCGGCTCGCAACTGGGCCGATCTGGACACGCGAACTTGGCTGTATTCCTACATGAACGTCAACCTTCAGAACCGTTACACTTAATCTCGCCTTGCGGCCACGTGCGGTTGCGCCTCGGCCGTCCTATTCCTGATCCAGGATCTGGAATGGATGCCGGGCTGCGTCAGCGGCGATGCGTATGACCGTGCGGTGCAGCGCCCTCGCGCCGTCCGCCATCTCGACCGCGACCTTCACCGCCACCACCGGCGCCTCGCCATTCGTCAGGCCGGCGCGGGCGGCAGGATCGGCCGCCACATCGCCGGCGTCGGCCGCCGCGAGCCGCACGACCGCGTCGGCGACCGTAAGGTCGGGATCGCCGGTCTGGAAAACCGAGATGTAGGGCGTCAGGCGCGCCACCAGTTCGGGCGTCATGCCGCGGACCAGGCCCAGCTCGTCGACGCTCTCGAAATCGCTGTTCGGTGGGGCATAGCCCAGCCCGGCCGCACGGTATTCCGGCGCCTTCGCGCCCAGTTTCCGCGGCCGGGCCGTCGCCGTGCGCCAGTCCAGGATGGCGTCGGCGAGCGCCGCCGATTGCCGCCGGTCGGTTCCCAGCCGGGTCAGCAAGGCCGCGAGCAGCGCCGGCGAGGCCTGGTTCAGCCCGATCTTCGCCGCCTCGCTGCGGACTTCCACGCGGGCGACCCCGCCGATTACCGGAACGACATGGGTGATGCCGTCCGCGGCCCAGCCGGCGGGCGAGCCGTCGAGGACGTGGAAAATAGCCTCGTGCAGCACGCCGTCCGCCGCGGCCTCCGCCACCGCCGCGGCGCGCAGGTTGCCGGCACGCTGCGCATCCAGCCGTCCCGACGCCGTAAGCTGTGTCCCGAGCATCGCCAGCAGCACCGTCCACCACAGCACGATCAGCAGCGCGAAGCCGCGGTCGCCCGGCGCCGCTATATTCTGTTCAGCCACCAGGCCGCTCCCGCCCGCGGCTACGCTGGGTGGCGGCAATGATGGGCGGCCAATGGCGCGGGTCGCCCGGTTTAAACAGCAATTGGATGCGCACCAAGGCCGGTAGGTCCGTCCGGCTCCACGACCGCAGCCAACCGGTCCGGTCGGGCGAAAGGTAGCTAATTTCCAGCCGGTCGATCCCCTCCAGCAGGATCTCTTCGGCTGGAGGGGGACGGGGCACGAGACGCTCGGCATGCAGATGCGGGGACCAGCGCAGCACTATCCGGTGCCGGGCGTCAGACGCCACATACGCATCCACCCGGGACGGCGGGCCTTCGGCGGCTGGCGTCGTCGTCACGCAGGCGAAGCCGGTGGGTTCGCCGACAAGCCCAGGCGTCCGGTCGTCGGCCGGCAGCGCGATGTTTGCCACCAGCCGGCGCAGCGCGCGGTCGACCGGCTCCAAATCCTGGTATTCAGCCGCCACCCTGGACTGCGCCCCAAGCGCCGCCAGCCCAAGCCGCGTGCCCCCGGCCAGTCCCGACACGATAAGGCCTAGGATCAGTAAGACCACCAGCACCTCGAGCAGGGTGAAGCCGGCGTTGCGCTCCGTTGAACCAACGGTCACGCAACCGGGCCCAGCCGGGCGCTGTCGAGCTGCACGGCGCGGCTGCGGCCGGCCTCGGTCCACGATACCGTCACGGTGATGCGGTAAAGCGTGACCGCGCCTTGCGGGACCGCCCGGAACTGGCGCGCGGGATGGGCGGCGCCGGCAGCCGCGACCCGAACGCGCCAATGGAAGCCGCCGCCCTCGTCGCCCTGCCGGTCGCTGTCGGCCAGCGGCGAGGCGGAGAGGGCCGCCATATGCGACTGCGCCCGGGCCACCGCCTCGTCATACCGGCCCGCCACGCGCGACGCCATGACGGCGCCCGTCGTGGCGCGCACGAGCGCCGCCACCGCCATCGCCGCGATCAGGAAGGCGATCAGCACCTCGATCAGGGTGAACCCGCGATCCGCGGAGCCGCCCTTGCTGTTGCATGGCCGCATCGCCCGATGTCTGCTGGACGCGGCATAGGATGCGCAAGGAGCGGCGATGGCGGTCGAGGGCGTGGTCGCGGCGGCGTCGATGCGGGAGGCCTTGGTCGTGCTCGGCGCTGCCGCCGTCGTCATCCCGTTGTTCCATCGGCTGCGCATCAGCGCGGTGCTCGGCTTCATGCTGGTCGGCATGGCCGTGGGGCCGTCCGGGCTGGGCGCGCTCGCGTCCGCCATGCCCTGGCTCTCATTGGTCACGATCGCCGACCGCGGGCAGATCACGCCCTTCGCCGAGTTCGGCGTCGTCCTATTGCTGTTCATGATCGGGCTGGAGCTGTCGTTCGAGCGCATACGCACCATGCGCCGGCTGGTGTTCGGCCTGGGCTCGCTGCAACTGGCGGGATGCACCCTGGCCGTCGCCGGGGCCGGGGTCCTGATGGGCATCCCGCCCGTCGCGGCCGGAGTGATCGCGCTGGCCCTGGCCATGTCGTCCACCGCGGTCGTGACCCAGGTGCTGGCGGAGGAACGGCGGATGACCGGCCTCGTTGGCCGCGTGAGCTTCGCCGTGCTGCTGTTCCAGGACCTGTCGCTGGTGCCCGTGCTGTTCGGATTGGGCGCGCTCGGAACCGGCGCCGCCGGATGGGCGCAGTTCGGCCTCGCGGTCGGCAAGGCCGTGGCGGTCGTCGTCGCGCTCGTCGGGGGCGGCCGGCTGGCGCTCCGCCCGCTGTTCCGCGGCGTCGCGCGGACGCGCAGCCCGGAGCTGTTCATGGCCGCCTGCCTGCTGGTGGTGCTGGGCACCGGGCTGGCGGCGCAGGCGGCCGGGCTGTCGATGGCGCTCGGCGCGCTGATCGCCGGGCTGCTGCTGGCAGAAACCGAATACCGCCGGCAGATCGAAGTGACGGTGGACCCGTTCAAGGGGCTGCTGCTGGGCGTGTTCCTGATCTCGATCGGCATGAGCCTCGACCTCGGCCGCATCCTGCGCGACCCGGCCACCGTGCTCGCCGCGGCATTCGGGCTGGTGGCGATCAAGGCCGTGGTCACGGCGGCCCTGGCCCGCGCCTTCGGCGTGCGTCTCCGCGTCGGCGGCCCGGCCGGGCTGCTGCTCGGACCCGGCGGCGAATTCAGCTTCGTCATCCTCGCCTTGGGCCAAGCCTCCGGCCTGATCGGCCCCGAGCTGGGCGGGTTCGCATTCATCCTGGCGGCGCTGACGATGGCTGCCATCCCGCTGCTGTCCAAGCTCGGCGCCATGCTCGTGGGCCGCCGCCCGGTCGCGGTCCGGCCTGACCTGCTGCCGCCCCAGGCGCCGGAGCATGGGCCTCCGCGGGTGATCATCGCCGGGGCGGGCCGGGTCGGGCGCACCGTGGCCGGGCTGCTGGAGGTGCACGGCCTGCCCTATATCGCCATCGACACCGACGCCGACCGCGTGGCGGCCCTGCGGCGCGAGGGCAAACCGGCCTATTATGGCGACGTCACCCGGCCTGAGTTGCTGGAGCGGATCGGGCTGGCCGAGGCACGGGCGTTGGTGGTGACGATTGACGACCGGGCGCGCGTCGATGCCCTCGTGGCGACCGGACGCGCCGCGCGCCCGGACCTGCTGATCGTCGCCCGCGCCCGCGATGCGCGCCACGCCGCCCGGCTGTATGGCCTCGGCGCATCGGACGCGGTGCCCGAGACGATCGAGGCCAGCCTGCAGCTTTCCGAGGCCGTGCTGGTGGACCTCGGCATCCCGATGGGTCCGATCATTGTATCGATCCACGAACGCCGCGCCGCGTTCCAGGACGAGATCAAGGCGATGGTCCCCCATGCCGTCATCGTGCCACGCGGGCAGGTCAGACTGCGCCGGGGTTGATCGCCTTTGGCTATTGCGTCACCGGGGCCGACGCTGGAACGGCGGGCGCCGGCAGGGTTGGCCCGGCGTTGGCAGGCGCCTGCACCTGCGCCACGTTCAACGTCATGGAAACCAGGTTGTAGTAGCCCAGCAAAGCCACCAGCTCGGTCACGCCCTGCTCGCCAAACCGCTTCACCGCGCCGGCATACACCGCGTCGCTGACCTGCTTCTGGCGTTGCAATTGGGTGGTGAAATCATACACCAGGGCCTCATCGGCGGTCATGTTCGCCGGGCGGCGGCCCTCCTGCAGGTCCTTGGCGACGGCGGGCTCGAGCCCGGCCTTGATCGCCAGCGGATAATGCGCGAACCACTCGAACCCGGCCTTCCACTCCACCGCCGTGATCAGGATCGCGAACTCGTTGAGGTTATGCGGGATGGTGGTGCCGAACCGCAGGTACTCGCCTACCCGCTGCAGCCGGTTGCCGAGGTCCGGGCTGCGCAGCCACATGTTGAACGGCCCCTCGATCGAGTGGCGCGGCCCATTGATGATCGCGTCGTACATCGACTTCTGCTCGGGCGACATCTGGCCCGGCGCCAGTTCCGGCATGCGGGTCTGCGCGGCCGCGGACCCCAGCGACGACGCGATCAGGCAGGCGGCGATGACAGCAATTCGCACGATGGTGTCTCCCTCGGCCGCGCTCTCGTTGCATGCGGTATGCATGGCGGGCCGGCCTGTGCGGAACTTGCCACCCTGGATGCAGCGGCGCAATCTTGGAGCGGCGAACAAGATCCGATATCGCCGGAACTGGTCAACCAAATCGGCGACTGTAGCTCATTATCGGACTGGCGCCGAAAACGTGCTGGCATTATCGTCTAAGGCGATTGAAAAAGCTGGAAAATGGAGTGGGTTCTATGAGCGCCTTGCCGGCTAGGCTCGTTCTTGGCCCGGAGATGATGAATTTCGGAATTTCGGTCGCCAGCGTAGCTTTGGCTGAAGGTCCAGACGAGCGTGATGCGGCATTAACTGCGCTGTTTGAAGTCATCCGAGAGGTGCGGCAAACCTTCAAAGCATCAGCAGAGGCTGACGAGTGCAATCAGCTCGATGTGTCTGAAACTTCGGCCGATGAACTGTGCCTGTTTTTGGACCGTGCCGCTGATGCCGAACGCGCGAGCTTTTTGGGGCAGGCAGCATTTCAAAGCCTTTTGATGCGGCCGAAATTTCAAAGCATGATTCAGCAAGAGCCTAACAGTCCCAAAGTCTCGGAGTTGTGGGAGTTTTTGCGTGAATGGCACGAGCTTCATGTCCTCTTCATTAGAAGAACAAGAATGGTGGTGATCAAGGAGGTCTACAGCAGAGCCGAGAACGCTGGCATCATAGAGGCTCATTTAGACGAAGACTTTCCAGAGTTCTTTGTTGCTCTATCCCTTGATGAGGCAGATAGCTGGAGTGAGACTGCTCATATCCTGGCGAGCACAAAGAACGTTCAGCGCCTTCTGAGTTCCGCAGGTTTGAAATCTGGGGATCGTGCCGACGAAATACCCATACACTCCTAATTGCCAGACAAAGAGTGAGAGTGCATTTTACAAGTGACGGATGGGAGAGTTTTCTTTCTTGGTCTGATGACATAGATACGAGGATAAAGATCAAAGAGTTGATTGAGGTCATTCGACGCAATCCATTCAAAGGCGTCGGAAAACCGGAACCGTTGCAGAAGCCCCTTGCTGGATGCTGGTCACGGCGAATCAATCAAAAAGACAGACTGATCTATCGGATAGAAGGAAAGGACGATGAGCAGCACGTAAATATCATCGCTTGTAGGGGACACTATTAAGCTGCTCTAAAGCCTATCTCACAACTGGCCACAACGTAACCGGCCCCGGCCTTTGTATCACCTGCACAGCGCCACTCGCCTTCTGTCGGCGGAGCGCAACCCCAACACGCTTCATGGTGAGCCTCGCACGCCTGCGAACCTCTGCATCCTGTCCATGCTCTGGCATTACCCGGCGCCCCACGTCAGTTTTGAACTGCACCCGCCGCGCCCGGAGCGTTTCAGCCTCACCAGCCCACAATAGGACCATTCAAATGAAGCTTTTCAGTTGCCAGCATTGCGGACAGCGCCTGTATTTCGAGAACACTGCCTGCGTCCGCTGCAAGCACCGGCTCGGCTTCATTCCAAGCCTGATGGAACTCAGTGCGCTGGAGCCTGCGGGGGATGAGCTGTGGCACGCCCTCGCCGCGCCGGACCTCACCAAGCGGTTCTGCGATAATGCCTGGCGCGACGCCTGCAATTGGCTGGTCCCTGCCGAGTCGCCCGAGCGTTTCTGCAAGGCGTGCCGGCATAACCGCACCGTCCCGGACCTGTCCGACGAAAGCAAGCTGCAGGACTGGCGCAAGATGGAGCTGGCCAAGCACCGGCTGATCTACACGCTGCTGCGGCTGCATCTGCCGTTGCTGAACCGGGCCGATGATGCGGCGGCGGGGCTGGCGTTCGACTTCCTGGCCGACCCGCCGGAGCCGAGCGGCGCCAAGGTCTTGACCGGCCACGACGAAGGCCTGGTCACGCTCGCCCTGAAGGAGGCCGACGACGCCGAGCGCGAGACGCGGCGCAAGGCCATGGGCGAACCCTACCGCACCCTGTTGGGCCACTTCCGGCACGAGGTCGGGCACTATTATTGGGACCGCCTGGTGCGGGACGGCGGCCACCTGGCGGAGTGCCGCGCCCTGTTCGGCGACGACGAGGAGAACTACGAGGAGGCGTTGAAGCGCCACTACAAGCATGGCGCGCCCGCCAATTGGCAGGAACATTTTGTCAGCACCTACGCCACCACCCATGCCTGGGAGGACTTTGCCGAGACCTGGGCGCACTACCTGCACATCGTCGACAGCCTCGAGACCGCCAGCGCCTTCGGCCTGGAGGTGCATCCGACAGAGACGCCAGACCCGGACCTGCATGTCCAGGTCCATCTCGACCCCTACCAAGAACGGGACTTCAACCGCATGATCGCGGCCTGGCTGCCGTTGACCTATGCGATGAACCAGATGAACCGCAGCATGGGGCTGGGCGACCTGTATCCGTTCATCCTTTCGGTGGACGCGATCCGTAAGCTCGCCTTCGTCCACGGCCTGGTGCACGCCCGGCCCGGCGAGTGGATCAGCGTGGAAGGCGCTACTCCCGCGGCAGAAGCCGGGTCAGCCGTCGCAGACAAGCTGCGCAGGTGACATGCTCATTCGGCGGCTCAGCCCAGCCCGATCCTGGGCCGGGCTCATCCGCGCATAATGACATCCGGCAATCGGGCGTGACGGCGTGGAATACCGGTTGCCGGCCGTGGGAAACGCGGCCGGATTTCCTCAGTGCGACGAAAACTCGGCCAGCGCGGAGCGTCGCGTTCTGGGGAAGGGTTTGCAGCATGCGGTGTTCTCTTGATCCTATTTGAATGCCTTATCGCGCATAACAGCAGAATTTGCTACCGCGTAGCATTGTTGGATATCGTGAATAGTTCTTACATCCTGGTACAGGACCTTACGCCCGTTGAATTTGAATGACCGAAACAATCACGTATTTACAATTACGGAGATATACCATTGACTTCGCAATAAGCCGCGGTTGGATTGCCCGTCGTTGGCATTATCTCTGCAGTCCCTGGTAAATCCACGTCGAAGCCTATTAGCGGAGCGCTTGGCACGCGCTCGTTGACCAAATGGCGGTCCAAGCCTGTGTGACACCCGGGGTAGTTCGCCGGGCTTGTGGATACAGGGTTTAGGGTGTAACGAGAGTTCAGAGGATGCGGACGGGTCGGCAGCAGATTAGCCGTGCTCCTACAGTAGCGTGGCTGCTGGCATGAGTAGTTTCCGAACCTACCAATGCGCACTGGAGTTCACGATACTTCAGCAAGCGCGGGAAACTAATCGTTTCGATCTTGGGGTGTTTGCTGCGCCTGGCCCTGCTGCACCAATCCTTGTGATCGGAAGAAAACATGCGCTCGCCAACGTCATATTGGTCAAAACCGGTTCAGGCATGGCCCGCTATCACCATCGGCGCTCTGCCATGCGCGAGCATGAGCAGCTACGCTTGAGGAGCGTCCGCAATCCACCTTCACCATGGGACCCGATTTCGGCATCGACGTTCGCGCCGCTCGCTAGCCCCCCCGCTCGCGCCCTCGTCACGGCCAAGCTGAGATGCCGGAAGTCTTCGGCAGTCCCGCCAACCCGGCGCCGGACGGCCTAGTCCGCAATGGTCGATTTCTTCATAACCCGTCCGGTCTTCTCGGCCGTCATCGCGATCATCATGGTCCTCGCCGGGCTGGTCAGCTACGAACTGCTGCCGGTTGGCCAGTTCCCGGACATCACGCCCCCTCAAGTCGTCATCACCGCGACGTATGGCGGCGCAAGCGCGGAGACGGTGGCGCAGACCGTCACCACGGTGCTGGAAACGGTGATCAACGGCGTGGAGGGCATGTCCTACATGTCGTCCGTCAGCGCCAACGACGGCACGTCCACCATCACGGTCACCTTCAAGGTCGGCTACGACATCGACATCGCGGCGGTCGACGTGCAGAACCGGGTGTCGACGGCAAGCGGGGACCTGCCGGCGGTTGTCAACCTTGGCGGCGTCAATATCCAGAAGAAGCAGCCGAACTTCACCCTTTTGGTGAACTTGATCTCGCCCGACGGGTCGGTCGATCCGCTCACGCTGAGCAACTACGCCTACCTTCAGCTTGTCGATCCGCTGAAGCGCCTGCCGGGGACGAGCGACGTGGCGATCTTTGGCGAGAAACGCTACTCGATGCGGATCTGGCTGAACCCGGCGCGACTGGCCGAGTTGGGCGTGACCGCGACGGACGTTCAGTCCGCAATCCAGGAGCAGAACCTGCAAGTCGCGTCCGGCACGCTCGGGCAGGCGCCGTCGCCAGCCGGCCAGGCATTCGCCCTGGAGATCAACACGCTCGGCCGCTTGTCCGACGTGAAGCAGTTCGAAGACATCATCGTGCGCGCGGGCGGCGGCGGCACCGCCATGGTGCGCATCCGCGACCTAGGCCGGGTGGAGCTGGGCGCGCTGTCCTACAACTCGAACGCTTACCTTGGCGAAAAGCCGACGGTCATGATGGCCGTCTATCAACTGCCTGGCGCAAATGCGCTGGCGCTCGACCAAGCGGTGCGGGCGAAGATGGAGACGATGAAGCCTCGCTTCCCTCCAGGCATCGACTACGTCATCAAGTACGACACGACCATGTTCGTTTCGGCGTCGCTGCGCGAGGTGGTCATCACGCTGGCCGAGGCGATGGTGCTCGTGTTCATCGTCGTCTTCGTGTTCTTGCAGGGCTGGCGGACGACGCTGATCCCGGCGATCTCCATCCCGGTGTCGCTGATCGGCACGCTCGCAGCCATGAAAGTGGCCGGGTTCTCCATCAACATCGTCAGCCTGCTCGGCCTCGTGCTCGCGATCGGGCTCGTGGTCGACGACGCGATCGTCGTTGTGGAAAATGTCGAGCGTCAGTTGGAAAACGGCAAAAAGCCGCTGGACGCGGCAAAGACGGCAATGAAGGAAGTGACCGGCCCCATCGTCGCGACAACGGCGGTGCTGATGGCGGTGTTCGTGCCGGTGGCGTTCCTGCCGGGGATCACCGGGCAGCTTTATCGGCAGTTCGCGCTCACGATCGCCTTTTCGGTCCTGCTGTCGGCCTTCAACTCGCTGACGCTCAGCCCGGCGCTGTGCGCGATCCTGCTCAAGCCGCCGACGGGCGAGAAGCCATGGCTGTTCCGCAAGTTCAATGAAGGGTTCGCCTGGCTGGCGGACCGGTTCGCTCAATCCGTACGTACGACAGCGCGGCTGTGGCCGCTGATGTTCGTGCTCCTCGGGTGCACGATCGGCGCGACCTACTTGATTTCGCTGCGTATTCCAACGTCGTTCGTGCCGGCGGAGGACCAGGGATACTTTTTTATCGTCATCCAGTTGCCAGACGGCGCCGCGCTCCCGCGGACGGAGGCGATCGTCAAGCAGGTCCGGGAAATCGTGAAACAGCAGCCGGAGGTGGACGACGTGATCCAGATCACCGGGCTCAACTTCCTGGCCAACTCGCAACAGCCGAACAGTGCGGCCGTTTTCGCAATCCTGAAGCCATGGGCCGAGCGGCCCGGCAAGGAGCAGTCAGCGCAGGCCATCATCGACACCCTGAAGCCCAAGCTGTTGGGATTGCCCGGCGCCATCGCGCTCAGTTTCAATCCCCCCGCCATCCCGGGCCTCGGCACCACGGGCGGCTTCGAGTTCGAGGTCGAGGATCTGACCGGCAAGGGGGCCGTCGCGCTCAACGCTGCAACGCAGGCGTTGCTGGCCGAAGCGCGCAAGCAGCCGGAGCTGGACCCGCAGGGACTGCTGACGACGTTCGGCACGTCGACGCCGCAATTGAATTTCATGCTCGACCGTCCAAAGGCGAAGGAGCTGGGGCTCAGCCTGTCGGACGTGTTCACGACCATGCAAATCTACCTGGGTTCGCTGTATGTGAACGACTTCAACCTGTTTGGGCGCACGTTCCACGTGACGGTGCAGGCGGAGAGCGACTCGCGCGCCGCCCCCAAGGATTTTGCGCGGCTATACGTGCGGACCGCCACGGGCGGCTTGGTGCCGCTGACCACGATCGGCACGCTGCAGCCGACGACGGGTCCGCCGACCGTGCCGCACTACAACCTTTACGGTTCGGCGCAGATCAACGGCTCGCCGGCCGCGGGCGCCAGCTCCGGCCAAGCCATCGAGGCGATGCAACGGGCAACGTCCGTGCTTCCCGATGGGTTTGGCTTTGAATGGACCGGGGTGACCTACCAGCAGCTTCAAGCCGGATCGGTTGCGGTGCTGATCTTCGGGCTGGCCTTCGTGTTCGTGTTCCTGTCGCTCGCGGCGCAATATGAAAGCTGGTCGATGCCGTTCATGGTCCTGCTCGCCGTGCCGTTCGCCCTGTTTGGCGCCTTGCTGGCGTTGTGGCTGCGCGGCATCGAGCTCGACGTTTACGGTGAGATCGGCTTGGTGATGCTGATTGGCCTTTCTGCCAAGAATGCCATCTTGATCGTCGAGTTCGCCAAGCGGCTGCGGGAGGAAGGCAGCGGTATCCTCGAAGCCGCAATGGAGGCGGCCAAGCTGCGGCTGCGGCCGATCCTGATGACGGCGTTCGCATTCATCCTTGGCGTCTTGCCGCTGGCATTTGCGAGCGGCGCGGGTGCTGCCAGCCGGCAGTCGCTCGGAACGACGGTCGTGGGCGGGATGCTAGCGGCCGTAGTGTTCGGGCTGGTGTTCACGCCGGTCTTCTATGTGGCCATCGAGCGCCTGCGGGAGCGCGGCGAGCCGAAGCCTGACCCAGCGGCCATCGCGGCCCCGGCGGAGTAATGTAATGCTCGACGCCCCCTCGCACCAAGCTGAACTCCGCAGGCCGCCAGTCGCTCCTGAGCCGCCTCCATCCGGGCGCAAAAACCACGGGCTGCTTTGGGCGGGCCTGGCTTTTCTGGTCGTGGCCGGCGCTGGCGGCGGCTGGTGGTGGTATGCGCATCGCACGCAGCCGGCGCCCCCTCCACCGCCGCCTCTCAAAGTGCAGGCGCTCGCGGTCGCCCCGCGCACCGTCCCAGTTTACCGCAGCTATCCCGCGCTGACGGAGGCGATCAAGTCGGTTGCCATCCAAGCCCGCGTGACCGGATACCTCCTTGAGCAGGGCGCAGCCGACGGGTCGGACGTGGAGCCTGGCGCGCTGCTGTATCGCATCGACGCGCGGGACTACCAGGCGTCCCTGGCCCAGGCGAAAGGAGCGCTGGACCAATCCAAGGCGAGCCTTGAGTACTCGCGGGTGAGCCAGGGGCGCAACAGCGTCCTGGCGCGCGACGGTTGGGTTTCGCATGATACCTTCGACCAATCGAACAGCACCTTCCGCCAGGGGCAGGCGACCCTGGCCAGCAGCGTGGCCGCGCTTCAGCAAGCGACCCTGAACCTGAGCCGGACCGAGATCACCGCGCCTTTCGCCGGGCGCCTCAGCCGCACCCAGGTCTTTGAGGGCAGCCTGATCAGCGTTGCCGGGGCCACGCTGAACACACTCGTCCAGCTCGACCCCATCTACGTCAGCCTGAACCCGGCCGAGGCTGACCTAGACGCCATCACCCGCACGCAGGCCCATGCGCCGATCCAAACCGCGGTGGCGGTGGGCACTGCGGCGCCGGGCCACTCGGGGCCGGTCACGTTCATCGACAACCAGGTGGACCGCGCCACCGGCACGATCCTGTTGCGCGCCACGATCGGCAACCCGGACCGCACGCTGCTGCCAGGGCAGTATGTGACGGCGAGGCTGCATCTGGGTGACCAAGTGGGTGCGTTGCTGGTGCCGCAAACGGCCGTGGGCGCCGCGCAGATTGGACGATTCCTGATGATTGCGGGCGGGGACGGCAAAGTGGAGCAGCGCATCGTCAAGCTGGGTGACAGCGAAGGCAACGATATCGTCGTGACCGATGGACTGAAGGCGGGGGAGCGGGTGATCACCGACCAGTTGCAGAAGCTGAAGCCGGGCATGCCGGTGGAGGCCGTGGCCAATTCGCCTGCCGAGCACTGACGATCCCTGCGGCAACGCTCCCCGCGATGCTCAACCTTCGACTTCCAGCCCAACGGACACGGCCTGCTCCGGCGGGATGTGAAAGAACTCGACCGGCGACAATCCTGTGTCGCCGAGGAACAGGAAAATGCGGGAGCGCCAGCGCCGCAACAGGCCGCCTCGGTCGGCTGCGGCTGGCTGCGGCAGGAAGAACACCGCCTCCTTCCAGTCGGAGGGCAGCGCCTTCAGCATGACGCCGCCCACGTCGGGAGTCTCCATGAAGCCGAAGCGGACGATGGCGCGCGAGATGCCTTCGCGAACGCGTCCCACATCGACGCGGCGGGCGTCCGGCACGTAAGGCGCATCGGCGATTTCCACCTTGAGCAGCAGCACACGCTTGTCGCGGACGTTGTCGAGCAGCCAGGAGTTGCGGCCGACGAGCGGGACCGTGTCGAAGTCGCCGGTGAGAAAGACCGCGATCCCGCCGCTCCTGTCCGTCCCGGCTGGCATCATGCCGCAGAACCGCTCGACCGGAATGCCCCGGCTGGCGATGGCGCGGCGGTAGCGGGCGCGCCCGTCGGTCCAGACCGCCATGGTCCCAAACAGCACCAGCGCGATGACGAGCGGCAGCCAGGCGCCGGACAGCAGCTTGGCCAGGTTGGCGATCAGGAACCCGGCCTCGGCCACCAGGAAACAGCCGACCAGCGGGGCGGCAACGGCGAGCGGCCAGCCCCAGACCCGGCGCAGCACCACGAAGTAGACGATTGAAGTGATGGTCATGGTGCCGACAACCGCCAGGCCGTAGGCGCCGCCGAGCGCGTCCGAACTGCGGAAGGCGAGCACAATGGCGATGCAGCCGGCCGCGAGGATGCCGTTGACCACAGGCATATAGACCTGCCCCATGGCGTCCGCGGCGGTATGGCGGATGGAATAACGCGGCGCATAGCCCATGTTCACCACCTGCTGCGTCAGCGAGAACGCGCCGGAGATCAGCGCCTGGCTGGCGATCACGGCGGCAGCGGTGGACAGCGCGACCATCGGGTAGATGGCCCAGTGCGGCACCAGGGAGAAGAACGGCTCGGCGCCGGATTTCGGGTCGTCGAGCACGTGGCCGCCCTGGCCCAGGTAGTTGAGCAGCAGGCCGGGCAGCACCACGCAATACCAGGCAAGGGCGATCGGACGGCGGCCGAACTGCCCGAGGTCGGCGAACAATGCCTCAACGCCGGAGAAGGCGAGCACGACGGCGCCCAGCGTGGCGAAGCCGGTCCAGCCGTGCCCGGTAAGGAAGCGGGCGCCGTATGCGGGGTTGAACGCGGCCAGCACCGCCGGGTGGCGGATCGTGGCGGCCAGGCCAACGACGCCGATCGCGGCGAACCAGGCCAGCATCACCGGGCCGAACAGCTTGGCCACGCGCTCGGTGCCGCCGCTTTGAAAAGCGAACAGGCCCGCAAGGATGATCACCGAAAGCGGCAGGACCACGGGCTCGAACACCGGGGTGGCGAACTTGAGGCCCTCGACTGCGGAGAGCACGGAAATGGCGGGCGTGATCATGCCGTCGCCGAGCAGCAGGGCGGAGGCGAACAAAGTGAGCAGGGTGAGGACGTCCGGGCGGTCGCGCTGCCCAGGCTTGGGCCGCGCAGGGTCGGACGCGCCTGATCTGGCAGTTTTGGGCGCAGTGCCGGCGTGCCCAATGCCGTCCTGCTTCGGCCCGTCCTGCTTCGCCTCCTCGTGCTGTTTCGACTCGGCATCGGACGGCATCTCGTCGCGGGTCTGATTCTGCGATGGGTCCGAGCGGGCATGGATCAGGCCGAGCATGGCAAGGGTGCCGCCCTCGCCGTCATGGTCGGCGCGCAATACGAAACCCACGTACTTGACGCACACGACCAGGATGATCGACCACAGGATCAGCGACAGGACGCCCAGGATGGCGGAAGGTTCATGGGCGAAGCCGGGCGTGTCATGGAACACTTGCCGCACCGCGTAAAGCGGGCTGGTGCCGATGTCGCCGAACACCACGCCTAGGGCGCCGAACGCGACTAGGGCGAGCGGCTTACGGTCGTTGGCCATGCATCTTCTCCGGGGCAAGGATCGCGGCTGATGTTGAGAATATCCATTTCCCGATCGGCCACGACGAGACGATCCCCTTGGGATAGTCGTTGCTGCCCAATTCGTCGGCAAGGCGCTGCAACTCACGCTGCGAAGCCGGACCGACGCCGTACCTATACATGCCGGCATCCCTGACATTCCCAGCACATACCGGCGAGCGATCACGGACGTGAGGTTTGGAAGCTACTTACTCCGAGCAAGCGCAGGTCCGTTTAGTCCAGCTTCCGTGCCGCCTGTCACGCAGCCGGGCAGAACGTTCAGCCCTGTGCAGTGCGGAACTGTGCCAACCACTTCCGGCATTGCGGCTATGCGCAGCCAAGCTGAAGACGCTTCAGCTTTCTAGTATTCCTTTGACACGCTGTTCTACCCAGGAGCGGTCATACCGGCCTTCTACAATGGCCTTCAACTGGGCCTTTTCCTTTTCGTCCTGATGCTGCGCCTTTTCGATCACGGAGGCCGCGTCGGCCGGCGAGATTGCCACCACTCCATTCTCGTCACCCACCACGATATCGCCGGGGCTCACCACCATGCCGCCAACTGCGACGGGCACATTGATCTGCCCGGCCTGGATCTTCGATGGGCCGCGATGCGTCACGCCGCGCGCATAGACCGGGAAGTCGTGCGCTCGAATTGCGTCCACATCCCGAATTGCACCATCAAGCACGATGCCTTGCACGCCGAGGCTTTCGGCAATCCTAAACACGATCTCACCCACTAGCGCTTGGCTCAGGTCGCCTCCGCCGTCGACAACCAGCACGTCGCCAGGCCGACAAAAATCGAAGGCGCGAAAAATCGCCAGGTTGTCTCCGGCGCGTGCGTTCACCGTCACTGCCGTGCCGGCCATCGGTTTGGGGCGATGGTAAGGCGACAGCCCGAATGTGCCGGACAACTGGGCCATGTTGTCGCTGAGGAGAGAGGTTGCGATGCCGCGCAAGGTCGCCAGCAGCCTCGGATCGGCAGAAGGGGCGGAAGCATGTTCGCGCCAGCTCAATAGGTCCATGAATAAAGGGCTCCTAGGGAATGAGTGCTTGGTCGGCATGAAAGAATGACGTCCTGGTGCAATGCCGTGCAGCCAGCGTGACGACCTCGCCAACGTCACGTTGCCGTAGCCTCGCCGCGGGCTGTCGGCCTCGATAGAGATCAAAGGGTCAGCGCGACGAAGGCGCCCAGCGTCGCTATGCAAAGGACGGTGCTGAGCAGGATCGTGGCATCGGTTTCATCCACTTCGACTTTGTAGTGGCTCGCGAACGCCGCGATCATGGAAGCCGTGGGCAGGGCGCCGAGCAGGATCATCTCGCGGCGGTAAACGCCCGTGACCCCAAGCAGGATGGCAAGGCCCCACATCAAAGCCGGCTGGGCCAGAAGCTTGAACGAGATGTTCATCAAGGCGCCGCGGTTGACCTTGAATTTCTGCCCTGACAGAAGCAGGCCGATGGCAAATAGCTGGACAGGGGACGACCCCTGTCCCATCAGATCGAGTGATTTCTTGGCCAGGTCAGGCAATGGGATCTGCGCGAAAGCGAGGATGATCCCCGCCAGCGGCGCCCAGACAAGCGGCTTTTCGACGGCGCCAAGCAGGGAGGCCCAAACCACTGCGCCGGTGCCCTTCCCCTTCTTGTCCGGACTCCCGGTCTCCAGCAGGGTCAGCGTGATCGGCAGCAGGACGAAGCTGGAAATCAGGTTGCCCATGACGACCGATATGACCGACGACGCGCCGAGGACCGAGGTCAGGACCGGCACGCCCATGGCTGCCATGTTGGGGAACGAGCTGTTGAGCGCCTGCAGGGAGCTTTCCGTAAGCGACCGGCGGAAAATCGTCAGCGACAGGACCATCACCACGACGAAGACGATCAACAGGCCAAGGGTGATGCCCAGGTAGAACCGCCAGTTGCTGAGCTGCGACGTGGACATGCCGGCGGCCGTGACGAACAGCAGCGCCGGCAGGCAGAACGTCAGGGAGATCGTGAAAAGGACGCCGTTCTGCTCAGGCTTGATAATCCCGGTGCGCCCGGCAAAGACGCCGAGCAGCAGGACGAATGCAATCGGGACCAACGTGGTTAGGATGACGGACAAGACTGCCATGCCCCGCTCCTAGACAGCGCCGATGGCGTCGTCAGAGCCTTGCGGCTCCAGTGCGTATTCCGGCCTGTAAAGATGCGCGTGAATCCAGGCCGGGATGTTGCCGGGTTTCTCGATGCGCGCCAGGTTCAGTTCGAACACCTTCGTTGCGGCCGCTGTCGCCGTCTGGATGGCCGCGCGTTGCGTGAAGGCGGTGGACCTGTTCTCCACGCCGTCGCGCAGCAGCGCCTCGCCGTATGCTGACATCGAAGTCTCCAAACCTTGGGCAGGACTGTGCGGACGCGTCCGAGGCTGGATAGCCGCCCAGGCCCAGGCAGCGGTAGGCTCGGAAACTACTGACTCCCGAGCCGGCGGCTCAGCAAGGCCCTCAGTAGTTTCCGAGGCTACCGCTCCATCGGACCCGCCGCGTATCTTGTCTGCATTGATAGAATGCGGCGCCTGCCCTGCCTGGCAGGCATGAACGCAGACCGAGGTTGTTCTAGGATGAGCAAGAAGCTGGAGTTCTCAGTGCTTACCCCTGCGGCGGCGCCTGGCGGCATGGAGCAGGTCAGGGCTCTGCTCCATGCCAACGGCCTGAAGCTCGACGCCAAGGTCGAGTCTTTCGTGGTATGCCGGAAAGAGGATCGGATCATCGCGTGTGGCGGCCTGGATGAGAACGTCATCAAGGATGTCGCGGTCGCAGCGGAGTGCCGCGGCGAGTCGCTCAGCCTGCAGCTCGGGAGTGAACTCATAAAGCTGGCCGCCGACAATGGCCACATGCACCTGTTCCTGTGCTGCCAGCCGGACAAGGCCGAACTGTTCCGCGGCTGGGGCTTCTACCCGCTGGTCGAGATCCCGGGCCGCATCGCCCTGATGGAGAACAGCCCCGTCGCGATGGAGCGGTATTGCGATGCGCTTGCCGCGGAACGCCAGCCCGGCCAGGCAATCGGCTGCATCGTCCTGAATGCCAATCCATTCACCTTGGGCCATGCCTACCTTTGCAGGAAAGCCAGCGCCGAGTGCGACTGGCTTCATGTGTTCGTGGTGAAGGAGGATGCTTCGCAGTTCTCCTACTCCGACCGGTTCGCGCTGGTGACCGAGGGCCTGAAAGGGGTGGAGAAGCTGACGGTCCACCAGGGGTCCGACTACATCATCTCGCGGGCGACCTTTCCTGGCTACTTCCTCAAGGACGAAGCAGCCGTGGATGACAGTTGGACGGGGATAGACCTGCTCGTGTTCCGGAACTTCATCGCCCCGGCGCTCGGGATCACCCGCCGGTACGTCGGGACCGAACCGGGGGACCGCACCACGGACAAGTACAACGCAGACATGCAGCAGTAGCTGAAAGGCGACGCGTCCCGCGCCGGGCCGGTCGCCACGGTCGTCGTCCCGAGGGAATGCGCTGGCGGCGCGCCGATCTCCGCATCCACCGTGCGCTCGTTGCTGGAGCAGCAAGCCTTCGACCGGATCGCGCCGCTTGTTCCCCCTTCCACGCTCGCGTTCCTGAGAAAGCAACACCCCCAAGCCGGACCCGCAGCCCAGCAGAGGATCAAAAACAATGGAAATAACTAAGCAGGCTGTGGCCGGCACCCTGGAGTCCAGCGACCTGCTGGTGAAGGTTGCCCCGGGCGACAAGCTCGACATCGTGATTCGAAGCTCGGTCATGAAGCAGTTCGGCAAGCAGATCAGGCGCATGGTGTCCGAGACGCTGGATGAGCTTGCGGTGAGCAAAGGCTCCATCGTCATCGAGGACAAGGGCGCGCTGGATTGCGTGATCAAGGCGCGGGTGCAGGCCGCAGCGCTGCGCGGCGCCGCCTGCGGCGACCTGAACTGGGAGAAGCTGTCATGAAGCTTCGCCGAAGCATGCTTTTTGTGCCCGGAGACAACGCCGGCGACCTGAGCACCTCGTTCGTTTACAAGCCGGACTCCGTGATGTTCGACCTGGAGGACGCTGTCTCGCCACAGGAAAAGGACACCGCCCGCCTGCTGGTCCTGCAGACCCTGCGCCGCAGGCTTTACGAGGGCATCGAGACTGTCGTCCGCATCAACGAGCTCAACACCGATTTCGGCCTGAAGGATCTGGAGATGGCGATCCGGGGCGGGGTGGACGTCGTGCGGCTTCCCAAGACGGAAACGGCCGATGACATCCATCGCCTTGAGACCGAGGTGGACCGCATCGAGAAGGAATGCGGCCGCAAGCCCGGCGAGACCAAGCTTATAGCCGCGATCGAGTCCGCCTCCGGCGTGGTCAACGCCGTAGCCATCGCAACGGCCTCGCCGCGCATGATGGCGATCGCCCTGGCCGGCTTCGACTACCTCGTGGACATGCACACCCAGCGCAGCCATGGGTCGGAGCCGGAACTGTTCTACGCGCGGGCGGCCGTGCTGCACGCGGCGCGGGCGGCGCACATCGACGCCTTCGACGTGGCCTATGGCGACGTGGACGACGACGCCGGGTTCCTGCGCGAGGTGATGATCGCGAAGAGCCTCGGTTTCAACGGCAAGTCGCTGATCCATCCCAGGCAGGTTGACCTGCTGCACAAGGCCTACGCGCCGGACCAGAAGGAGCTGGACTATGCCAAGCGGGTCATGGCCGCGGCAGAAAAGGCCAAGAAGGCCGGACAGGGCGTGACCTCGTTGGACGGGAAGATGGTCGACCCGCCCGTGATCCTGAACGCGCAGATGGTGCTGCAGCGCGCCGAAGCCGTGTAACCCGCCTTGCATCGAAAGGCCGTCCCATGAGTGACTCCTTGAAAGCCATAGCTGAGCAGAACCCCAAGCTTGGGCCGCTGCGTCCGTTCCGCAGCGCCGATGAGATGACCCCGTACCTCGCGACGCCCGCAACGAAGCTGCACCGTAAGATGTGCCCGTCGCTTGAGGACGCGATCAAGCGTTCCGGCCTCACAAGCGGGATGACGATCTCGTTCCACCATGCCTTCCGCGAGGGCGACAAGGTGGTCAACTTGGTTGTGGACACCTTGGCGAGACTTGGCTTCAAAGACCTGACCCTGGCGTCAAGCTCGTTGCTCAACTGCCACGACCCCCTGGTCGAGCACATCAAGGCCGGCGTCATAACCCGCATCTTCACATCCGGCCTGCGCGGCAAGCTGGCCGAGGCCATCTCGAATGGCGCGCTCCAGCAGCCGGTGGAGATCCATTCGCACGGCGGACGGGCTCACCTGCTGCAAACGGGCGAGCTCAAGATCGACGTCGCCTTCCTTGGGGTATCGTGCTGCGACGAGTTCGGCAACGCGAGCGGGTCGCATGGCAAGCTCATCTGCGGCTCCCTCGGGTATGCCATGACGGACGCGCAGCACGCCGGCCAGGTCGTGCTGCTGACCGAGGAAATGCTTCCCTACCCCGGCCACCCGTACAGCATCGCGCAAGACCAGGTCGACCTCATCGTCAAGGTGGAGCAGGTCGGCGATCCCTCGATGATCAGCGCCGGGGCAGCCCGGACCACCAAGGACCCCCGCGACCTGCTAATCGCGAATCTCGCCGCCGACGTGGTCGAGTACTCCGGCTATTTCAACCAGGGCTTCTCCCTGCAGACCGGGTCGGGCGGCGCGGCCCTTGCCGCCACCCACTTCCTGTATGACCGCATGCACCAAAAAGGCATCACTGCCAGCTTCGCGCTGGGCGGGATTACCGGCGGCACGGTCGACCTGTTCAAGAAGGGGCTGATTGGGACCATCGTCGACGTGCAGTCGTTCGACAGCGACGCCGCGGAGTCGCTGCGTACGGAGCCGAACCATATCGAGATCTCGGCGAACCAGTACGCCAACCCGACCTCGAAGGCGGCCTATGTCGACCGGGTGGACGTGGTCATCCTGGCGGCGCTGGAAATCGATGCCGGCTTCAACGTCAACGTGCTCACCGGGTCGGACGGCGTCATGCGCGGCGCATCCGGCGGCCACTGCGACGTTGCGGCCGGGGCCAACCTGACGATCATCGTGGCCCCGCTGGTCCGGGGCCGCATTCCCACCGTGGTGCGCAAGGTCACTACCCTGGTCACGCCCGGCGAGTGCGTCGACGTGCTCGTCACGGACCACGGGATTGCCGTCAACCCGAAGCGTCCGGAAGTGGAGAAGCTGTTGCGCGACGCCCGCCTTCCAATCGTGGCCATGGAGGAGCTGCAAAAAAGAGCGTTCGCCCTGACCGGAGAGCCGGAGCCGCTGCAGTTCGAGGACCGCATCATCGGCATCGTCCGTTACCGCGACGGCAGCGTCATCGACGTCGTGCGGCAGGTGCGGAATTGATGGGAGAGGAGGCTGGCCAAGACGCCGCGGGGACCATCGTCAGCCTTTATGAAGTCCTTGCTGCCAAGGAGCAGCGCGTCGCCAGGCAATCCGCAGTCCTCAGCCGCTTCGGGGCGCCTCTCGTCTCCGTCACCATCGTGTCGCCCGGTCCGGTCAAAGACACGCGGCTGGCACGCCGGGCAATGTCCGTCGGCCAGCATGAGTTCGGCCTCATCGCCGGGGCCGAGAACTGGCCCATCCTGTTCCACGAGGCCATGTGGCGTCAAACAGGGCCGGAGGCGCTCTATGCAGTCGAGGCTGACGGAACCTCCTTGAAAAGACAGTTGGTCGAATTGGAGAACGGCCACCCGTTGGGGCGGCTATGGGATTTCGACGTCATCACCGCCCAACACGGCGGGATATCGCGCAGGGATCTCGGCTACCCGGCCCGGCAGTGCCTGGTCTGCGAGCGGCCACCCCATGAGTGCGGGCGTTCCAGGCGGCATCCATTGGGTGAGCTGCAGAAAGCGATCGCAGCGTTGGTGGACGATTATGCACTACTCGCACCAGCTTAAGGCGGACCCGCGCCTTCGGGCCTTGAGCGGGGCAGACGCTGCACGCCGGGTCGCGGCGTATGCCGGCCAAGCGTTGCTGAAGGAGGTCATGCTGACGCCAAAGCCGGGGCTGGTTGACCAGCGCAACTCCGGCGCGCACCGCGACATGGACCTGCAGATGTTCCTGGACAGCGCCCGCGCGCTTTCCCCCTGGTTCCCACGTTTCGTGGAGATCGGCGCGTCGGGGGGACAGTCGGTCTCCTCGCGCGGCCTCCTTCCCCCGCTCCGTTCGGCTGGACTGCTGTGCGAGGCGGCGATGTTCAGGGCAACCCATGGCGTGAATACGCACAAGGGCGCCATCTTCTCCCTGGGCCTGCTCTGTTCCGCGGCGGGGCGCCTGATCGCCACTGGCGCCAGCCTGAACCGGGAGGCGATCTGCGCCCAGGTCGCCGACACCTGCAACGGACTGGTCGAACGGGAACTTGCCGCCGGCAGCCCGTCCCGGACGGCGGGTGAACGGATGTTCAGGCGCCACGGACTGACCGGTGCACGGGGTGAGGCCGAGTCCGGCTATGCGACGGTGCGTTCCGCCGCCTTGCCTGCCTTTGACAGGCTGCGGCGGGACGGGGTTTCGGAGGAGCTTGCTTTGTCGCAGGCGCTCCTGAAGCTGTTCGCCGTGAACGGGGACACGAACCTGGTGTCGCGCGGCGGCCTTGCCGGGCTGGAACACGTGCGCCGGTGCGCCGCCGGCATGCTTTCATCAGGAGGGGTGCTGGCCCCGGATGGCCTATGCAGGATGGCCGCGTTCGATGACGACCTGATCGCCCGCAACCTCAGCCCTAGCGGCAGCGCCGACTTGTTGGCCGTCACATGGTTCCTGGCCCAATTTCCGGGGGCGGCAGGCGGCGTGTCAGTGGACGGCGCGGCAGCGTAGGGTGCTGCGGCTACCGCCTATTCTTCGGCTTGCCCTCGACCATGGCGCGGACCCGCAGGGCGAGGGCATCCAGCGCGAACGGCTTGCCGATCACCTCCATGCCGGACGGCAGCGCTTCCTCGACCGCACCGCCGGCGTAGCCCGTAATGAGCAGCACCGGCAGGCCCGGCCAGCACTCCCGCGCGGCATCGGCGAGCTGCCGGCCATTCAGCCCAGGCAGGCCGACATCGGTCACCAGCGCGTCGATGGGCTCACCCGACTGCAGCACGCGCAACCCGGCCGAACCATCGCCCGCCTCCAGCACGCGGCAACCCTGCTCCCGCAGGGCCTCGACCATGACCGCACGGACGGCGTCCTCGTCCTCGACGACCAGGACCGTCCCGCCGATCCCGCCAGCCACGGCCTGAACGCCAGGCCGTTGGGCATCGGCGGCTTCAGGCTCCGCCTCCGCATGCCGGGGCAACAGGAGGCGGACCGTCGTGCCCTGGCCCGGCGCACTCTCCAGCCGCACCAGGCCGCCGGTCTGCCGCACGAAGCCGTAGAGCTGCGACAGGCCCAGCCCCGTCCCCTGCCCGAGCGGTTTCGTGGTGAAGAACGGCTCGAAGGCGCGCGCCCGGGTCACCTCGTCCATGCCCGCGCCGGTGTCGGCGACCGAGATCTCGACGTAATCGCCGGGCGCCGCCCCTTCATGGCCGGCCACGTCCGCCGGGCCAAGCGTCAGCATGGCGGTCCCGATGATAAGGGCGCCGCCCGCCGGCATGGCGTCGCGGGCGTTGATGGCAAGGTTCAGCAGCGCGTTTTCCAGTTGGTTGCCGTCGCACAGCACCGGCCAACTGCCGTCATCCAGGCGCAGCTCGACCGCAATGGCATGGCCCACGGTGCGCCGGATCAGGTCGGCGATGCCATCGACAAGCTCGTCGAGGTTGATGGGCCTGGGCTGCAGCGTCTGCCGCCGGGCGAAGGCCAGCAGCCGGTGCGTCAGCCCCGTCGCCCGGCTCACCACCTGCGCCGCCGCCTCGACGAAGCGGCCGACCTCCTCCGGCCGCCCCTGCTCGACCCGGCGCCGCATTAGCTCCAGGCTGCCGCCGATTGCCTGCAGCATGTTGTTGAAGTCGTGCGCGATGCCGCCGGTAAGCTGGCCCACCGCCTCCATCTTCTGCGCCTGGCGCAGCTTCTCCTCGGCCTGCTCGCGCTCCAGCACCTCGTCATGCAGCGCGCCGATCGCCTGCGTCAGCGCCGCCGTGCGCTCGGCCACACGCGCCTCAAGCAGGGCCTCGGCCTCGCGCTGTTCCGTGATGTCGGTGTTGGTGCCGAACCAGCGCATGATCCGCCCGCCCGGGTCCCGGATCGGCTGGGCGCGGCTGAGGAACCAGCGGTAGCTGCCGTCATGGCGGCGGAGCGGGAAGGTGTCCTCCCACGGCAGGCCCGCCGCGATGGCCGCATGGAACCGGGCCACCACGCGCTCGATGTGCTCCGGGTGCTGCACGTCCGCCCAGCCCTCGCCCTGCATGTGCTCCAGGGTGACGCCGGTGTAGTCGCACCAGCGCTGGTTATACCAAAAGATCGTGCCGTCTGGGTCCGCCATCCAAGTAAGCTGGCTGATGTTGTCGGCCAGGTCGCGGAACAGCGCCTCGCTCTCCTGCTGGGCGCGCAGGCGGTCGGCGAGCTCGGCCACGAGCGCCGCGTTGCGGTCCTCCAAGCCAACCAGCCGCTCGCGCTCGAGCGTGACGTCGACCTGGCTGGCGAGATAATAGGCAAGCGCCCCGGCGGCGTCCCAGACCGGGGCGAGCATCAGCCGGTTCCAGAACGGCTCGCCATTCTTGCGGTGGTTGCGGATGTCGATGGCGAGCGGCTCGGCCGCGGCGACGGCTGCTTGGATGCGCGCGACGGTGGCCGGGTCGGTCGCCGGCCCCTGCAGGAAACGGCAGTTGCGGCCGAGGACCTCCTCGCGCGCATAGCCAGTCAGCCGGCAGAACGCGTCGTTCACGAACACCAAGGGGCGGTCTGGCTGGCGGGCATCGGCGATCACCGTCGGGATGCTCGATGCCCGTACGGCCGCCGCGAACGGGTCGGTGCCGCCATCTGGGCGCTCCAACTCAACGCCGGCGCGCGCCGTGTCCCGGCTCAACGCAGCCAAGCTGGAGCGGGACGGCGCCGGTCGGTTGCCGGGCAGGTTGGCCACGTCCTGCGCTTCAACACCGGCGGACACTTGTAACGCTCAAATCACTTTTCCTTTGAAGGTTTCAACCGCAGGGCAGATACAGAGAGGTGTCCATAACATCTCGCCAGCCGGGCAGCGGACAATAGCGAGTGACTAGTCCCGAAGCGGACGCAACCGAAGGCGCGCCGGCGCTGCCCATGGAACCCGAGGCCCATCCTCCTGTTCCCCCTGCACGCGGGACAGCGGCAATCATCGGGGGCGGCACCTTGGACAACCTGACGGACATGAGCGTGGTGATCACCGGCGCGTCGAGCGGCATCGGCCGCGCCACCGCATTGGCCTTTGCCGAGCGCGGGGCCAGCGTGACCCTGGCCTCCCGTCGTCGCGGGCGGCTGGCGGAACTGGCGCAGGAGTGCGTGCGGGCCGGCGGGCAGGCGCAATACATCGAGACGAACGTGACCGACCCGGTGGCCATGCGCGCCTTGGCCCAGGCGGCCGTGCGCCGCTATGGCAAGGTGGACGTCTGGCTCAACAACGCCGGCATCGGCGCCGTGGGCGCGTTCACCGACACCCCGGTCGAGGCGCACGACCAGGTCATCCAAACCAACCTGCTGGGCACGCTGCACGGCGCGCATGCGGCATTGCCGCTGTTCCAAGCCCGCGGCGAGGGGGTGCTGATCAACGTCATCAGCTTCGGCGCGTTCATGGGCACCCCGCTGGCAGCGAGCTACACCGCCAGCAAGTTCGGCATGCGCGGCCTGTCGGAGAGCCTGCGCGCCGAGCTGCAGGATTATTCCGCCATCCATATTTGCGACGTGTACCCAGGCTTCGTCGACACGCCGGGCGTGCGCCATGCCGCCAACTACACCGGCCATGAGCTGCACCCCACCCCGCCGGATCGGCCCGAGGACGTGGCCCGGGCGATCGTCCGCGTGGCGGTGGACCCGCAGGACAAGACGTCGGTCGGCGCGCTCGCCAAGTTGGCGCCGGTTGCCTACGCGGTGGCGCCGGGCTTGGGCCGTTGGCTCATGGCGCGCGCGTTCGGCCTTGCCTTGTCGCGCACGCCCGCGCAGGCCGCCACGTCCGGCGCGCTGTTCAGCCCGGTCGATGACGACGACGGTCCGCAGCAGGCCCGGATCGGCTTGGGGGCCGGCCTTGGCGTGCTGCTGCTCGGCGCAGCGGCCCTGGCCTACCAGCGCCGCCGGCCATGATTTCCTGATGGGCGCCGACGCTGGAGTTCCGTGCTACCCAGTGACGGCGTAGCCTTTGGATTTCACGCAGGACCGGATCGCCTCGCGTACCTGAAACGGACGCCGCACCGGGGAGCTGAACCAATCCAACCCACGCTTGGCGTTGCGTTTGTTGACCGCGTCCACTGAACTCTCCTGGCATGACAGGAGGTCGGCCTGGTATTTCGGCGCGGAACGGTCCGTGTCCACCCGCGGTTCGTAGCCGTGACAGCCCGCAACGGCCAACACGCTGAACAGGACGACCATGCGCTTCATGCCGCCCATCCAACCGCTCCCCGCTCCGGTGTCAAGTTACCTCGTATGGGTGCGGCCGTGACGGCGCTCGACCGCCGCTTCGCCGTGGCGCAGGCGTTGGCAGAACAGGCCGGCGCGCTCGCGATGCGGATGCGCCCACCGCCCGGCGCGGCCCAAGCGACGCTCAAGGCCCGGCAGGATTGGCTGACTGAGGCCGACGGCGCCGTCGAGCGCTTCCTGTCCGACAGCCTGGCCGCCGCCTTCCCCGAGGATGGTTTCCAGGGCGAGGAGGCCGGCAGCACCCGCGGCGGCCGCCTGCGCTGGGTGGTCGACCCGATCGACGGCACCAGCAACTACGCCCGCGGCGCTGGGCGCTGGTGCGTCTCGATCGGGCTAGTCGAGGGCGACACGGCGCTGCTCGGCGTCCTTGCGGCGCCCGCCCTGTCCGAGACTTTTGCGGGTTGCCAAGGCCAGGGCGCCACCCTCAACGGCGTCCGCATTGCCGCTGCCGCGACATCCAGCCTGGACCGCGCCATCATCGAGGCCGGATGGTCCCCGCGCGTGGCCCGCCCCGACTTCCTGGCGCTATGCGACCGCATGCTGGGTGCAGGGGTCATGCTGCGGTCTGGCGGCTCTGGCGCGCTCGGGTTGGCCGATGTCGCGGCCGGGCGCATGGACGGCTATGCCGAGCTGCATATCAACCTGTGGGACTGCGCCGCCGCCCTGGCGATCCTGGCCGAGGCCGGGGCAGTCATGAACGCCTTCCTGCCATACGGAGCTGCGGCCGGCGGCCCCATCCTCGCTGCAGCGCCCGGCATTGCCGAGGCTTTGGCCGAAGTGTCGGGGCTGCCGGCCCCAGCCATGGCAGCCCCTAAAGGAACGCGATCATAGACGGGCTGCCCACTGGAAAATAGCGGTTGGCAAAGGTCAGGCCGCCGCTCGCGGGATTGACGCGGAACACCGTCGCCTGGTCGCTGCGCTGGTTGCAGGCGACCATGAAACGGCCGCTCGGGTCGAGCGCGACGTTGCGGGGGTAGTCTCCCCGGGTCCATTCATCGCCGATCCAGCGCACCCGGCCATCGGGCGCAGCCGCGAAGATGCCGATGCTGTTGTGCAGCCGGTTCACCGCATAGATGAACCTTCCGTTGGGAGCGATCACCAGCTCGGAGGCGAAGTTGGTGCCGGCATAGCCGGGCGGCAGGATCGAGATCTTCTGCTTCAGCTTGAGCGCCGCAGTATGCGGGTCCCAATCAAAGACGGCAAGTTCCGAAGCCTCTTCGTAGAGGTCGTAGAAGACGCGTCCGTTCGGATGCCAGCCGAAATGACGCGGCCCGGCGCCGGCGGAGACCGAGGGAATGAAGGCCGGGTCCGCAGCAGTGAGCTTGCCCGTCTGCTGGTCGAGCCTCCAGACAAAGGTGCGGTCGAGGCCGAGGTCGTCGACCAGCACCCACTGCCCGGTCGGGTCGGACGCGATCATGTGCGCGTGCGGCCCGTCATGGTCGCTGATCGAGAAATTGCCGGGCGGGCCATCGGCTGCCCGTCCGGCGCCAGGAGGCCCCTCGTCCTGCTGCACGTCCACCGCGTCGCCAAGGCCGCCGTTCGGCTGCACCGGCAGCACCGCGACATTGCCGCCGCCGTAGTTGGAGATGAAGACGAACCGGCCGGACGGGTGCACGCTGGCCTGCGCGGGTCCGGCGCCCTGCGAGCTGACGGCGTTGATCTGCGTCAGCTCGCCGCTGCCGGGCGCGATGGCGTAGGCGGTGACGGAACCGTGCTTGGCGCCGCCAAAATCATCGATTTCGTTCACGGCGTAGAGGAAGCGCCGGTGCGGATCGAGCGCGATCCAGGACGGGCTCGGCGCGGGATATGTTTTCACCGTTTCCAGCGCGCCGGTCGCGAGGTCGAGGCGCACCAAGGCGATGCCCTCGCCGTGGCCCGCCGCGCCGTGCACGGCTTGAGTTGTGTAGGAGCCGATGTAGGCCAGGGCGGATCGGCCCGACGCTGCTGGCGGGCGTTGCTGCGCCATGGCGGGGAGCCCGGCCGATGCGGCCAGCGCCGCGCCCCCTGCCAGCAAGCTCCGGCGCTTGACCCCCTTCGGCCCTTGGTTGCTGACGGTGTGCGGCATTTCGGAACCTCCCCTTTTATTCATCGTCCACGCCAACCATGGCCTAATCTACTGCCGCACGGGACACAGTCCAGCACCGCAGCGGGGTGGCGGTTGAACGGCCTCGGTCCAGCCAACTTGACCCGTCCTGCCGCCGCGGCCTATCCCGGCCCGAACCGGAGAACCTCATGAACACCCTGCACGCCGTCCTGATCGCCATCCTCCAGGGTGCGACGGAGCTGTTCCCCGTCAGCAGCCTCGGCCACGCCGTCGTCCTGCCGGCGCTGGTCAACTGGGCCATCGACCAACGGTCCCCCGAGTTCCTGCCGTTCCTCGTCCTGCTGCACCTGGGCACCGCGGTCGCCCTGCTGGCATACTTCTGGCGCGAGTGGCTGGCATTGGCGCTCGGCGTGCTCGGCATCTCCGACCCGCAGCGCACGCGCGAAAACCGGCGTGTTTTCCTGCTGATCGTCATCGCCACCATCCCCGCGGTCATCATCGGTTTCGTGCTCGAAAAATTCGTGCGCGGGCTGTTCGGCTCGCCGGTCGTCGCCGCGAGCTTCCTGATCGTCAACGGCTTCATGCTGATTGCCGCCGAGCGGCTGCGCACGCGGGCGGTCGACGCCCGGCCCATGGCGACGCTCGGCGTCGTCGACGCGATAGTCATCGGCTTATGGCAGTGCCTCGCGCTGATCCCGGGCATCTCGCGGTCGGGGGCGACGATCGTCGGCGGGCTGTTGCGCGGCGTCGACCATGCCGGGTCGGCGCATTTCTCATTCCTGATCGCGACGCCGATCATCCTGGGCGCGACCGTGCTGGAAGTGCCGAAGCTGCTGCACGAGAGCGTGCCGCCCGGCGTGTTCCAAACCGCGGCGATCGCGGCCGTCGTCGCCGGCGTCGTCGCCTGGCTCAGCACCGCGTTCCTGATGCGCTACTTCCGGCGGCACGAGCAGGCCGGGCTCAACCCGTTCGGCATCTATTGCATATTGTTTGGCGCGTTGGCGCTCGGGATCATCTTGTTCTAGCCGCCAGATCCGGCAACGGTTGTCGGCCGCTTGGCCGCCCGCGAAACAGCTTGACCCCGCCCGCGGCTTCTGCACGGATTTGGCCGCATGAGCGACAGCAATCCCCTCCTCGCCCCCTGGTCCACGCCGTTCGGCGTGCCGCCCTTCGACCTTATCCGGCCGGAGCACTTCGTTCCGGCGTTTGACCACGCCATGCGCCTGCACCTCGACGAGGTCGCCGCCATCGGTGCCGATCCCGCCCCACCCAGCTTCGCCAACACCATCGAGGCCATGCAGCGCAGCGGCCGGGCGCTGGAGCGGATCGGCATGGTGTTCTCCAACTTGGTCGTGAGCCAGGGCGGCGACACGCTGCAGGCGGTCGACGTCGAGATGTCGCCCAGGTTGGCGCAGCACGGCATGAAGGTCGCGCTTGACCCGGCGCTGTTCCAACGGGTCGACAGCCTGCACGCGCGTCGGGACGGGCTGGGCCTGGCCGAAGACCAAATGCGCCTGCTGGAGCGCACCCATCTCAATGCGGTCCGCAGCGGGGCGGCGCTCGCGCCGGCGGCAAAGGCGCGCATGACCGAGATCTCGGAGCGGCTGGCGGTGCTGCACACCCAGTTCGGCCAGAACGTGCTGCATGACGAGAAGGCATGGCATCTCGCGTTGACCGAGGCGGACCTGGACGGCCTGCCGGAGTTCGTGCGGGCCGGGGCGCGGCAGGCGGCGTCCGACCGGGACATGCCGGGCTATGCCGTCACGCTTTCCCGCTCGCTGATCGAGCCGTTCCTGACCTTCTCCGGCCGCCGCGACCTGCGGCAGGCGGCGCATGAGGCCTGGGTCGCCCGCGGCGCCCACCCTGGCCCGCATGACAACCGGGCGCTGATCCCCGAGATCCTGGCCCTGCGCGCGGAGCGGGCGCGGCTGCTCGGCTATGCGGATTTCGCGGCGTTCCGCCTGGCTGACACCATGGCCGGCACGCAGGCGGCAGCCGAGGGATTGCTGGCGGAGGTCTGGGAACCAGCGAAACGGAAGGCGGCGGCCGAGGGCGACCGGCTGCTGGCGGCAGCGCGCGCCGAGGGTTTCAACGGCGCGCTGGCCCCTTGGGACTGGCGCTATTACGCGGAAAAGGTGCGCCATGCCGACTACGCGATCGATGAAAGCGAGCTGAAGCCATACTTCCTGTTGGAGAACGTCCAGCGCGCCGCCTTCGACACCGCGGCGCGGCTGTTCGGCCTGAGCTTCGTGCTGCGCCCGGACATTCCGGCCTATCATCCGGACGTTGCGGCGTATGAGGTGCGCGATGCGTCCGGGCATGTGGGCGTGTTCCTGGCCGACCCCTTCGCCCGCGCCGACAAGCGGTCCGGCGCGTGGATGAGCAGCTACCGCGACCAGGAGGACCTCGACGGGCCGGTGTCACCGATCATCGTCAACAACAACAATTTCGCCAAGGCCGAGCCGGCCTTGCTCAGCTTCGACGATGCGGAAACGCTGTTCCATGAATTCGGCCACGCGCTGCATGGGCTATTGAGCCGGGTGCGCTATCCCGCGCAGTCCGGCACTTCGGTCCGGCGCGACTTCGTGGAGTTCCCGTCCCAGGTTTATGAGCATTGGTTCGCGTTGCCGGACACGTTGCGCCGCTATGCGCTGCATCATGAGACCGGCGAGCCAATCCCGGAGGCGCTGATCGCCCGGGTGCTGGCCGCGCGCGGCTTCAACCAGGGGTTCGGCACCGTCGAATACACGGCCGCCGCGCTGATCGACATGGCGCTGCACAGCCACCCGGCGCCGGAAACAATCGCCATCGACGCGTTCGAGCAGGCGTTCCTCGCGCGCGTCGGCATGCCGCCCGCCATCGGCATCCGCCACCGGCCCGCGCACTTCCAGCACCTGTTCGCCGGCGGCGGGTATGCGGCGGGCTATTATTCCTACATGTGGTCGGAGGTGCTGGACGCGGACGGCTTCGGCGCGTTCAAGGAGGCTGGCGACCCGTTCGACCCGGCGACCGCAGCGCGGCTGCACGCGGTGCTGAGCGCCGGCGATACGCGGGACCCGATGGAGCTGTATATCGCGTTCCGTGGTCGCGCGCCGACCACCGCGGCTTTGCTGGCGAGCCGGGAGTTGGCGGCTTAGCTCGATAGGCGTGCCGCCCGGCCGTTTCGCCGCTCACCTGGCATTGGCTTGACTTGATGCACACGGTCCGTGTTTCATTTTTCAGCCATGGCGAATGTGCTGGGCTGGAGGTAACGTCGATTATGAAGAATTTTGTTGCTATGCTGCTGTTGGGGACTGCGTTGCCGGGCCTTGCTCTTGCACAAGGGAGCAGCGCCACGACGCTGTCCGCAGCCCACGCCCGTTCGGCTATGACGGACTTCGGCTGCACCGGCATCACCGCGCTTGGCGTCGCACCGGACGGCTCATATCACGGGCAATGCTCCAAGGGCGGCCAGTTGATCAATGTGATGATGGACAAGACTGGCGCCGTATCCAAAGCCACGAGCTTCACCCATGTCACCGAAGGGCGGGCCCGCTACGCGATGACGGATTTCGGCTGCTCCAACATCTCTGCCCTGGGCACCGGCCCTGGCGGCACCTGGCATGGCCAGTGCTACAAGGGCGGGCAGCCCATCAACGTGATGGTGGACGACAAGGGCGTCGCGACAGCCGCGGCCGCCACGCACATCACCGAGAACCGAGCCCGCTCCATGCTGACCAACTTCGGTTGCAGCAATCTGTCCACGCTGACCATGGGCACGAATGGCGGCTGGTATGGCCAATGCTCCAAGGCAGGGCGCACGCAGGACGTAAGCGTGGACAGTTCCGGCGCGATGGCTGCCAAATAAAGGTTAGGTTGAAAAAGCGGGCGGGCGAATCTGCTGGGTTCGCCCGCTCGGCCCGGCTGCTTACCCGCCATCCCGGCTCGCAGCCTCCAGCAATCCGTGCACATAGCCGGCGAACGAGCGCCATGTCTCCACGTGGAAGCGTGCGTCGTCCTGCCGCCAAAGCACGATCTCTGCCTTGCCGAACACCGTCCGCGTGCACATGCCAGGCGGGAACGCCGACGGGTGCAGGTCGAGCGGGCAACCCGCCGCCAAGGCATCGACGGCGCCCGGACCGTCCAGCATCAGCCCGACCTGGCGGTGCCCGATGTCCACCACCGCCGCGCCGGGGACCGGGGTGGCCGGGTCGAGCGTGCCGGGCGACGCCAGCAGCAGCCACTCGTCAGGCCCGAGCCAAAGCGCCGTGCGCCCACCAGCCGATACGGCGCGGCAGGGCTCGCGGGGCAGCGCGATGGCGAAAGCGGCGCCAAGTGCTGCGGCGGCGCCCCGAAGCGACAGCCGCGCCAGGTCCGGCGCCGGCGTGACCGCAAGCCACCCGGGAACAGCGATCGGGCGCACGCCCTCCAGCGCGCTGCGCCAGGGCAGCGCCGTCGCCAGCGAAGCTTCGCGCTCACGCGTAAAAGTATCAGGCATTGAGCCGCGCCCCCTCGGGATCGAGGAACACGGGGTCCACGACGCGCACCGGCATCGCCCCCCGGTCCCCATGCACGTGCAGCGTCTCGCCCCGGCGGGCGCGGCCATCCGCCAGCATCGCGAGCGCGATCGAATGGCCAAGTGTCGTTCCGCCATAGGACGACGTGACCCACCCCAGCGATTTCGTCCCAGCCGGCGCCACCGCTGCCTCGGTGACCTGCGCGCCCTCCTCCAGCACGAAGCCGGGGTCCGCCGTCCGCAGCCCGACCAACTGACGCCGCCCCGGCGCCGTCATGTCCGGACGCGCCAGCGAGCGCTTGCCGACAAAGTCCCGCTTCGCCTTGCCCACCGCCCAGCCCAGGCCGAGGTCATCCAGCGTCGCCGTCCCGTCGCTCTCTTGGCCCACGATGACATAGCCCTTTTCTGCCCGCAGCACGTGCATGGCCTCGGTGCCGTAAACACATCCCCCCATCGCCTCGACCCGGGCGTGGATCGCGTCCCATACCGCGGCGGCAGCGCCGGCAGGCACGTTGACCTCGAAGCCGAGCTCGCCGGTGAAGCTGACCCGGAACAGCCGCATCGGCACACCCAGGATATGGCCGACGGCGACGCTCATGTGCGGCATGGCGGCGGCCCCGGACGCAACGTCTGGCGCGTCCCCGGACGCAACGCTTGGCGCGGCCCCGATGTCCATCCCGTCCACAAGCGGGGCCAAAACGTCGCGGGCGCGCGGCCCTTGCACCGCCAGCACCGCCCACTGTTCGGTGACGCTGGTCAGCCAGACCTGCAGGTCCGGCCACTCGGTCTGCAGGTAGTCCTCCATCAGGGCGAGCACCCGGGACGCGCCGCCAGTGGTGGTGGTCACATGGAAACGGTCGGCAGCCAGGCGTCCGACCACGCCGTCATCAAGCAGGAAGCCGTTCTCGCCCAGCATCAGGCCATAGCGGCAGCGCCCCGGCGCCAGCTTAGCCCAGGCGTTCACATACATGCGGCTCATGAACTCGGCCGCGTCGGGGCCGACCACCTCGATCTTGCCGAGGGTCGAGGCGTCGAACAGGCCGGCCGCCGACCGCACGGTCCGGCACTCCCGCGCCGTCGCCGCGTGCAGGTCCTCGCCTTCTTTGGGAAAATAGCGCGCGCGCTTCCACAGGCCCACGTCCTCGAACACCGCCCCATGCGCCTCCGCCCAATCGTGGATCGGCGTGGTGCGGACGGGATCGAACAGCACGCCGCAGCTGTATGCCGCCAGCGTCCCGAACGTCACCGGCGTATAGGGCGGGCGGAACGTGGTGAGCCCCACGTCGGGGATCGCCGCGCCGAGCTGCCCGGCCACGATCGACAGCGCGTTCATGTTGCTGGTCTTGCCCTGGTCGGTCGCCATGCCGGCCGTCGTGTAGCGCTTGACGTGCTCGATGCTGCGAAAACCCTCCTGCGCCGCGAGCTTCAGGTCCTTGCTGGTCACGTCGTTCTGGAAATCGACGAAGGCGCGGCGCTGCGGCCGGGCGGAGAGCGCCGGCGCAGTCCCGGACGCAACGCTTGGCGCGGCCCAGCGCGCGGGCAGCACCCCCGCTACCGCAACAGCGGCTTCCGAAGCCTCGAACCCCACGGCACGTGCCGCCGCCGCCCCGGCCGATCCGCCATCTGCCAAAACGTCGGCAAGTGCATGCACCCCCTGGCACGCCCCGGCGCAATGCACGCCGGCGGGCGGATCGCCGGGCAGGAACGCCTCGGACGCTGGATCGAACCGCAGCTTGCCGCGGGCCTGCGAGAACAGGTTCAACGACGGGGTCCAGCCGCCGCTCATGCCCAGCACGTCGCACCGGACCCACTCGCGGTCCCGCACGCGGCCATTTGGGCCGACGCGCCCCATGATCGCCACCCGTATGCCGCGGCGTCCGCGCGTTTGCAGCACCTGCATGCCCGTCTCGACCCGGATGCCGGCGAGCCGGGCTGCGGCCGGCAACGGCCCGTCCGCCTCCGCGCGCAGGTCGGCAACCAGGGCGACATCGACGCCGCACGCCTTGAGGTCCAGCGCCGCGCGGTAGGCCGTGTCGCTGGATGTTGCGAACACCGCACGGCGCCCGGCGGCGCCATAGCGGACGGCGTAAGTGCGCACGGCGTCGGCCAGCATGACGCCGGGCCGGTCGTTGCCGGGGAACACCAGCGGGCGTTCGATGGCGCCGGCGGCGATCACCACCTGCTTGGCCCGGACCTGCCACAGACGTTCACGCGGCAGCGCCGGGTCTGGGTCCGGCAAATGATCGGTCAGGCGCTGGGCCAGGCCGATCATGTTGCCGGGATACCAGCCGAACGCCGTGGTGCGGGTCAGCAGCACGACGTCGCGCCGAGCCGCCAATGCGCCGATCCGGGCCGCAACCCAATCGGACGCGCCCGCGCCGTCAACTCGCGCGCTGCGGTCCGCCAGCAAGCTGCCGCCGAAACGCGGCTGCTCGTCGCACAGCATGACCCGTGCGCCGCCTGCCGACGCCGCCTCTGCCGCCGCCAGGCCAGCCGGGCCGGAGCCGATCACCAACACGTCGCAGTGCGCGTAGCGGCTGGCGTAGTGGTCGGGGTCGGGCCGGTCGGGCGCGCGTCCCAGCCCGGCGGCGCGGCGGATGATGGGCTCATACAGCTTGGCCCAAGCCCCTTGCGGCCCCATGAACGTCTTGTAGTAGAACCCGGCGGGAAGCAGCGGCGCGGCAAGGTCGTTGACCGCCTGCACGTCGAAGGCCAGCGACGGGAAGCGGTTCTGGCTGCGCGCGGCCAGGCCGTCATACAGCTCCACCTGCGTCGCCCGCAGGTTCGGCGTGCGTGCGCCGCCGCCACGGTCGACCTCGACCAGCGCGTTCGGCTCCTCCGATCCGGCCGCCAGCACGCCGCGCGGCCGGTGATACTTGAACGAACGCCCCATCAGCCGCACGCCGTTGGCCAGCAAAGCCGAAGCGAGGGTGTCGCCGGGCTGGCCATGGTAGGCGCGGCCGTCGAAGGTGAAGCGCAAGCTCATGCGGCGCTCCGTCCGCTGCCGGCGGGATAACTCGTGACGAACTGGTCGGTGTAGGTGTCGCGGACCGCGTTGAAGAAGCGTCCGCAGCCGTGGGTGTGCCGCCAGCGCTCCGCGTGCTCGCCCCTCGGGTTGGTGCGCGCATACAGGAACTCGCCCCAGGCCTGGTCGTCGACGGCGGAGGGGTCGGCGGGCCGGGCGACATGCGCCTCGCCGGCATAGGTGAACTCGATTTCGGGCCGGCCGCCGCAGACCGGGCAGGGAATGATCAGCATTTCAGTGCGCCACCGCCGCCGCGGCAGCCTCGTCGATCATTTGCCCGGTGCGGAAGCGGTCCAGCGCGAAGGGAGCATTGATCGGATGCGGCGCGTCGTGCGCCATCGTATGCGCGAACACATGCCCCGACCCCGGCGTCGCCTTGAACCCGCCCGTGCCCCAGCCGCAGTTCACATACAGCCCCGGCACCGGCGTCAGCCCCATGATCGGGCTGCGGTCCGGCGTCACGTCGACGATGCCGCCCCAGTTGCGCAGCATCCGCATGCGGCGGAACTGCGGGAACAGCTCGCCGATCGCGTCCAGCGTATGGGTCGCGATGTGCAGCCCGCCCTGCTGGCTATAGCTGGTGTAGGCGTCGGTGCCCGCGCCGATCACCAGCTCGCCCTTGTCCGACTGGCTGATGTAGGCGTGGATGGTGTTGGACATGACGACGCAGGGAAAGCAGGGCTTGACGGGTTCGCTGACCAGGGCCTGCAGCGGATAGCTCTCGAGCGGCATACGCACGCCGGCCTGCGCCATGACCACGCTGGTGTGCCCGGCCGTAACCACGCCGACCCGCTTGGTCGCGATGGCGCCGCGCGTGGTGTCCACGCCGCAAATCCGGCCCGCCGGGTCGCGCCGTATGCCCGTCACCTCGCATTTCTGCACGATGTCGACGCCGAGCGCGCTCGCCGCCCGCGCATAGCCCCAGGCGACGGCATCATGCCGCGCGGTGCCGCCGCGACGCTGCAGCGCCGCGCCGAGCACCGGGTAGCGCATCCCGGGATCAAGGCTCAGCGGCGGGCAGAATGCCTGCGCCTCGTCCGGCGAGAGCCACTCGTTGTCGACCCCCGCCAGCCGGTTCGCATGCACATGGCGGCGGCCCACCTGCACGTCATGCACCGTATGCGCCAGCATCATCACCCCGCGCGGCGAATACATGACGTTGTAGTTCAGCTCGTGCGACAGGCCCTCCCACAGCTTCACCGCGTGGTCATACAGCGCGGCGCTTTCGGCCATCAGGTAATTGCTGCGGATGATCGTGGTGTTGCGCCCGGTGTTGCCGCCGCCGATCCAGCCTTTTTCCAGCACCGCCACCCGGGTGATGCCGTGCAGCTTTGCCAGGTAGTACGCCGTCGCCAGCCCGTGCCCGCCGCCGCCCACGATGACCGCGTCGTAGGCGGCGGCCGGACGCTCCGGCGACCGCCACTGCTCGCCCCAGCCGGAGTGCCCGCGCACGGCCTCACGCAATAGGCGTGCGGCGGAAAAACGACCTGTCGCCATCAATGCTCCCCAATTACGCCAGAACTACGCCAGCCAGGTGGTGTCTCAGTTTGAATTTTTTGCCGCGCTGCTTTGCTGGAAGTGTTCGACG
>CAXSGE010000029.1:0-46331 GCA_964236715.1 uncultured Acetobacteraceae bacterium | reverse complement strand
CCGCCATCCAGCGCGCCCATGCCGCCGGGGTGAACATGTTCGCCTTCGACAGCGCGGAAGAACTGGAGAAGCTGGCGGAGCACGCCCCCGGCGCCCGCGTTTATTGCCGCCTGCTGGTGCAGAACGACGGCGCGGAATGGCCGCTGTCCCGCAAGTTCGGCACCACGGTCGAGGTGGCGCGCGAGCTGATGATCCGCGCCGGCGAGCTTGGGCTGGACCCCTATGGCTTGTCGTTCCACGTCGGCAGCCAGCAGACCACGACTGGCAGCTACGAGACCGCGATCGGCCGCGTCGCCATGCTGTTCACCGACCTGGCCGCGGCCGGCGTCAACCTGCGCATGGTCAACCTCGGCGGCGGCTACCCTGTGCGCTACCGCGATGAAATCCCCGGCATCGGCCGCTTCGCCGATGCGATCATGCACGCCATGACGCAGCATTTCGGCAATGACCTGCCGGAGATACTGATCGAGCCCGGCCGTTTCCTGGTCGGCGACGCCGGCGTGGTCAGCGCCGAGGTCGTGCTGGTGTGCCACAAGGCGAAGGAGGACCCGGTGCGTTGGGTCTATCTCGACATCGGACGCTTCGGCGGCCTCGCGGAGACTGAAGGCGAGTCGATCAAGTACCGGTTCACCACCGAGCATGACGGCGCCGACACCGGGCCGGTCGCCATTGCCGGCCCGACCTGCGACGGCGCAGACATCCTGTATGAACGTGCCCATTACCGGATGCCTTTGGCCCTCCGCTGCGGTGACCGGGTGCAAATTCAGTCGACCGGGGCCTACGTCACGACGTACGCGAGCCAGCGTTTCAACGGTTTTGCGCCCTTGGAGGAACACTACATTTAGCAAAGTTGGCGGACGGCAGCACCTTAGGGCTGCCGTCCGCCTTTCCCACGTCATTACAGATGCGTGGCGTTTCGTCGTCGTTCATGCGCGCTTGCCGTAACAAGCTCTCGGGGCAAGGGTTCGATTTTCAGCGTGCGGCTGCCGCAATATCGAACTACAAGGATGCCATGACCTGTTAGGCTGAGCACGAGGACGCATTGGCAGACCGACTACCCAGCGGCATAGAAGGCCTCGACGCGATCCTGGCCGGCGGGTTCATCCCAGGCGGGATCACCATCATCCAGGGTAGGCCCGGCGCCGGCAAGACGATCCTGGGCAACCAGATGTGCTTCAACCACGCCCGCACCGGACGCAAGGCGCTCTATGTCACATTGTTGGCCGAGAGCCATGCCCGCATGCTGATGCATATCGGCAGCCTCGATTTCTTCGATCAGTCGGCCATCCCAGATTGCGTGTACTACGTCAGCGCCTTTTCCGTGCTCGAAACGGATGGGCTGCGCGGCTTGCTCACCTTGCTGCGGCGGGAAGTGCGGGCACACGAGGCGACGATGCTCGTCCTCGACGGGCTGGTGGCGGCGGAGTTGCAAGCCGGTTCGGATATCGAGTTCAAGAAGTTCATCCATGAGCTGCAAATACAAGCGACTGTAGCCGACTGCACGATGTTCCTGCTCACGAGCGGCGACGCGGACGCCGAGGCCACGGCCGAGCACACCATGGTCGATTGCGTGATCGACGTGCGTAGCCGCCTTTACGGATGGCGGTCGGAACGTGACCTGGAGGTGGTCAAGCGCCGCGGCGCCAGCCATCTGCAAGGCCACCACTCCTTCATCATCACCGACGCGGGCATCACGGTTTACCCGCGCTTCGAGGCCACGCGGAACGGGACCGCAAACGTCGCCCAGTCCCCTGGCGTTGCGATCCCGTCAGGGCTGCCACCGCTCGACCGCATGTTCGGCGGCGGCATCCCGCAAAATTCGATGACGATGCTGGAAGGGCCGCCCGGCGCCGGCAAGACCACGCTGGGCCTGCACTTCCTAAGCATGTGCAGCGCCGCCGAGCCTGGCTTGATGTTCACGAGTTCGGATACTGCCGACGCGCTGCTCGCCAAGGCCCGCGCCCTTGGCTTGCCAGCGGCGGACCTCCTTGCTTCCGGCCACATCGAAGTGGTCTGCCAGCCCGGCGTCGACAGACTGCTCGACGCAGCACTCCATCGTCTGGTGCAGACTGCCCGCCGCAAGGGCGTCAAGCGCCTATGTATCGACAGCTTCGCGGCATTGCTGCAGTTGGCGCCGGACCCGACCCGCCTTCCGGCCATCTTCGCCACCCTGCAGCATGAGCTGCGAATGCTTGGGATCACCAGCCTTTTCACCGCCGGGAGCAACGAAAGCTTCGGCCATCCTGGCTCGCCCACTATGCCGAGCGTGCCATACGGCAGCCTGTCCGGCATCACCGACAATATCGTAACCATGCGGCTGGCCGAGCAGCGGTCGTCGCTGGTGCGGACGATCTCGATCCTGAAAGCGAGGAACGCGCCGGTCGATCCCAGGCTGCGCCTGTTCGAAATCGGCGCGCAGGGCATCGTGATCGCACCGGGCTTCGGCGACCCGGACGCTCCACGGACCGGGTTCATGCCCAGCCCGCCGCAGCAGCGCGACTAGCGCGGTGCGTACAGTGCTTGTGGTGGATGATGAGTTCGGCGTGGCCGAGGTGCTGGACGCCATCTTGACCGACGAGGGATACCGCGTGATCACCGCCACCAACGGCAGGCAGGCGCTGGCCCGCATCGCCGAGCAGCCGCCAGACCTGATCCTGCTGGACTACATGATGCCGGTCTTTGATGGCATCGCCGTGCTGCGCGCCTTGTCCGCCGATCCTGCCGCCCAGAAGCTGCCGGTCGTCGTCATGAGTGCGCTGCCTGAGGAGGCAATCTCCACAGAAGCAAGGAACTATGCGGCGTTCTTGCGTAAGCCGTTCCGGATCAAGACGGTGCTGGCCGCGGTCGCGCAAGCTGTGACGGCGTCGAATGGCCCGTCGGCCCGGGGTGGCCAGCTTGGCTGAGGGACCGATGGCGCTGGAGGCGATGGCCGGCCTGGTGCCCGATGGCGCATTGCTGGCGCTGCCGCCGGACAATTCGTTGACGCCCAGCGCCTTTGCCCGCGCGCTGGTGCGCCGCGTGGCGCGTAGGCTGCGATTGATCGGAGTCCCGGTCTCCGGCTATGCGACCGACCTGCTGATCGGCGCCGGATGTGTCGCGCAGTTGCAGACCAGCGCCGTGACCCTGGGCGAGGCCGGAACGGCGCCACGCTTCACCGCCGCCGTCGCCGACGGCAGCATCGAGCTGTTGGACGCCACCTGCCCCGCCATCCACACCATGCTGCAGGCTGCCGAAAAGGGGGTGCCGTTCATGCCGTTGCGCGGCTTGCTGGGCAGCGACGTGCTGGCGCATCGCCCGGATTGGCGGGTGGTGCAGAACCCGTTCAGCGACGCGCCCGACCTCCTTGTCCTGCTGCCGGCGCTGACGCCCGACTTTGCCATCTTCCATGCGGCGCTCGGCGACGCTCACGGCAACGTTTGGGTCGGGCGGCGGCGTGAGCTCGCGACGATCGCCCATGCGGCCCGCCGGGTGCTGGCGACGGTGGAGCGCATCGCGCCGGGCAACCTGCTCGACGACGAGCGCCTGGCGCCTGGGGTCATCAGCGCCACCTATGTCGAGGCGCTGGCGGTGGCCGAACGCGGCGCATGGCCGCTCGGGCTGCTGGATGAATACCCGGCGGACACGGCCCACCTGCGGGAATATGCCCGCGCAGCCCGAACCTCTGAAGGTTTCCTAGCCTATCTCGACCGCTACGTGCTGAACCAGGCCAAGGCCGCGTGATCCAGCCCGAGGAGCGCCTTGCCGCCGCGATCGCCGCGTTGATCCTCGACCCCGCGGCGCCTCCCGCCCACCACATTGCTGTCGGCGCTGCCAGCCCCGTTCCCGCCGCCGCCTGCTGGCTGGTTCGCCTGATGGGCCATCCCGTCCGCCTTTCCCTGCTGCACCGCCCACGAGGCAACCCGTTCACCGAAGGCTCGCGTGAGCTGTTCGACCTGGCGGGCCAGGGCCGCATCGACCTGTTCTTCCTCGGCGGCGGCCAGATCGACGGCCAGGCGAACCTCAATCTGGTCGGCACCGGCGAGTGGCCTGGCCGCACCGTGCGCTTCCCCGGCAGCTTCGGCTCCGCTTTCATGTACTTGATGACGCCACGCACGATCCTGTTCCGTGACGAGCACAGCCCGCGCGTGCTCGTGCCGCGCGTCGACGCCGTCAGCGCCCCGGGCGTGTCGCCGCCGGGCCATTTCCGCCGCGGCACGGCGCAGGCGCTCGTCACCGGACGCTGCATGTTCAGCTTCGACCCGGCAGCCGCGCGGTTCCGCCTCACGTCGCTGCACCCCGGGCAGACAGCGGCGGAAGTCCGCGCCGCGACCGGCTTCGATTATGATGGACCCGGCGACGGAACCGACGCGCCAACCACGCCCGACCCCACCGAAAAGCAGCTCGCCTTGCTGCGTGGCCCCGTTTGTGACGAAATGCTCGACACCTATCCGGAGTTTTGCGGGCGGGTCTGGCGGAGGGCGGCGTGATGGATGGCGGGACGAGCAAACCGGCGGGCAAGGGCCTCGCCGCCTCCCCCGGCGCATTGGCCGGACTGCGTGTCGTGGACCTGACCCGCGTGCTCGGCGGGCCGTACTGCACCATGATCCTGGCCGACCATGGCGCGGAGGTCATCAAGGTCGAGCCGCCGCAGGGCGACGAGGTGCGCGACTGGGGGCCGCCCTTCGTGGAACAGGCTTCGGGCGAGCAGGACGCCAGCTATTTCATCGGCGTGAACCGCAACAAGCGCAGCATCGCGCTTGACCTGGCCAAGCCCGCCGGCCGCGCCGTGCTGCTGCGCCTGATCGAGACCGCCGACGTCCTGATCGAGAACTTCAAGCCCGGCGCCATGGAACGCTGGGGCCTGGGCTACGAGGCGGACCTGGCGCCGCGGTTCCCTCGGCTGATCCACTGCCGCGTTTCCGGGTTTGGCGCCGATGGGCCGCTAGGCGGGCTGCCGGGCTATGACGCGATCCTGCAGGCGATGACCGGGCTGATGAGCGTGAACGGCGATCCCTCGACCGGGCCGCTGCGGCTCGGCACTCCGGTGGTCGATCTCGCGACCGGGCTGTTTTCCAGCGTCGGCATCCTGATGGCGTTGCACGAGCGCGCCGCGTCCGGCCGCGGGCAGTATTTGGACATGACGCTGCATGACTGCGGCATGGCATTGCTGCATCCGCACGCCGCCAACTATTTCCTGAATGGCATACGGCCGCTGCCGATCGGCAATCCGCACCCAAACCTGGCGCCCTACCAGCAGTTCGCCACCGCGACCGGCCAGATTTTCGTGGCTGCCGGCAATGACGGCCAGTTCCGCAAGCTATGCGAGCACATCGGCCGGCCCGACCTGGCGGGCGACCCTCGCTTCGGCAACAACGCCGCCCGCGTGCAGAACCGGGAAGCGCTCGCGGAACAACTGGCTCATGCTTTTGCCGAGCAGGATGGGCAGGCGCTATGCCAGGCCCTGCTGCAGGCCGGTCTGCCAGCCGGACCGGTGATGGCGGTGGACCAGGCGGTGCAGTCGGAACACGCCGCCGCCCGCGCTATGGTTACCGAACTGCCGCTGGACGGCGGCGGCACCTATCGTGCGCTCGGCACTCCGATCAAGCTTAGCCGCACCCCCGGCGGCACCCGCGCGCCGCCACCGCAGTTCAATGAGCACGGCGCGGATGTATTGGCCGGGCTCGGCTACAGCGAGACCGAGGTGCAGCAGTTGCGCGACGATGGCATCCTGCACGACACGCGGCGCAGGTAAGTGATCATGAGGTTTCCTGCTCGATGTTCCGCCCCGCGTCCTGGCGCAGCCGGCGGAAACTGCGGCGGCTGAAGGGCAACATGCCAAGGTAGATCAGCCCGGCGCACGCCAGCGCCGCCCAGGGATCGGCCACCAGCACGGCGGTGAACGTGCCAACTCCCAGCAGCAAAGGCAGCACGAACTCACGCGGCACCTTGAAGTTCTTGAAGCTCCAGACCGGCAGCGTGCTGACCAGCAGCAGAGCAATGCCCGCGAGCAGCACCGCGCAAAACAGCGGATTGTGCGCGAGCGACTCCAGCCATGACAGTCCGAGCGACCGGGCCTCTAACCCGAGGAACAAAGGAAATAGCGCAAGCCCGGCCCCCGCTGGCGCCGGCACGCCGGTGAAAAAGCTGTAGGCATAGGCGTGCGCGATCGGCGGCGGCGTATCGAGCGTGGCGTTGAACCGCGCCAGCCGCAACGCCATGCACACCGCGAACATCAGGCAGGGCGTGAACCCGAATCCGCCCGCAACCCGCAGCGACCATAGATACAGCACGAACGCCGGCGCTACGCCGAAGCAGCAGAAATCCGTCAGGCTGTCGAACTCCGCCCCAAACCGCGACGTCGCCTTGAGCAGCCGCGCCAGCCGCCCATCCATCCCGTCGATGCAGGCGGCTACCACGATCGCCACCGCAGCGGGGCCGAAGCGGCCGTCGAGCGCATAGCGCATGCTGGTCAGCCCGGCGCACAATCCCAATAACGTCAGGATATTGGGGATCATCCTGTTGAACGACGGACCCGCATAGCGTGGACGCCGCCGCGGCCGGAACCGCACACGCAGCCGCTGAACCGGGGACGCCGCCCGTTCCGTCATGATCCCGTAGCCATCAAGGGGCCGAAAGCTCGGCGATCACCGTCTCGCCACCAATCATCAACTGCCCTTCCGCCACCAGCGGGTGCACGCCCTCGGGAAGATACAGATCCGTCCGGCTGCCGAAGCGGATGATGCCAAACCGGCTGCCGGCGGTGACGAAATCGCCCTCCCGCACCTGGCAGACGATCCGCCGCGCGATCAGCCCGGCGATCTGCACGATCGCCATCTCCCGCCCGTCTGACAGCCGCAGCGCCAAGGCGTTGCGCTCGTTGTGGTCGCTCGCCTTGTCCATGCTGGCGTTCACGAACTTGCCGTGGCGATAGGCGATGCGCGTGACGGTTCCGCTCGCCGGCATGCGGTTCACGTGCACGTCCAGCACCGAGAGGAAGATCGCCACCCGCCAGCGCGGCGCAGTGCCCAGGCCCAACTCCGCCGGCGGAATCGCTGTGATCACCGACACGATGCGGCCGTCGGCGGGCGCCAGGACAGCGCCGGGCCGCCCCGGCGGCACCCGCTCGGGGTCGCGGAAGAAATACAAGCAGAACAGCAGGAATGCGACGCCAAGCCATGCCAGCCATGCCCCTGCCACGAGCCCGAGCAGTATCACGGCCGCAGCCGCCAGCAGGAAAGGCCGGCCGACCGGGTGCGGCGGCGCCAGGACGGAGCGAAATGAATCGAGGGGGGTCATCGGTCTCGGTATGGGGATTGCTGCGATTATGGGCAAGTCCGCTGGCACCATAGCGGACCTGCCCGCTACGGCGTGGCTGTCGGCATCGCGAAAGCCTGGCCCGGGTAGATCAGCCGGGGATCGCGAATCTGGTCGCGGTTGGCCAAATAGATGACGGTGTAGCGCACCCCGGTCCCGTACGCCCGCCGCGCCAGCCGCCACAGGGTTTGGCCCGGCTGCACCACGACACGGCCCGACGCAAGCTCCGCAACCGGCACCGCCGAGCGCTGGAACGGCAGCTCGACCCGGACTGAAACCTTGCCCGCGGCGGTGAGCTGATCGACCCGCAGTTTATGCACCCCGGCTGCCACCATGCCCTGCGGCGTCAGTGCCCAGCGGCCCTGCGCGTCCGCCGTCGCGTCCCCGGCAGCCGAGTTGTCGACATAAACCCGCACCGGCGCGCCAGGCGGCGCCGTCCCCGCAAAGCGTATCGCGCCGTGGTCGTTGTAATCCACGGCATCAAGCCCCAGCCGCGCGCCGCCGGGCTTACCCTTCACGTCGGGCGTGCCTTGCAGCACATGCGGGGCACCGGCCGAGGGCACCAGCAGCGCCAATACCGGATTGGCTGCCGCGCCTGGAGCCGGAACGGCGAGCAAGACGCTGTCGTGCCCTTTCACGTCAAGCCCAGCCGCCGTCCGCGCCGACAGGCTCAGCTCCCGTCCTCCTGGGGCGAGGCGGGCATCGGGCGCCAGCACCCATTCGCCGCGATCATCGGCTCGCGCCTGGCCCAGCATCGTGCTGCCGTCGGTCACGAAAACCAAGGCGCCGGGTTCCGCGCGCCCGGCAAAGACCGCATTGCCACTGGGATCGACCCGGACGATATCGAAGCTGGGCGCGATCCGGTTGTCAGGCGCCGCATCCACAGCGGGCGCGGCATTTGGCGAGGCGGGCCGCGCCATCGGAAGGTTCGCCGGCCAGAGCGTGTAGGCTGCCCCGGCACCGCCGGCCAGGCACACCAATCCCCCAACCGCCAAGCGGGCCAGGAGAGTTCGGGAATGTGCGCCAGCCATCGTCATAACCGAAACGTAGTCCACACGGCATCCGACTGCAATCATTGGGTTATCGTTGCAATAACCGACGACCCACCCACACCGCCCCAACAGCCAGGGCCGCCGCCGTCAGCGCCGCCACGGCCGGACCGGCCTGCCCGAGCCGCCTGCTGAACCGAGCCTCGACCAACGGCGTCAGCCACGCCGCCCCAAGCGCCAGCAGGCAGGCAACGTCGGCCGCGTTCAGGCCGGCCCGCACCAGCCGCCCAGTCCCGAGGTCCGCCGCCGCAGCCACGGTGGCCACCAACACCGGCGGCAGCGCAGCACCCAAGGGCCACGCCACAGCGGCGGCGACCACGGCCACGAGTGCCGCCAAGACCCAAACGGAGGGCGCGCCGGCCACCAGCAGCCCGCCCGACAGCGCCACCGCCGCCGCCAGCACCCGGCCAGCCGCCGCTTGATGGCCTACAGCCCTTGCCAGCAGCCAGGCCGCGACGCCGACGGCCAGCCACACGCGCCAGAACTCCGTCCGAGCCGGCGCCGACCCGGCCAGCCACCAACCGGTCAGCACAACCAACGCCACCGGCAGCCAACGCGCCGCCCGCCCGCGCAGCCAAGGCGATGCGAGCCCGGCCACCACCGCCGCTACGGCTGGCAGCAGCAAGAAGTCGGCCATGGCGCGCGGGGCCAGCACGGCCCGCAGCGCAGCCGCCGGCGGCAGCAGCGCCGCCCAACCCGCCAGGGCGCCGCCCGCGCCTGCAGCCGCAAGCAATGATCGCGGCCCCACTTTCCCAATTAGGCCCAACGCCAGCGCCACCCCAAACGCCGTCAGCGGCGGCGCATAGGCGTGCAGGGCGGTGTCATGCAGCAGCGCCTCGGCCCTGCCCGGCAACGTCGACAGCGCCAGCAGGGAGAACGATGCCATGGCGCTCGCATGACGATGCCGCGGGAATCCGTCAAGCGGGCTTCCTCGTTACGCAATGCGGCGGCACAATGCGGCATGGCCCAACCGTCCCGCTCCCCCACCGCCCTCCGCCGCCCGACCGGCCCGCCGCAGCCGCGGATCCCCAACCTGCTCATGCGGGTGTGGGATGCGCCCACCCGGCTGTTCCATTGGGCGATCGTCGTGTTGATGACGTTCAGCTACATTGCCGTGCAACGCGGCTGGATGCAGCTTCACTTCCTGTCGGGCTACACCGTGCTGACCCTATTGCTTTTTCGCATCGCGTGGGGGTTCGTCGGCAGCGAGACTTCGCGGTTCCGCAAGTTCCTGCGCAGCCCCGTGCACGGCCTGCGTCACCTGGTCGCGTTCGGCAAGCGCGTGCCGGATACCGAGATCGGCCACAACGCCGCCGGGGGCTGGATGGTGCTGGCGATGTTGGCGGCATTGCTGGTGCAGGTCGGCAGCGGGCTGTTCAGCAACGACGACATCGACACGAAGGGGCCGCTGGCGCACCGGGTCAGCAAGGCGGCCAGCGACTGGCTGTCCGGCCTGCACGCCACGTCGTTCTACATCCTGCTGGGCCTGGTCGTGCTGCATATCCTGGCGGTCATCGCCTACGCCGTGTTCCAGCGGCACGACCTGGTGCGCGCGATGGTGACGGGCAAGAAGCGCCTGCCCGCGAACCTGCGCCAGCCCCGCTTTGCCAGCCCGTTGCTGGCGGCCGGCATCCTGGCCGTGGCTGCGTGCGCGGTCTGGGCACTGGTGCGGTTCGCTTGAGGGCGCCGGACTAATTCGTTCGCACCCGGTACGCGCGATGACAGGCACCGCACGCCTGCGTCGTCGCCGTGTACTGCGTCGCGAACCCAGCTTTGTCATTCGAAGCTGCCAATGGCGCGAGCTTGTCCGCCTCGGTCCAGAACTTCTCCGCCGCCTTGTCGAATCCTGCGCGGTCCGACCAGACCTCCGGACGCGCCTTGGTGTTGTGGCCGGTCTGCGTGCCGTCCGGGAACAGGGTGGGGATCACATGGCCCCAGGATGACATGCCCTTGGCCCCATCCTCCAAACCCTTCACGTCGCCCCCGCTTTCGATCACAGTCTTCATGGCAGCCGCAACACCGGCTTGCAGGTCATACCCTGCCTGCCGCGCCGCAATGACCGTGTCAGCCGGCAGCGGCACGGCAGGGCCGGCAGGCGCCGTCTGCGCATAGGCCATGCCGCCCAAACCTATCGCCATCAGCAGGCCCGCCACCGATACGGAACCCTGCAACAAAGTCTTTCGCATCCAATATCCCCAGTTGCCGTTATGGTCGCCAGCGTTGCATTGCCCGGCCTGCTCCGCCATCCACCTTGCCCAAACTGCCACCAAGATTCCAGGAACAATGATGCCGCCAAGTCCAGTCCGCTCCGTCGCCGTGTTCTGCGGATCCCGCTTCGGACATGACCCGGCGTATGCGCAGGCTTGCGCGGCGCTCGGCAAGGGACTTGGCGTCGCAGGATACCGCCTGGTCTATGGCGGTGGCGGGGTCGGGCTCATGGGCATCGTCGCCGATGCCGCCCTGGCCGCCGGCGGCGAGGTGCTGGGCATCATCCCGGAATTCCTGCAGCGCCGCGAGGTCGCCCATGCCGGGGTCGGCACCATGGTCGTGACCGCCACCATGCACGACCGCAAGCGCCGCATGTTCGACGCCGCCGATGCGTTCGTCACCATGCCGGGGGGCCTCGGCACCTTCGACGAGACGATCGAGATCACCACGTGGCGGCAACTGGCGCTGCACGACAAGCCGATCCTGATCTGCGACATCGCCGGCTGGGCACAGCCTTATCTTGCGGCCATCCAGGCGGCAGTCGGCCAAGGCTTTGCCGCCGACGAATGCTTGCAGCTTTACGAGGTGCTGCCGACCGTGGACGCCGTCTTGGCCCGCCTCGCCGCCCTGGTCACGCCGGGCGCCGGCCAGCCGGAACGCGTGTAGAGCTTTGGCTCCTGGGTTTTGATCCCTGGACCTTGATCCCTGTGGCGCGCGGGTCTATACGCGCCGCTCAGTCGGGGCGTAGTACAGCCTGGTAGTACGCTTGCTTCGGGAGCAAGAGGCCGGAGGTTCGAATCCTCTCGCCCCGACCAGTTTCCCCCTTTTCGGCCTTCGTCGGCAGCGTGGCAGGTGCGCGCAGTCCCGCGACGATGCACGACGATCACAAGACGGCCAAAGACGCCGCGCAATCCTTGGATGTCGGCGTTCGCGGGGTATATTCGTCACATGTTGGATACAACCGCGTCCTCGACGCCTGCCGCCACTGTCCCGTTTCTCAATCCGGGCGTGACCGGCGTGACCGAACCGCCGATACCGGTCGCGCACGGATGGGCGGCGCGTTACGATGGCTCGCGCGGTCCGATGCTCGATTTGTGCCAGGCCGTGCCGGGCTACCCGCCGCATCCCGAAATCCTCGAGCATCTCGCCGTTGCCGCCCGTGATCCGGCGTCGGCGAAGTATGGCCTGATCAACGGCGACCTCGCGCTGCGTGAGGCCTACGCCGCCCAGGTCTCGACGGCCTATGACGGGACAGTCCGGCCCGACCAGGTCGCGGTCACCGCCGGGTGCAACCAGGCATTCTTCCTGACGCTCATGACCATCGCCCAGGCCGGCGACACCGTGCTGCTGCCGACCCCTTGGTTTTGGAACCACCAACAAACCTGCGCGATGCTGGGGATCGAGGCGCGGGCGCTGCCGTGCCATGCCGGCAACGGCTTTGCGCCGGACCCCAGCGAGGCGGAAGCGTTGCTGGACCCGGCTGTCCGCGCCATCGTGCTGATCACGCCGAACAACCCGACCGGCGCTGTTTACTCGCCGGCTGTGATCGCGGAGTTCGCCGCGCTTTGCCGCCGCCGCGGCATCTGGCTGATCCTGGACGAGACCTATCGCGACTTCCTGCCTGAAGGACAGGACCGCGCGCATGGGCTGTTCACGGAGGCGTCGTGGACGGAGGGTATCATCCAGCTTTACAGCTTTTCCAAGGCCTACTGCGTGCCGGGCCATCGGCTTGGCGCAGCCGTGGCCAGCGCGGAGCTGGTGCGGCAGTTCATGAAAGTGTTGGACTGCCTGCATATCTGCCCGCAACGCCCCGGACAGGCGGCGCTGCGCTGGGCCATCGGCGCATTGCCGGAGTGGCGCGAGGCCAATCGCCGCCGGATCAACACCCGCGCCGCAGCGCTGCGGCAGGCGTTCGAGCAATTGCCGGCATGGCGCCTGGAGTCGCTCGGCGCCTATTTCGCCTATGTGCGGCATCCCCTGCCCGGCACGCCGTCGATGCATGTGGCCGAGGCGCTCGCGGTGGACTGCGGCGCCGTATGCTTGCCGGGCAGCGCGTTCGGCCCCGGCCAGGATGGGCACCTGCGCATCGCCTTCGCCAATACGGCGACGGCGGACATCCCGCAGATCGCCGAACGGCTTGCTGGACTACGGATATCCCGCTGATTTGCTGGAGGTGGTGGGCGGTACAGGGATCGAACCTGTGACCCTCGCGATGTCAACACGATGCTCTACCGCTGAGCTAACCGCCCATGCCGGCGGCCTTTTAGAACGGACCGGCCCAGTCATGCAAGGCGTCTGGCGACCAGTGCTGCAGATCGACGTTTCGGATGGATGACAGAAGCAGCCATGATGGGTTGAATGCGGAAATGGACCTGTCGACCGCGGCGGCGCCCCAATCGGCGATACCCCCCTTCCTGATCGTCCGCCCGTTGCGGCAAACCGCGCCGTTGATATTCGCATCGCCGCATTCGGGACGAAACTACTCGCCGGAGTTCCAACGCGCGGCAAGGCTGGACCCAGCCGGGCTGCGCCGCAGCGAGGACAGCTTCGTCGACGACCTGTTCGGCCTGGCGCCGCTGCATGGCGCGCCGTTGATCGCCGCCACGTTCCCGCGCGCCTATTGCGACCCGAACCGGGAGGCGTGGGAGCTGGACCCTGCCATGTTCGACGACGCCTTGCCGGCATGGGTCAACACCACCAGCGCCCGCGTCGGCGCCGGGCTTGGCACGATCGCCCGCGTGGTGGCTTCGGGCGAGGCGATCTACCGCGGCAAGCTGCGGTTCAGCGAGGCGGCCGAGCGGATACAAACCTGTTGGGAGCCCTACCACCTTGCGCTTTCGGGCCTGATCGACGCGACCCGGCAGCAGTTCGGCGCTTGCCTGCTGATCGACTGCCACTCCATGCCAGGTCCCGGTTCCAAGGCGCGCGGCGCCGGCGACGGGCCGGACTTTGTGCTCGGCGACGCGCATGGCACCACCTGCTCGTCCCGCGTGACCCGGCGGGTCGAGTCGGTGCTGACCGGCTTCGGCTATCAGGTCCGCCGCAACGACCCCTATGCCGGCGGCTACGTGACGCGCCATTACGGCCGCCCGCGGGAGGGCGTCCACGCCCTGCAGATCGAGATCGCCCGCGGCCGCTACATGGATGAGGCGCGGTTCGAGCGGGCGGGCGCATTCCCCGCCATCCGGCAGCATCTGGGCGAGCTTGCGGCCGACCTGGCGGCGTCGGCGGCGGAGTTGCTGGCGGCCTGACCCGTTCACGGTTCCTTCACCGGAATGGCGCATTCTGCGGGTCATGCGCTCGTTGGTCCTCGCCGCCCTGCTCGCCATTCCCTCCATCGCCCGGGCGGACCTGCCCGCGTCGCCATCAGCGCAGTGCCGAACCGCGATCGCAGCGGCCGAGCGTTCGCTGGGCGTGCCGGATCGCCTGATGGCGTCCATAGGCGTGATCGAGAGCGGACGGCGCGACGAGAATGGGGCGATGTCGGCCTGGCCCTGGGCCATCAATGCTGAGGGGGTCGGCGCGTATTTCGCCACCAAGGCGGAGGCCATCGCAGCCGTCTCGGCGCTGCGGGCCCGCGGCGTGCGGTCCATCGACGTGGGCTGCATGCAGGTCAACCTTATGTATCACGGCGACGCGTTCGCATCGTTGGAGGAAGCCTTCGATCCCGGCGCCAACGCCCGCTACGCCGGACGCTTCCTCAACCGGCTGCTCGTGCAGACCGGGTCATGGCCGGCCGCTACGGCGGGATACCACTCGCTGACGCCGGATGTCGGCGCGGATTATGCGCGCAAGGTCCTGGCGATCTGGGCCAAGCCAGCGCCGCGCCAGCCGCCCCCCGCCGAAGCTCCGACGCAGCAGGCCGGACTGCAGCCCTGGGCGCCGTCTTCGCTTCCACCCGCAAGTGCCACGTTGTCGCCCGGCGGCAACGCCCGGATCATCCCCATTGCGGTGGCTACCGCCGGTTCGGCTGGCGGCCTAGTGGGCCGAGGGCTTGCAGCTTACCGCGCCATGCCCACTCGGCTTGCTGCCCGGGTCATGCCGGGCAGGCCGAACCCAACCTCATGAAAGCGTGTGACGGCTGGGCTGTCCTGGCCGGCTCCGCAGGTCCGCGCCGGCAAAATTTGGGACATTTGCCTGAATCAAGGCGCTCTGAGCAATAGGCAAAGCTGAAAGGCTGGCCTCGACAGGATTTTGATCGCCATGGTGCAAGGAAGTGTGACAAACCCGTGCACGATGCATAAACGTTCTCAGGCAATGCCCCTGCTGCTTCTCACGGCTGCGTTGCTGCTCGGGTTTTGGCCGGGTGTTCCGGCGCATGGCCAGGATCGCGCCGGCATACCGGTCACGATCGTGACGCCGGTTCGCGAGGATGTCCCGATCCTTGCCCGCTCGATCGGCACCGTGCAGGCGTTCCAATCCGTCGTCATCCGCGCCCGCGTGGATGGGACGCTGGACAAGGTGCTGTTCACCGAAGGCCAGCAGGTGAAGCCCGGCGACGTGCTGGCCCGGCTGGACCCCCGCCCCTACCAGGCCATGCTCGACCAAGCCATCGCAAAACGGGCGGCTGACGAGGCTCTGTTGGAAAACGCCCGCAGCGACTTGCTCCGCTACACCGATCTCGCGCAGATTCAGGTCGCCTCCCGCCAGCGGCTGGAGCTGCAGCGCGCCAACGTTGCCCAAGCCGAAGCGAACGTCCACGGCGGCGACGCCTCCATCGCGGCGGCGCAACTCAACCTGAGCTTCACGCAGATCACCTCGCCGATTGAAGGGCGGGTCGGCCTGCGCCAACTCGATCCCGGCAACTACATCCGTACTGCGGACCCGGCGAGCACCGGCATCGTCACCATCGCGCAAATCCATCCCATCGCGTTGATCTATACCCTGCCGCAGGACACGCTGCCGCAGGTCCAGCGCGCGATGCGCGGCGGCAAGCTGCAGGTGTTCGCCTACAGCTCGGATGACCGGACGAAACTGAGCGAGGGCGAGCTCCTAACGATTGACAGCGCCATCGACGCATCCACGGGCACCATCAAGCTCAAGGCCGTGTTCGCGAACACGGACGACAATCTTTGGCCGGGCCAGTTCGTCAATGTCCGCACCCGGCTCGACATCAGGCGCGATGCCTTGACGCTGCCCTCGGCTGCCATTCAGCGCGGTCCGGCTGGGCTTTACGTGTTCCGGATCGAGCCGGACAGCACCGCCGCGTTGCAGGCCGTCGATGTCGTCCAAGATGACGGCCAGACGGCAGTGGTGGCAAAGGGGCTGAACGGCGGCGAGCATGTCGTGCTGGCCGGGCAATCCAGGCTGTCCATTGGCGCCCATGTCGCGGCCACTGAGGCGAAGCCGGCCAGCTAGGCGGGCGATGGGGGTCCATGACGCAATGAGCATTTCGAGCCCCTTCATCCGCCGCCCGGTCGCGACCTCGCTGCTGATGGCCGCGATCATGCTGGTCGGCATTGCCGCCTACCCGTTGCTGCCGGTGGCGCCCCTGCCCCGCGTCGAGTTCCCGACCATCCAAGTTTCCGCCAGCCTGCCCGGCGCCAGTCCGGAGACCATGGCTTCCACGGTGGCGCAGCCGCTCGAACGGCAGTTTTCGCAAATTTCCGGCGTCGCGCAGATGACCTCCGTCAGCGTTGGCGGCTCGACTCAGGTCGTCGTGCAGTTCGACCTCGACCGCAACATCGACGGCGCCGCGCTGGACGTGCAGGCCGCCATCAACAATGCCGGTGGCCAACTGCCCCGCAACCTGCCGAACCCGCCTGCCTTCCGCAAAGTGAACCCGGCCGACAGCCCGATCCTGATCCTGGCTGTGCAATCCGAGGTGCTGCCGCTGATCGAGGTCGACGACTACGCCGACAACATCCTCAGCCAGCAGATCTCCCAGATCGGCGGCGTGTCCCAGGTCTCCATCGGCGGCGAGCAGAAACGGGCCATCCGCGTGCAGGTGGACCCGGCCCGCCTGGCCGCCATGAACATGACGCTGGAGGATGTCCGGCAATTGCTGGTCACGGCGACGGTGGACGCGCCAAAGGGCACGCTCGACGGCGCGCGGCAGGCATTCTCGATCTACGCCAACGACCAGCTTACCAAGGCAACCGAGCTGAACGAGGTCATCCTGTCCTGGCGCAACGGCGCGCCGGTCCGGGTGCGCGATATCGGCTCCGCGGTGGACGGACCGGAGAATGCCCGCCTGGCTGGGTGGCAGAACGGCAAGCGCGGCATCCAGCTCCTTATCTTCAAGCAGCCCGGCGCCAACGTGATCGACACCGTCGAGCGCATCAAGGCGGCGCTGCCCAAGCTGCGTGCTGCGATCCCGCCCTCGGTGACAGTCGAGACCGTCGTCGACCGCACCGTCACCATCCGCGCCTCGGTGCACGAGGTACAGTTCACCTTGCTGCTGTCGATCGCGCTGGTCGTCATGGTTATATTCCTGTTCCTCCGCAATTTCTGGGCGACGATCATCCCCAGCATCACCGTGCCGCTCGCGCTGATCGGCACGTTCGCGGTGATGTACCTATTCGGCTACAGCCTGAACAACCTCACCCTGATGGCGCTGACCATCGCCGTCGGCTTCGTGGTCGACGACGCGATTGTCATGCTGGAGAACATCTACCGTCATATCGAGGACGGCATGGCGCCCAAGGAGGCCGCGCTGAAGGGCGCCGGGGAGATCGGGTTCACCATCATCTCCATCAGCCTTTCGCTGATCGCCGTGTTCATCCCGCTGCTGCTGATGGGCGGGATCGTCGGACGGCTGTTCCGCGAATTCGCCATGACCGTCGCCATCGCGGTGGCGGTGTCGGCGTTCGTGTCGCTCACTCTGACGCCGATGATGTGCTCGCGTTTCCTTAAGCACCATTCGGGCCAGCATGGCGTGATGTATCGCGTCGTCGAGCGTTTCTTCGTGGCGCTGCTGGGCGGCTACCGCCGGACGCTGGACATCGCGTTGCGGTTCCAGTTCGTGACGCTGATGGTGTTCTTCGGCACCCTGGCCTGCACCGCATACCTCTATGTCGCAATTCCCAAGGGGTTCTTTCCAACCCAGGACACCGGCGTGCTGGTCGGGCTTACCGAAGCCGGGCAGGACGTATCATTCGCCGAAATGTCGCGCCGGCAAATCGCGGCCGTCGCGGTCGTTGCCGCCGACCCGGCAGTCGCCGCAGTTTCTTCCAGCATCGGCGCTGGATTGGGCGGGCAGACCGGCAATAACGGCCGAATCTGGACCAGCCTGAAGCCGTTCGAAGAGCGGGACGTGACAGCCCAGCAGATTATTGCGCGGTTGCGGCCGCAACTCGCGCGCATCGAGGGCATGAACGTCTATTTCCAGGCGGCGCAGGACATCAACATCGGCGGACGCCTGGCCAAGACCCAGTACCAATACACGATCCAGGACGCCGACCTGGCCGAACTATACGAATGGGCGCCTAAGATCCTGGCAAAGCTGAGCGGCTTGCCCATGCTGCGGGACTTGGCGACCGATCAGCAAGTGGCTGGCACGACTGCGACCCTGACCATCGACCGCGACCGCGCCGCACGGTTCGGCGTGCAGCCGCAACTGATCGACGACACGCTTTACAACGCTTTTGGCCAGCGGCAGGTGGCGCAATATTCGACCCAGTTGAATTCATACAAGATCATCCTCGAGGTCCCTCCCGACATCCAGGGGGACGTGGCCACGCTCGACAAGCTCTATGTCAGGGCTCGCGATGGCGCCGCGGTGCCGCTCTCGACCTTCGTGACCATCGACACGAAGCGGGTGGCCCCGCTCGCGATTTCGCACCAAAGCCAATTTCCGGCGGTGACCATTTCCTTCAACTTGGCGCCTGGTGCCGCGTTGGGGCAGGCCGTGGACGCGATCAACGCCGCGATGGCCCAAATCGGCACCCCGGCGACACTGCGCGGCACGTTCCAGGGCACCGCCCAGGCATTCCAGGCGTCGCTCAGCACGCAGCCCTACCTTATCGCCGCGGCATTGATCGCGGTCTACATCATCCTTGGCATCCTGTATGAAAGCTTCATCCTGCCCATCACCATCTTGTCGACCCTGCCCTCGGCTGGCGTCGGCGCGCTGCTGATGCTGATGATTGCGGGCTATGACCTCTCGGTCATCGCGCTGATTGGGGTGATTTTGCTGATCGGCATCGTGAAGAAGAACGGGATCATGATGGTGGACTTCGCCATCAGTGCCGAGCGCCAGCGCGGCGCTGCCCCACTCGACGCCATACGCGAAGCCTGCCTGATGCGCTTTCGTCCCATCCTGATGACGACCATGGCCGCCATGCTGGGCGGGTTGCCGCTGATGCTCGGGAGCGGCGCCGGGTCGGAACTGCGCCGTCCGCTCGGCTATGCCATGGTGGGCGGCTTGATCCTCAGCCAGCTTTTGACGCTTTACACCACTCCGGTGGTCTATCTCTATTTGGATCGCCTGCAACGCTGGCTCTCACCGGCGCGGCGGACCACCATGCCCGCTTTGGCCAACAAAATCGGCTCAACGGCCGACTGAGGACGAAGCGGCTGACTTATGGCACCAGGTCCAACTCATGCCATGCTGGATGAAGTTATCCGCCTTGTTCCCGCAATGCAGGAACGAGCGATAGGGCTCGACGCAGCCGAAGCGTTTCCAGAGCAGGATTTCCAACTCCTGCGCAATCTGGGAGTGCTGCTGGCGCCGTTGCCCACATGGCTTGGCGGCTGCGGCGCTGGGACCGATCCGAACGGCGCCGACCTGCTCGCTGGGCTGTTGAGCGCATTGGGCCAAGGCAACCTCGCCGTGGGCCGGCTTTTCGAAGCCCATGTCAACGCGCTGCACCTCACCACGGCATTCGGCAGCTCCGCGCAAATCGAGCGCGCGGCCGCAGACGTACGGGATGGCCATTTGTTTGGCCTATGGGTCACCGATCCCATTGGCTCTGGCCTGTCGCTCGATGACGGGGCATTGCGAGGCAGCAAGGGTCCGTGCTCTGGCGCAGGGCATGTCATGCGGGCGTTGGTCACGGTATCGACCGCGGCCGGAACACGGATGGCGATGCTGGCCGTCGATGCCGCAGTGTCGGTCGAGCCGATGCGGGGCGTCCTGCAAGGCATGCGTGCCGCCGTCAATGGCGTCGTCCGCTTTGACGGCGCCCTCCTGCCGCCGGACGCGCTGATCGGTCAGCCCGGCGACTACTTGCGCGAGCCGCATCTGTCATGCGGAGCCTGGCGCACCACCGCAGTCACCCTCGGCGGCCTAGACGCCCTAGTCGACGCGACGCGGCGTCAACTCGTTCGCAGGGGCCACGGGGATGCGCCGCTGCAGCAGGACCGGTTTGGCCGGATGTTGATTGCGCAGGAAACTGCACGGCTGTGGACCGTTGCCGCTGCACAGCGCGCCGAGTCAGCCAAGAGGCCGGTCGCGGATCGCGTCGCCTATGTGAACCTCGCGCGGATTGCGGTTGAGGCGGCTTGCCTGGATGCCATGCAGTTGGCGCAACGGGCCTTGGGCCTCACGGCGTTCATACGGCCCAATCCGGTGGAACGCCTCCTGCGTGATCTCGCGGTTTACCTGCGGCAGCCTGCACCCGATGCCGTCTTGACCGAGGCGGCGCACCATGCGCTGCGGGCTTGAGCCGGGCCGGCGAATCCCTGGTCGCACTCAGCCGTCATCACGCTTGCTCTCGAGCCGGCCCGATCCGGCCAGTCGTCATAGATGGCCAACTGATCGCTTCGCAACGCAGCGAGAATGCGCTCTGCCTGCGCCGTTTCGTGCGGCAAGGCAGAGACCGGAACCGGAACCCGGTTCAGTGCGGCTGCATGCGCCTCGACCATCTCCCAAGCCGCGCCGAACGTATCCCGCTGCAGCGCTATCGCCAACACAGCAGGCGCGCAGCCGAGATCATCGAACAGCCGCGGCTTAACTCGCCCGTGCCCATTGAACGAACGCCGAATCTGGCGTCGCAGCCGAGCGCGCCGAACTCGGGCCATGGCAGGCTCCAGCGCATCGTCCAAGAATAAGTCGGGCGCGGCCAGCCGGCGGCGGATCGTATCGGCCATGCCACCCGCTGCCCGTCCATGGATACGTCCAGAGACCGTTACCCAAACATCCGGCGCGTGCCGAAGCCGGGCATCGATCCGGCGCAAGGCATCGAAAAAGGCGCGGTCCTCGCCAACCGGAAGCGGTGGTATCCCGCCGGAACGGTGGTATGCCTTCGCCGTGACGCAAATGCTGGCGCCGGAGTTCTCGTTGTGGCGCGGCCAGGGATCGGCTGGGTCGGGGTCGAGCAGGCAATCGATCTCATCCAACAATGCCGCATAGGCGCACTCGCGCGCATCGTCCTCGTGCAGGATTGCAGGGATAGCGGCGGCATCCACCGGATCGATCACGGCCCGGCCAGCGACGGCGTCGGCACCATTGCGGATTTGACACAGGTTGGCCGCGAGCCAGTCCGGTGCAACCTGCCCATCCGCGTCGGTGCAGAGCAGGACACCCTCCGATGACACCCATCTTGCTGCATGTTCCAGCGCCATTCGACGAGCCTGCCCAGCATTCCGGAGCTCGGGCGGGAACTGGTGTTCGATGATGTCTAGGGAGTAGGTTAATGCCGGTTGTATGCTACGCGCGACTGACGCAGTGCCATCGGTCGAATCGTTTACCAACAAGACGACGCGAAAGGGAGTTTGATCCTGCTGCGTATTAAGCGCCGTTAGGCACCGGGGAATCCAGTCTGCTTCGTTATGGGCCGGTATCGCGACTACCGCTGGGGTAGGGTTTAAATGACCTTGCACAAGACCGTTCACGCTGCATTCCGTTGCACTCGAGTCTTTTATTTGACGATGAAACGAGTCTTGCCAATCCCTCTTTCTTAGACATGCTTCAACAGGGTTCGCTCGGCCTGTATCGCCTGATCAAGCTCCCGAATGCGGAAGGGCTTTTGCAGGAAGCGCCTGCTGATGGGCTGCGGCGGAAAATAGCCTGAGATCAAAATAATCTTGAGGCCGGCGAAGCGTCGCCGGGCAATATCCGACAACTCGAAGCCTGACATCCCCGGCATGCGGACGTCAGTGACCATGACATCGATCTCATGATGCTCCTCGAGCAGCGTCAAAGCTTCGTGGCCGCCAGGCGCTCTGAGCACGGTGTAGCCGATTTCTTCCAGCATGTCGGCTGATGTCTCGCGCACGGACTCATCGTCATCGACCAGCAGTATTGTTTGGGACTTCGCGTTGTCCTGCGTCGCTTGAATGGGACGGCTTGGAGCCGTCGAGTTGACCGCCCGCATGGCTTTGATCGACCCACGATTCAAGATCGACATGACCCTGCTGCATCAGCGGCAAACACCATGTTTCGCACTGGAGGGGCCGAGGGCCAGACGCACGAAGTCGGCGAACCGCGTCGAGGCAAATGCGTCATATCGGGTGAGAAAGTGGCGGAGGGGATGAGATTCGAACTCACGGTACGGCTTGACGCCGTACGGCGGTTTAGCAAACCGCTGCCTTCAGCCACTCGGCCACCCCTCCGCCGGGGTCGTCTTTGCACAGCGTTTGCCCCATCGTTGTATGCGCTCTGACTAGGGCCGTCAAACCGGTCTCAGGCTAAATTCACCTCAAACCCCCGCTTTACGGCGGGCCGCGCCATCAATGCCTCAAACCAACGTTTCACATTGGCGAACTCGTCGAGGTTGACCCGGTGCCGTTCATGGCGCCAAGCCCAGGCCAGTATCGCGAAGTCCGCAATGGAAAGCGCGCCAGCCACGTATTCGACCTTGGCAAGCCGGCGGTCGAGCACGCCATAGAGCCGCAACGTCTCCTTGGTGTATCGAGCCAGACCATAGCGCTGATCGTCGCCGTTCACCGTTAGGAAATGGTGCACCTGTCCCGGCATGGGGCCGAACCCGCCCATTTGCCACATCAGCCATTCCAAGACAGGAACCCGCTCACGCAATCCCGGCGGCATGAACAAACCAGTTTTTTCGGCCAAATACAGCAATATAGCGCCCGACTCGAATACCGAAATGGAAGCGCCACCCGGCCCCTCCGGATCGATGATCGCCGGGATGCGATTGTTGGGGCTGATCTCCAGGAATACCGGCTTGAACTGCTCGTCCTTGGTGATGTCAACGACATGGACCGAATACGGCAGCCCCATTTCCTCTAGCGCCACGCTGATCTTGCGTCCGTTTGGGGTATTATAGGTATGAAGTTCGATCATTCCTGCTTCCTACGCCAAACGTTGCCGCAACGCTTCGTTCACCAGTGCCGGGTTGCCCTTCCCGGCCATGGCTTTCATGACCTGCCCGACGAAAAACCCGAACAGCTTGTCCTTGCCCGCCTTGAACTCCGCAAGCTTGCCGGGGTTCGCGGCCAGCACCGCCTCGACCGCCCGGTCGATCGCTCCCGTGTCGGTCACCTGGCGCAGGCCCCTGCTCTCGACGATGACGGCCGGAAGCTCCCCAGTCTCCACCATCGCCTCGAACACCTCCTTGGCGATCCGGCCGTTGATGGTCTGGTCCGCCAACAGGTCCAGCAACTGGCCCAGCGCCGCCGCCGAGACCGGGGTGTCGGCAATACTGCGCCCCGTGCGGTTCAGCGCAGCGAAAAAGTCTCCCATCATCCAGTTCGCCGCCAGCTTCGCGTCCCGCCCGGCAGCCACCGTCTCGAAGAACGCAGCAGTCTCCTGGTCCGCCACCAGCACTACAGCGTCATAGGCGGACAGGCCATGCTCCGATACGAAACGCGCCCGCTTCGCATCGGGCAGCTCCGGCAGCCCGGCGCGCAGCCCTGCCACCCAAGCCTCGTCCAGGACCAACGGCAGCAGGTCGGGATCGGGAAAATAGCGGTAGTCGTGCGCGTCCTCCTTGCTCCGCATGCTGCGCGTCTCGCCGCGTGCCGGGTCGAACAGCCGCGTTTCCTGCTCCACGGTGCCGCCGTCCTCCCAGACTGCGACCTGACGCTTCGCCTCCGCCTCGATCGCCTGCATGACGAAGCGCACCGAGTTCACGTTCTTCACTTCGCACCGGGTCCGGAACGGCTCGCCATGCTTGCGGACCGACACGTTCACGTCGGCACGCATCGACCCCTCCTCCATGTTGCCGTCGCAGGTGCCAAGGTAGCGCAGGATGGTCCGCAGCTTCCTCAGGTAAGCACCGGCCTGCTCGGGCGTGCGCAGGTCGGGCTCGCTGACGATCTCCATCAGCGCAATGCCCGAGCGGTTCAGATCAATAAAACTCCGGGTCGGGTCCTGGTCGTGCAGCGACTTGCCAGCGTCCTGTTCGAGATGCAGCCGGGTCACGCCGATGCGCTTGGTGCTGCCATCCGCGAGCTCGATCTCAATATTGCCAGCGCCGACGACGGGATGGGCATATTGGCTGATCTGGTAACCGGCAGGGAGATCGGCATAAAAATAGTTCTTGCGGTCGAAGCGGCTGACAAGGTTGATCTGCGCGTCGAGGCCCAGCCCGGTCCGCACCGCCTGCGCCACGCACTCCTGGTTGATCACCGGCAGCATGCCAGGGAACGCCGCGTCGACGAAGCTGACCTGGGTATTCGGCTCCGCCCCGAACTCGGTCGCCGCGCCGCTGAACAGCTTGGACCGGCTGATGACCTGGGCGTGCACCTCGAGTCCGATCACCAGTTCCCACGGGCCGTCGCGTCCCTCGATCACATAGCTCATGTCGGCGCCCCCGCCCGGATCGCCGGCATATGGTGGAACCCGGCCGCACGCTCCAGCGCAGCGCCGACCGCGAACACGGTTTCCTCGTCAAATGGACGGCCGAGCACCTGCAGGCCCAACGGCAATCCTTGCGCGTCCAGCCCGGCCGGCACCGACAAGCCCGGCACGCCCGCCATGCTGGCCGGCACGGTGAAGACGTCGTTCAGGTACATCGCCACCGGGTCGTTCATCTTGTCGCCCTGGGCGAAGGCCGCCGACGGCGCGGTGGGCGTCACCAGCGCATCGACGCGGCCGAACGCATCGGTGAAATCCCGCAGGATCAACGCGCGGACCTTCTGCGCACGCAGGTAATAAGCGTCGTAGTACCCGGCCGAAAGCACATAGGTGCCGATCATGATGCGCCGCCTCACCTCCGTGCCGAACCCGGCTGCCCGAGTGCGTTCATACATTTCGGTCAGATCGTCCCCGTCCACCCGCCGCCCGAACCGCACGCCGTCATAGCGCGCCAGGTTGCTGGAGGCCTCGGCCGGCGCCACGATATAGTAGGTCGCCAGGCCATATTTGGTGTGCGGCAGCGACACGTCGACGATCTCCGCCCCGGCGTCCCGCAGCCAGGCCAAGCCCTGCTGCCACATCGCCTCGATCTCGGGCGGCATGTTGTCGTTGCGGTATTCCCGCGGCACGCCGATGCGCAAGCCGCGCACGCCACGTTGGCAGGCGGCGGCGAAGTCCGGCACCGGACGGTCGGCGGACGTGCTGTCCCTGAGGTCGAACCCCGCCATGCTGCCCAGCAGGATCGCGCAGTCCTCCACGGTCCGCGCCACCGGCCCAGCCTGGTCCAACGACGACGCGAAGGCGACGATGCCCCAGCGGGAACACCGCCCATAGGTCGGCTTCACCCCGACGATGCCGCAGAATGAGGCCGGCTGCCGGATCGATCCGCCGGTGTCGGTCGCCGTCGCCCCCAGCGCCAGCCGCGCCGCAACCGCTGCGCAGGAACCACCGGACGACCCACCGGGCACCAGCGCCGCGCCGTCGGCCCGGGTCCAAGGGTTCTGCACGGGGCCATAGGCAGAGGTCATGTTCGACGACCCCATAGCGAACTCGTCGAGGTTCGCCTTGCCTAGGAAAATCGCACCGTCCCGCAGCAGGTTGGCCGTGACGGTGCTCTCATATGCCGGGACGAACGGCTCCAGGATGCGGCTGCCCGCGGTGGTGCGCACGCCGGCGGTGCAAAACAGGTCCTTGATCGCCAGCGGCAGGCCGAGCAGCGGGCCGCCGTTCCCAGCGGTAAGCTTCGCATCCGCCGCCCTTGCCTGCGCACGCGCGCCATCGGCCGAAACGGTGATAAATGCATTCAGCCGCGGGTTCAGCGCCGTCACGGCGTCGAGATGGGCATCGGTGAGTTCGGTTGCGGTGAAATCCCGCCCGCGCAGCCCGTCCCGCGCCTGAGCCAAGGTCAGGTCGGTCAGCATCACTCGACCACCTTCGGCACCGCGTAGAACGTGCCTGCCCGGTCCGGCGCGTTGCCCAGCACGCCGTTGGGTATGCCGCCGTCCGTCACGACGTCTGGACGCAACCGCATCGCCATCTGCGCGGCGCCGGTCAGCGGATCGATCCCGTCCACATCGACCTCGTTCAATTGCTCGATCCAGCCCAGGATACCGTTCAGCTCGCCGGCGAGCTGCTCCGCCTCGGCATCTTCGACATGGATACGGGCGAGCCGGGCAATGCGCCGGACGGTCGCGGAATCGAGCGACATGGATGATGGACCCTATGGTATCGTCATGCGGCAGCCCACGCTGGGCTGCCAGAGCGCGGGACCATACCGAGCGACATGCCACTGTTCAACATGAGGGAGCTGCGCGGACGCTTGCAGCCGGGCCAGCGGCTGATTGGCCTCGACCCCGGCGCCCGGGTCATCGGCGTGGCGCTGTCGGATACGAGCCTGCTGCTGGCCAGTCCGTACGGCAGCCTGAAGCGCGGCAAGCTGGGCCAGGTGGTGGCCGAGCTTGGGGCAATTGCGCGACGGGAGGGCGCAAGCGGCCTCGTGGTCGGCTGGCCGCTCTCGATGGACGGGACCATGGGTCCCGCCGCCCAGGCCGCGCGGGATTGGGGGCGCGCACTGTCCGACATGGCCGGGCTGCCGGCGGCGCTGTGGGACGAACGGCTTTCTTCCAATGCGGTGAACCGCTTCCTGATCGACGAGGCCGACATGACCCGGCGCAAGCGCGCGTCCGTCGTGGACCAGATGGCGGCGGCCTATATCCTCCAGGCGGCACTCGACGCGAGCCGCGAATGAACGGCGCTGTTCAGGCGGGAGGCAGCGGATCGCAGGCCGCCGCCGTCGCGCGGGCCAGGACCAGCAGGCGCCGGGCTGCCACGCCAGCGGCGGCGGCGTCGCCCAGTGCATGCGCCAGCAACGGGTGGGACAGGACGGCACGGGCGGCGGTGTTGCCGGCCAGATTGGCCGCGCCGACCATGGTGGCCGCGACGGCGGTGCGCCGCAGCAGCCCGAGCGTTGCCAGCGCGCCGGGCCGCACGCCATACAGCGCTGCGACCTGCCGCACCAGGCGGACGCCGCGCCACGCCACGAACAGCACGTCCAGCGCCGGCGATGGAATGGCGGCGATCCCGGCAATCGCCTGCACCGCCGCCGCCCGGCCCAGACGGTCCGCCGCGTCCTGCAGCGTTTCGCCGGGTCCGGCACGCAGCAGGGCAATGGCCGCGTCGGGGTCGTTCACGGTCCGCAACGCCGGTTCGATCGTCGAACCGCCGGGGACCAAGCGGGACCAGGTCCGGGCGGCAGCCATGATCCGGTCAGCATTGCCCGATGCCAGGCCCGCACGCAGGTCGTCGACCCGCCGTAGCGCCAGCAATGCCCGCGTTTCACGCCATACGCCGGCCCCGAGCAGCCCGACCCCGGAACCCGCGACCCCTACGGTGGCCCAGCCGAGCCAGACCGACCGGGTGAATTGGTCCGCCACGAAATTCCCAACCGAGAGTCCGGCCAACCCCAGCCCGAGGACGGCCGCGCCTGTGAGCGCCAAGGCGGCCGTTCCCCATGCCGGGCTGGGAACGTCAAGGCTGGGATCGTCAAGCGGCATGACGGTTTGGACGGCCGGCTCCAGCCGTGCCGCCGGCACATCCTCCAATTCGATACGCGGTTCGACGTTCATAGATAATCGTCCAGGAGAAAGCTGAGCAAGAATTCCCAACCGAGAGTCCGGCCAACCCCAGCCCGAGGACGGCCGCGCCTGTGAGCGCCAAGGCGGCCGTTCCCCATGCCGGGCTGGGAACGTCAAGGCTGGGATCGTCAAGCGGCATGACGGTTTGGACGGCCGGCTCCAGCCGTGCCGCCGGCACATCCTCCAATTCGATACGCGGTTCGACGTTCATAGATAATCGTCCAGGAGAAAGCTGAGCAAGGCGTCCAGGCCCAGCTCGGGCACGCCGCCGCGGCCGGCGTCGGGCGGACGCAACGGCTCGAAATCCGGTATTTGCAAGAAAGGATGCGCCCAGAACGCGTCGTCGGGCGGGCGGTCCGGCACCTCGCCGGGATAGGACCGCAGCATGCGGTTGTCGCCGATGCGACGCCCGCGCACGGCGGAAACCGGGCGTCCGTCCAGCGTCCAAACGAAATCTTCGGTGCAGCGCACGGCAGCGAGCGGCAGGTAAGCGGTGCGGACCCCCGCAGCGCCGCCGAACCCTTCGTCATCCCCAGCCACAGCAACGTTGCGGAGTAGGGCCGCCAAATTGCCGCGCTGGCGCTCGGCCACATGATCCGCCTTGGTCGCCCCGAATGCGACCCGGGAAATGACTCTGGGTGGGCGGCGCAGGCGGCCCAACGCCCAGGCGGTCTCGATCCAGGATCGCCGCCAGCGCAATGCGCCCGCCGCCGCCGCTACCGCCGCCGCCGCATCCGCGAACGCGTCGGCCCCGGCGTGCAGCGCGGTCAGCAGGTCCACCAGCACCACGATGCGGTCGAGGTTGCCGAACATCGGCTCGTTCAGGTCGCGCTGCACGGCTTCCACATAGGCGGCGTAGCGCCGGGCGAGCAACGCTTGCAAGCCGCCAGTGCCCCCGTTGGGAAAGAACGGCGTCCAGGCCGGTTCTGCGCCGGGCGCGCGCATCAGGAAGCGGCCCGGCTGCAACAGGGACAGCCCGGCTTCGTCCCGCAAGCGCTGCAGCGTCGCCCGGTAAAGCCGGTGGCCTGTGGCAGCCAGCGCCTCATCCGCAGGCGCACCGGACGGCAGTGCGCCGCTGAAAGCCATGAACTCCCGTGCGTAGGGGACGGCAACCGGCGCTTCCAAGCGGCGCAGCACGGCGGCGGACCAGTCGGCGTACGACGTGTGCAGCAGCGGCAGGTCGAGCAGCCACTCGCCGGGATAGTCCAACAGCTCCAGCCGCAGCCGCTGCGCCGGCAGGTCGAACCCCAGGCGCTCACGCCCAACGGTGATGTCGAGCGCGAGCAGCGACGCGGCGTTCGTGCGTTCCGGCCAGGCCGGAGGGTCCTGCGCCAGTGCCGCCAAGTGCCGGGGATGATCGAACCGCGGCAGGCCGGAAGCGCCCGACGGCGCCAGCGCGACCTGGATTGGCCGGCCCTTCAGCCGCCGGGCCAAGGCGGGCAGCACCGGCCGCCCGGCGCCCAAAGCCAGCAGGTTCGCCGCCGCCGAGGTCAGGAACGCCGTCTTACCGGCGCGCGCCAGCCCGGTCACACCGATACGGACGGTGCGCCGGGTCAGGCGGCCTATTGCGGTGTCGATTATCGGGCGCGCTGACGTCAGGCGCGCTGGACCAGTTCGACCTTGTAGCCATCCGGGTCCTCGACGAAGGCGATGACGGTGGTGCCGTGCTTCACCGGCCCAGCCTCCCGGGTGATCTTCGCGCCGCCTTGCTTCAACGCTTCGCACGCCGCGTAAACGTCCGGCATGCCAACCGCGAGGTGGCCAAACGCGCTGCCGATCTCATAGGGGCCTTCCTGGTCCCAGTTATAGGTCAGCTCGAGCACGCTGGCGCTGTTTTCATCGCCGTAGCCGACGAAGGCGAGCGTGTAGCGTCCGCCCGGAACCTCGTTGCGGCGCAGTTCCTTCATGCCGAGCAGCTTGGTGTAGAACGCGACGCTGGCATCCAGGTCCCTCACGCGGAGCATGGTGTGCAGCAGGCGGGAGTTGGTCATGGTTTCGATCCTTTCTGGTGGCTGCCTAAGGTGGCGTCGATGCCTAGCAGGAAAAGCCCGGCTGCGTCCGCCTCGGTGATGCAGGCGGCACGATCGGTCAACAGGGTTCCCCCGGCCTCAAACGCGACGCCGCGTAGCCCAGCAGCGGCGGCGCCGCGGAGCGTGGCCGGGCCAATGGTGGGCAGGTCGGCGCGCCGGTCCTGGCCGGGCTTCACGAGTTTGACCAGCACTCCGCCGGACCCGGGCCGTGCCAGCCCGGCCGAGCGGGCGAGCATGGCGTCTGTGCCTTCAATTGCCTCGACCGCCAGCACGACGCCTTGCTGCACGACGCATCCCTGCCCGACATCGGCCTCCCCCAGGGCGCGGACGACCGCGGTGCCCCGCTCGATATCGGCCATGGCGGCGGCATCCGGCGCGATCCGGCCCATCTGGCCACGCGGGCCCAGGGCCTCGGTCAGCACCTCATGGGCGCCCAGCACGCGAAAGCCCTCCTCACCCAGGACGCGCACGACGGCCGCAAGCAGCCCATCGTCGCCGGCAAAGGCTGCACGGCCAATCCGGGCCATGATGCGGGCGCCCTCGGCATCGGGCCGCAGGTCCATCAGGGGTGGCCGGCGCACTGGCCCAACCAGGACCAGGTCGGCGCATCCTGCGGCGCGGAGTTGGGCCATGATCTCGCCGGCCGCACCCATGCGGATCACCGCATGCGGGAACGGCGCGATCACCTCCGGTTCGGCGAACCCTCGCAAGCCGATGACGAACACTTGACGGCCCGATGCCAAGGCTGCCGCCGCGACCCGGCCCGGAAAAGGCCCACCGCCAGCCAGGATGCCAAGAGGAGGCGGCGGCACCGGCGGCTATCGCAGCGCCGATGCGCCGCCCGCCGTAAGAGGCAGGCACACAACACCGGGCGTTAGAAAACGTCGGCAAAACCGGAATATAAACATTACGTTAGCAAACTCCGCGAGAACCCGGTAATGTTCACTTCGTCGTGACCGGAATTGGGGTGCATTCATGCGTGATGATGAGGTTCAAGCGACGTATATCGGCCTGATCCGCTGCCTCCGAATGCTCACCGAGGAGGCGTCGATGCTGCATTTGCATCGCACCTTCGCAGCGCTGCAAGGTGCGCTCGACACGTGCAGCCACGAGGTCTCGGCCAATCTGGTGGCGGACCCGTTCGGCTCGATGTCCCCGGACTTGGCCATCCATTAGCCTCGCAGACGTTGATTAAGGCGCGTCTTCCTCCATCGCGCCGGCCGCCGTACGGATCAATCCGCGTTTGCTCGGGGCGTCGATGAAGGCCAGGATCTCCGCCACAAGGGGATCCGCGGCATAGGTGGCGCGCACGTCCGCCAGGCGGTTGCTGAACACGCCGACCGTGCCGAACAACCGCCGCATGGCCGCGCGCAACGTATGCAGGCCAGCGCGGTCCACCCCACGGCGGCGCAGGCCAATGACGTTCAGTCCCGATAGGCGCGCCCGGTTGCCGATGACGCTGCCGAATGGGATCACGTCCGCCTCGACCCCCGATACGCCGCCCACCATCGCGCCGCGCCCGATGCGGACAAACTGGTGCAACGCCGCCGATCCACCGATCACGGCGCCGTCGCCGATGCTGACATGGCCGCCCATCACCACGTTGTTGGCGATCACGACGCCGTCGCCGATCTCGCAGTCATGCGCGACGTGCACCACGGCCATCAGCAGGCAATCGGCGCCGACCCGTGTGATGCCGCTGCCGGTGATGGTTCCGCGATGGATGGTGCAGTGCTCCCGAACTTGCGTGCGCGCGCCGATCTCGCACTGGGTTGCCTCGCCCTTGTATTTCAAGTCCTGCGGCGCGAGGCCCACCGTGCAGAACGGGTAGAGCAGGGCTGCTTCGCCGATGTGCGTGTCGCCATCGACCACGACATGCGACACGAGCTTGGCGCCGTCCCCGATCGTGACGGCCGGGCCGACGTGGCACCACGGCCCTATTTCAACGCCTACGCCTAATTGCGCGCCGGGCTCGATGATTGCGGTCGGATGCACGCCGGCGACTGGCGGCATGGCTGCGGCGGCACCGAGCTTCAGGGGCAGTGGCGTCATGCATCGACTTTCATAAGGGCTGGCGGGATTCGCGGCTGCCTTGCGTCAGCCTACGGAACGATGCCAGGCGAGCCAATACAAGGATTGTTGCCGAGCGTTGCGGCTATTTGTCCATGATCATGGCGGCGTAGGTCGCCTCGGCGACCGACACGTCATCGACCCAAGCCACCGCACTAAATTTCCACACATTGCCGCGGTGACGATCTTTGGTCACGTGGATGCGCAGGGTGTCGCCCGGCACGACCGGACGGCGGAATTTCGCATTCTCGATGGTCATGAAATACACGACCTTGCCGGCGGCGTTCGCACCCAAGGTTTCAACGACCAAAACCGCCGCGGTCTGCGCCATGCTCTCGATAATGAGCACGCCGGGCATTACAGGATGTTCGGGAAAGTGACCCTGGAAAAAGTTTTCGTTGATGGTGACATTCTTGATGCCCACCGCCGACACGTTCGGCACGACGTCGACGACCTTGTCGATCATCAGCATCGGATAGCGGTGCGGGATCGCGTGCATGATCCGCTTGATGTCGATGACCGACGCTTGTGGCAAAGCGGCCTTCAAGGAGGGCTTCGGTGCGACGTCGGGCAAGGTAGGTGGGCCGTCCATGCTGATCTAACCTGGGCCGTCGTGGGTTGGTTCCCCGGCCGCGTCGCCGCCGGCCTGCCGCCGTTGACGGGCCAGCTTGCGTAGGGTAGCGACGCCGCGGAAGAACTCGCGGATTGGCTGGGCCGGGCTGCCGATGACATCCAGGCCTGCGCCGACATCCGACATGACACCGGCTTGCGCGCCAATGCGTGCCTTCTGTCCTATCCTGAGATGCCCGGTCAAGCCGGCTTGCGCCGCGATCACCACAAAGTCCTCGAGGACGGTCGAGCCGGATATCCCAGCTTGCGCCACCACAATGCAGCACCGCCCCATGCGGACGTTGTGCCCAATCTGCACCAGGTTGTCGAGACGTGACCCGGCGCCGATGACTGTATCAGCAGCCGAACCGCGGTCGACCGTGCTGTTGGCGCCTACTTCGACATCATCCTGCAACAGCACGCGGCCAAGCTGCGGGACCGTCAGGAACCCGGCGGAGGCGGTGGCGAAACCAAAACCCTCCTGCCCGATCCGTGCGCCCGCGTAAACATAGACGCGCGCGCCCAAAATCGCGTGGCTGACGCTGGCGAGCGGGCCGATGCGGCAGTCCGCCTCCATCGAGACCGCCTCGCCGATCACTGCGCCGGCGCCGATCCGGCATCTTGGCCCGATGACTGCTCGTGCGCCGATGACCGCAAGCGGCCCGATCTCGGCGGAAGCGTCGACCACAGCGCTTTCATCGATCACGGCAGAGGGATGTATCCCAGGCCGCACCGGAGCCGGCGGATGGAACAGCATGGCCGCGCGGGCCCAGCCCGAGTACGGATCCGCCGTCTCGATGGCGATGGCAGTAGGGGGAACGCGGCCTGCCAGGTCCGGATGCACGATGACCGCGCCGGCATGCGTCGCCGCCAAAGCGTCGAGATACCTGCGGTTGTCGATGAAACTGACCTGCGTCGGCCCGGCCAGTTGCAACGGCGCGACACCATGCAGCTCCAGCCGCCGGGCTGCAGCCGTGCCCTGCGCGGCGGCGGCGACATCTGCCAGCGAGTGCGGACCTGAACGGGCGAAAAACCGTTCGTCCCCGGCTGAAGTGCCTGTTGCCGTTTCCATGGCTTAACGGCGCGGTGCGGCGGGTCCCGGCGCTGGCGCAGCCGGTTGCGCCGGCGCAGGCGACCCGGGCGACGCTGGCTGAGCCGCTTGGGCTGCCACGGCCGAAACCCCGTCGGGCGGTAGGACGACGCTGGGCAGGACCTTGTTCATCTGTTCGACGACCGGCTCGGTGATGTCGAATTCATTGATGTTCAACGCCACCTGCGCCCGGTGCAGCACCAGGTTCATGCCCCGGCTCTCGGCCACCTGCCGGATGGTCGCGATCAACATGCGCTCGATCTGCGCCAAGCCGACCTGGGCGGCTTCCTGGATGAAGCGGTTGCGGTCGCGGAGCTGGCGCTGCGAGTTGGTGACGCGCTCCTGCAGCTCGCGCTCCTTTGTGCGGATCTGGTCGGCGCTCAAGCTGGCGCGCTGGTTGGCCAGCGCCTGTTGCAAGTCCCGCCAGGCGACCTGCTCTTTTTGCGCATCCTCGTTCAGCTTGTCCCGACGTTCGCCAATCTGTTTCTCCACCTGCTGCGCCGCCGTGGAGGCGTGCATGATGTCCGGAATCCCCAGCACGCCAATGACCGCAGCAGGAGGCGCCGGGCCGCGGCCGAGCGGCGGAAGGTCCGGCACGGGCGGAAGTTGGACCTGGATGGGCGGGTCGCTCGGGGCATTGCCGCCACCACCGGCCAGGCCGGACGGCGGGGCCACCTGCACCGCGGGCGGCGAAGCGACGCGCGGTCCAGAAGGCCGGGTCGCCGGAGCGCGCGGCGCGGACTGCGTCGGCGGAGAGGGCGGTATGAAGTAGCCCGGACTCTGCTGCGCCTGAGCTGGAACGCACTGAAGCGTCAAACCGGAGATCAACAAGCCGGTCGCGACAGCAACGGCGCGGGTCGGGGACATCATGCGCATCTTAGAACCTTGTGCCAAAGCCAAACCGGAAGAATTGGGTTTGATCGTATTTGCGTTTCACGACGGCCTGGGCCAGGTCAACGTTGATCAGCCCGAACGGTGTCTTCCATGATACGCCGACACCGGTGCCAACCCGTGGCGTGGCATCGTCGGTCACAATCGTCGCCACGCCACCGATGGGCGAGAGCTTGTTGACTTGGCTCAATGAGCCGATGTCCACGAACGCCCGGCCAGACAGCCCGAGATCGGGCGAGATCGGCAGCGGGAACCGCAATTCGGTCGACTGGGTGTAGATCAGCCGGCCGCCGATGCTGTCCACCGATAGGCTGCCGACCGCGTGCGGCCCGGCGCCGCCGGACTGGAAGCCGCGCAGGTTGTCGCCGCCGAGAAAGAAGCGGTCGATGATCTTCTCTTGCCTGCCCAAGTTCGCCAGGTAGCCAGCGCCGGCAGAAAGTGCGATGCCCCAATCAGCGTCGCCGGTGAAGCGTTCGAGCGGGATGAAGTAGGTGCCGTCGAGCTTGGTCCGCACATATCGGGCGGTTCCGCCAAGTCCGGCGAAGTCGGTGCCGAGACGAACGAGGAAGCCGCCATGCGGGTCGGTGCGGCTATCGCGGTAATCCAGCGACAGCGTCTGCCCGACCTGCGACAGCAGGGACGATCCAGCCTGGTTGACCACATAGATGCTGGCGCCGGGCTGCACGTCATAAACGTTGCGGGAAACCAAGGTATAGGTCCAAGCCTGCCGCAGATGCTCGTTGAACTCATACCCAAGCCGGAGCGCGCCGCCCGTGCGCCGTTCATTGTAGGCGGCGATATCCTGGTTATTGTTCTGCACCTCGAACAGGTCGAAGCCGGCGACCAGGTTGCGGTCCAGGAAATACGGATCGGTTATCGACAGGTCCACTTGGCTGCGGCGCTGCGCCAAGACGCCGCTGATGCTGGCGTCGATGCCCGTCCCAACCAGGTTGCGCTCCCGCAGGCCCACGTTCACCAAGGCGCCCGCGTCGGTCGAGTAGCCGCCGCCGAGCGTCAGCTCACCCGTCGCCTTCTCGTCGACGACGGTGTTCAGGATGGCCCGGTCCGGCGCCGAGCCGGGCGATGGCTGCACCGTCGCCCCATTGAAATAGCCAAGGTCCTGCAGCCGCTGGCGAGACCTTCGCACCGTCGCGGCGTTGAACGCGTCCCCTTCGGCAAGCCGGAACTCGCGCCGGATCACCTTGTCCTTGGTGCGGGTGTTGCCTGAGATGTCGATCCGCTCGACATAGACCCGCGGACCCTCCGTGATGTCGAAAACGAGGTCCAAAGTCTTTTTTGCCCGGTCGCGGGCGATGCGCGGCTTCACCTCGACGAAGGCATAGCCGCGGTTCTGCACCGCGTCCTGGATCGCCTGCGTCGTGCGCTCGACGGCATCGCCGTCATAGGTGTCCCCCGGCCCCATCTCCAGCAGCGGCTTTAGTTCATTGCCGTTCAGGTTGCGCAGCTTGCTGTCGATGCTGGCCTGGCCGATCTTGTAGCGCTCGCCCTCGTTCAACGTGAAGGTGACGAAGAACGCCTTGCGGTCGGGGGACAGTTCAGCCGTGGCATTCTTGACTTCGAAATCGGCGAAACCGTTCTTGAGGTAGAACCGCCGAAGCAGTTCCTTGTCGAAGTTTATCTTCTCGGGATCATATTGGTCGCTCGAGGACAGTATTCGATAGAACGCCTGTTCGCGGCTGTTGATCACCTCACGCAGGCGGTTCTCGCTGAATGCTTGGTTGCCGACGAAGGCGATGCGGCTGACCAGCGTCGTCTCGCCCTCGTTGATCTCGAACACGACATCGACCCGGTTCTGCTCGAGCTTGATCACCTTCGGAGTGACCGTCGCACCGAAACGCCCGCGGCGAGCATAAAGGTCCAGGATGCGCTGGCGGTCTGCCTGCGCCAACTGCGGCGTGAACACGGCGCGGGGGCGCAACTGCAGTTCGCCCCGCAACTGTTCGTCGTTCAGCTTATGGTTGCCCTCAAAGGCAATGCGGTTGACGATCGGGTTTTCCTGCACCTTCACGACCAGGGTGCTGCCGTCCCGGCGCAGCGTCACATCCTGGAACAATCCGGTCGCATAGAGCGTCTTGAGGCTGCGGTCGATGCGATCCGGGTCAAAGGAGTCACCGGGCTGCACCAGCATGTATGACCGGATCGTTCCTTCCTCGATTCGCTGGTTGCCCTCGACCTTGATCGCGGAGATGAGATCCCCCGTCGCCGCACGTTGGCGGGCTGGGGTCGCCGGGCGGGAAACGCGCTGGGCTTGGCCTGGCGCCTGAGCTAGTGCCGTCTTGCCGGCAATGATTGGCAAAAGGCATATCGTAGCGAGCAGCGTGGCGCGTGTTCGAAGCAATCGGCGGTTCCTCCAGGACTGAAGCATGATGGAAGCATCCACCGCAGCGACAGCCCCGGCCTTGTAAGCGCTGCGACGCCCTACGCCAAGTCCTGTGAAGACCGGCCCTTCAGGCCAGACGATAAGCCTTTGGCCCGGGCCGTCCTAGCCGATCAGGCCGGACACCCATCGAAACAGCCCCAGGTGGGTCAGATCGTTCCAAGTGGCAAACACGAACAGGCAAGCGAGCACGGCGAAGCCCGCCCGGTAACCATATTCCTGGGCTCGCGGCGGCAGCGGGCGGCCCCGGACAGCCTCGACCAAATAGAACAGCAAGTGCCCGCCATCGAGGATCGGTATTGGGAACAGGTTGATCAGGCCCAAGTTGACCGACAGCACCGCTATGAAGCTGATCAGGCTTGCTATTCCGAGCTGCGCCACTTGACCGGACAGTTGGGCAATCCGCAACGGCCCGCCCAATTCGTCCGTCGTCCGCGCGCCGCTCAGCATTTGGCCGAGCCCCGCGACAGTCTGCGCCGTGACATCCCAGGTTTGTTCAACGCCGGCAACGACCGCCTGCGCCGGGTTCAGCTTGGTGAACTCCGTGCCGCCGCCGCGCACGCCGAGCATGCCAAGGCGGCGTCCCTGGCCGCCATCCCGTCCGCCTGCCGTCACGGAAATCGTCTGTTCCTGCCCATCCCGCAGGATCGACAGGCTGAGCGCACGGTCGGGGTTGGCCGAAACGATCCGCTGGATATCCTCGAACTTCGAGACCGGCGCGCCGTCGATTGCTTCCACGCGGTCTCCGGCGCGCAGCCCTGCCGTTGCCGCCGGGCCATCGGCCACCACCTCGCCAATGACCGGCACGGAGACCGGACGGCCCACGGTGGCGAACAACGCCGCGAACAGCACCGCCGCAAGCAGGAAGTTGGCGACCGGCCCGGCTGCAACCACGATCGCTCGCGACAGCACGGGCTTTTCATGGAACGTCCGACCCTGCTGCCACCCGGCGCGCACATCTTCGGCCACGTCCTCAGGACGCTCCTGTCCGTGCAGTTTCACATAGCCGCCGAGCGGCAGCCAAGCCAGCTTCCAGACTGTGCCCAGCCGATCGGTCCAGCTGGCGATCGATCTGCCGAATCCGATCGAAAACGCCTCCACATGGATGCCGCGCCAGCGGGCGGCAAGGTAGTGGCCGAGTTCATGCACGAAAACCAAGACGCCGAGCACGACGATGAATGCGGCGACACTACGGGCAAAATCGGGAATCATCGGCATCGTGTAACGTCCTTAGGCTGCTTTGGCAGCGGCAATCCGGTGGGCGGCACTCCGGGCGGACGCATCCAGGTCCAGCACTGCATCGAGGGTATCGGCGGCATGGCTTCCAAGGCGTTCGAGCACCGCTTCGACCAGCGCGGCGATCTGGGTGAAGCCGAGGCGGCGGCCTAGGAAGGCCTCCACAGCCACCTCGTTCGCAGCAGACAGGATTGTGGGTGCGCCACCGCCTGCGCGCAAGGCATCCCGCGCCAGGCGAAGCGCCGGAAAGCGGACCGGGTCGGGCTCGTAAAATTCCAGCTTCCCAAGCGCAGCCAGGTCCAGCCGTGGTGAAACGGTGGCGAGGCGGCCGGGCCAGGCCAGCGCATGCGCGATGGGGATACGCATGTCGGGTGCGCCCATCTGCGCCAGCACGCTGCCGTCGCGGTAATGCACCAAGCCGTGGATCACCGCCTGCGGATGCACCAAGATGCCGATCTCGCTCTCGTCCATCGCGAACAGGCGTGCGGCCTCGATGAGTTCCAGCCCTTTGTTCATCATGGTCGCGGAGTCGATGCTGATCTTGGCGCCCATCGACCACACGGGATGCCGCAGCGCAGCCTCCGGCGCGGCCCGCGCCATCTCCTCGGTCGTCGCAAGCCGGAACGGGCCGCCAGATGAGGTCAGCACGATGCGCTCGACGTCGTCGCGGTTGCCCTCTGCCATCGCTTGGAAGATCGCGTTGTGCTCGGAGTCGACCGGCAGAAGGGTGGCGCCTGCTTCCCGAACCGCGCGGAGCATCACCTTCCCGGCGCAGACCAGGGCCTCCTTGTTCGCCAACGCCACCGCGCCGCCGCGCCGGATGGCGGCCAGCGTGCTGGGCAGCCCGGCGGCGCCGGTGATGGCGGCCATCGTCCAATCCACCGGCAATGCCGCCGCCTGCAAAACTGCTGCTTCTCCGCTCGCGGTCTGGATGCCGGAGCCGGCCAGAGCTGCATCAAGCGCCGCATGGTGCGACGGCTCAGCGACCACGGCGAGTTCGGCGTGCAGCAGCCGGGCTTGTTCCGCCAGCAAGGTGGCGTTGCGGCCGCCGACCAGGACGCGCACGCGGAAACGGGCCGGGTTGGCTGCCAGAAGATCGACCGTGCTGGTGCCGACGCTGCCCGTGCTGCCCAGCACCGAGACGGTCCGCACGCCCGATGCGGCTGTTTCCGCCGCTTTCATTGCCATAGCACCACTCCCCGTCCTAAGACCAACACGAACCCGGCCGTTGCCGGTGCGGCCGTCAGCAGCCCATCCAAGCGGTCCAGCAACCCGCCATGGCCGGGGATCAAGCGGCCGGAGTCCTTGACGCCAAAGTGCCGCTTGATCGCACTTTCAAGCAAATCGCCAGCCTGCGCCGCCACCCCGAGCACTCCCGCCACCAGGGCGGCCCGGCCAGGTGCAGCCGGACCAAGCGCGTGGCCCGCCGCCTCGCCGACAAGCATGGCCGCCAGCAGGCCACCAACCGCCCCGGCCCATGTTTTGCCCGGGGAGATCGCCGGCGCCAGCTTCGGGCCGCCAAACACGCGCCCGGCAGCGTAGGCGCCGATGTCGCTCGCCCAGACCACGACGACCAGGAACAGCACGTTTGCCCGCCCCACCGCGCCATCGCCCCGCAGCCAGATTAGGGCGACGCTCGCCAGGCCGATATAGATGACACCAGCGCCCAGCGCCCGACGCCCGGCGAGCAGCCAAGCCAATCCAGCCCCCAGCCCCAGGACGGCAAGCGCCCAGCGCTCACGGTCCAGCACGGCGACGAGGCCGGCCAACAACACGGAGGCCGGCACTACTATGCCCGGCACGCGCCAGGGCCGCTCATGGCAAAGCATCACCCATTCATAGGCGAGGCCGCCGGCCGCCACTGCCATCAGCGCCGTCCAGGCCCCGGCGCCGAACCAGATGCAGGCCAGCGCCGCCGGCGCCAACAGGGCCGCGGACAGTGCGCGCTTACGCAAGTCGCCCCAACGCACAGCATCGGACCGGGCCTTCATACGCTCAGGCAGGGCGGGCGCTCAGGCAGGGCGAGCCCCGAACCGGCGCTCGCGCCGGGCAAACTCGACCAGGGCGTTGTTGAATTCAGCCTGGCCGAAGTCGGGCCACATCACATCCAGGAACACCAGCTCGGCATAAGCCGACTGCCACAGCAGGAAATTCGACAGCCTGCGCTCGCCGGATGTGCGGATCATCAGGTCCGGATCAGGCATTCCGGCGGTGGACAGGAAGCGTTCGAAGCGCTCGACGGTCAGCGATGCCGGGTCGAGCGTGCCATCGATGGCGGCCTGCGCCACAGCACGGGCGGCTGCGGTGATCTCGTCGCGCCCGCCGTATGACAGCGCGATGTTCAGGTTCAGCCGCGTGTTGCCGAGGGTCGTGCGTTCTGCGCGGTCGAGTTCCGCCCTGGTATCCGGCTCAAACCGGGTGCGGTCGCCGATCACTCGGACCCGCACGCCCTGGCGGGACAGCTCGGCCAGTTCCTGGCGGATGTAATGGCGCAGCAAGCCAGTCAGCTCCAGCACTTCGTCCGCCGGACGCCGCCAGTTCTCGCTGCTGAACGCATAAAGCGTGAGCCAGCCTACGCCAGCCTCGACCGCGGCCTCAATCGTCCGGCGCACCGCCTGCGCCCCCGCACGGTGCCCGGCAGCCCGCGGCAGGCCACGCGCGGCGGCCCAGCGTCCGTTGCCGTCCATGATCACGGCGATATGCTGCGGCGGCAACGGTCCGGATGGGGCGGTCGCGAGCGGCTGCAAGTCCGGCTTGCCAAGGGCCATGCTCTCAGACCTGCCGGATTTCCCGGTCCTTGTCGGACAGAGACTCGTCGATGCGTTTGATGTAGCCATCCGTCAGCTTTTGGATCTGGTCGGACCAGTCCTTCATCTCGTCTTCGCCGATCTCGCTCTTTTTCTCAAATGCCTTGATCTGGTCCATGCCGTCCCGCCGCACGCCGCGCACTGCAACCCGCGAGCCCTCGGCGTAGCGTCCGGCCGCTTTCGCCAACTCGCCTCGACGTTCCGCGGTCAGTTGCGGGATCGGCACCCGGACTACCTGGCCGTCGGAGCCGGGGTTGAGGCCCAGCCCGCTGTCGCGGATCGCGCGCTCGACGGCGCCGACCAGGGTGCGGTCCCAGACCTGCACCGTGATCAACCGCGGCTCCGGCACGCCGATGGTGCCCACTTGGGTGATCGGCACCTCGGTGCCATAGGCCTCAACCTTCACGGGTTCCAGCAACGCCGGGCTGGCGCGGCCGGTGCGCAAGCCACCGAAGTCGCGGCGCAGGGTCTCGAGCGCGCCATCCATGCGGCGCGCCAGATCCGATTTGAGTGCAGTCAGGTCAGCAGGCACAAAGGTCTCCCCTGGATTGGGCTAGTGAGGGGTTGGGCTAATGCGGCTCGATGATGCGGGTGAAACGGCCCTCGCCGCGCATCACCTGCGCGAATGCGCCGGGTGCGTGGATGTTGAATACGATGATCGGCAGGCCGTTTTCGCGCGCAAGGCTGATGCCGGCCGCATCCATTACGCCAAGATCACGCGAGAGCACGTCAAGATATGTTAGCTCATCATAGCGCTCGGCGTCGGGCACCTTGCGCGGGTCGGCCGAGTAAACGCCGTCGACCTGGGTGCCCTTCAGCAAAAGGTCGCAGTGCATCTCGGCCGCGCGCAGGGCAGCCGCAGTGTCGGTCGTGAAAAATGGGTTTCCCGTGCCCGCGGCGAAAATCACCACCCGGCCTTTTTCCATATGCCGCTCGGCCCGCCGCCGGATATAGGGCTCGCACACGCTGCTCATCGGGATCGCCGATTGCACACGGGTTGGAATGCCGCGCCGCTCCAGCGCGCTCTGCATTCCCAACGCGTTCATGACGGTTGCGAGCATGCCCATGTAATCGGCTTGGGCCCGATCCATGCCGCCAGCCGCAGCCGAGATGCCGCGGAAGATGTTGCCGCCGCCAATCACCAGGCACACCTGCACGCCCATCTGCACGACATCGCCGACATCGACCGCGATGCGCGTGAGGGTGTCGGTGTCCAACCCATACTCCCGCCGGCCCATCAGCGCCTCCCCGGACACCTTGAGCAGGACGCGCTTGTAGGTGGGCTGATTTGGCATGTGGTCCTTTAGGGTCAGGGCGGCGGCACGCTAGATGGTGGCGCCGCCCCCCACAAGTTCAGACCGATACGTGGCCAAACTACGGCGCCGGCGGTGGCTCGGTTGCAATACCCGCTGCGGCAGCGACCTCGGCCGCGAAATCCCCGCCGGTGGGCTTGTCGATCCCCTCGCCGAGTTGGAAACGCGCGAAGCCAGACAGCGTGGCGCCGGCTTTTTTCACGACGGCGCGGACGCGGCTCTCGCCGTCATGCACCCACACTTGTTCCAGCAGCACGACCTCCTCGTAGTACTTCCGGATGCGCCCTTCGACCATCTTCTCGATGATGGCGTCGGGCTTGCCGGAAGCGCGGGCCTGCTCGGTGAGCACGGCTTTCTCCCGCTCCAGCGCGGCCGGGTCGACAGCGTCCACGTCGAGCGCATCCGGCCGGGCTGCAGCGACGTGCATGCCGACCTGGCGGCCCAGCGTCTCCAACGCCGACTGCTCGTTGGCGCTCTCGACCGCGACCAGCACGCCGATTTTGCCAAGGCCAGGCTTCAATGCGTTGTGAACATAGGTTGCGACGACGCCATGCGGCACCGTCAATACGCTCGCCCGGCGCAGGTTCATGTTCTCGCCGATCGTCGCCACCAAGTGCGTCAGTTCCTCGGCCACCGTACGGCCGGTACCCGGAAACGGCGCGGCACGAATCGCCTCGACGTCGTCCCCGACTTCGAGCGCGATCTGCGCCACGGCCTGCACCAGGGCCTGGAAAGTCTCATTGCGGGCGACGAAGTCGGTCTCGGCGTTGACCTCGACCATCGCCGCCTTATTGGCCATGCTCGCCACGCCGACCAAGCCCTCGGCGGCAACCCGGCCACTTTTCTTCGCCGCAGCCGACAGGCCCTTCTTGCGCAGCCAGTCGAACGCGGCCTCGGCGTCGCCGCCGCTCTCGGTCAACGCACGCTTGCAGTCCATCATGCCGGCGCCGGTCTTCTCGCGCAGCGCCTTGACCGCCGCCGCTGTGATCTCAGCCATTGCCCTTCCTCCCTACGCTGCCGGCTGCTCGGCCGGGGCGGCCTCCGGCAGCGGCATCGCCTCGGGCGGCAACTCCTCGGCCGCGCCCAGGTCACGTCCGCTCGCCACCATCTCGGCGCTGATGCCGTCCAGCACGGCGCCGGCCACCAGGTCGCAGTACATGGTGATCGCCCGGATCGCGTCGTCGTTGCCGGGGATGGGATAGGTCACGCCCTGCGGGTCCGAGTTGCTGTCCAGCACGGCGATGACGGGGATGCCGAGCTTGTTCGCCTCCTCGACCGCCAGTTTCTCCTTGTTGGTGTCGATGATGAACAGGATGTCCGGCAGGCCGCCCATGTCCTTGATGCCGCCCAGCGCGCGCTCCAGCTTCTCCTGGTCGCGGGTGATGTCCAGGACCTCTTTCTTCGTCAGGCCCTGGATGTCGCCGGCCAGCATCTCCTCGATCTGGCGCAGGCGCTTGATGCTGCCGGTGATGGTCTTCCAGTTGGTCAGCATGCCGCCAAGCCAGCGGTGGTTCACGTAATACTGGCCGCACCGCTTGGCGCTGTCCGCGACATACTCCGCAGCGGCGCGCTTGGTGCCGACGAACAGCACGCGTCCGCCGGCGGCGGTCACGTCGCGGACGGCGCGGAGCGCGCGGTCCAACATCGGCACGGTCTGCTGCAGGTCGATGATGTGGACCTGGTTGCGTACACCGAAGATGTAAGGACCCATGCGCGGGTTCCAGCGCCGGGTATGGTGGCCGAAATGCACGCCGGCTTCGAGAAGCTGGCGCAAGGTGAAGTCGGGCATCGCCATGGGCGTGTCCTTTCCAGTGGTCCGGTTGATCCTCCGCAGGGCCTGGCCATTTGGCACCGGAACCTGGGGATGAACCCCGGGAAAGGCGCCCTGCGTGTGAATTACCCGCGACGGTCGCGGGCAGCGGGGGTATGGCGGAAAGCTTAGGAAAGTGCAAGCCGGCTGGCGCGACTGGCGTCCTAATTATTGGGCCAGGACAGGCGCAACCTCGGTAGCTTCGACCGCGCCCTGACCGACGATCTGCCCTTCCCACAATCCGAAAGTCGTCCCAATGCGCAGATGGGCGAGTGCTGTGCCTGGATCGAGAAAGTCGATCCCGACCCGGCGAGACTCACCGGCTTGCAGAGGCTGCTTGAGCCTGAGCCTCACATCGTGGTTGCGGCCGTTCACAACCATCACGCAGCCAAACCACCGGGCCGGCATTGGGGAGGTACGGCCACCCTGCCCAAGTGGCGCAAGCTCGATCGTTGCGATGATGTCAGGAAGAGCTTTCATAGTGGTCCCAAAAATCCGAGCGCTTGCAACTCTATGAGGAGGTCAGTCGGAAGGGCAAGAGTTGCAATGCCCTGGTCGACAACAGCCTGCAGCCGCCAACCAACAAACCGGGTTGGGAAGAGTGCAGTAACGAGCCAATAAGGACCTTCTCCAAAACTCATCATAGCGAAAGCTGCATATTGAACCGCACCTTCGCGCGCCAGAGCGAAATATTTAACCTCATTGCCCTATGGATTGCGAAAGCGTCCAAACTGCTCGAGATCTATCAGTTCAGCCAACAGGACAGCTCGATAGACCCGAATGGTCTCCGTCAAACTTCCTCAACCCGCTCCACTCCGGCCACCACCTTCAATGCCTGCGCCAGCCTCGGCGTCACCTGGAAGCCGCCTGGGATGGTGATCTCCACCGCTTGTGCCTCGCCGATGCGCGGCACCAGGGTCACGCGGCCCCTTCCCTTTCCCTCGCGGGCCAGAATGGCATGGATGTGCGGAACGGCCTCGGTCCGGTCGAGCCAAATGCGTATTCCTGCGCCGGCATCGACCGCCGCCTGCTCCAGCGACACGCAGTCTGCTGCCGTCACCCGCAGGCTGTCGCCCTCCAGCCGCAGGTCCACGCCAACCAACACTGCATTGCCCGCCTTCAGGGCATCGCGTGCGCTGGCCAGCACCTCGCTGAACATCGTCACCTCGTAGCTGCCGCCCTGGTCCGATAGCCGCACCCACGCCATCCGGCTGCCGGTGCGGGTCGTGCGCTCCTTCGACGCCACCACGCAGCCGGCCATGCGCACCCGGGTGGCCCCCGCCAGCGCCCGGCTTTCCATCTGGCTGGACGGCACCACGCCGAGGCGCTTCAACAGCGGGCCGTAGCTGTCGAGCGGATGCGCCGTGAGATGAAAACCGACCGCCTCGGCCTCGTAGCCCAGGCGTTCCATCGGCGGCCAGTCGGGCATGGGCGGCAGCCGCAACGGCTCGGGGGTCGGGCCGCCGCCGAATAGGCCGGACTGACCGGTTTCGGCCTCTTCTGCACGAGCTTGCGCCCGGCGCAGCAGCGTCTCGGCGGCGGCGAACATCTGAGCCCGGTTGGGCAAGATGCTATCGAAGGCGCCGGCCCGGGCCAGGTTCTCAAGCTGCGACTTGCTGAGCGGGCGCGGGTCGACGCGGACGGCAAAATCGGCCGGGTCGGCAAACGGGCAGTCGCCGCGGGATGCGACCAGGGCCTGCATCGCGGCAAAACCGATGCGTTTGACCGCGGCCAAGGCATAGCGGATTGCCTGGGTGCCGTCCGGCGTCACTTCCACTCGGAACTCCGCGCCGGATTGGTTGATGTCGGGCGGCAGCACGCGGATGCCGGTGCGTTCGGCTTCCTGCCTAAGGGCCGCAATCTTGTCGGTATTGCTGAGCGCCAGGTTCATGCACGCGGCCAGGAAGGCGGCGGGGTGGTTCGCCTTCAGCCAGGCCGTCTGATAGGACAGCAACGCGTAGGCGGCGGCGTGGCTCTTGTTGAAGCCGTAGTCGGCGAACTTGGCCATGAGGTCGAAGACCTCGGTTGCCTTTGCCGGCGGAATGCCGCGAGCCGTTGCGCCATTGGTGAAAACTTGGCGCTGCTGCTCCATCTCCGACCGGATCTTCTTCCCCATCGCGCGGCGCAGCAGGTCGGCGCCGCCCAGGCTGTAGCCAGCCATGGTCTGCGCGATCTGCATGACCTGCTCCTGATAGACCATGATCCCGAAGGTCTCGCCCAGGATCTCACGGAGCTCGGGATGCGGCGCCTCCCAAGCCTCGCCATGCTTGCGGCGGCAGTAGTCGGGGATGTTGGCCATCGGACCCGGCCGATACAGCGCCACGGCGGCGATCAGGTCCTCGAACCGGTCGGGGCGCATCTGCCGCAGCACGTCGCGCATGCCTTGGCTTTCGAACTGGAACACTCCGCCGCCGTCGCCGCGGGACAGCATCTCATATGTCTTGGGATCGTCGAGCGGCAGGCGGTCCAGGTCCACCGGGACGCCAAGCTCGTGCAGGATCGCCACCGCCCGCTGCAGGATCGTGAGCGTCGTCAGGCCGAGGAAGTCGAACTTCACCAATCCGGCCTGCTCAACGTACTTCATCGAGTACTGCGTGACTAAAGTGTCCGCCTTTGGGTCGCGATACAGCGGCACGAGGTCGATCAGCGGACGGTCGCCGATCACCAGCCCGGCGGCGTGCGTGCTGGCGT
>CAXSGE010000028.1:0-46526 GCA_964236715.1 uncultured Acetobacteraceae bacterium | reverse complement strand
AGATCTACAACGGCAAGGTGGTCAAGACGGCCGATTTCGGCGCGTTCGTGAACTTCCTCGGCGCCAAGGACGGGCTCGTGCACATCAGCGAGCTGCAGCAGGGCCGGGTCAACAAGACGACGGATGTCGTCAACCAGGGCGACGCCGTTAAGGTGAAGGTCCTCGGCTTTGACGACCGCGGCAAGGTCAAGCTGTCGATGCGCGTCGTCGACCAGGCGACCGGCGCTGACATCACCGAGCAGGTCGGCAGCAAGGCCGGCGGCGGCCGGGATGGTGGCGTCCGGGAAGGCGGCCGCCGTGAGCGGTCCGAGTCGGACGCAGCCGAGTAGCCCTGACACCCAACAATCGGCGGGCCGGGACTAGCAAAAGCTGGCCCGGCCGCTAATGTTTCAGACTGTTGCAATGAGGGTCCGGCGGGGATGAAGGCAGTCAACGCGATACATATGGGTGGCGTCGACGTCCTTCCGCTCATCGAAGGCGGCAAAGGCATTGGCGTGTCCACCGGCGTAAGCTCGGGCCATTGGGCGGGCACGGGCGGCGCGGGCACCTTCAGCGCCGTCAACGCGGATTTCTACGACGAGACCGGCAACCCGCTCGACCAAACCTATTTCGGCCGCACCCGGCGCGACCGGCATGAGGAGCTGATCCAGTTCGGCATCCAGGGCGGCATCGCCCAGGCACAGCGTGCGCACGACATCTCCGGCGGCCGTGGGCGTCTCCATGCCAACATCCTGTGGGAGATGGGCGGCGCCGAGCGGGTGATCACCGGCGTGCTCGAGGGCGCGAAAGGCCTGATCCATGGCCTGACCTGCGGTGCCGGGATGCCGTATCGCCTGTCCGACATCGCCGCACGGTTCGGCGTGCATTATTATCCCATCGTTTCCTCGTCCCGCGCATTCAGCGCCTTGTGGAAGCGGGCTTATTCCAAGGCCGCCTTCCTGCTCGGCGGCGTCGTCTATGAGGACCCCTGGCTCGCGGGCGGGCATAACGGCCTGTCCAATGGCGAGGACCCGGCCAAGCCCGAGGACCCCTTTCCCCGCGTGCTCGCCCTGCGCAAGCTGATGCGGACCTTTGGCCTGGACCAGACGCCGATCATCATGGCCGGCGGCGTTTGGTGGCTAGAGGAATGGGAGCATTGGATCGACAATCCTGAACTCGGCCCCATCGCCTTCCAGTTCGGCACCCGGCCGTTGCTGACCAAGGAAAGCCCGATCAGCGACGCCTGGAAGCAGCGGCTGCTCAGCCTCAAGGAAGGCGACGTCTTCCTCAACAAGTTCAGCCCGACCGGGTTCTATTCCAGCGCCGTCAACAACGGCTTCATCGCCGAGTTGCGGGAGCGTGGCGAGCGCCAGGTGGCCTATTCGACCGAGCCGGTTGGCGAGCATGTCGCCATGCTCGGCATCGGCCCACGCAAGCGGGCGGTGTACCTGACGCTGAACGACCTGTTCAATGTCGAGGGCTGGATCGCCGCCGGGTTCACCGAGGCGCTGCGCACGCCGGACAGCACGCTTGTTTTCGTGACTCCGGAGCGGGCGGCGCGGATCACTGACGACCAGGTGTCCTGCATGGGCTGCCTGAGTCAATGCCGGTTCAGCAACTGGAGCCAGCACGGCCCCGACTACGACAACGGCAAGAAGGCCGATCCTCGCAGCTTCTGCATCCAGAAAACCCTGCAGTCGGTCCGGCGCGAGGACCAGACGCCTGAGGCGATCGAGCATCAACTGATGTTCAGCGGTCACAATGCCTATCGTTTCGCCAATGATCCGTTCTACTCTAACGGCTTCATCCCGACTGTTAAGCAATTGGTCGAGCGGATCATTTCAGGCCGTTAGGACTGATTGAGCGCCAGGGCCCGCGCATACACGACCTTACGCGGCAACCCGGTCGCGGCTGAAACCAGGGCCGCGGCGTCCTTAAGGCTATTTTGCTCCAGCGCCCGGCGGAGTTGTCCGTCCAGGTCCTCAGCATCGGCAATGTCGGCAGGCGCCGGGCCGACTGCGATCGTGATCTCCCCACGAGCCGCTGCAATGGCGTAATGCGCGGCAAGCTCCGGCAGGGACCCGCGGCGGACCTCTTCAAAACGCTTCGTCAACTCGCGCGCCACGGCGGCCGGGCGGTCGCCAAATTGGGCGGCAAGGTCAGCCAGCGACTCCGCCAGGCGGTGCGGCGCTTCGTGCCACAGCAGCGTCGCGGACAGGCCGGCGCGCTCGGCAGCCCGCAACTTACCAAACGCGGCCAGGCGCGCTGCCGACCGCGGAGGCGGGAAACCCAGAAACAGGAACGGCTGCGGCGGCAGGCCCGACAGCACCAGCGCCATCACCGCCGCATTCGGCCCCGGCACCGCCGAAACTGGCAGCCCGGCCGCCAACGCCGCCCGCACCAGCCGGTATCCGGGATCGGACACCAGCGGCGTCCCAGCGTCCGACACCAGCGCGACCCGGCCGCCACCACGCAAAACATCGAGCAACGCCGGAATGCGGCCCTCCTCGTTATGGTCATGCAGCGGCGAGGTACGCGCCGTGATCCCGTAATGCAGCATCAGGCGCGCCGTCGTGCGGGTATCCTCGCACAATACCAAGTCCGCATCGCGCAGCGCCTCCAGCGCGCGCGACGACATATCCGCCAAGTTGCCGATGGGGGTGGAAACCAGCACGAGTCCTGGTGCTATAGACGACGCAGGCTCCGTTGCTGAGTCATCAGGGGCTGGATCGCCAACAAGGGGTTCGGGACATGGTTCGTCGTCGAGAGTTCGGTCGGGCATTCACGCTCCTTGTCGCCGCAGCCGGCCTGGCTGCCTGCGTAGCCGACCCCGGCGGCGCCGGCTATGGCCGTCCGGTCTCAGTCGGCGGCGGGGCGCCGGTCGTGCCGCCTGGCGCGCCGGGCCGCAGCGTGGCGATCCTGCTGCCGCTCACCGGGCCGAACGCCGAGGTGGGCCAGGCCCTGTTGCGGGCGGCCCAGCTCGCGCTCGACCAGCCTGGCGCACCCAAGCTCGACGCGCGCGACACCGGCGGCACGCCGGCAGGCGCCGCCGATGCTGCCAAGTCCGCGCTCGCCGCCGGCGCTGGATTGATCCTAGGGCCGCTCACGGGCAGCGAGACGGCAGCGGTCGCCCCCCTTGCCAAAGCGGGTGGAATCCCTGTCCTGGCCTTCACCTCCGACGCCGCGCTGGCGCAGCCAGGCGTATGGGCATTGGGGGTCACGCCCGCGCAGCAGGTTCGCCGGCTCGTGCTGGCCGTCCAGGCCGAGGGCAAGACCCGGATCGCGGCCGTTCTGCCCAAGAATGCGTTTGGCGACGCGCTGGCCCGCGGGCTGACGGCGGCGGCCGCCACCGCAGGCTTGCCGGAGCCGAAGGTCGTGCGATACGACAACAGCTTCGCGGCTCTCAATGCCGCGTTGAAGGACGCGTCGGACTATACCGCCCGGCACGGCAATGCGAATGGCCGGCGGGAACCGGCGGAAGCTGCCCAGCAGGCGCCGCCGCCGCCAATCGATGCGCTGTTGCTGGGCGCTGCGGGCGAGTCGCTGGGCCAGGCCGTGCCGTTGCTGACCTTCTACGATATCGGACCCGAGCAGGTCCGCATATTGGGTCCAGCGCTCTGGGCACGCGAGGCATCCAAGCTATCCTCGCTTGCCGGCGCTTGGTATGCCGCCCCCGATCCAGCGCAGCATGGGGTGTTCGAGCAGCGATATGCCGCCAAATACAACGCGCCGCCGCGGGAACTCGTCAGCTTGGCCTATGATGCCGCGGGCATAGCGCGGGTTGCAGCCGAAAGCGGAGATTTCACGCCCGGCGCCCTGGCACGGCCCGAGGGCTTCGCCGGGGCCGACGGATTGCTGGCGTTGCTGCCGGATGGCCAGGTGCGGCGAGGTCTCGCCATATTCGAGATCGACCACGGTGGTTCGCATATCGTGCAGCCTGCCCCGCAAAGCCTGTCCGCACCGGGTGCCTAGCTCGCACGCCGCATGATTGCGAGCTTGCCCCTCCGCACGACAGCACTGCTCGCCGCCTTGCCCCTTGCGATCCTCCTGACGCTGGTGGCGCTGGGGGAGCTTGCGTGGCTGCCGGCTTTCGGTGCCGGCGCCGTCGTATTGGCCGGGTCGGCTGGACTGGCGCAGCTTTGGACGCGGGATCTGCGCCTTGTGCTGTCGGCGTTGCGCCGCTCCGGCAGCGACCAGGCGTCCGGGCCGCCGACGCGGCCATTCCTCGCAGCAACGGCCGGCATCACGCGCGAGGCCGAACAATTGTCGCGGTCGCTCGCGGCACGGGCGGCGCAGGTGGAAGGCTTGCTGCGGGCGGAGCAGATGATCATCCAGCGGCTGCCGGACCCGCTGATCGTGCTGGGCGCGGACCGGAGGGTGCAGCGCGCCAACGTAGCCGCCCTGGCGGCGTTCGGCGCCGAGATGGCGGCCGTGCTGCGCCATCCCGGCTTGCGCGCCGCGATCGACCGGGCACAAAGCCATGGGGAGAACCAGGCTGCCGAACTCAGCCTGCCAGTTCCGGTGGCGCGGGAGGTGTATGCGACGGTGATGGCGCTCGATCCGCCGCTGTCGGACGGCGGACGCATCGTGGCCGTGCTGTCCGACCGCACGCGGGAGCGCGCCATCGAACGTATGCGCGCCGATTTCGTGGCGAATGCCAGCCATGAGTTGCGGACGCCGCTGGCCAGCCTGATCGGCTTCATCGACACCCTGCGCGGTCCGGCTGCGGACGACCCTCCCGCCCAAACCCGCTTCCTCGGCATCATGGCCGAGCAGGCGCAACGCATGAACCGCCTGATCGACGACCTGCTCAGCCTTTCGCGCATCGAACTCACCGAGCACCAGCCGCCGGCGGCGCGGGTCGATTTGGAGGGCCTTGTGCTGCGCCTCGCGCCGAGCTTCGAGCCACAGGTCGCTGCCCGGCGGATAACATTGGAGGTCCGTGCGCCGGGCGATCTCCCGCGTGTGCTGGGCGACGACGGCCAGTTGGAGCAGGTGCTGCAGAACCTGTTGGACAATGCGCTGAAATACGGGCGTGAGGGCGGCGTCGTCACCGTAGCCGCCGAGCGGTCGGCGGCGGGCGGGCGCTGGCCAAACCGGCCCGGCGTCACCCTGTCGGTATCGGACGACGGCCACGGGATCGCCCGCGCCCACATCCCGCGGCTGACCGAACGCTTCTACCGCGTCGACAAGGGGCGGTCGCGCGTCGTGGGCGGCACCGGCCTGGGGCTCGCGATCGTCAAGCACATCGTCAACCGCCACCGCGGGCAGTTGGTGATCGAAAGCACCGAAGGGGTCGGCACCACCGTCACGATCTGGCTGCCTGCGGGGGACTCGGTGGGAACCGCCGCAGCAGCCCTAGCATGAGCAGCATGGCCGGGACGGCGGCGAATATGGTCATTGCATAGAATGGCACCCAGCCGACGGCGGCTGCGAGCACGCCCGATAACCCGCCCACCGTGCGCAGCCCCACCGCCGCCAGCGACGACAGCAACGCATACTGCGTGGCGGTGAACGCGCTGGAGCACAGCGACGAAAGATAGGTGAGGAATGCAGCGTCGGCCATCGCCTCGGCGAAGTTCTCCAGCATGACCTTAGCCAGCAGGATGCGCGTGTCCCCGCCCGAAACGGCGAGGGCAAAATAAAGCGCCATCGACGCCATCTGCACGAAGCCGGTCAGCACGAGTGCCCGCCCGGTGCCGATGCGCACCACGAGCCAGCCGCCCGTCGCAGCGCCAAGCAGGCTTGCCACCAGGCCAGGAGGGCCGGTCGCGAGCGCGACCTGGACGCGGTTGAAGCCCATGTCGCGGTAGAAGGGCACTGCCATGGTATGCGCCAGCGCCTCGCCGAGCTTGAACAGCATGACGAACGCCAGGATCTGTCCGGCGCCTGGCCGTCGCCAGAAGTCGCGGAACGGCTCGATGACGGCCGTCCGCAGCCGGGCGCGCAGGTTTTCCGGCTCGCCCAGTATGGCGCGCTGCTCCGGTTCCGCCGCCGCGAGCGTCGCCAGCGCGCCAACGCCAACAAGCCCCGCCATGGTGGACAGCGACCAGCGCCAGCCGATGACATCAGCCAGGCCGATGGCGCCGGCGCCGGAGATCAGCAGCGCCAAGCGGTAGCCCCAAATATAGGCGGCGAGCGCAATGCCTTGCAGCCGCTCCGGGAACGTCTCGATGCGCCAGGCGTCCACGACGATGTCCTGGCTGGCGGACAGGAAGGCGATCAGGATGGCGGCCGACACCAGCAGCGCCGGCGTTTGCCGCGGGTCGGAAAACGCGAGCACGAGGCACGCCAGAGCCAGGCCCGGCTGTATGGCAAGCAACCAGCCGCGCCGCCGCCCAAATCCGGCCAGGCTGCCTGGAGGGCGCACCTGATCGAGCAAGGGCGACCATAGGAATTTCAGCGTGTAGGCCAAGCCGATATTGGCGGTGAGGCCAATGGCCGCGAGCGAGGTGCCGCCCTCAGTCAGCCATTGCCGCAGGGTGAAGCCCGAGAGCGGCAACGGGAGTCCGGCGAAGAATCCGTAAGCGCCCATGATCCAAAGCGCCCGGCTGCGAAGCGGTCGGAACGGCTCTGTCATGGCCGGGTCATGTCAGACCCATTGCATGCAAGCACACCCGGCCCGGCAAGCGGCACCCTGCCGGGTGTAAGCGGGTCGCTTAGCGGGCCGGGGCGTTCGAGCCGTTCAGGCCGGCGGCAGACCCCGTGTCGGTCGCCGCCGGACGCGCGGCATGACGGGCGCGATGACGAGCGCGGTGCCGATGGCGATGGCTGCGTGCCCTCGCCGGAGTAGCCGCATCGCCGCCCGGGCCAACGCGCGTTGTGCTGATCACGCCGGTGCCGCCGGCCGGGGTGCCCTCGCTATTGCTCGGCGCAGTGGTGCTGGCCGTTCCGCCGGCGGGGCCGACGAGCGCGCCGCCCGGTGTCACCTGCGCGAAAGCCGGCTCCGCAACCAGGCCGCCGGCCATTACGGCCGCGAGCAACGCAACAGAAAACCGTCGTGTCATGCTGGCCATTGGGGTCTCCACGTAAGAAAGCAGGACAGAATCGCCGTGCTAAGTTGAAATGAACTCAGAAACCGCAAACTCTCCGACAACCGGCGACGCGTCAAGCCGCCTCGCTGTCCGACCTGCGCTCCGCCCGCTTGCGCTCGTTCGGGTCCAGGTAACGCTTGCGCAACCGGACCGCGCTCGGCGTCACCTCGACCAACTCGTCATCCTCAATATAAGCAATGGCTTGCTCAAGCGACATCCGGCGTGGCGGGATCAGCAGCATCGCGTCGTCCTTGCCCGAGGCGCGAACGTTGGTCAGCTTTTTCTCTTTGATCGGATTGACGTCGAGGTCCGCGCCACGGCTGTTCTCGCCAAGGATCAACCCGACATAGACCTTGTCGCCGGGATCGACGAACAGCGTGCCGCGTTCCTGCAGGTAGAACAGGGCGTAATGAATGGCCTCGCCCCCCTCGCTGCTGATCAGGCTGCCGTTGCGCCGGCCCTCCATGGTCCCGGCCCAGGGCTCATACCCGGTGAAAATCCGGTTCATGATCCCGGTGCCGCGCGTGTCGGTCAGGAACTCGCCGTGGTAGCCGATCAGGCCGCGGCTCGGCATGTGGAACGTCAGCCGCACCTTGCCGGCGCCCGAGGGCCGCATGTCCTGCAGCATGCCCTTCCGCCGGCTGACCTTCTCGACGACAATGCCGGAATACGGCTCGTCCACGTCGACCAGCACATCCTCGAACGGCTCCTCGCGGTCACCGGTCTCCGGGTTCTTCTGGGTCAGCACGCGCGGCCTGCCGATCGTCAGCTCAAAGCCCTCACGCCGCATCTGCTCGATCAGCACGCCAAGCTGCAGCTCGCCGCGGCCCGCGACCTCGAACGCGTCAGTCTCGTTGCTCTCGGTGATCTTGATCGCGACGTTGCCCTCGCCTTCGCGCAGCAGCCGGTCGCGGATCTGGCGGGAGGTGACTTTCTTGCCCTCCTTGCCGCCGAGGGGTCCGTCGTTCACGCGGAACGTCATCGCCAGCGTCGGCGGATCGACCGGGATGGCCGGCAACGGGTGGCCCAGCTCCGGCGCGCCGATGGTGTCCGGCACCGTCGCGTCCTCCAGCCCGGCCACCGCCACGATGTCGCCCGCCTCGCACTCGTCGACTTGCACCCGGTCGAGGCCGCGATAGCCCATGAGCTTCGTCAGCCGCCCGCTTTCAACGACCGAGCCGTCCTGCCGCAGCACCCTCACCGGCATATTGAGCCGCGCCCTGCCCTGCTCGACCCGGCCCGTCAGCACCCGGCCCAGGAAATTGTCATAATCAAGGATGCTCGCCACCATGGCGAACGGCGCCTCCTTGTCCAGCACGGTCGGCGGCACGTGGCTCATGACGAGGTCGAACAGCGGGGACAGGTCCTTGCGCGGGCCATCCATCGTCGGGTCGGCCCAGCCCTGGCGGCCGGAGGCATAGAGCATTGGGAAGTCGAGCTGCTCATCGTTCGCGCCCAGCGCGGCGAACAGGTCGAACACCTCGTTATGCACCTCATCCGGCCGCGCGTCGCCGCGGTCGACCTTGTTGACCACCACGATCGGCTTGATGCCGCGGGCCAGCGCCTTGGTCACCACGAACTTGGTCTGCGGCAGCGCGCCCTCGGCGGCGTCGACCAGCACCAGCACGCCGTCGACCATGTTCAGGATTCGCTCGACCTCGCCGCCGAAATCCGCGTGGCCCGGCGTGTCGACGATGTTGATCCGGGTGTCCTTCCAGATCACGCTCGTGCATTTGGCGAGGATCGTGATGCCGCGCTCGCGTTCCAGGTCGTTCTTGTCCATCGCGCGCTCGGCGACCTGCTGGTGCTCGCGGAACGAGCCGGATTGCCGCAGCAACTGGTCGACCAGCGTGGTCTTGCCGTGGTCGACGTGGGCGATGATGGCGATGTTGCGGATGTCCATGGGAACCTTGGCGCCTGGCTTGGTCGCAGATAGAGTTTGCGCGGGGGCACGTCCGCGCCCCGCGTTTCGCAGCGCACCCGGGAAATCCTGGGTGTTGCACCGCACACATAGGCGGGCCGCCGCATTGTTGCGAGCCAAATATCCTCATGCCCGCCTTGCGCCGCCCATTCACTGAAATGAACCGGGGCGCAAGGCGGGCATGGTTAGGCGTTTAAGGCAGGGTCGGCGAAGTTGGGCCGGCCCTGAGGCGGGCTAGCCGCCGTTGCCCATCGCGGCGCTGATGGCCGATTTCGCTGCCGCCGTGTCGCGGCCTGCAAGCGCGCGGCGTGCCGCACTGATATGCTGCACCATCGGCATGTCGGCCGGGCTGGCCGCCATCGACGCATCGGTCGACCGGCTCAACAGGCGGGTCTCGGCGCGCTCAAGCGCTTCCTGCGCCGCACCCGTATGCCCGGCGTTCAGCGAGCGCTGCGCCGCGGCCAGGTAGCCCTCTGGCGTGCTGGAGGCCGCAGCTGGGTCCGGCAGGCGCGGCGCAATCTCGGAACGGGTATCTGCCCGATCGATGTTGCTGGCCCGGGTGGACCTCGGCGACCCGACGCCGCCGCGATACTCGCGTCCGTGCTCCATCTCGTCACCCGCCGCGCCGGTGTCTTGCGACATGCCTTGCCCACGGGCCATGTGGCCATGCATGCCGGCGCCCGCGCCATGCTGCATTTGCCCGCGCATCGGCCTCATGCCGGTCATGCCTGTATCGGCCGGGCTGCCAGGCATCGGCATGGTGCCGGAATCTGCGTTTGGCGCTGCCGGGCTCATGGGGGACGACATCGGGTTCTGCGCGAACGCCGGGCCATAAGCCAGCCCGAGCAGCGCTGCCGAAGTCAGCAATGTCTTACGCATCCGTGTTTCTCCTCAGTCATTATTGCGTCGTGCATTATGGCCGCACGTCTCGATCAGTTAACAACATGCACCATTGATAGTTTCGCCCCTAGCCCTCCGGGGCCGCCATCATCGCACGGAGGTCGGCCTTCGGGCGCGCGCCGAATTGCCCGATGGCCGCCGCCGCCGCACGGCTGCCAAGCTGCCCGCACGCCCGCAGCCCCCGCCCCGCCGCATGCGCCGCCAGGAACCCGGCCGCATAGGCGTCTCCGGCGCCCGTCGTGTCCACAACCCGGACCGGCGCGGCCGCCACTTCCACCCGCTCGGCGCCGCGCAGCACGAGGCTTCCGGCCTCGCTTCGCGTCAGCGCCGCGAGCGCAACCTCCGCGCCGGCCCGTTGCGCCGCCCGTTCGAACCGATCCTCCTCGTAAAGGCTGCAAACCTCGGCCTCGTTGGCGAACAGGATGTCGACGTGGCCGCGCACCAGGTCCCGGAATGCCGCCCGGTGCCGGTCGACGCAGAACGCATCGGAAAGCGAGAGCGCGACCAGCCGCCCTGCCCCATGCGCGACCGCGGCGGCGCGGTGGAATGCCGCCTGCGCCAAAGGCGGGTCGAACAGGTAGCCCTCAAGGTAGGTCACGGCGCTGTCCGCCACCAATGCCTCGTCCAGGTCGGCGGCGCCGAAGCTGACGCAGGCGCCGAGATAGGTGCTCATCGTGCGCTGGCCGTCGGGCGTCACGGCAATCAGGCAGCGTGCGGTGGGCGCCTGGCCCTGCAGCGGCGCGGTCGGGAAATGCACCCCCGCGGCCGTGATGTCATGGCGGAACACCGCGCCCAACTGGTCGTCCGCCACCTTGCCCATGAAGGCCACCCGCGCGCCCAGCCCAGCCGCCACCGCGCAGGTGTTGGCGGCCGACCCGCCGCTGCTCTCCTGCCCCGGCGGCATCGCGGCATACAGCGCCTCCGCCTGCTCGGTCGAGATCAGCGCCATGCTGCCCTTGCGCAGGTCGTGGCGGGACAAGAAGTCCTCCCCGGTCGGCGTCACCACATCCACGATCGCATTGCCGATCCCCAGGATGTCGAATCGGGCCGGATGGGCCGCCGCTTGGGACATGGCGCCTTGGGACATGGTCGCTCCTGATGTGAAACCCTGGCGTGCGCCTAACATCCGCACTACCTGCCCGCAACCCGCGGCGCTCGGTCCCTCCAACGCCTCTCACCACCAGGACGCCTGCATGCTGTCTCCGATCTCGCGCGCCATCGCCCAGTTGCAGGACCCGGTGTTCCTGGGCGTCGTTTGGCGCAGCCTGCTGCTGTCGGCGGCGGCTTTCCTGGCGTTGCTGGCCGGCAGCGTATGGGTGATCAACCACGTTGTGGCACGGCCGGGCTGGCTGGGCTGGCTGGCCGGGGCCGCGGGGGGCATCGGCGCGGCGCTGTTGGCGCTTTGGCTGTTCGTGCCTGTCGCGCTGCTTATTTCGACGCTTTATATGGACCGGATCGCCGCGGCGGTGGACCGCCGGTTCTACCCGGACCTGCCGGTGCCGCTTGGCGCGCCGCTTGCGGTTCAGGCGTGGGATGGCCTGGCGCTCGGCGCCCAGGTGCTGGGGCTCCAGGTGTTGGCGCTGCTGCTGGCGATCCTGGTGCCCGGTGTCGGCATCGTGATCGGCTGGCTCGTCGCCGGCTGGGCAATCGGACGCGGCTTGTTCATGGGCGTCGCGATGCGCCGCATGGGACGGCCAGAGGCTTTGCGGACCTACGCGGCGCGACGCCTGCCGGTGCTGGTGCAGGGTGTCGCCTTGGCGCTGGCGGGCAGCCTGCCGGGCCTCAACCTGCTGGTCCCCGTCGTCGGGACGGCGGCCATGGTCCACGTGCTCAACCGGCCGAAATCGCGCGCCTCGATGTTATACACAGGGTTGTGATCGGGCAGCGGCATGTGTTAGGAAATGTTCACCGACCCTACCCGCACAGGGCGCGCAACCCCAACGAAGGGAGGTCCGCTTGTTCAAGCGCCGTAAACCGGAAGGCCCGATGGGTGAAGAGCTATACGCCATGCAATCTGGCATCACCGAAGGGCTGCTTGCCGGCGACAGCATGGCGGAGCTGCCTCGCATGCCCGCCCGTCGTCCCGTCGATGCCCGAACTATCGATGCCCGGACTGTCGATGATAGTGGCATGGGCGTTCCCCCCTACCGTCCTGCCCCATCTAAGGAGGCTTCAGTCATGGGCCGTACGCCGTTCCCAGTCCCAAACCCCGTCCCCCCCGGACCGGGGTCCAATGGATCTGCGCCAACCCTCATCAGCCCGCCGCGCCCCGGCATGCAGCCCGGCGTGCAGCCGATCCGGGCACGTGAACCGGCCGAGCGGCGCACGCTGGTCGTCGGCCGCGGCATCTCCGTCCAGGGCACCGTGGCAGACGCCGAGCGCCTGGTGGTGGAGGGCATGGTCGAGGCCAGCATGATCCACGCGACCGAACTCGCCATCGCCCAGGGCGGCGTGTTCAAGGGCGAGGTCGAGGTCGAGGACGCGGAAATTGCCGGCGTGATCGACGGCACCTTGACTGCCCGCGGCAACCTGGTCGTCCGCGCCACCGGCAAGGTGCTCGGCACCGCCCGTTGCCGCCGCCTGCAGGTCGAGGATGGCGGCCAGATCACCGGCCGGATCGAGATGCTGACCGACGGCGCATCCAAGGCCGAGGCGCTGCGCCAGGCCGAAATTTCCAACTAAAAACCCCAGCGCCGTCCCTGTTTCCCGCTGCGAGGCGGGTGACAGGGCGGCGGGGCGCTTCAGCTTTGCATGCGCGTGTCCTTCTTGGTATCCCGCATCAGCGTGTAAACCAGCAGCGACAAGAAGGTCAGGCCGGTCACGTACCAATAGAACCAGCTTTCATGCCCGGACGCCTTGAACTGCAGCGCTATCACCGGCGCGGTGCCGCCAAAGATCGACGCCGCAAGCGCATAGGGCAGCCCCACCCCCAGCGCCCGCACCCCGGCCGGGAACAACTCCGCCTTTACTACCGCATTGATCGACGTGTAGCCGGACACGATCGCCAGCGCGGCTAAAATCAGCCCCAGCGCCGGCCAGAAGCCCGTGGCAGCGCCCAGCGCCGTCAGGATCGGGACAGTGAACAGGGTGCCCATCACGCCGAACCACATCAGCACCGGGCGTCGCCCGATCCGGTCGCTGACGGCGCCGAACACCGGCTGCACGGCGGCATAGAGGATCAGGGTGATGAAGCTGATTTCGGCAACCCACTCACGCGGGAATTTCAGTGTGTTGGCCAAGTAGGTCGGCATGTAGGTGCTGAAGGTGTAGAACGCGGTCGTGCCGCCCATCGTCAGGCCAAACACCAGCAGCAGTTCCTTCGGGTGCTTTAGCAATTCCTTGAACAGGTTCTGCCGCGGTTCGCGGCTGGCGCGCTTCCATTCCTCCGTCTCGGCCAGGTTGCGGCGCAGATACAGCCCATACAGCGCGCCGCACGCCCCGATGGCGAACGGGATGCGCCAGGCCCACGCCTCCAACTCCACCGCATTGAACACCTGCTGCATCACCAGCAGCACGAGCGCCGCGACGACCTGGCCGCCGATCAGCGTCACGTATTGGAACGAGCTCCAGAAGCCACGATGCTTCGACCCGGCGATCTCGCTGAGGTAGGTTGCTGACGACGCATACTCGCCGCCCAATGACAAACCTTGCAACAGCCGCGCCAGCAGCAGCAGCAGCGGCGCCCCTACCCCGGCCATCGCGTAGGTCGGCAGCACCGCGATCATCCCGGAGCCGATGCACATCAGCGCGACCGACAGCGTCAGCGCCGCACGCCGTCCCTTGCGGTCGGCGTAGTATCCCAGGACAAACCCGCCGACCGGGCGAATAAGGAAGCCCACGGCGTAGATGCCGAACACCGTGAGAAACTGCACGGTGGGATCGTCACTCTTACTGAACGAGTTGGCGAAATAGATCGCGAACGAGTTGTAGATATAGAAGTCATACCACTCGATAAGATTGCCGACCGACCCCGAAAAAATGTTTTTCAGGCGATTCGTAACCTCGGCCGGACGCTCATCGGCCAGCGGGTTGGCACTTGGATAACTCATCGACGTTCTCTCGGTCCGGGCTTCACGCGGCATCGACGGCTTGATAGGCGGCAAGCCCGGCCAGGTCCACGATCTGGCTCACCGAGGCGTCCAACGGCACGATCTGCGCCGGGTGCGTCAGGCCAAGCAGCAACGGCCCGATCGTGTTCGCCTGGCCCAGCCGCGGCGCCAGCCTCGACGTGATGTGCGCCGAATGCAGCCCCGGCATCACCAGCACGTTCGCATTCCCCGTCAGCCGGCAGAACGGATACAGCGCGCGTATGGCGGGGTCGAGCGCCACGTCGGGACTCATGTCGCCGTCATACTCGAAGTCGACCCCGCGGCTGTCGAGGATCGCCACCGCCTCGCGGATGCCGTGCACCGTCCGGTGCATCGGGTTGCCGAAGGTCGAGTGCGACAGCAGCGCCACCCGCGGTTCGTGGCCAAGCTGCCGGGCCGCGGCGGCGCTGCCCATGGCGATGTCGGCCAGTTGCTCCGGGGTCGGACGCTCATGGCGCAGCGTGTCGCTGATGAAGATCGTGCCCTGCGCGCCGACCATCAGCGTCAATCCGAAGCTGATCTTGCCCGGCGCGGTGTCGATCACCTGGGCGATGTCCTCCAGGCACACGGCGGCGGACCGGGTCAGCCCGGTCAGCATCGCATCGGCGTGGCCCGCGGCCACCATGCAGGCCGCAAACACGTTGCGGTCCTGGTTCACCATGCGCTGGCAGTCCCGCGCCAGCGCACCCTGCCGCTGCAGCCGGGCATACAGCAGGCCGACATAGCGCGCGTTGTGCTGCGACAGCCGGGCGTTGTGCACCTCGATCCCGTCCGCGATCCCCAGGCCCAGCCCGGCCATCGTCTGCCGCACCCGGTCCTCGCGCCCGATCAGCACCGGCGTGCCATAGCCTGCGTTGCGGAAGGCGACGGCGGCGCGGACGACCTTTTCCTCCTCGCCCTCGGCGAACACCACGCGCTTCGGCGCGGCGCGCACCCGCTCCATGATGGCGTCAAGCGCGTTGGCCGTCGGGTCCAGCCGTCCGGATAGGATGCGGGCGTACTTGCGCAGGTCCGCCATGGGGCGGCGGGCCACTCCGCTGTCCATCGCCGCGCGGGCCACGGCAGGCGGCACATGGCTCATCAGCCGCGGGTCGAAGGCGTTCGGGATGATGTAGTCGGGGCCGAAATGCAGCCGCGCGCCGCCAGCCGACGCCGTGTGCACCTCGTCCGGCACGTCTTCCCGCGCCAACGCCGCCAGTGCCTCGGCCGCCGCGACCTTCATCGCGTCGTTGATCGTGCTGGCCCGCACGTCCAGCGCGCCGCGGAAGATGTAGGGGAAGCCCAGCACGTTGTTGACCTGGTTCGGGTAGTCGCTGCGCCCGGTGGCGATGATGGCGTCGTCCCGCACGGCGCGTGCCTCCTCCGGCGTGATCTCCGGGTCCGGATTGGCCATGGCGAAGATGATCGGACGCGGCGCCATGCTGCGCACCATGTCGGCGGTGAGCGCCCCGCGCACTGAGAGGCCGAAAAACGCGTCCGAGCCCGCGACTGCCTCAGCCAAGGTGCGGGCCTCGGTCGCGACGGCATGGCCTGATTTCCACTGATTCATGCCGGCGGTGCGGCCCTGATAGACGACGCCGCGGGTGTCGCACATCGTCACGTGCTCCGGCCGCACGCCCATCGCCTTCAGCAGCTCGATGCAGGCGATGGCGGCTGCGCCCGCGCCGTTCACCACGAGCTTGGTGTCCGCCAGGCTGCGCCCCGTCAGGTGGCAGGCGTTGATCAGCCCGGCTGCCGCCACGATCGCCGTGCCGTGCTGGTCGTCGTGGAACACCGGGATGTCCATCAGCTCGCGCAGCCGGCTCTCGATGACGAAGCATTCGGGCGCCTTGATGTCCTCGAGGTTGATGCCGCCGAAGCCCGCGCCCAGGAAGCGCACGCAGTTGACGAACTCGTCGACGTCCTCGGTCGAGATCTCCAGGTCGATGCCGTCCAGGTCGGCGAAGCGCTTGAACAGCGCGACCTTGCCCTCCATGACGGGCTTGCTGGCGAGCGCGCCGAGGTTGCCGAGGCCCAGCACGGCGGTGCCGTTGGAGATGACGGCGACCATGTTGCCCTTGGTCGTGTAGTCGTAGGCCAGCGCCGGGTCGCGTTGGATGTGCAGGCAAGGCTCGGCGACGCCGGGCGAGTAGGCCAGGCTGAGGTCGCGCGCCGTCACCAGCGGCTTGCTGATGCGGGTTTCGAGCTTGCCGGGCCGTCCGGACGAGTGCAGCGCGAGCGCCTCTTCGGCCGAGACGCGGCCTAGGCGAGGTTCGATAATGCCGTCAGCCATGGGGGTCCTCCTCGAGCAAGCCGGGCTCTTGCCGGTCTGGCCGACCTGCATAAACCAGCCGAACCCCCTGTGAAACCCAGCCGCTTCGCAGGTGCGGCATGGCTTGATAAGATGGCGCGATGGACCTTCCAAGCGCAGCAGGCGCGCCTTCCCCTATCCCAAGCGCAGCAGGCGCATCGCCCGCCATCGCACAATGGTTCCTGCTCAAGGCCGACCATCCCGATGCCCTGCTGTTCCTGCGCATGGGCGACTTCTACGAACTGTTCTTCGCCGATGCCGAAGCCGCGGCCAGCGCCCTCGACATCGCGCTCACCCGCCGCGGCGAGCACGCCGGCTTTCCGATCCCGATGTGCGGCGTACCGGCCCACGCCGCCGAAGCCTACCTGTCCCGCCTGATCCGCCGCGGCTTCCGCGTCGCCGTGGCCGAACAAATGGAGCCGGCCAAGGGACGCACCGGCAAAGGGCCGCTCAAACGCGCTGTCGTCCGCCTGGTCACGCCGGGCACCTTGACCGAGGACAGCCTGCTGGATGCGCATCGTCCGAACCTGCTCTTGGCGCTGGCCAGCGCTGGCGGCGCGCTCGGGGCCGCGTGGCTCGATGTTTCGACCGGCCTGTTCGAGACCGAGGCCACCTCCCATGCCGGCCTGCCGTCGCTGCTTGGCCGGCTGGAGCCCGCCGAGATCCTGGCGCCTGCCGACCTCGCTCTGGGTGAATGGTCCGACCGTCGCGGCCCGGCCACGGCGGCACTCGCGCCAGCCGCGGCCCGGCGCCGCGTGGCAGAGGCATTCGGCGCGGCTGATCTCGACGCGTTCGGGACCTTCACCGAAGCGGAAGCCTCCGCCGCGGCCATGGCGCTGGATTATGTGCGCACGACGCAGGCGGGCGGGATGCCGCGCCTGTCCCGTCCGCAGCCGGCCGGGCTAGGGGCGCAGATGATGCTCGACGCCGCGACCCGCACCAGCCTGGAGATCACCCGCGCCCGCGATGGCTCGGCCGCGCACACGCTGATCGCCGCCGTCGGTCATACGCTCACCGCAGCCGGCGCGCGGAAACTGGCAACTTGGCTCGCCGGGCCGTTGCTGGACTGCGCCGCCATCGCCCGGCGCCAGGACGGCTGGGCTTGGCTTCTGCTGCAGCCGGAAGCGCTGGCCGCCCTCCGCGCCGCCCTCCGCGCCACGCCGGACGTTGTCCGGGCGCTGGGCCGGCTGTCCGTTAGCCGCGCCGCGCCGCGCGACCTCGCGGCGGTGGCCCAGACCCTCGCGGCGGCCCAAGCTGTCAGCCTGGCGCTTGCCAAAGCGCCGGTGGACATCGCGGCGCTCGATGTCGAACCGGCGCTGCTGGAACTGCTCACCCGCGCCCTCGCCGACGCGTTGCCCGCACGCCTCGACGATGGCGGCGTGATAGCACCCGGCTTCGACGGCGAACTCGACGCGGAACGCCGGCTGCGCGACGACAGCCGCCGGGTGATCGCCAGGCTGACGCTCGACTATGCCCAGCGCTACGGCGTGGCGTCGCTCAAGATCAAGCACCACGCCCAGCTCGGCTATGTCATCGAGGCGCCGGCGCCGGCCGTCGAGCGGCTGCAGGCGCATCCGGATCTGACCCTGCGCCAAGGCATGGCCAACGGGGCGCGTTTCGGCAACACCGAGCTTGCCGACCTCGACCGCCGCATCAGCGAGGCCGCCGACCGGGCAGCGGCGCGCGAGCGCCTGGTGTTCGCGACCCTTGTGCAGTCCGTGCTGGCGCAATCGGACGCGCTGGGCGCCTGCGCCGACACGCTCGCCCAACTTGACGCATTGCAGTCATGCGCCCGCCTGGCCGAGGGCGGGCGCTGGTGCCGCCCGGTCGTCACCGAAGACGAGCAGTTCTGCATCCGGGCCGGCCGCCACCCCGTAGTCGAACATGCGCTGCAGGGCACCGCCGCCTTCGTGCCCAACGATTGCGACCTGTCCGCAGCGCATCGCGTATTGCTGCTGACGGGACCGAACATGGCGGGCAAGAGCACCTACCTCCGGCAGAACGCGCTGATCGCCATTATGGCGCAGGCCGGGCTCCCAGTGCCAGCCGAGAGCGCCCGGATCGGCGTGATCGACCGGCTGTTCAGCCGGGTGGGCGCAGCGGACGACCTGGCGCGCGGACGCAGCACCTTCATGGTCGAGATGACGGAAACGGCGGCGATCCTGCACCAGGCCGGCCCGCGTTCCCTGGTGATCGTGGACGAGATCGGCCGCGGCACCGGAACGCTCGACGGCCTGGCGATCGCCTGGGCGGTGCTGGAGGCGCTGCACGGCCAGAACCGCTGCCGCACCGTGTTCGCGACGCACTTCCATGAACTGAGCCAACTGGCGGCGCAGTTGCCGCGGCTGCGCCCCTGCACCATGCGGGTCAAGGAATGGCGCGGCAGTGTGGTATTCTTGCACGAAGTCGCAGCAGGCGCCGCCGGACGCAGTTGGGGCGTGCATGTCGCGCAGCTGGCCGGGGTGCCGCAAACCACGGTGCGACGGGCGGCAGCATTGCTGAACGCCCTGGAAAAGCACCGGCATGGCAGCCCGGCCGAGCTGCCCTTGTTTGCCGAAGCGGCGCCCGAAACGGCCGCCGCGCTCGTCGATGCGCCGCCCGATCCGCTGAGGCAAGCCCTGCACGAGGTCGAGCCCGACGGGATGTCGCCCCGGGATGCGCTCGAAACTCTCTATCGTATCAAAGCACTCGCTGCTGTTCCCGCGGCGATTGCCGGGCTAGCATCATCATAATGTCGAATCCCCTTCCCCTGCCCGACCGGCCCGAGGATGCCATCAAGCTGCTTGACGCAACGCTGCGCGGCATCGCGGACGGCGGCAAGTCTCCTCCGCGCGAGGCGGCGCTCAGCAGCTTCCGCCGCTACTTGGGCCGTGTGCAGCACCATGTGCAGGAGCGGTTCGAGGCGGGCGGCATGAGCGGCCTGGAGGCCGGACGCCTGTTGGGCCACCTGATGGACGGGGTGATCGGGTCGCTGCACGGCTACGCGCGCGGCCACGTGGCCGATCCGGACGCCGCTAATTTGCAGGCGGGCAACTTGCAGGCAGGGCTGCCGCAGGCGATGGCGGTTGTCGCCACCGGCGGCTATGGCCGCGGCGTATTGGCGCCGTTCAGCGACATCGACCTGCTGTTCGTCACCGAGGAACGGCCCGCGGCGGCGACGCTCGCGGCCGTCGAGTTCATGCTGTATTTCCTGTGGGACCTCGGCCTCAAGGTCGGCCACGCCACCAGGTCGATCGACGAGTGCATCGCCGAAGCCGGACGCGACCTCACGATTCGCACCTCGATGATCGACGCCAGGCTGCTTGCGGGCGACCCGGGCCTGTTCGACCCCTTCATGGCGCGCTTCCTGCAATCCTGCGCCGAGGCTGGAGCCGGCACTTTCATCGCCGCCAAGCAGGCCGAGCGCGACGCCCGGCACCACCGCTATGGCGAGACGCCGTTCCTGGTCGAGCCCAACATCAAGGAGGGCCGCGGCGGCCTGCGCGACCTGCAGACGCTGTATTGGATGACCCGCTACGTGTTCGGCACCCAGGTCATGGGCGAGCTCGTCGGCCCCGACAGCCCCGGCGGCGGCATCCTCACCCACCAGGAGGCCAAGCACGCCCGCCGCTCCTGGGATTTCCTGTGGACCGTGCGCTTCCACCTGCATTACGTCGCCGGACGCGCCGAGGACCGGCTGACCTTCGACCTGCAACCCGTCGTCGGCGCCCGCATGGGCTATACCCGCCACGGCCGGCAGGACGGCGTCGAGCGCTTCATGCGCCACTATTTCCTGACCGCGCGGGAGATCACCCGGATCACGACCGTGCTGGAACCCGCGGTGGTGCGCGCTGCGCTCGGCCCTCCGGCGCTCGCCGCCACGACCGACGCGGCCCTGCTTGAACAGGGTTTTGTGCTCGCCGACGGCAAGCTGCTCTCGGCGCCGGGCAACGACTTCGGCCGGCACCCGATTGCCATGCTGCGCATCCTGCAGGTGGCGCGGGACCGCGCGCTGGAAATGCACCCGCTGGCGATGCGCGCGCTGATCCGCCACGAACGCGGCGCGATCGAACTGCGCGGCAGCCAGTTGGCGGCAGACGTCTTCCTCGACCTGCTATGCGGGCGCGACGGCGAGCACAGCCGGGCGGACGGCGCCAAGTGGCTGTCGGTGCTGAACGAAACCGGCTTCCTCGGACGCTACATCCCGGACTGGGCGCGCATCGTCGGGCAGATGCAGTTCGACACCTACCACGTTTTCACCGTCGACGAGCACACCATCGAGGCCATGCGCGTGCTGAACGCCCTGGAGCGTGGCGAGCTCGCCGACGTGGCGCCGATCGCCTCCAGCCTGGTGGAGGACATGCAATCCCGCCGGGCGCTGTATGCCGCCATGCTGCTGCACGACATCGCCAAGGGCCGCGGCGGCGACCATTCCGAGCTGGGGGCCGAGATCGCCACCCAGGTTGGTCCGACGATCGGCCTGTCGGCGGAGGAGACGGAGACGGTAAGCTGGCTGGTGCTGCACCACCTCATGCTCAGCCAAACCGCCTTCAAGCGCGATATCGACGACCCAAAGACCATCCTGGACCTGGCTGACACCATCCAGTCGCCAGAGCGCTTGAAGCTGCTGCTGGTGCTGACGGTCGCCGATATGCGCGCGGTCAGCGCCAAGGTGTGGAACGGCTGGAAGGCAACCTTGCTGCGCGAGCTGTATGCCCGGGTCGCCGACGTGCTGGCCGGCGGCCTCGCCACGACGGAGCGCGACGTGCGGGTGGCGCGCGCCAAGGAGGCGGCCGGGCACTATTTGGCCGACTGGCCTGCGCCGGACCAGGATTTTTTCTATGGCCTCGGCTATCCCGGCTACTGGCTTAGCTTCGATCCCGAGACCCATGCGCGGCACGCACGGCTGATCCGCGATGCGGAACGGCGTCACGCGCCGCTGACCGTCGATACGCAGCCATTGCCGTCGCGTGCGGTGACGGAGGTGACGGTTTACACCGCCGACCACGCCGGCCTGTTCAGCCGGATCGCGGGGGCGCTCGCGGTGGCAGGCGCATCGATCGTGGACGCGCGCATCCACACCCTGACCAACGGCAGCGCGCTCGACACCTTCTGGATTCAGGATGCGGCCGGCGGTGCCTTCGATGCGCCGCACCGCCTGGCCCGGCTGCACGTGCTGATCGACCAGGCACTGTCTGGCCGCCTCGGGCTGGACGGGGAGATACGCCGGGCGTCGCAGGCGCTGATGGGCCGGCGCATGCGGGCGATCCACGTGCCGCCCCGCGTCGTCGTCGACAACCGGGCCAGCAATACGCATACCGTGCTCGAGGTGAACGGACGCGACCGTCCGGGGCTGTTGCACGACGTGACGGCGGCGATCAGCGAGCAAGGGTTGCAGATTGCGTCGGCCCACGTGACGACCTATGGCGTGCGTGCGGTCGACGTTTTCTATGTGAAGGACGTGTTCGGGTTGAAGGTTGAGAACGAGCGCAAGCTGGCGGCGTTGCGCCAGGCGCTGCTCACGGCCCTGCAGGCTCCGGACGACAGCACCCCGGAACCGGCGCCTTTGGAGCGCCGCAAGCGCGAGGCGGCGGAATAGCTCCGCATCCGGGGCCGCGGAATAGATACGCACTGGCACATAGGAAGCTAATGCGGCAATCGGGCGTTGCATCGCTATGAGTAGGACACAAGACACGTTCCAGACCCGCCGCGAATGGCGATCGTTAGCCAACGCATGGTCCTATGTCGTGCCTGCCGTCCTGCTGCTCGGCTGGGGGAACGGCGGCCGGCTCAAAAATGCGCTGCGGCGATCCCAAGCGGCATTGCGCGCAACCCATGAGCATCTTGGCGCAATCATCAGCCGCGCGCCGGTCGGGATCGTGCAGGCCGGTTTGGACGGGCGCATCCTGCTGGCGAACAATTGCTACTGCAGCCTGGTCGGGCATAGCCCGGCGCACCTGCATACGCTGCGGCTGCATGACCTCACGCATCCCGAGGATAAAGCCGCGCACCTTGAGGGGCATGCGGCAATGCTGGAAACGGGCCAGCCATTCCAGATCGAAAAACGCCTGGTCCGGGCCGATGAGAGCGAGGTGTGGGTCATCAGCCAAATGACCATGATGCACGACGCCGATGGCCGGCCCATGCACGTCATTGCCGCCGTGCAGGACATTTCGCATCGGCGGGCGGCCGAGTCGGCGATGCAGTCGCTAGCCGCAAGCCTGGAGCAGCGGGTCGCAGAGACGGTCGCCGAACGCATTGCGGAGCAGGAGAGCATTTGGCAACTGCAGCGCATGCAGGCGCTGGGCCAACTGGCGGGCGGCGTCGCGCATGACTTCAACAACGTTCTGCAGGCGATTGCCGGGGGCGCACGGCTGATCCAGCGGCGTTCGGACAATGCGGCGGGGGTGGAGCGCCTGGCCGGCCTCGTCGTGGAGGCGACCGAACGCGGCGCATTGGTCACGCAACGCCTGCTGAGCTTCGCCCGGCGCGGTCCTCTGGAGCCGGGGCCGGTTGAAGTGGCTGCGCTCCTGACAGGATTGCGCGACATCCTCACCAGCACCGTAGGCGATGAAATAAAGGTTGATCTTGCAATTACCGAGACGATGCCGCAATTATTAGCTGATCGAAGGCAACTCGAGGCGGCATTGGTCAATCTTGCGACGAACGCACAGGATGCGATGGCGGATGGCGGACCAAGGAATGGATCGTCCGATGCCGGCCACAGGCTGCGGCTATCGGCATCGGTGGCCGATGGCGCCGCAGCGGGCTTGCAGCCGGGACCTTATGTCAGGATCGACGTCAGTGACACGGGCTGCGGAATGGATGCGGAAACCCTGCAGCGCGCGACCGAGCCGTTCTTCACGACAAAGCCGCGCGGACGCGGCACTGGCCTAGGCCTCGCGATGGCCCAGGGCTTTGCCGAGCAGTCCGGTGGAAAGCTGCTGCTGCAGAGCGAGGCCGGCAAGGGAACCACAGCGAGCCTGTATATGCCCCAGGCCGCTGAACCACAACGGCATATGCCGAACGATACCGCCCCAGGATCAGCCAGGCGACAGCGAATCGTGCTCGTCGATGACGATCCTGAGGTGCTGGATGTGTTGGGTGAGGTCTTGACGTCGTGCGGCTACAGTGTCGGAAACTTCGAGAGCGCCACGGCCGCCTTGGACCATTTGAGCGAAATAAGCCGGGCTGACCTCCTCATCACCGACCTGTCCATGCCGGGAACGGACGGCCTCGAGCTGATTCGCGAGGTGCAGCGCCAAGTGCCTGGCCTGCCGGCTATCCTGCTCACCGGCTATAGTGAGGAGGAGCTGGGACTGACCACCGGCAAACTGCCCGGCGGATACCTGACTTTGCTGCAAAAGCCGGTTCGAGCCACCGAGCTTACGAAGCAAGTGAAGGCGGCGTTGTTGAGCGCTGGCGCAACGCCGATTTAGCCCAGGCTTTTACCAACTCAGCATTACGGCCATCACAGCGAGCCTGCGCCACTTGAGCCACCGGCACGAGGCACTTGACCTTGTTCATGTTTGAGAACATATAGCGAACAGCATCCTTTGCTCGCGACTCCAGCATCCAACTTGAATAAACTTAGAACGAAAGGTGTCCGACATGCACGTGGGCAGCGCATTCCCTGCAGCATCTTCCAAAATCAACGTGTCTTTTCGGCACGGCAATCACGCGACAGCAGGCACGCCGGCAGTCTTCGCCAGAAAGGCAGCAGAAGGCCTGCATGCGGCAGGTCAAGCGTTAGGCCTTATGGCGCAGGGCCTGATGTTCGCGCTGGCGATGTGGCTGATGTTGGCGGCGCCGGGCTTCATGTCCGGGCGGGATGGCCCGGTTCGTGTGGAAGCGGCCCGTCAGGTTTCCCGGTAGCTGAGCAGGATCACCCCGACCACCAGGAAGCACACCGGCCAAATCCAGCCCGCTGCCCGCCGGACTGCGCCATCGGCGCGCAGCTCCAGCCAGCGTGACCACCCAGCGCCGATGCCGGCGAGCGCCAGCGGCGTATGCGACATCTCGATGAGCAACTGGTCCTTCACGTTGGCGATGGCGTGGCTATGGGTCAGCAGCAGCGCGCCGCCGCATGCGGTCAGCAGCGGGAACACCAGGGCGGCCCCCGGGCGTCGCAGCCGCCCAGTGCGCACTCCCCACTCGAACAGCGCGAATGCCACGATCAACACCACGAAGACTCGGTGCTGCAGGACTTCCACGTCCCGGAAGCTTTCGAAGAAGCCGATCTGCCCCAATGGCCAAGTTTCGGGATCGGACCGCACGAACAGGAAGGCCGCAAGCCCGAGCAGCACCAATGGCCAGTGCCGGGCCGCCCGCAGGCCCGCGCGCTGCATCAGGCCCAGTAGGCCGATGGCGGCCACGAACAGCCCGGCCCAATGGTGGTTGTACTCGCTCCAAGCGACATCTGCGGCATTGCGCGCCGGCAGCTCGCCCGACCCCGGCGTGAAAGCAGCCGGCGGCGCCGTGCGTGCCTGCGCAGCCTCGGCGTCCAGTTGTTCCTGCAGCGCCGGAAGCGCCAGGCTGTCATGGTCCGGGGACGTGAGCCGTGGAACCTGCGGCGTATTTCGCTCGGCGATTTCGGCCCAGGTCACGCGGTCGTGCACCAGGTCGACCGCCGGGGGCACGGAGGTCAGCGAGGCGGCGGCGAAAAATATGCTGAAGCCGATGCCGACCTCCACCTCCGCGAACCGCCGCAGGCGCAGGACGGACGCGCCGGGATCAGAGCGCAGACGCTCGACAACGAGGAAGTTGCCAAGCCCGAGCAGCAGCAGCGCTCCGAACATGGCGGCCTTGGCGCCGACCATCACGCCATAGGCGGTGCCGTATGCTGCGCCCCACGAGCCCACGTAGAACCACGTCATGGTCGCGGCAGAGACCAGGATGCAGCCGACGCCGGCCATGCTCATCCGGGAAAACCGCGCGCCCACCCGGCGGAACGCAGCGCCGTCATGCAACCGGCCCAGCACCATCACAAAGCATGGGATGCCTCCGATCCAGATCGCGGCACCGAGGATGTGCAGCGCGGTTGCGGCCATCAGCACCGGGCCATCGGCTAATCGGGCGGCGGCGTGGGTCGTCATGGTCGCAGCCGCCAGCACCACGGCGCAGGGCGCCAGGAGCGACGCGCCCGGCATGGGACGGCGCGCGAACAGCGCCGCGCCGAGCACCCCGGCTGCGACGGCTTTGACGATGCCTGCGACGGCGAACTGCGCGGTCAGCGTCTGCTGCAGGCCGAGGCCCACGGTGTCCATCAGGACCGCCGCCTGCATGCCGACGGCGAGCGCCTCGCATGCCACCAAGGCCAGCGCGCTCCATCCCGCGATGACGGCGGTGCGGCGCGCGAGCTGCCGGCCATCCGGAAGGCTCGATGCAAGTGGCCGCGCGAGGAAAATCAGGAACAATGCACCGCCGATCGCCATGCTCTGCGCGACGATGGTCAGGCCGTGCAGCACGATGGACAGGTAGCCGAACAGGTCGACCAGCAGGGACATGCTAGTGCGGCTGCATGGTGGCCGCCTGCACGGTGAACGGCACGTCGCCGCGGGTAATGTGCCCATCCACCGCCAATACCTGCCAGCGTACGACATAGCTGCCGGGCGCGAGCGTGGCCGTCGCAGCCAGGCTGTCCGCCGCGCACGCGGGATCGACCGGAAGCGGGGTCTCCGTTCCATTGGCCCGGAGCGCCATGCGGGAGCGCGCGTGGTCGACCCGGCTGTTGAACCGAAGCGTGACAACCGCGGGACCCGGCGGCACCGTGGCCCGCGCCGCCGGCTGGCTGTCTATCAGGATCGCATGGGCGCTGGCATGGTCCGGAGAGATGGTGGTGGCTGCCACTAGGACAAAAACTGAAAGGGAAAGGCGAGACATAGACCTCAATCCTGTTATCCGATGCCAGGCTCCGACGTAGCGGAGTCTCCTGGCGCGACGGAGCGGGGGTCGCCATGATCCCCGTCCAACAAGCCGGCCTTCCCCCCGGACCATGCGCCGACTGCCGCGGCGTTTATCCGGCCACCATGCGTCAAATGAGCGCCTGCGCCGGCCGGCTACCTAGCAAGGCAATTCACAACGACTTTTGCGACCTGGCGACTGCACAATTTTTGGTGCAGCATGGGATGTCATTCAGGTGCGGTAATGATCGCCTGTTGGCAAGGCGCCGGCCCGGCCTCCCGCACCGCTTACTGCCGGGCACCATTCTGATGGAGAATCAATTAATGGATATGGGTCTGCATGGCAAGCGCGCCTTGGTCTGCGCCGCAAGCAAGGGGCTCGGACGCGCATGCGCCATGGCCCTGGCGCGCGAGGGCGTGTCGGTCACGATCACCGCCCGGACTGCAGGTCCGCTGGAGCGCACGGCCGACGAGATACGCTCCGCAACCGGCGCCATGGTGACGGCCGTGGCGGGCGACATCACGACGGCCGACGGACGCGCCGCCGCCCTGGCCGCCTGCCCCGATCCCGACATCCTGGTGAACAACGCCGGCGGCCCTCCGCCCGGCGACTTCCGCCAATGGGAGCGCGAAGACTGGATACGCGCGCTGGACGCCAACATGCTGACGCCGATCGCGCTGATCCGCGCCGTGGTGGACGGCATGGCAGCGCGCCGCTTTGGCCGCATCGTCAACATCACCTCGGCCAGCGTGAAGTCGCCGATCCCGACGCTCGGCATGAGCAACGGCGCGCGGGCGGGGCTGACGGGGTTCGTGGGCGGCCTCTCGCGCCAGGTGGCCCGGCACAACGTGACGATCAACAACCTGCTGCCCGGCCCCTTCCTCACCGACCGGCTGCGCGCGAACTCCGCGGCGGCGGCGGAAAAGGCCGGGCGCACCGCGGAGGAGGAGCTGCACGAGCGCGCGAAGCAGTCCCCCGCCGGCCGCGTGGGCGATCCTGCCGAATTCGGCGACGCCTGCGTGTTCCTGTGCGCCGCGTCCTCCGGCTTCATCGTCGGCCAGAACCTATTGCTCGACGGGGGCGCGTTCAACGCGACGATGGGCTGAAGCGCGGCGCGGTTGTTCCCGAATTGCACCCCGTTGCGCACGCGCCTAGCGTTTCGGCCTGGTAAAGTTGGGGATTGGATGATGCGGAAGTGCCTGTTGCTAAGCGGCTTGTTCATCGCGGCCACCCTGCTGCCATATGCACCGGCACGCGCGCAAAAGGCGCAGGACACGCTGCGCATCGCGTGGCGGGACGCGGTGCCGAACGTCGATCCCTATTACAACGCGCTCCGCACCGGCCTGGTGGTGGCGCACGAGGCCTGGGATACGCTGATCTACCGCGACCCCGAGACGTTCACCTTGAAGCCGCTGCTCGCCACCTCCTGGCGCTATGCCGACGACACCACGCTCGAGTTCGAGCTGCGGCAGAACGTCAAGTTCCACGACGGCAGCCCGTTCACCGCGGACGACGTGGTCTATACCGTGACGACCATCCTGTCCGACAAGCAGGTCTCGGTGCCCAGCAACTTCAGCTTCATCGCGGGCGCCGAGAAGATCGACGACATGCACGTCCGCATCAAGCTGAAACGGGTGTTCCCTGCGGCGCTTGAGTATTTCGCGATGGTGCTGCCGATCTACCCTAAAGCGTATCGGGAGCGGGTCGGCGGCGAATACTCCACCATGCCGGTCGGCACCGGCCCCTACCGCATCACCAAGGTCGATGGCGCGACGCAAATCGAGATGGAGCGCAACGAGGACTATTTCGACGGCCCGAAAGGCAAGCCGGCGATCCGCCGCCTGGTCATCAAGGAGGTGGCGGACGCGACCGGCGAGATGACGGCGATATTGGGCGGCCAGGCCGACTGGATCTGGATGTTCAGCCCGGACCAGATCGACAATCTCAGCCGCATGCCGATGCTGCAGACCCAGCGCAGCGAGAGCATGCGCGTCGCCTACATGAACATGGACAGCGCCGGGCGGACCGGGGCGGACAACCCGCTGACCAACATGAAGGTGCGCCAGGCGATCATGCACGCCATCGACCGTCCGACCATGGCCAAGCAGTTCATGTCCGGCGGCTCCCGCGTGCTGGACGCGCCGTGCTACCCGACTCAGTTCGGCTGCGACCAGGGCATCGCCACCAAATACGAATATGATCCGGCGAAGGCAAAGGCGCTGCTGGCCGAGGCCGGTTTCCCGCAGGGCTTCGAGACCGACATCGTCGGCTATCTGCTGCCGCAGTGGCAGGGCGCGATCCAGGGCTACCTCGCGGCCGTCGGCATCCGCGTGAACATCCGCCAATTGCAGGTCGGCGCCGTGGTCCAGCGCAGCATCGAGGGCAAGAACCCGATGGAGCTGGGCAGTTGGGGCAGCTACTCGATCAACGACGCCTCGGCCTACATGCCGTACTTCTTCGGCGGCGGCGGCTCCGACTACGCGCGCGACCCCGAGCTGCAGGCCATGGTGGAGGCCGGCGGCAGCAGCACCGACCCAGACAAGCGCCGCGCCGCCTACAGCGCCGCCATCAAACGCATCACCGAGCGCGCCTACTACATGCCGCTGTTCACCTTCGTCACCACCTACGCGATGTCGCGCACGCTGAGCCTAAGGACGTTCCAGGACGAGCTTCCGCTGTTCTATCTCGCGAGTTGGAAATAACCGTGACCATGCGCGAGCGTATGCTGGCCGGCGAGCTGTACCGGGCCGGCGACCCGGAGCTTGCGGCACTGCGCATGCAGGCGCGGAACACGGCCTACGCGGCGAACATGCTGCCGCCGTCGGAACGCGATCGGCGAATGGCGCTGTGGCGCAGCCTGTTCGGTGCAATGGGCGAGGATTGCGCGATCCTGCCGCCGTTCCTGTGCGACTACGGCTGCAATATCCACGCGGGCTCGCGGCTGTTCATGAACTTCGGCTGCATCGTGCTGGACTGCGCGGAGGTATGGATCGGCGACGACGTGCAGATCGCGACCGCGGTGCAGATTATTACCGCGACGCACCCGATTGACGCCGCCGAGCGCGCATCCGGCTGGGAGATGGCCCGCCCGGTCCGCATCGGCCACCGCGCCTGGATCGGCGCCGGCGCGATCCTGCTGCCGGGCGTGACCGTGGGGGACGACGCCGTAGTGGGCGCCGGCGCGATCGTGACGCGGGACGTGCCGCCCGGCGCCGTCGTGGCCGGCAACCCGGCCCGCGTCATACGCCAACCGCCAGTCAATCCGCCGCCAGCAGGCACTCCACCAGGCGGCCCTGCGCCCTGATGCCGGCCGGGTCCGTGCTGCTGCATTTTGCCGTCACTGCCGGGCAGCGCGGGTGGAAGCGGCAGCCCGGCGGGATGTTGGCCGGGTCGGGATAGCTGTCGCCCAGGCCCGAGTCCGGGATGCCGAGGCCAGGCTCGGGCGTGAGCACGCTCACCAGCAAGGCGCGGGTATAGGGGTGCTGCGGATGCTCGAACAGCGCGTCGACCGGGGCGTGCTCGACGATGCGGCCCAGGTACATGACCGCCACTTCGGTCGCGATATGCTCGACGACGGCCAGGTTGTGGCTGATGAACACGAGCGTCAGGCCCATCTCCCGCCGCAGCTCGGCCAGCAGGTTGAGGATCTGCGCCTGCACCGACACGTCGAGCGCGCTGGTCGGCTCGTCGCACACCACGATGCGCGGGCGCAGCACCAGGGCACGGGCGATCGCGACGCGCTGCCGCTGCCCGCCGCTGAGCTCCGCAGGCAGCCGGTCGGCGAGGACGCCGGGCAGGCCGACGCGGGCGAGCATGTCAGACACCGGCCCGGCGACATCCCGGATGCCCTGCGCCCGCAGCGGCAGCGCCACGATGTCCCGCACGCGATGGTGCGGGTTCAATGAGGAATATGGGTCCTGGAACACCGGCTGGATCAGCCGGGCGCGGGCGCGGCGGTCGAGGCCCGAAAGGCGTTGCCCCTCCACCAGCACATCGCCGCCCGTTGCCGGCAGCAGGCCGAGGATGATGCGGGCCAGCGTGCTCTTGCCGCAGCCGCTTTCGCCGACGATGCCCATAACGCCGCCTTGAGGCACCGCCAAGTTGACGCCGTCCACCGCGCGCACCCGGCCGAAGCTGCGATAGAGGTCGCGCACCTCGATCGCCGGGATCATGGCGTGAGCTGGCACAAGTACGTGTGCCCCGGCGCACGCTCGCGCAGCGGAATGTCGGCGGCGCATTGCGGCATGGCATGGGCGCAGCGGTCGCGGAACCCGCATCCAGCGAACCCGGGCGCGATGCGCGGCACGGTGCCGGGGATGCTGCCGAGCGGCTGGCCCCGCCGCACCTTGCCGGGCACCGGCACGCTGGCCAGCAGACCCTGCGTGTAGGGATGGCTCGGCCGGGCGAACAGCGCCGCGACGGGCGCGCTCTCGACCACCTGCCCCGCATACATGACGCTGACATGATGCGCCACGCGGGCCACGACGCCGAGGTCATGCGTGATCAGCAACAAGGCCAGGCCCATCTCCGCCTGCAGCGCCGCCAGCAGCCGCAGGATGCCGGCCTGCACCGTCACGTCCAGCGCCGTCGTCGGCTCGTCGGCGATCAGCAGCTCCGGCCCGCACATCAGCGCCATGGCGATCATCACCCGCTGGCGCAGCCCGCCCGAAAGCTGGTGCGGGAACTGGCCCAGCCGCAGGCCCGGCGCAGTGATCCCCACCCGGCCCAGCAGCTCGGCCGCGCGCTCGGTGGCGCCGGCGCGGCTGCCGCCACGGTGACGGCGACACACCTCGGTCATCTGCGAGCCGATGGTGTAGGCCGGGTTGAGGCTGGTCATCGGCTCCTGGAAAATCATGCCGATGCGGTCGCCGCGCAGCCGGCCCATGGCGCGGTCGGACAGCGGCAGCAGGTCCGCGCCACCGAAACGGATGTGCCCGGCGCTGCGCTGGGCGCCCCGCGCCAGCAGGCCCATGACCGCCAGCGCCGTGACCGACTTGCCGCAGCCGCTTTCGCCGACCAGGCAATGCGTCTTGCCGCGCTGGATTTGGAGGGAGACGCCGCGTACCGCCTCGGTCGCGCCGAAAGCGACATGCAGGGCGGCAATGTCAAGCACGGGCGTGGCCAGGTTGTGGATCAGTTTGAAATCAATAGAATGAAGTCCTAGCCAATTCGGGATGCAAGCCGCATTTGCCGACCCGGGACCAGCTTCAAGCGACCAGCGTAGAGCCTTCCTCCGGTTCGGAGTCCGCGTCAAAGTCGGTTTCAACCTCTATCGAAACCATTTCAAGGATGTTTGTATAGGGAACAGTTGGAGGTTTTGTGCCACCAAACCCATGCCAAAAGCATGTCAAAGTGGCCTTTAACGCCGCCTGCTTCATTAGCTTTTGTAAGTCCATGACTGTTCTGAACTGAAAATTGAGCTCGTACACCGATGCTGGTTCAGCGGCAATGGGTCGGCGCTGAGTGGATAGGCTTGAAACTAGGCCAAGAACAAAGAAAACATATACTAGGTGATCCGCCAACTTGTCGCTGGCAACAATCCGTTCGGTAGACAGAAACCAAACCCCCGTTCTGCCATTAAGCTTTAGACTCCGCTCATCGATGGAATATTGCTCACCTTTGCGGTATGCAAGTGTAGGATAGAACTTCAAGGTCTTGGTTATTAGTTCGGGCGTAAGACTATCGCCAGATACCCGAAAGGTGGCGAAAGTCTTTGTTTTAAGCCGCTCCTCAGATTTCATCATGGATATTTCCGATCTCGCATCCGTCAATGTCGGTCACCTTGCCATCCTCAAAGATGTGGACACGATTAGGCCCGCCCAAATTGCTTCGAGCTTTGATTGTGTGAATGGCTGCCCGTAACTGCCAGTGCTCAATTCCAAGAGCATGGCTCACGTATTTGGTCGGGCTTCTTCGCTTGTCCCAAAGCAGCTTGGGCAATGTGCTCTCCAAAGCGGTTGGGCGAACCTGTTGCAGCCAAACCCGAAGCGGAAGCACCCATCTGAGCAGACACTCCTGTTAACAGCCTAGTGTGCAGGGGAGCGCCAAACCCTTCAACGAAAATGGGAGTGAGCAACCTTCTTTTTTCCAAGTCTGCCAAGCGTGACAATTAAGAATATTTTCCGGAGTTAGTTTCGAGCCGACCCAGCACCCGTTGCCAGCACAGCGTCAAGCACCGCGCGGGACCGACAGCAGATCGCGCAGCCCGTCGCCGAGCAGGTTGATGCCCAGCACCAGCGCGAACAAGCACAGGCCCGGCACCATGATGACCCAGGGCTCGAAGAACATGTAGTCCTTGCCCTCGGCGATCATCAGCCCCCAGCTCGGCAGCGGCGCCGGCACGCCAAGGCCGAGGAACGACAGCACGGCCTCCAGCAGGATCGCCAGCGCCGCCTCGAGCGTGGCGACGACGATCAGGTGGTGCGCGATGTTGGGCAGGATCTCCCGCCACAGCACGTGGAAAGTGGACGCGCCGGCCGCCTGAGCCGCCGCCACGTAGTCGAGCGTGCGGACCTGCATCGTGGTCGTGCGCGCCACGACAGCGAACCGGTCCCACAGCAGCAGGCCCAGCGTCAGCACGACGACCGTCAGCGAGCCGCCGACCGCGGAAACCACCGCCAGCGCCACCAGGATCAGCGGGATGCTCAGCCGGCAGGTGATGGCGAACATGACGAGGTCGTCGACCCAGCCGCCGAAGAAGCCGCCCAGCACCCCCAGCGTGATGCCGATCAGCCCGCCGGCCAGCGCCGCGACCGCGCCGATCAGCAGCGAGATGCGCGCGCCATAGACCAGCCGCGCCAGGTAGTCGCGGCCAAGCTGGTCGGTGCCCATCAGGTGCTCGCCATTGCCGCCCAGCCAGGCCGGCGGCACCAGGCGCTGCATCAGGTCCTGGGTGAACGGATCATGCCGCACGAGGCTCGGCCCAAACAGCGCCACAAGCAGCGTGCCGCCCACGATCAGCCCGCCCAGCGCCGTCGTCTTGTGCCGCAGCGCCATCAGGCCGTCCGCAACCGCGGGTCCAGCGCCGCATTCAGCAGGTCGGCGAACAACGTCAACGCGATGTAGATCACCGCCAGCAGCAGCACGACGGCCTGCACGACCGGGAAGTCGTTCTTGCTGATGCTTTCCCACGCTAGGAAGCCGAGCCCTGGCAGGCTGAACACGCTCTCGATCACGATCGAGCCGCCCAGCATGAAGCCGAGCTGCACGGCGGCGATGGCGACCACCGGCATGGCGGCGTTGCGGGCGGCGTGCTTGAGCACGATGCTAGCGCGCGACAGCCCCTTGGCCCGCGCCGTGCGGATGTAGTCGGAGCGCAGCGCGTCGATCATGCCCGACCGGGTAAGCCGCATCAGCGCCGGGATGGCGGAGAACGACAGCACGAGGCCCGGCAGCACATAGCCGGTCCAGTCGTCGAGCCCGGCGATCGGCAGCCATTGCAGCCGCAGCCCGAAGCCGATGATCAGCAGCAGCGCCAGCCAGAAGGACGGCATCGCCTGCCCCAGCAGCGCCACCAGCATCACCAGGCGGTCGATCAGCGTCCGCTCGTTCAGCGCCGCGACGATGCCGAGCGGCAGGGCGATCAACAGCGCAAATCCAAGGCCGACGAGGCCCAGGATGAAGGTGACCGGCATGCGGGCGCGTATCAGGTTGGCCACCGGCTCGCGGAACAGATAGGACCGGCCGAGGTCGCCGTGCGCCGCTGCGCCGACCCAGTTGAAGAACTGCTCCGGCAATGGGCGGTCGAGGCCATACGCGCGGCGGATCGTCGCCACGTCCTCGGCCGTCGCCTGCGGCCCGGCGACGGCCAGCGCCGGGTCACCGGCGACGCGGGTCAGCGCAAAGCTGATGACCAGCACCGTCATGCAGACCAGCACGGCCAGGATGGCCCGGCGGAGGATGAACCGCTTCATCGGCCGACCCTATGTGCGATGCTGCGAGGCGGCAAGCGGGGCATTGCGGCAGGCGGGCACCCGGGCCAGGATGCGCCAATGTTGCACGCCCTTGTTCCTGCGGTCCCGCGTTGCCGGTGAGCGACCATTTCGACGGCGAGCACTTCTTCAACCCCGGAGCATCGCAGGCTCGGGGCTTGGGCGCTGTCCTGCAATGGCAATTGGCGCGGGAAAGGGCGCGCTGGCCCGACCACATCCCCAACCTGCCCCATCCGCCGCCGGGCGACACGGTCGCGCCGGGTCACGTCAGCCTGACCTTCATCGGCCACAGCACCTTCCTGATCCGCCTGCCGGGTCCGCATGGCGTGACCTCGATCCTGACCGACCCGATCTTCAGCGAGCGCTGCTCACCCGTGCAATGGATGGGACCGCGCCGGGTGCGCGCGCCGGGGCTGGCGCTGGAGGCGCTGCCGGCCGTGGACGCAATTCTCGTGTCGCATAACCATTATGACCACATGGACCTGCCGAGCCTGCGGGCGCTGCAACGGCGCTTCCGGCCGCAGGTCATCACGACCCTAGGCAACGCCCGGCCGCTGCGGGACGCCCGCGTGCCGGATGCGGTCGAACTCGACTGGTGGGGCAGCGCGGCGGCCGGTCCGGTCCGCATTACCGCGACACCGGCCCGGCACTTCGCCGCGCGTGGCATCCATGACCGCAACAAGACCTTGTGGGCCGGGTTCATGCTCGAAGCGGATGGCCGCAGGCTGCTGTTCGCCGGCGATTCGGGCGCAGGCCCACATTGGGGCACGATCCGCGACCGGCTCGGCCCGCCCGGCGTTGCCCTGCTGCCGATCGGCGCCTATCTGCCCCGCAGCGTCATGCAGCCCGTCCACATGGACCCGGCCGAAGCAGTGCAGGCCCGCGCGGACCTCGGCGCCGAGCGCGCTATTGGCATGCATTTCGGCACCTTCCAACTCACGGACGAGGCCGTCGACGCCCCACTGCGGGCGCTGGAGCAGGCGCGCGCTGCAGCCGGCCTCGCAGTCCAGCAGTTCGACATGCTGGACTTCGGCGAGACCCGGGACATCCCACTATAGCGGGACCGCCTAGGATTCGGTGATGCCGCCCGCGTCGGCCACCAGCGCGCCGCTGCCAGCGTGATCGAGCAACGGCACCTGCCGCACGACGATGCCATGGCTGGGCTGCACCCAGGCGATCTTGCCCGGCGTGTTGCAGGCGTCGCAGACCGGCTTCCACGCGGCATGAGCGGTGCCGCACGCCGCGCAGCGCCAGAACGGATCGGGGTCGGCCGAAGCGAGATGCCGCAGCGCGTCCTGCGCCTCGCCGCCACGCCCCTCCTGGTCGGCGATGTCGGCCATCAGCACCCAAACCCGCCGCTGGTTCGATCCGGCAGCGCGCGCCAGGTCGACCTGGCGCCGGGCCTCCGGCAGCATTCCGGCGTCCAACGCGGCCTGCGCCTGCAATAGATGGCTTTCGGGGTGGTTGGCATTCTGCTGCGCCAAGCCCGCCGCAGCCCGCAGGCGCAACTGCTTGTCGGACAGGTCGGCCATATACTCGGCGGCAATGTCCGGATGCGGCTGTATCGCCCAGGACCGGCGCAGCACGTCGTTGGCGCGGCTGTCCTTGCCGGCGGCGCGCAGGCGGCTGGCGTAGGCGACGGCGGCGGGGGCCAGCGCCGGGTCGGCGGTCCAGGCCTGCTTGGCCAGGCGCAGCGCGGCAGACTTGTCGGGCTCAGCGCCGGCAGCGGCCACGGCGAGCGCGGCGCGGTTTTCCGGCCCCGATAGGCGGAGCGCGTCGTTCCATTGGCTGGTCCGCAGCGCCAGGACCTTGCGCTCATCCTTGAGCCATTGCGCGCCAGGACGCACGCGCTCGGCCCGGTTCGCCAGTTCGCCGGCTGCCGACCAGTCCTCGCGCGCAGTCGCCTGGCGCATCAGGCCGCGCAGGCCAAGGAACGCGGTGTCCTTGCGGCTGGCGAGCTGTTGGAACAAATTTGCGGCATCTTCTTCACGGCCAGCCTGGCGGAACGCCTGTGCGTTCAGCAACAGGGTTAGCGGAGTGTCGCCGAGGAACCGGCGCCCGCGTCCGGCCTCGCGCTGGGCGACGGAGCCGTCGCCGGCCGCCAGCGCCACCAAGGCACGCGTCACCGCCTGGTCGCCCCGCGCCCGGTCACGGCGGCGCGCCCGGGCGCGGCCACGGCGCGGCAGGCGGACAAGCGCCCCTAGCAGCCGCAACACGACATAGAGGGCCAGAAACAGCAGCGCGAGCATGAGCAGCGCCACCGGCGCCGACATCTCGAACGTCGTGCCGCTGATTGTCGCCGAGATCGTCCCCGGCAACGCGGCGACCCACCACGCGAACGCGATCAGCGCCGCCGCAAGAATGGTAAATCCAATGACGGCGCGCATCAGCCGCGGGCCGCCATCGACGCGAGCGCCGCACGGGCGTCAAGCAGCGCACGGGCCTGGGCGACCCAGTCGGCCATCGCCGCCGCCGCCGGGCCAGCGAGCCCATTCAGCGTAGCGATGGCGCCGGCGAGGTCCCCGGCGTCCAGCGCCTGACGGGCATGGGCCAACACGCCGGACACCGGATCGCCCAGCAGCACGCGGTCGCCCTGCCGGACGGTGACGGCCTGCTGTGCCCGGGTCCAGAGCCGCGAAGCGAACGGCTGGTTGTCCATGATCGCAGGCTGGCTCGCGTGCTGCGCAGCCTCGGCGGCAGCATTGAACGACAGCCGTAACCCGGCCTCCGTCGGCGGCGCGTCATGGGCAAATTGCGCCAGCGCCGGCGGTGCGCCGGGGATGTCGCCCAGCTTCTGCCCAGCCTGGAGCGCCGCCGTCGCCGTTTGGACGCGCGAGATGCGCTGCTCCCGCTCGGTGATCCCGCTGATCTGCCCAGCGATGCCGCCGCCCTGCTTCTCCACGACCGCCAGCCGGCTATCGGTCGCATCCAGCCGCCCGTTCAGCCGCGTGGCGAGGCCCTGCAGGTCGGATGCCTGCTGCTTCTGCGCTGCCGCCAACTGGCCCTCAACTGCATCCAGCCGCGTGGTGACGCCTTGCTTGTCCGAAGCCTGCTGCTTTTGCACTGCCGTCAATTGGCCCTCAATGGCGCCCAGTCGCGTGGTCACGTCCTGCATGTCGGCGGTCTGCTTGGACACCGCGCCATCGATCTGCGTCTTGAGCGGGCCAAGGTCGACCGGCGGAGCCGCAGGCGGGGTGGGGGCCGAGGCCGGACGCCGTTCCAGCGTTGCAATCCGGGCTTCCAGCGGCGCGAGGCTTGGCGGCGGCGATGGCGCCGGACGCTGCTCCACTTGGGCCAGCCGGTCGTTCAACGACTGAAGCTGCGTTTGCAAGGTATCGACCCTGGCGGCCTCCTGCTGGACGCCGGCCGGCAGGCTCGGGTTCTGCCAAAGGTAGAGCAACGAGCCGGCGAGCACCAGAAAACCAAGCAAATACAGCAGCGGCAAGAAGTCCGTGCGTTTGCGTTGCGATCGGTCGTCCACCTGGACGCGCTCGGGCACCACCGCCTCGTTGGGGTTGATGGGATCGGGAGCGCCTGGTTCGGTCATAGCATCGCCAAAATTGAATCCTGTGTCGGCTTAGCCGAGACGCGCACGCGGCGCCAGGGCAAGAAGCGCACCGCCTCCGCCGCGGGCTGCCCAATCGCCAACGCCTCGACGGCGGCCAAAGCCGGCAGAAGCTGCGGCGGCAGCAGCCGGGCAAAGGCGCGGGCAGTCTCGGCGGACAGGAACAGCGCCGCCGCCAGGCTGCCGCATTGCAGCGCTTGCACGGCTGCCGACGGCATGCAGGCGACCGGCTGGGCGACATAGACTGCCCGGCGATGCACCACGAACCCCGCAGCCCGCAACGCCGCCGCCAGGGACGCGCCCTGCTTGCGGGCGGTGGCGAGCAGCAAAACAGCGCCGGGCCGGCATTCCTGCAGGGTCAGTTCAGCCAGCGCCGCCGCGTCGCCGTCCGCGCTGAGCACGTGAACGAACCCAGCCGCCCGCGCCCGCTCGGCGGTTGCATTGCCGACGGCCAGCAGCGGCGTGCTGCGCAGGTTCGCCGGCAAACACGGCAGGGCATTGCCGCTGGTGACCAGGACAGCGTCAACCTCTGCGGGCAATGCCGGCTCGAGCCGCCGAACCCGCAACAGCGGGGTCACGACTGGGTGATAGTTCAGGGCCAGCAGGCGCTGCGCCGTCTCGGAGGCGCCGGGTTCCGGCCGCGTGACCAAAACGCCGGTTCTAGCCAAAGATATCGCGCGGGCTGTCCGTCCGCAGGCTGGCGCCCAGCTCGGCGCCGAGCCGGGCGGCGTCGTCCGCGGAGCCATGGATGCTCCGCTTCAGCAGGAACGACCCATCCGCCCGCGCCACCAGGCCCGTCAAATGCAGCCGGGGCACGACGCCCGCGGCGGACGGCAGCAGGCGCGCATGGCCGCCGATCGGCGTGCGGCAGGAGCCATCAAGCAGGGCAAGCAAACTGCGCTCGGCGGTCGAAACCGCGCGCGCCTCCGGGTCCTCGATCCCCGCCAGCAACTCCCGCAACGCCGTGTCGCTGCGGCGCACGGTGATCCCCACGATGCCCTGCCCGGCCGACGGCACCATCGCGTCGGGGTCGAGCGGCAAGGTCGAAGCATCCTCCAGGCCCAGGCGGCGCAGGCCGGCAAGCGCCAGCAGGCTCGCCGTGCAGTCGCCGCGCATGACCTTCGCAATCCGGGGCTGCACGTTGCCGCGCATGAGAGCCATGCGCAGGTCGGGCCGCGCGTGCAGCAACTGGGCCTGCCGGCGCAGCGAGTTGGTGCCGATCACGGCGCCGGCGGGCAGCACGGCGAGCGGGTCGCCGGGCCGCAGCGGCAGGCAGCCGGGACCGAGTATCAACGCATCGCGGGCATCCTCCCGCCGCAAGGTGCAGGCCAGCACGATGCCCGGCGGCAGCTCGGTCTCGAGGTCCTTCAGGCTGTGCACCGCGAAATCGATGCGCCCGTCGGACAGCGCTTCGTGGATTTCCTTGCTGAACAGGCCCTTGCCGCCGATGTCCGCCAGGCTGCGGTCCTGAACTTGGTCCCCGGTGGTGCGGATGACGTGCTGCTGGAACACCTGCTCATCGCTGAAGCCAGGCGCCAGCACCGGGCAAAACCGGCTGAGCAAGGACAGGAACAGCCGGGTCTGCGTCAATGCCAGCGGCGACCCGCGCGTGCCCACGCGCAGCGGCAGGCTGCGGCCATGATGGGTGCGGGCGGCGCTCGTGAGGCTTTGCGGCAACAGGGGAACAAGCGCGGGCTGGGCGTTGGGCATCCAGGTGTCCTATGAGATCGGGCCGTCAAAGGAAAGCCCGACCCATGCAGACCGGCCATCGCCTCCAAGCACCTGTAATTGGGATCGAATCCTCCTGCGACGAGACCGCATGCGCGATTCTGGCGTGGGACGGGGCTATTCTGGCCGAAGCGGTGCTGAGCCAGCAGGAGGACCACGCCCCATTCGGCGGCGTCGTGCCGGAGATCGCCGCCCGCGCCCATCTGGCGCACCTGCCCGGCCTCGTGCGGCGCGTCATGCGGGATGCGGACCTAGAATATGGCGATCTCGGCGGTGTCGCGGCCAGTTGCGGACCCGGTCTGATCGGTGGCCTGATCGTTGGCGCCGGGGTGGCGAAGGGCATCGCCCTCGGGGCCGGCCTGCCCTTCGTCGCGGTCAATCACCTGGAAGCCCATGCGCTGACCGCACGGCTGCCAGGCTTGGTCGCGGGAGGTGCGCCGTTTCCCTACTTGCTCCTGCTGCTGTCGGGCGGGCACTGCCAATGCGTGGCGGTGGACGGCGTCGGCCAGTATCGGCGGCTCGGCGGCACGATCGACGACGCCGTGGGGGAGGCGTTCGACAAGGTGGGGAAGCTGCTCGGCCTGCCCTGGCCCGGCGGACCCGCCCTGGAACGGCTTGCCGCCGGGGGCGACCCTGCGCGCCATCCGTTCCCGCAGCCCCTGCGCGGACGGCCCGGTTGCGACTTCAGCTTCTCGGGCCTGAAGACTGCAGTGGCGCAGCGCATCGCCGGCCTGCCGTCGCCGCTGCCGCCACAACAGGCCGCCGACATCGCGGCCGGCTTCCAGTATGCCGTCGCCGCCGTGCTGGCCGACCGCGCCAACCACGCCATGGCGATGATGCCGGAGGCGCGGCTGCTGGTGGCCGCCGGCGGCGTCGCGGCCAATGCGTCGGTGCGGGCGGCGCTGGCGGACGCGGCGACGGCCCGCGGCGTGGCCCTTGTCGCCCCGCCGGTGCGGCTGTGCACGGACAATGCCGTCATGGTCGCCTGGGCCGGCATCGAGCGGTTGCGCCTGGGCCTCACGGACGCGCTGGACATTGCCCCACGCCCGCGCTGGCCCCTGGCGGAGCTTTCGGCCGCCAAGCTTTCGCCCATATGAACTACCGGCACGCATTCCACGCCGGCAACCCGGCCGATTGCATGAAGCATGCGCTGCTCGTCTGGATCATGCACGCCCTGGCCCGCAAGCCCACGGCGGTGTTCGTGCTGGACACCCATGCGGGCGCGGGCCGCTACGACCTGCAATCCCCCACGGCGGAGCGCACGGGCGAGTGGCACGCCGGCATCGCCCGCCTGCTGCACGAACCGCCGCCGCTGCTCGCCGACTACGTGGCGCTTGTGGACCGGCTCGGCCTTTATCCCGGCTCCCCGGCGTTGATCCGCGCCATGCTGCGCGCCGACGACCGGCTGGCCTGCTGCGAGCTGCATCCCGAGGATCACGCCAGCCTGGCCCGGCTGTTCCGTGGGGACCGCCAGGTTTCGGTGCACCTCCGCGACGGCTATGAGGCCATCACGGCTCTGTTGCCGCCACGGCAGGCGCGCGGGCTGGTGCTGATCGACCCGCCGTTCGAGGCGCCGGGCGAGTTCGGCCGCGTGCTGGCGGGATTGCAGGCCGGCGCCGCGCGGTTTGGCACCGCAGTTTACGCCGCCTGGTATCCGATCAAGCATCGCAGCCCCGTCCGCGCCTTCCACGAAGCCGTGCGCGGGGCCAGGCTGCGCGATATCGTCTGCGCCGAGCTGTGGTGGCGCGAGCCGACCGACCCCGCCCGGCTGAACGGCTGCGGCCTGCTGGTCCGCAATCCGCCCTGGGGTTTCGAGGCGGCGGCGCCCGGCATTCTCGCGGCACTGCTCAGCCGCCTGGGCAACACCGAACCGGGCCAAGGCCACACGCTTATTCGGCTGACCGATGAGTAGGGTCATGGTCGTGGGCGCCGGGGCCTGGGGCATCGCATTGGCGCTGCAGGCGGCGCGCGCCGGACGGGAGGTCACGCTTTGGGCACGCCACCCCGCGCCGATCCTCGCCACCCGCAGCAGCCCGCGCCTGCCCGGCCATCGCCTGCCGGATAGTGTCACGGTGACGGACCGGCTGGACGGAACGCGGTTCGACGCCGTGCTGCTGGCCGTTCCGGTGCAGCACATGGGCGCCATCGCCGCCGGGCTGGCCGGCGACGCGCCCTTGGTGGCCTGCGCCAAAGGGTTGGAGACCCGCACGCTTCGCTTGCCGCTGGAGATCCTGGCCGACCTGCATCCGGACCGGCCCGCCGCCGTGCTGACCGGCCCAAATTTCGCCCAGGAGGTCGCTGCCGGCTTGCCCGCCGCCGCCGTGCTGGCCACCGCGGACGCCGTGTCGCGCCATGCCATGGCCGAGCTGCTGGCCAGCCCCACCTTCCGCATCTATGGCAACGACGACGCCATCGGCGCGCAGTTGGGCGGGGCGGCGAAGAACGTGATCGCCATCGCCGCCGGGGCCGTGATCGGCGCGGGCCTGGGGGAGAACGCCCGTGCCGCCCTCATCACCCGCGGCTTGGCGGAGCTTGGCCGTCTGGTCGTGGCGCTCGGCGGCCAGGCGGAGACGGTGGGCGGGCTTTCGGGCCTCGGCGACCTGCTGCTGACCTGCACCGGCCCCACGAGCCGCAATTTCTCGCTCGGCCTGGCGTTGGGCCAGGGCGCAACCCTGGCGGAAGTCCTCGCGGGCCGTAGTACCGCGACGGAGGGCGTCGCGACCGCCCCGGCGCTGGTGGCGCGGGCCGCAGGGGTCGACCTGCCGGTGTGCTCGGCGGTCGCGGCGCTGCTGGACGGGCGGCTGCGGCTGGACCAGGCCATCGCGGCACTGCTCGCCCGGCCGCGGCGGGACGAGTAGCCATGCTGCGCGGCATCGTCACCGTCGGCGGCTGGACCATGCTCAGCCGCGTGCTGGGCTTTGGGCGCGACATGCTGCTCGCCGCCCTGGCCGGCACCGGGCCGATCGCGGATGCGTTCTTCATCGCGCTCCGCCTACCCAACCTGTTCCGCCGACTATTTGGCGAGGGCGCGTTCAACGCTGCCTTCGTGCCTGAGTTCACCGGCATCCTTGCGGCCGACGGCGCCGGCCAGGCCCGGCAGTTCGCCCAGGAAGCCATCGCGGTGCTGGCGTTCTGGCTGCTGGTCATCACGTTGCTGGGCGAAGTGTTCATGCCGCAATTGATGGGGCTGCTGTCGCCCGGCTTCGAGGCGATCCCCGGCAAGGAGCAACTCACGGTCGCGCTCGCGCGCATCATGTTTCCCTATCTGTTCCTGATTTGCCTCGCCGCGCTGCTGTCCGGCGTGCTGAACGGCCTCGACCGCTTCGCCGCCGCCGCCGCTGCGCCGCTGGTGTTCAACGGCGTATCCATCGCGGCCATGCTGGTGCTGACGCCCTATGTCCCCACCGTCGGGCACGCGCTGGCCTGGGGAGTCACGGTTTCGGGCGTGCTGCAATTGGCGCTGCTGGCCTGGGCGGTGCGTCGGGCGGGCATGAAGTTACACATCCCGCGCCCCCGGATGACGCCGCGCATGGTCGTGCTGTTGCGACGCATGGGTCCGGGGCTGGTCGGCGCCGGGGTAACGCAGCTCAACCTGGCGGTGGACGTGGTGATCGTCAGCCTGCTGCCGCCGGGCTCTGCGTCGCTGCTGTATTATGCGGACCGGGTCAACCAACTGCCGTTGGGCGTGATCGGCACGGCGGTCGGCACCGCGCTGCTGCCGCTGCTGTCGCGGCAGGCACGGACGGGGGACGCCGCTGGCGCGATCGCGACCCTGAACCGCGCGCTTGAGATCAGCCTGGTGTTGACCCTGCCGGCGGCGCTGGCCCTCGGCGTGGCAGGCGAGCCGATCATGCTGGTGCTGTTCGGCCGCGGCGAGTTCGGCGCCACCAGCGCCTTGCTGAGTTCGCAGTCGCTGGCCGCCTATGCGTTCGGGCTGCCGGCCTTCGTGGTGCTGAAGGTGCTGGTGCCGGCGTTCTTCGCCCATGGCGACACTGGGACGCCGGTGCGGATCGGCATGGTGGCGATTGCACTCAACTTGGTGCTGAACCTGCTGTTCATGGTGCCGCTGGCGCATGTCGGGCCGGCGCTGGCCACCAGCGTGTCGGCGATCTTCAACGTCCTGGCGCTCTCGGTCATGCTGAGCCGGCGCGGGCAGCTCGTGGTGGACCCGAGGCTGCGCCGTCGGCTGGGACGCATGGCGATGGCGTCGCTGGCCATGGCGGGTGCGCTGTGGTTCGCGAAGCGCACGATTTTTGCCGAGATGGGCGCGACGGCCGGGCTACGCTGGCTGGCGCTGGGCGCGCTGGTCGGTTTTGGCTGCGCCGTATATCTCGCCGCGGCACAGATTTTCGGGGCGTTCGACCTGCGGGAGTTCCTGGGCGTCATGCGTCGCCGCGGGCGCACGCAGTAGCCTGTCGGCAGCGACGCCCTTCAACCGGCCTTGACGGCGCCGACCCAACACTCTTGTCACAGACCGATATTTCGGAGCTTCTGCACGAAGCCAGACGGTGAGAAGCGTCCGGCAACAGGCTGGAAGGCCGCTTCGAGGCTGCAAATGACTGTCCGGCAAACGAAGTTCAGGCGTTGTACTTGGTGTGTCCGTTGTTTGACGAAGTGGTACACACAGCGCTGGTCCGCTTGCAACCCAAAGAGGACACGCGTGAACCAGGACGGAGCGTCCAGCGTTGGCCGATAGCGGACCTTCCGGTCACGAGCCATTTCGATGACAAGCAAGCGCAGTTCTATGCAGCCAATACGCAGGCTCTGACATTGTGCAAGATAAAGGCACACTTCGGCGAGCTTTTGGATCCGGAATGCAGTCGCGGCTGGCGATAGTAATTGTTGATCGATAACATCACGTCTTCAATCCTTCTTTAGGACGAGAATTAGCTCGCGTTTGGTTGCTGAGCCGCTTTTCCGCGAGCGCCTCACGTCGGGAATTTCGTCGTGGATGACCTGCTCCAAGCGCACAGTAGGGTGCTCGGCTGTCAGCTTAGCGAAGATGCGCTCAGCCGGATGCGAGGTTATACGTTTGCGAGACACCGTTTCGCCAACAATCAGCACGCAATGGCCTTCCTTGCGAACATACCGAAGGGCGTTTCGGGCGAAAGCGGCGGTGATAGCATCTGATTGTTTTTGCTTTTCCGTCGGTTCTGGAGAGTAGTCTACTGTGAGGCGATCCAAGAACCACATACGCAGCCTATTATCACGGACGTAATCAAGCGCGTTCATGTAGGGAGGACTAGTGACAACCGCATCAACTAAGCGATCGAGCCGCAGGTCTGCGATGTCTACTTGGCCGACTTGCAGAACACCTCCGCGATTTATGAACCCACCGTCCTTATAAACTCGACGCAGTTTTGCTGCGAGTCTCGGCGCCAGTGCACGCTCCTCATACATCGAGGAATACTCGCCGCGAGGAAACTTCCGATCGCGAAGATATGGCACAAGATGGCTGCTTGGGTATGATAAGAACCCGGGTCGTTGGTGATGTAGAATGCTCAACAGGCAGGCGAGTAGGAAGTGGTCGTCAGCGTCGAGACAAGCATCAGCGAACCGCAACGCGTTTTGAAGGGTTTCTGGATGGAAGAACTTACGAACCCACTCTGGGACGGTTTCCATCGCGTACTGCGGACGCACTTGTGCTGATAAAAGCCTCTTACTCAATTGGTCACTAGCTGCTTCGAGGGACTCGGGGGGCTCTAGCTTCGCACGCGTTAGAGTGACAGCATACGGGTTGGTATCAAACGCCAAAACACGTCGCCCTAGAAGTAGCGCTTCAAGCGGGATAGTTCCAGATCCCGAGAAGCAATCAAGCACGACGTCGCCTGGCACTGTAAATCTCTCAAGTAGGTGACGAGCAATGACCGGCTTTAGCTTGCCAATGTAAGGAGCTAGCTGATGCAAACGAGATCCCGTGTGTAATGTGGATTCTCTCCAATCGTGCGGCGCCGCTTCCGCAATGGCGGCAAGATGACCTACTATCATCACCACCCCGCTGTTGCAGCAATTCGCTCGCGAGCGGTCTCGACCATTGGTACAAGCGCGGCGATTGAGTCGGCAAGTGACCTGTGATTGTCTACAGGATCATACAAGAGAGCCTTAAGGTTCATTGTCTCTTCCAATATCCGTAAGACACCTGCCCTGGCCGAATTCTCAGGCATAACTATATAGTGTGGGCGAGAGCCTTCGAAGCGATACGCGTGATCTTCGAGCAGCAATTGCATATCCGGGTCTCGCATAGAGGCGCCAAGAAAAATGAACGTGTGCGTCACGAACAAACCATCTAAAAGCTGGTAGAAGTGTCCATAGTTGCGGCGAGCTAATGCATATTGGCTACGGGTAAATATAGTACGGTCAGGCACGTCAATAGTTCCATGCACTTTTAGAACGACCCGGTCTTGCCGGCGGAACACGTCACCTACGTCTTCGTCGTAGTAGTTCTTTACGATAACAGAGTTGTACTGGAGATGATTGGCTCTGTTCTCGTACAGTTTGTCGAAGTTGGTCGTCATAACCAGTCGAGAGTCAACCATGCTTAGATCGTCATGAATCTGCGCATGCTGGTAGGCGTTACCCGAGTACTCCTGAAGCATTTCAGTTTTAAAGATAGAGGGCGACAGGTATTTTCGCGCAAGCTCGCACGCGGTGAGTAGATCCGCATCCTCAATGCATTGCTTGACCTCGGCCTGCTGTCCAGCGTCGTGCAGCCGGGACGCAAGATGGCCCAAGAAGTCAGTCCACTCACGTGGGTGCACGCCATTTATGTTTGCTGCATTGCGCGATACGCCAGCGCCCAAAAAGAGTACGGACCGTCTGGCGGCAATGTCTCGGATTAAGTCTTCCGGCCAATCAATCATGTCGCAACTCCGCGCTGCGCCGAAGATTGCGCATAAGTGATTGAGCGAGAGCCCGAATAAACTCCTGATACTGCCGCTGTTGTTGGTACTGACCCCCTGATAACCCATCGCGCCCAGTCAGCTTGTGAATGGGCGTATGTGCCGTTTGAGCTAAAGGCACAAGGCTGAACATGTGGGGCACGTCACCCAAACGTACGTCGCTCAGTGTTAATGGAGGTGCGATGAACGGTCCGAGGCTGTCCGAGATCTCCTGGGGAATTTTATCAAGGATCGTCTCGTAGGCCCCAGTCGGACGCGTAATTGCTCACCTGGGGTGGTGCTGGGGCGCTGAGGCAGCCGGTGGTTGAC
>CAXSGE010000027.1:0-47750 GCA_964236715.1 uncultured Acetobacteraceae bacterium | reverse complement strand
GGACCACCGCGCCAATCACCAACCCAGGCTCGCATCGGAGTTTTTCAACAGTCTCCAAGCCCAGGCGGGCACCCCAGAAGTGTCCGCCAATCCTGGCTTATACATGAGAAAACGGACAAATTGATCGCCGGACGGGAGAACAGACATCACTGACCTTCGTATGTGCAGGTCTGCGCCGTCAATGGCGGCTTGTGACAGCCGTGTTGGGTCGAAGCCTTGACCTGGCCGGGCCGGGCAGTGACAACGCCGCCATGCAGCGCATCCTATCAGGCATCCAGCCATCGGGCGTGCCGACGCTCGGCAACTATCTCGGGGCGATCCGCAACTGGGTCGCGCTGCAACGGGACCACGAGTGCCTGTTCTGCGTGGTCGACCTGCACGCCATCACTGTCTGGCAGGACCCGCGCACGCTCGCGTCGGCCACGCGGGAGCTAGCGGCGTCCTACATCGCCTGCGGGATCGATCCGCGGGCGCATATCTTGTTTCACCAGTCCGCCGTGCATGCGCACGTTCGCCTAGCGTGGATTTTTAATTGCGTCGCCCGGCTCGGCTGGCTGAACCGGATGACGCAGTTCAAGGACAAGGCGGGCAAGGACCGCGAGCAGGTGTCGGCGGGGCTGTATGTCTATCCGAACCTGATGGCCGCCGACATCCACGCTTACCACGCGACCCGCGTTCCCGTGGGCGACGACCAGCGGCAACATATCGAGCTTGCCAACGACATCGCGCAGAAGTTCAACCACGATTACGGCGTCGAGTTCTTCCCGAACATTGAGCCGCTGATCTTCGGCCCGGCGACCCGGGTCATGAGCCTACGCGACGGCAACAAGAAGATGTCGAAGTCGGACCCTTCCGACCAAAGCCGTATCAACCTGACGGACGACGCCGATGCGATCGCGCTCAAGGTCCGCCGCGCCAAGACGGATCCCGAGCCGTTGCCGCATGAGCCGCAGGGCCTGGAACATCGGGCGGAGGCACGCAACCTCGTGGGCATCATGGCCGCACTGCTGGACCAGGATGCCGCCGCAGTGTTGCGCGACTACGGCGGCAAGGGATTCGGCGCATTCAAGGAAAGCCTGGCCGCCGTACTCGTCGAAAAGCTGGCTCCAATTGCCGCCGAAACACGACGCCTGCTTGCCGATCCCGGCACCGTGGACGCGGTTCTGCGCGACGGTGCCGCCCGAGCGAGCGCTATTGCCGATCCAATCGTGGCGGAGGCTGAGCGATTAGTCGGCTTTCTTAAAGTTTGAAGAAGTAGTCCGGTCCCCTTATCCTGGGGACCGGACCCGCAGCATCGGTTCAGCGGCGGCGATAGACAACCCGCGGCGCCGGCTTCGTCGCCATGGCAATCAGGAAACCAATGCCGGCCGCGACCAAGATGGCCGTGATCGGGCGCTGGTCGACCTGCTCAGCCAGGTAATCGCCAGCCTCCTCAAGCTGGTCGAGCATCTGCGAGCCGTAGTCGCTCGCCTGGTCGCTCGCCTGTCCGGCCATGCTGCGCACGGCATCCTTGACCTGGCCATAGCTGCGCTGCGCGCTGCCAGTCACGTCATCCATCTTCCCGCTCGCCTGCATCTTGGTGTCGCCGGTCAAGCTGCCGACCGCACCCTCAACCTTGCCGCCGACCTTGCGTGCCGCGCCTTCGAAGCGATTTTCGTCCATTACCTGCATCCTTCCGTGTTTTCGATGCGTGATAAAACATCGCCGGGGCATTGCGGTTCCATGACGCCGAGGGGAGGGACCGAGGCAAACGATTGTTTGATCTGCGCATCGGGGTCCAGGCTGTCCGCGTCCCAGCACCGGGTTGACAGCGCCGGCGCCAGCGACGGAACTGCGTCGTCCCTTCGCCGGAGCCTGCCATGCGCATCCTGGATGTCCGCGAGATCACCCAGCCGATCGCCTCGCCGATACGCAACGCCTATATCGACTTCTCCAAGATGACGACCAGCCTCGTTGCCGTCGTCACCGACCAAATGCGGGACGGACGCCGGGTGGTCGGCTACGGCTTCAACAGCAACGGGCGCTACGGCCAGGGCGGGCTCATCCGCGAGCGGTTCGCGCCTCGCCTGCTGGAGGCCGCCCCAGACAGCCTGGTTGACGAGGCGGGCACGCTCGACCCGCATCGCGCCTGGTCCGCCATGATGATGAATGAAAAACCCGGCGGCCACGGCGAACGCTCGGTCGCGGTCGGCACGCTCGACATGGCGCTGTGGGATGCGGCGGCGAAGATCGCGGGCCAGCCGCTGTTCCGCTTGCTGGCGGACCAGCATGGGGCCGCGGCGAACCCACGCGTGTTCGTCTATGCCGCCGGCGGCTACTACTACCCCGGCAAGGAACTGGGCGCGCTGCGGCGCGAGATGCGCGGCTACCTCGACCGCGGCTATACCGTGGTGAAGATGAAGATCGGCGGCGCGCCCATCGCCGACGACCGCGAGCGGATCGAGGCGGTGCTGGACGAGATCGGCAGCGACGCCCAGCTCGCGGTGGACGCCAACGGCCGCTTCGACCTGGAGACCGCCATCGCCTACGCGAAGATGCTTCGGGACTACCCGTTGTTCTGGTACGAGGAGGCCGGCGACCCGTTGGATTATCGCCTACAAGCGGCATTGGGAGAATTCTATCCCGGCCCGATGGCGACCGGGGAGAACCTGTTCAGCCACCAGGACGCCCGCAACTTGCTGCGCCACGGCGGGATGCGGCCGAACCGCGATTGGCTGCAATTCGACTGCGCGCTATCCTATGGCCTGTGCGAATACCTACGGACACTAAAAGAAATCCGGGCGGCGGGATGGTCGCCGTCGCGTTGCATTCCGCATGGCGGCCATCAGATGTCGCTCAACATCGCGGCTGGGCTCGGCCTGGGCGGCAATGAAAGCTACCCGGACCTGTTCCAGCCCTATGGCGGCTTTCCCGACAGCGTGCGGGTCGAGGCCGGGCATATCACCATGCCGGAGCTGCCGGGCATCGGGTTCGAGGGCAAGTCGGACTTGATCCGCGTCATGCGGGAGTTGGCGGAGTAGCCACGAGACGCGTGACTGACCCATAGGCAATGCTGGCCTGGATGGCGTCGAGGATCGGCGCCCCGAGCGCGATGTGCAGCAGGCAGCGGATCGGCCCGGCGTGGGTGACGACCAGGGTGGTGTCGGCCGAGCTGGCGATGCCGGTCCAGGCGCGGCGGACGCGGCGGAGCACGTCGGCCACCGCTTCGCCGCCGCCGGGTTGGTAGCGCAGCGGGTCCGCCGCCCAGGCGTCGATCTCGGCGCGCGGGATGGCGGTCCAGGCCTGGCCTTCCCACCCGCCGAAGTCCATTTCCGCAAGGCGGTCGTCGGTATGCATAGGCGCGCCGGTGCGGGCGGCGATGGCGCGGGCCACGTCCTGCGCGCGGGAAAGCGGGCTGGTGACGATGCGCTCGATCGGATCGCGGGCCGCGAGGATCAACGCCCCTGCCCCCGTCGCTGCAGGCTCGGCCAGCGCCACGTCGAGCCGGCCATAGCAGATGCGGCTGCCGACGCGCGGACGCGGATGCCGGGCCGCGAGGATCAGCCCGCGCGCCATAGCGCCACGAGCAGGATGGCGATTTCTGTCACCTGTTGGACCGCGCCGAGGCTGTCGCCGGTGTAGCCGCCCAGCCGCCGGCGGAACCAGCGCGCCATGCCCAAGGCTACCGCGGCTGCGAGCAGCAGCGCCGGAAGCGCCCGGCTGCCGAGCAGCAGCGTGGGCAAGATGCCGCACAGCCCGGCCACGGCCAGCTCTATGGCGCCGACGCCGCCCGCTACCGGCCCTGCCTTGCCGCCGACGCGCGCATAGGGCAGGCCAGCAAGGACGCAAACCACCATGAAGCGGCTGGCTGCGTGCCCGGCAACCAGCGCCACGCCTGGCTCGGGCAGCGCCGAAAGCGCCGAGACCTTCAAGCCAAAAGCGAGCGCCAGCCCCGCGGCGCCATAGGTGCCGAGCCGGCTGTCGCGCATGATCCGCAGCGCGTCGTCCCGGGTAGCGCCGCCGAACAGCCCATCCAGCGTGTCTGCCAGCCCGTCCTCATGCAGCGCACCGGTCAGCAGCAGGGTGGCCATCACCGAAAGCACGGCCGCCGCAGGCCGCGGCAGCCCGGAACCGGCCATTGCCAACACCGCCGCGCCGACCAGCCCCACGCCGATGCCAACCAGCGGGAGATAGCGCATGGCGCGGTCGAGCTGGCCCGGCCCGTGCCCGACCCAGCCCGGCACCGGCAGCCGCGTCAGGAACTGCACGGCCGTCAGCGCCAGCCGCCACTCCGTTTGGATCACGTGACATCCCGAAGGTCCGCCATGTCGGACAGCACCGCAGCAGCCGCGTGCAGCAGCGGCAAGGCCAGGGTCGCGCCGGACCCCTCCCCCAACCGCATCTGGAGGTCAAGCAGCGGCACGGCGTCCAGATGGGCCAGCATCGCGTCGTGCCCCGGCTCGGACGAGCGGTGGGCGAACACGCAGGCGGCGAGGCAATCGGGCCGGATGGCGTGGGCCACGATGGTGGCGGCGGTCACGATCACGCCATCGACCACGACGCAGACCCGGCGCTCGGCCGCGCGCAAGATCGCGCCGGCCAGCATCGCGATCTCAAACCCACCATACTCCACCAGCGCTTCGACCGGCGCCAACGTGGCTGGCGTGCGGGCCGCGCCCTGCATGGCGATCTTACGTTTATGCGCCAGACCAGCGTCGTCAAGCCCGGCGCCGCGTCCGACCATGGCCTCGAGCGCAAGCCCCGCGACCTTGTGCGCCAGCAGCGCGGCGCTTGCGGTGTTGCCGATCCCCATCTCGCCCAGCGCCAGCACGGTGCAGCCCTCGTCCGCCAGGCGGTCCACGATGGAGGCGGCCTGCTGCAGGCACGCCTCGGCGTCGGCCCGCGTCATGGCCGGGCCATGCAGCCAATTCTGCGTGCCCCAGCCGGCCTTGGCCGCGATCAGGCCGGGATGCGCGGGCAACTCGGCCGCCACGCCTGCGTCCACGACCAGCACGCGGGCGCCTGCCTGTCGCGCGAACAGGTTCACCGCGGCGCGGCCAGCCAAATACGTTCCCACCATCGCCGCGGTGACGGCGGAAGGATAGGCCGAGACGCCGGACGCTACCGCGCCATGGTCGCCCGCGAACACCAGCACGACCGGGTCCACGACGCGCGGGCGCAGCGTGCCCTGGATCAGGCCGAGCTGGATCGCCAGTTCCTCGATCCGGCCCAGCGAGCCGAGCGGCTTGGCCTTCTCGTCCAGCGCACGGCGCAGTTCGTCGCGCATGGTCATTGCGCGGTCATCGTCCGAACAGCCGTGCCCAAAATCCGGTCTCCTCCTTGCGGCCGTGCGTCACATGCGGACGCCGCGCAGGCGGGCGCAGGGCGCTGCTGATCATGTGGCGCGCGGGATCGGCGGCGGCGATGCGCTCGCGTTGGAAGGCCAGGATCGCGGCGCTGTTCTCATCGAGCGCCGCCGGGTCCAGGCGGTCCGCGCAGGCAGCGGCGGCGGCGTAGTCCCCTGCCCGGCGCAGCATGTCGATCAACCGCAATGCTTCCTCCGGCCCATCGGGCGGCCCGAACAGCGCCACGGCCCGGCGGCGCAGCTCGGCCGCGTCCCCGCCGGCATCCCCGCTTGCATCATCGAGCGCCCATGCGGCGTGCAGCGTCGCCTCGGCCGCCGCAACCGGGTCACCGGTCCGTTCGCAGATCAGCGCCCAGCGCAGGAACGGCATGGCCGGCCCCGGCGTGCGCAGCCCGCGGTAAGCCTCGGACCGCACGGCCGCATCCGTGCCGACAGGCATGTTCGCCAGGTCCGGACCGGACGCGCCGCAGCGGCGGCAGGTCGCGACCCACTGCTGCAATGTGGACCGCGCAGGCTCGCCGGGCCGGTGGTCGAGGTCGGGGGCGAGTTCGGCCGTGGGCGCGCGGAACGGCGGACGGACGGGTGCGCCGCATACGCTGCAGCCAGGCTTACGCAATGGGACCGGGTTCAACGGGCCTGCAGCCCGGCGCGCAGCCGGTGCATGGCGCGCTCGATCCGTGCCGGCGCCTGGGCAAAGCAGAGGCGCAAATAGCCCTCACCCGCCTCGCCAAAGGCGCTGCCGGGCGCCAACGCGACGCCGTAGTCCTGCACCAGCGACAACGCCAGCGCCAGGCTGTCCCGCAGCCCGTCCACGCCGATGAAGGCGTAGAACGCCCCGTCCGGCGCCGCGAGCCGGATGCCGTTCAGCCCCGCCAACCCCTCCAGCGCCAACTGCCGCCCGCGCGCGCAATGGGCGCGGAACTCGCCGATGAAGGCCTCGTCCGCCAGTGCGGCGAGGGCGCCTGCCTGGACAAAGGGCGCCACCCCGCTATGCGTCACCTCCACGATCTCGGCCACCTGGTCCCGCGCGCCAGCGGGCAGCACCATCCAGCCCAGCCGCCAGCCGGTCATCGCGTAGGTCTTGCTGAAGCTGTTGCACACCATCACCCGGTCGGACGGCCCGGCCACGTCCAGCAACGACGGCGCGATGCCGGACCCGTCATACACCAGCCGGGAATAAACCTCGTCCGAGATCAGCCACACGCCATGCGCCCGGCACAGCTCCAGGATGGCGGCCAACTCGGCGTGGGTCGCGGTCCAGCCGGTGGGGTTGTTGGGCGAGTTCAGCACCATCGCCCGGGCGCCGGGCAGCTTGGCCGCGAGCCGGTCCATGTCCAGGCGGAACCGGCCATCCGGCAATGCGTCGAGCGGCAGCGCGTCGACCGTGGCGCCGCGCAGCAGGGTGGCGTTCGCCGGGTTGGGCCAGGCCGGCGTGTGCAGCACGACGCGGTCGCCCGCGCGCGCCACGGCGGCGAGCGCCACGTTCACCGCCGTCATCCCGGATGCGGTCACCTGGATGCGGTCCTCGGTGACCGGCAGGGCGTGCAGCCGGGTCAGCATGTCCGCCAATGCGTGCCGCAATGCCAGCACGCCGCGGACGTCGGAATAGAGCGCGTCGCCCCGGGCCAGGGCGGCGGCCGCGGCGGCGATGGCGCTTGCCGGGCCGGGCCGGTCGCTCTCGCCGAAGCACAGGAACTCCGTGTCCGGGCGCGCATAGGCGGCGCGTGCGACGGTCACGATGCGCGACGGCATCAGGGTGGCGATGTCCATGCCGCGTTCCTAAGGGATTGCCGGGGCGGCGGCTAGGCGCGCTTAGCCGATCGAGGTTCCGCCGATCAGGCTGCGGAGCTTGGCGGCGATCACGTCCGGCGCGGTTTCATGGGTGAAGTTGGCGACGAAGCGGCCGCGCGGGTCCATGACGTAGATGACGCTGCTGTGGTCCATGTCGTATTCGCCGCCGTCCTTGGGGTGCTTGGCGTAATAGACCCGGTATTCCTTCGCCACCGCGGCGATCTGCTCGGGCGTGCCGCTCAGCCCGGTGATGGGCGCGTTGAAGGCGGTGACGTAGTCCTGCACGACCGCCGGGGTGTCGCGCTCCGGGTCGATGGTGATGAACAGCAAAGCTACCTTGCTTCGGTCGGCTGCACCCAGGGTGTCGAGCGCATTGGCCATGTCCTGCAGCGCCGTCGGGCAGGCGTCGGGGCAGCGTGTGTAGCCGAAATACACCAGCATCCAGCGGCCCCGGAAGTCGGCGTCGGTGACCTCCCGGCCATCCGCGGCGCGCAGGCGGAAGGGTCCGCCGATCTGGACGGCCCCCTCGTCGTCGCGGTGCAGCGCCATCCAGCCTGCCGCGCCGACAAGCCCGGCCGCGAGCACCCCGGCCGGAGCCAGCAGAAGCAGCCTGCGGCGGTCGATCAATGGGAATGCTCCATTGTCGGCCCCTGGGCGCCGATTGGGGCGACCCTCACCTCCAGGTCCATCGGCGGCGCGTGCTGGAAACGGAGCTGCACCGCAATCGTTTGGCCGGCTACAAGGGGTTTATGCAGATCCATGAGCATGATGTGGTGGCCGCCGGGCGCGAGCGCCACTGGCTTTCCAGCAGGCAGCGCAATGCCGTCCTTCTGTTCCCGCATGCGCATGACCTGGCCGTCCATGGTCATCTCATGCACCTCGGCCCGGCCGGCGACGGGGCTGCTGGCCCCCATCAACCGGTCATCGACAGGGCTGGTGAGGGTCACATACGCGCCGCCTACCTTCTGCTGTGGCGCGGTGGCGCGGGCCCAGGGCTGGTCGGCATGGATGCCGGGCACCTGGCCGTGGGCGTAGCCGGAAACCAGGAGCGCGGCCACGAGGAGCAATCTGCGAATAGTTGAAATCCCTTCTTATTAGTCAAGCGTCCCATGCACCGACGCACAACGGCGAACGTCCCGCCATGCTATCTGAGAATTCTGCGGCGGGCAGCTTTGCCAAGCGGGAAACACTATCTGTGCCACGCGCCGGAACACGCGACTAACTCCGCGGCACGAACCGATAAGGGCTGTCGCTCGCCAGCAGCGGATCAAGCGCCAACCGGTGCTCCAATGGCGGAAACGCCCGGCTCCGGCAGCCCTGGCGTTCGCACAGCCGGCATGACAGCCCAATGCCGACCGCCGCACGCTCCAACTCGATCCCGTCCGCATAAATCAGCGCGTCCGCGTGCGCCACCTCGCAACCCATCGCGATCACATGGGTCGGCGGCGGCTCGCCCCACGCCGAAGCGCGCCCGACCACACAACGGGCAAAGCACAGGAACGTCGCGCCATCAGGCAATTGGGCGACCTGCACCTGCACCTGGCTCGGCGAGGCGAACGCCGCGTGCACGATCCAGCGCGGACAGGACCCGCCGTAACGCGCGAATGGGAACCCGGCGGCGGAGAAGCGTTTGCTGACGTTGCCCGCCGGGTCGACGCGCAGGAAGAAGAATGGCACGCCGCGGCTGCCGGACCGCTGCAGCGACGAGAGCCGGTGGCAGGCCTGCTCGAAACTGACGCCGAACCGGGCCGCCAGCGCGTCGACGTCGTGGCGCAACGCCATCGCCGCTGCCCGCACGGGTTCATAGGGCATCAGCAACGCCCCGGCGGTGTAGTTCAGCAGCGCCAGGCGGATCACCGACCCGGCTTCCGGCGTGCTCGGCGCCATGGCCGCGACCTGCGCCTCCACGGCGTCGCGCACTTCCAGCAAAGCAAGCTGGAACGCGAGATGAAACCCGCGGCTCTCGCGCGGAAGCTGTTCCGATAAGATCAGGCTGCGGGTGGCCGGGTCGTAGCGGCGGAGGGCGCCGTCCGTGGGCGCGACCTGGATATGCAGGCCATGCTCCCGGCGCAGGCGCTCGGCGATGGCGTGGTTCAGCTCGGCCGGCTGCGGCGGCAGGGTCGCGCCGACCGCCTCCGCTGCCGCTTCCAAGTCGGGAAAGTGATTCGCGTGCTCGTGGAAGGCGTCGCGCGCTTCCTCATGCGGCAGCAGCAGGCGGCGGCCGGAGGGCAAGGCAATCCCGCTGCTGTCCTCACGCGCGACCCGCCAGGCGCGATACAGCGCGAGCACCGCGCGGCCCGCGGCCGGGCTGCTGGAGGCGAGGTCGGCGACCTCCGAATCCGGAACCGGCTGGTCCAGCAGCACATCGGCAAAAACCTCGCGCAGCCCGGCCTCAAGCTGCCGCTCCTGCGCGCCGGACAGGGTGGCAAGGTCGACCTGCAGGATTTCGGCCAGCTTGATCAGCAGGCTGGCGGTCACGGCGCGCTGCTCGTGCTCGATAAGGTTCAGGTAGCTGGCCGATATGCCGAGCCGCACCGCGAGCGCCTGCTGTGTCATGGCCTGTTCCTGGCGCAGGCGGCGGACGGTGCGGCCGATGAGAGGTGCCGCCATTTACAACTTTTACCAATTTACTAAGATTTCTGGCAACTTAACGACAGTGTTGCCGGGTTGTCCAGCATTTTGGGGCTAGCCTTCGCAGTCGCAATGTAAATATATGACGGACGCCAACCAGGAGAGTTTTGATGACGCCTACCCTGAATTTCGCGCCCGATGGCATGTCCAGCGGCCCCGCCCCGATCCCCGGCCAGGACCCAGAGCGGTTCGCCGGCATCAAGCGGGACTACACGGCAGCCGACGTCGCGAAGCTGTCCGGCAGCTTCCGGATCAAGCACACCCTGGCCGAGATGGGCGCGAACCGGCTGTGGCACCTGCTAAAGACCGAGCCGTACGTGAACACCCTCGGCGCCTTGACCGGCAACCAAGCCATGCAGCAGGTCCGCGCGGGCCTCAAGGCGATCTATCTCTCCGGCTGGCAGGTGGCGGCGGACGCCAACACGTCGAACGAGATGTATCCGGACCAGTCGCTGTATGCGGTAAACTCGGTGCCGCAGGTCGTGAAGAAGATCAATGCCTCGCTGCGCCGTTGCGACCAGATCGCGCAGCTTGAGGGCGACAGCTCCATGCATTGGATGGCGCCGATCGTCGCCGACGCCGAGGCCGGGTTCGGCGGGGCGCTGAACGCGTTCGAGCTGATGCGCGCCATGATCGAGGCCGGCGCCGCGGGCGTGCACTTCGAGGACCAGCTCGCCAGCGAGAAGAAGTGCGGCCACTTGGGCGGCAAGGTGCTGATCCCCATCAGCCAGCACATCCGCACCCTGAACGCGGCGCGCCTCGCGGCCGACGTCGAGGGCGTGCCGACCGTCCTGCTGTGCCGCACCGACGCGCACTCCGCGCAGTTGCTGACCGCGGATGTCGATGAGCGCGACCGCCCGTTCCTGACCGGCGCGCGGACGCCCGAGGGCTTCCACCGCATCAAGTCCGGCGTCGGCGTGGACTACGCCATCGCCCGCGGCCTGGCCTTCGCACCTTATGCCGACCTGCTGTGGTGGGAAACCAGCGAGCCGAACCTGGAAGAGGCACAGCGCTTTGCCGACGCGATCCACGCGCAGTTCCCGGGCAAGATGCTGGCCTACAACTGCTCGCCGAGTTTCAATTGGCAGAAGAAGCTGGCGCCTGAGGCAATCGCCAACTTCCAGCAGTCGATTGCCGCGATGGGCTACCGCTTCCAGTTCGTGACGCTGGCCGGGTTCCACAGCCTGAACCACAGCATGTTCACCCTGGCGCGCGGCTACAAGGAGCGCGGCATGGCGGCATACTCCGAGCTGCAGCAGGCCGAGTTCGCCTCCGAGCCCGAGGGCTACACCGCGACCCGGCACCAGCGCGAGGTCGGCACCGGCTGGTTCGATGCCGTCGCCGTTGCGGCGTCCGGTGGCAAGTCCAGCACGACCGCCATGGCCGGCAGCACCGAGACGGCGCAGTTCCATGACGGCGAGCACGCTCCGGACGCGTCGCACGACAAGCCGATGCACCAGGGCGGCACCGCGCATCACGAACATGACGACGGCCTAGTGCACAGCCATGCCTGGGCGGTTTCTTCACCCGACCGGTAAAAGACGCTTTCCCAGCCCTGCCGCAGCCTAAGTTAGCGGCAGGGCCTGATCGATTGCTCCGCGCCGTCATGCCCTGCATGGCGGCGTTGGCATTTCAGGACTCTTGCGACTCGGCCCGCCCCGACGGGATGCGGCCCGGCCCGGCGCGCTGCGTCGGGGCAGCCTCGTGCGCCTCCATTTCCGCCTTTGCCTCCTCGATCAGCCGCGCCTCGTGGCGGTGCACGAAACGCACGGTGAACGCCAGTACCGTCAGCGCCACCGCCCCGATCACGATGCCGACCGGCCCAACCAGGCGATGCACCTGGTTGCCGAGCAGGAAGGCCCCAAAGCCATAAAGGCAGGTCCAGAATACACCGCCCAGTGCGTTCCAGACCAGGAAACGCCCCCACGGCATATGGTTTGCCCCGGCGAGCAGCGCCGCAAAGGTGCGCAGGAACGCGATGAAACGGCCGAAGAACACGACCTTGCCGCCATGGCGCAGGAACAGGAACTGTCCGAGCCGCTGCCGATCCAAGGTAAGGCCGATCTTTGGGCCATACCGCGCCAGCACCGGCGGGCCGAGCCGCTGCCCGATCAGGTAGCCCACGTTGTCCCCCAGCACCGCACCGATCGCGGACGCCAGCACAACATGCTCGATGGTGATGTCGCCGGTCGCGGCGGCATACAGCGCCGCAGCGATCAGCAGGCTCTCCCCGGGCAGCGGGGCGCCCATGCTCTCAAAAAATATCACGCCGCCGACCACCCAGAAGCCGTGACGCTGAATAAGATCGGTGAAATCGATGCCAAACAAATCCGCTACCCCGCCCGCCAGCGCTGCCAACCTTCGGCGCGCAGCCCGCATGCCGGGCACGCACCGCAGCCCCAACCCCAGTCGTGCCGGTGGGTGCGGTCGCCGAGGTAGCACGTATGCGTGTGCTCGATGGTCAGGTCGACGATGCCAAGCTGGTCGGCAAGCGCCCAGGTCGCAGCCTTGTCCAGCCACATCAATGGCGTTTCCAGCACGAAGCGGCGCTGCATGCCTAGGTTCAGCGCAAGCTGCATGGCCTTCACCGTATCGTCGCGGCAGTCGGGGTAGCCGCTGAAATCGGTCTCGCACATGCCGCCGACGATGCGGCGCAGGCCGCGGCGATAGGCAAGTGCGGCGCCATAGGTCAGGAATAGCAGGTTGCGGCCGGGCACGAAGGTGTTGGGCAGGCCGTCCTCGTTCATCGTGATCGCCGCGTCCGACGTGAGCGCCGTCTGGCCCAGGGCCGCGAGCGACGGCGTCAGGTCGATCACATGATCCGGGCCAAGCCGCCCGCCCCAGCGGAGCGCGCCCCCCTTTCGCACTAGCGCGTCCCGCACGGGTCCGCGGCACTCGAGCTCGACCGCGTGCCGCTGGCCGTAGGCGAAGCCGACCGTTTCCACCCGCGCGAACCGGTCCAGCGCCCATGCCAGGCACGCGGTGCTGTCCTGCCCGCCGCTGAACAGCACCAAGGCGCCATCCTCCATGGTTTTCCGTCCTCTCCCATCCCAAGTACCCAGCATGGACCTGGACTTCACCGAAGACGAGATCACCCGGTATTCCCGCCATATCCTGCTGGCGGAGGTCGGCGGCGTCGGGCAGGCGAAATTGCGCGCAGCCCGGGTGCTGATTGTTGGCGCGGGCGGCCTGGGCAGCCCGCTTGCGCTCTATCTGGCAGCGGCCGGGGTCGGCACGATCGGGCTGATCGACAACGACATTGTTGAACTGTCGAACCTGCAGCGGCAAGTTGCCCACACGACAGACCGCATTGGCCAGCCCAAGGTGCTATCCGCCGCCGCCGCCGCCCGCGCGATCAACCCGGCCGTCACGATCGAGACGCATGAAACCCGGCTCGACGCCCGCAATGCGCTTGGCCTCATTGCCGGCTACGACCTGGTTTGCGACGGCAGCGACAACTTCGCCACGCGATTCCTTGTGTCCGACGCCTGCGTGCTGGCGCGCCGCACCCTGGTATCCGCCGCCGTGCTGCGTTTCGACGGCCAGTTGTCGACGTTCAAGCCGCATGGGGGCGGTCCCTGCTACCGCTGCCTTTATCCTGCGCCGCCACCGGACGGCCTGGTGCCGTCCTGCAGCGAGGCCGGAATCCTGGGCGCCGTCACCGGCGTCATGGGCAGCCTGCAGGCGACCGAGGTCTTGAAGGAGATCATGGGCATCGGCGAGGGCCTGTCCGGACGGCTGCTGATCTGGGACGCGCTCGCCGCCCGGGTGCGCACCGTGGGACTGCGGCGCGACCCCGCCTGCCCGGCCTGCGGCGACCATGCGACCCTGCACGACCTGTCGGCACATGGCTGAGCGGCTCGGTATCCTATTGATCTCCGGCGGGCACGAACGGGCGCACTACGCATTCGTCCTCGCGGCCGGCGCTGCGGCGATCGGCCGTGAGGTCTGCGTGTTCGCGACCAATGCCGGCTGCATGGCGCTGCTGCAGGATTGGTCCGCCCTCGATGATGCGGCACGGGACTCGGCGGTGCGCGCCACAGGGGTGGCCGGGCTGGATGAGCTGCGGGAGGCCGCGGCCGAACTGGGCGTACGCTTGATGGCGTGCGACGCCGGGCTGCGCATGGCGGGGCTAGAGGCTGCGCTGCTTTGGCGTGGGGTGGAGGTGGCGGGCGTGCCCAGCTTCCTATCAGCCACCGCAGGCGGACAGATCGTAACGCTTTGAGCTTGACCCAATGCCTTCCTTGTTGGCAGGGATGGCGCATGGTCGCACGCCTTGCGTTTCTAGCCGCGCTGCTGTCGTCCGGCTTGGCCGCGGCGCAGCAACTGCCTGCGCCTCCTCCCCCAGCTCCGCCGCACGCCCCGCCGAAAACTGCGGCGCAGCCTGCTCCGCACGCGCCGGCCCGGCGGGAGGCCGCGCCCGTCATCCGCGCAAAGCCCGGCGCCCCGCCAAAGCGGCCGGCGGCTCGTCCAGTGGCGCCCACGCCCGAACCGGCGCCTGTTCCGGAAAAGCCGGCCGAGCCCACCAAGGGCAGCGTCACCGGCCAGCCGCTGCCCCGGTTCGCCGCCCTCCGCGCCGACGAGGTCTACATGCGGGTCGGCCCCGGCAAGCGCTACCCGATCGAGTGGGTCTATAAACGGCGCGACCTGCCGGTGCAGATCGAGCGCGAGTTCGAGGACTGGCGCCTGGTGCGGGACCAGGAGAACACGAAGGGCTGGGTGCACCAGGCGACGCTTGCGCCGCGCCGGACCGGAGTCGTGGTCGGCGGCGAACAGGTGCTGCGGCGCGACGCCCGTGACGACGCAGCGCCGGTCGCGCGGTTGAAACCCGGCGTGATCGTCCGGCTGCGCTCCTGCGATGCGGCGTCGGACTGGTGCCAGACCCAGGTTCAGGATTATCGTGGCTGGATGAAACGCACCGAGGTCTGGGGCACTCTCCCCGGGGAAGCCATCCAATGAGCGAGCCGGCGAGCGAGACGAAGCGTGCCCATCACGACATGGGCGGAGTGTCGAAATTCCTGTGCGAGCCGATCGACTCCGAACCGCATGAACTGACGCAGTTCGACCGCGAAGTCGACGCGATCCGCGGCATCCTGGGCGCGAAGGGCATCATGTCGGTGGACGAGTTGCGCCGTGGTATCGAGGCCATCCCCGAGGATGAATACGCGCGGCTGTCGTATTACCAGCGCTGGACCCGGTCCATCGCCGATAACCTGCTGGCCCGCGGCGTGATCTCGGAGACCGAGCTGCGCGCCGCCTTGGATGGGGCATGATGCTGGCGCCCGGCGCCCACGTCCGCGTGCGGGACGACTGGCCGGAGGCGCGCGGCCCCTGCCACATCCGCACGCCGCACTACCTGCGCGGCCGCACGGGCACGGTGGTCCGGCATTTGGGCGCGTTCCGCAACCCCGAGGACCTCGCCTTCGCCCGCCCTGCCGCGACCCTCGCGCTGTATCATGTCGCGTTCGAGCCGCGTTCGATCTGGCCGGACGCCGGCGGGGACGAGATCGTGGTCGAGCTGTATGAAAATTGGTTGGAGGCTGCATGAGCTCCCAGATTTCTTTTAGCTCATTGATCGAGGCCCCAAGCGAGCGCCTGCTGGCCGGGCTCAAGGCCCTGCTCGCGAGCAAAGGCATCGCCACCACGGATGAGATCGCCGCCCGCGTCGCGCAGACCGACCGCGCCAGCCCGGCCCAGGGCGCTCGCATGGTGGCGCGGGCGTGGACCGATCCGGAATACCGTGCCCTGATGCTGCGGGACGGCGCACAGGCAGCCGAGGCGGCCGGCATTGCCATGCGCGGCCTGCCGCCGCTCGGGGTGCTGGAGAACACCGACGAGCTGCATCACCTGGTCGTCTGCACGTTGTGCAGCTGCTATCCGCGGGCGGTGCTGGGCTATCCGCCGTTCTGGTTCAAGTCGCCGGGCTATCGCGCGCGCGCCGTCCGCGACCCGCGCGGGGTGCTGGCGGAGTTCGGCACGGTGCTGCCCGAGGCCATGCGCATCCGTGTGGTGGACAGCACCGCCGACTACCGTTGGATGGTGCTGCCGCAGCGCCCGGCGGGCACGGAGGGCTGGGACGCCGATCGGCTGGCGGCGCTGCTGCGCGAGGGCGACATGATTGGGGTGACGGTGCCGGCTATCCTGCCGCATCCCAAACCGGCGCCCAGCCAGGATTGATGAACCGCTGCGTCTTCGGCAACATTGAGATTACAGCGCGGTCGGTGTCGTCCAGCTCGATCCGCAGCGCGTCCAGGTTGGCCTGCTGGCTCTCGGCCCGCACCGCCTTGGGGATGGCCGCGACGCCGGGCTGATCCAGCAGCCATTTCAGCGCCACCTGCGCCGGAGTCGCGTTGTGCTTGCGGGCGATCGCCTGTAGTTCCTCATGTTCCGCCAGCCGGCCCTGGGCCAGCGGCGCATAGGCCGACGCCGCCACGTCATGCGATTGGCAATAGTCCACCAGCGACGCCTGCCCCAGCAGCACGTGATACTCGAACTGGTTGCAGGCGATCGGCGCCCCGACCTCCTCAATCGCCCGCCGCAGCAGCGCCACCGGGAAGTTGCTGACCCCAATCGCGCGGGCCTTCCCCTGTTCTTTCACCCGCATCAAATTTTGGATCGCGTCCGGCAGGTCCATGTCCACGCTGGGCCAGTGGATCAGGTAAAGGTCCACATAGTCGGACCGCAGCTTGGCGAGCGACGCGTCGATTGATCGCTGCATGGCGTCGGCGCCCAGGTTTTCGAACCAAACCTTGCTGGTGACATGGACCTCGCCGCGCGGCACCCCGGCATTGGCCAAAGCCTCGCCGACTGCCTCCTCGTTGCCATACATCTCGGCGGTGTCGATGTGGCGGTATCCGAGGCCCAGCGCCCGCTGCACCGCATCCGTGCACTCCGCCCCCTTCATGCGCCAGGTGCCCAGGCCGAGCTTGGGCATCGACATGCCCTGATTGGTCAAACGGTCCAAAACGTCGCTCCGTTAGCGTGGGGTGAAGTCGATCAGCGCGGCGAACCCCGTCTCGGTTCCAAGCGCCAGGCGGGAACCGTCCGGACTCCACGCCAGCGCCGACACCGGGCCATGACCCGGCGGCACCGCCGGCAATATCCGGCCCGTGTTGATGTCCGCCAGCGCCACCAGACCGTCCGAGAACCCGGCCGCCACCGCGTCGTGCTGCGGATGGCAGGCGACGCGGGTGCAGGTCACGTTGTCGCCGCCGGCAAGCTCGGTCGGCGCCTTGCCCATGGGTCCGCCGCCGAAGAACGGCCACAGCACGATGCTCTCGGCGCCTGCCGTTGCGAGCCATTTGCCGTTGCGGGTGAACGACATGCTCTCCGTCTTGTTGGGGTAGCCGCTCATGCGCATGTGCTGGCCGTCGGCGAGCCGCCACCCGTGCAGGCTGTTCTCCTGCATGCTGGTGACGACGGCTTCGGCCGCCGGGTGCAGGACGACGCCGGTGTGGCTGCCCTTCCATTCCATGAACCGCGGGCTGTCGGTTTTGGCGCCGACGAACCACAGGGTGCAGCCGTTGTAGTGCGACGCGGCGAGGCGCTTGCCTTTGCCGTCAAGCGCCAGGCCGGTGACGGTCGAGGGATGCGGCAGCGTCTTGAGCGGCTGTCCGGCTACGGTGAACAGGTGTGCGTACTTGCCGACGGAGCAGGCCAGCACACCGGATTTCGCGTCCGCGAACGCCGCCACGTGCTCCACCCATTTCGAGCCATAGCGCGCGAGTTCCAAAACGGTCCCGTCGGGTCCGATGCGCAGGAAGCGGCCGTCATCGCCGCCGGTGATGAAACCCGGCCGGACGTCGGCGGCGATGGCGAGGACCGCGCCGTCATGCGCCTCCACGGTCGGCCACTCCGCCGTGGGGTTGCCCGGCGTGAGGCGCACCGTGCCGTCGCCCAATGCAAAGCCGGCAACCGCGCCCGTGCGGTCGAAGACGACGCCTACGACGAAAGCGCCCAGATCCCGGCTCGTGCCCCGGCTGTCGATCAGGAACTGCCGCTCTTTTGTCTCGCTCAAACCTTGGGCGCCCCGGCTTGGCAAGCCTCGAACCCGCGGCGTAGCTGCGGGCGGTTCAGGTTGCGCCCGATGAACACCAGCTTCGACTTGCGCTCCTTGCCCGGCGCCCAAGGGCCGATGAAGTCGCCGTCCGCAATCATGTGCACGGCCTGGAAGGCAAACCGGCGGTCATCGTCGGCATATGACAAAATACCCTTGGTGCGCAGCAGATCCTGGCCCTTCTCGGCCAGCAGCGTGCTGATCCAGGCGTTGAACTTCTCGGGATCGATGGGGCGGGACACCTCGAAGCTCACGCTGTTCACCGTGTCGGAGTGCGAGTGCTCGTCCGTCTCCAAGAAGCCGGGTTCACGCTCCAGCACGCGGGCGAGGTCGAACGCGCCCTGGTCCAGGATTTGGTCGAGCGCCACCGCGGCGCGGCTGGTGCGGTGGATGTGCGCGAACCGGTTGATGGTGCGAATGCGCGCCTCGACGGCGTCGAGTTCATCGGGCGTCACGAGGTCAGTCTTGTTCAGCACGATCACGTCGGCGAAGGCGACCTGCTCCTCGGCCTCATGGCTGTCCTCCAGCCGGGCCAACAGGTGCTTTGCGTCCACCACCGTCACGATGGCGTCGAGCCGGGTGCGGGAGCGCACGCCGTCGTCGACGAAGAAGGTCTGTGCGACCGGGGCCGGGTTGGCGAGGCCGGTCGTCTCGATGATGATGCCGTCGAGGCCGCCCTTGCGCTTCATCAGCCCGCCGACGATGCGGATCAGGTCGCCGCGCACGGTGCAGCAGATGCAGCCGTTGTTCATCTCGAACACCTCCTCGTCCGCATCGACGACGAGGTCGTTGTCCACGCCGAGTTCACCGAACTCGTTAATGATAACAGCGTATTTGCGCCCGTGGTTCTCACTCAGGATGCGGTTCAGCAGCGTGGTCTTGCCAGCGCCGAGGTATCCGGTCAGCACGGTGACGGGGACGAGCGTATCAGGCATGAATGTTCCTCTAAGGCGACTTTGCCTTGATATAGGCGCACGCTGCCGCCAACCCCAAGCCCGGCGGCCCACGGTTTCAGGCTGTGCTGGCCTGCTCGTAGTGTGCAAGGCGCCACTCGGCCGGCTCCTGCGCGGCGGCCTGATACCAGGCATCGACCAATGGATGCGCGCGGACCGCGTCGCAATAGGCGCGGGTGTCGGCGGCGAGCGGCGGCCCGTAGGTCAGCAGCCGGGCGACGACGGGCGCGAACATCGCGTCGGCAGCGTTGAACGCGGCGCCGAATAGGAATGGGCCGCCGGCGCCGAACTCGGCCCGCGTTTCCCGCCATAGCGCCTCGATGCGCTTGATGTCAGCCAGCGCGTCCGGCGTCTGCCCGGCGCCAAAGGCCGACTTGTTGAGCACCATCGGCATTGCGACGCGCAACGCCCGGAAGCCCGCGTGCATTTCGGCGCTGACCACCCGGGCGCGGGTACGGGCGGCGCGGTCCGCTGGCCACAAGGCCGGTTCGATCTCGGCGCAATATTCGCAAATGGCCAGGGTTTCCCAAATTCGCTGCCCGGCGTGCTCCAGATAGGGCACGAGGCCGCTGGGCGATACGGCCGCGACCGCCGGCGTGCTGCCCTGCCGGCTGTCGCCAAGCGGGATCACCACCTCCTCCACGTCGAGCCCGGCCAGGCGCACGGCGAGCCAGCCGCGCAGGGACCATGACGAGTAGCGGCGGGTGCCGATGAACAGGCGGCCTTCGGGCATGGATCGCTCCTCTGATGCGGGCCGACGATGCCACGCTTGCCGCGCCGACACTAAAGCGCGAAGTTGGAGCCTGGTATGCAGGCCCCGATCACAAAGGCGCAGCGATGAACGAGAGCAGCCGTCCGAACAACCTCGACTCCTTCTGGATGCCGTTCTCCTCCAACCGGTCGTTCAAGGCCTCGCCGCGCATGCTGGCCCGCGCCGAGGGCATGTTCTATTACACCAACGACAACCGCGAGGTGCTGGACGGCACCGCGGGCCTATGGTGCGTGAACGCGGGCCACGGCCGGCGGGAAATCGTCGAGGCCATCCAAAAACAGGCGGCGGTGCTCGATTTCGCGCCGACGTTCCAGATGGGCCACCCCCTCGCCTTCCAGGCCGCCGCGCGCCTGGCCGAGATACTGCCGGACGGGCTCGACCGCGTGTTCTTCACCAACTCCGGTTCCGAGAGCGCCGACACCGCATTGAAGATCGCCCTCGCCTACCACCGGGCGCGCGGCGAGGCGCAGCGGGTGCGGCTGGTCGGGCGGGAGCGCGGCTATCACGGCGTGGGCTTCGGCGGCATGTCGGTCGGCGGCATCGGCCCGAACCGCAGGCAGTTCGGCGCCATGCTGCCCTATGTCGACCACCTGCCCCACACCCACGCGCCGGAGCATAACGCCTTCACCAAGGGCGAGCCGGCCTGGGGGGCGCATTTGGCCGACGCGCTGGAGGGGTTGGTGGCGCTGCACGGCGCGGACACGATCGCGGCTGTCATGGTGGAGCCGGTGGCGGGTTCGACCGGGGTGCTGGTGCCGCCGGCGGGATATTTGCGGCGGTTGCGGGAGCTTTGCACCAAGCACGGCATCCTGTTGATTTTCGACGAGGTGATCACCGGGTTCGGCCGCCTGGGCACGAACTTTGGCGCCGAGCGGCTGGGCGTCGTGCCGGATTTGATGACGATGGCCAAGGGGCTGACCAACGCGGCCGTGCCGATGGGCGCCGTCGCCGCCAGCGAGGCGATCTATTCGGCGATCGTGGACGGTTCGCCGGCGGGGATCGAGCTGTTCCACGGTTACACTTATTCCGGGCATCCGCTGGCGGCGGCGGCGGCGATCGCGACGATGGACCTGCAGAGGGCCGAGGATCTGCCCGGCCGGGCGCTGGCGATGGAGCCGTATTGGGAACAGGCGATGCACAGCATGCGTGGCCTCCCGAACGTGGTGGACATCCGCAATGCCGGGCTGATTGCGGGGATCGAGTTGCAGGGGCGCGCGGGGCTGCCGACGGACCGGGCCGTGCGGGTGTTCCAGCGTTGTTTCGATGCCGGGCTGCTGATTCGGACGACGGGGGATATTGTGGCATTGAGCCCGCCGCTGATCATCGAGACGCCGCAGGTGGACCGGATCGTGGAGACGCTATCGGATGCAATCCGGGCGGAGGCGGCTTAACGGGTGGAGGGGGATGCTTGAGGCCTGATCCGTAGATAGTTCTTCCAGGCTGAACCCGAGGGACAACGAGCTTTGCCGGATTGTCCGCGAGCCGATCATACCTGCATGCTCCAGAATGGCCCGGAGCATTAAATCAAGCCGTCAAAACGACTTCAACACCATTGGTCGAGAACGGACGCTCGATCCTACTCAGCAACAGCGACCGTCTCCGCAACCTTCGCCTGCGCTGCCAGTCGCAACACCAGCAAGCCCAGCGCCGCCGAAGCAAGCGACCCTACGAACACCGCCAGCTTCACCTCATCCCCACGCGGCGATTGCCGGAACGCGAGGTCGCCAATGAACAGGCTCATGGTAAACCCAATCCCGCACAGCACCGCGCCGCCATAGAGCTGCAGCCGGGTCACCCCATCCGGCAGCCGTGCCAAGCCCAGGCGTGCCGCCAGCAGCACCGCGCCGAACACGCCCACCTGCTTGCCGATGAACAAGCCCAGCGCGATCCCGATCGCCAGCCGGTCCGACCAAATCCCCGCCGGCAGCGTGGCGAAGCCAAGCCCGGCGTTCGCCAGCCCGAACAGCGGCAGGACGCCATAGGCAACCCATAGCCCCAACCTATGCTCAAGCCGCTCCGCCGGGGCCTGGTCCTCGCCGGCCCGCGCCCGCATCGGCACGACGAAGGCGAGCGCCACGCCGGCCAGCGTCGCGTGCACGCCGGAGCGGAACACCAGCGCCCACAGCACGACGCCGCCGAGCATGTAGGGCCACAGCCGCCGCACCCCCGCGCGGTTCAGCCCAAACAGGCCCAGCCAAACCAGCGCCGCCCCGCCAAGCGCCGCCAAGTCGAGACCCGACGTGTAGAACACGGCGATCACGACAATAGCGCCGAGGTCGTCGATGATCGCCAGCGCCGTCAGGAACACCTTGAGCGCCATCGGCACCCGGCTGCCCAGCACGCTCAGCACCGCCAGGGCAAAGGCAATGTCGGTCGCGACCGGCACCGCCCAGCCACGCAATACGGTGCGGTCCCCCCAGTTCAGCGCCACGACAATCAGCGCCGGCACGATCATGCCGCCCAGCGCCGCCAGGCCCGGCGCGGCGAGCTGGACCGGCGACGACAGCTCGCCTTCCGTGATCTCCCGTCGCAGCTCCAGCCCGACCAGCAGGAAAAACAACGCCATCAGGGCGTCGTTGATCCAGATATGCACCGGCTCCGACAGCGCCGCCGGTCCGATGCGATACTGCAGCAGGGCATCGTAGGCCGGCGCCGCCGCCGAGTTGGCCCACGCCAGCGCCGCCAAAGCGGAGACGATCAGCGCCAGGCCGCCAGCGCTTTCCGACTTCAGGAAATCGCCCAAGACGGCGAAACGCCGGCGCGCGGCGTTGGTTATGATCAGGTATTGCATCGAGGTCCCAGTCGTTGTTCCCGCCCGCCGCACAAGCTCATCGCAACATGGCTGGCGTCGCCACGTCGCCATCGGCCAACGTGCGGGACCGATAGCCTTGATTATTCCGCATCCCTCTCTGGCTCAACGCCTACCGCATCAAGCCTTCAGGACTGCCGACGCGGGCGTCCGCTGGACCGCGGCCATGCGCGCGGGAGCGTTCGAGGAAGCCTGGGCGGTGAGCGACGCGGTGCTTGCGGCGCGTGACCCGGCCACGCGGGACGACCCTGCCCTGCCCTACCACCTGCGATGGGTGTGGGACGGCCAGCCGCTCGACGGACGCCGGGTGCTGGTCCGTTGCTACCACGGGCTGGGCGACACGCTGCAGTTCTGCCGTTACCTCCCGACGCTCCGCGCCCGCGCCGCTGGGCTGACGCTGGAAGCGCAGCCCGAGCTGGTCCCGCTGCTGCGCACCCTCCCCGGCCCCGACCGGGTCATTCCGTTTCACCCCGAAAGGCCCGCTCCCACCTCGGAGTGCGACATCGAGATCATGGAGCTGGCCCACGCGCTGCGGCTGGCCCCGCACGGTGCGCCGTATTTATCTGCGGAGCCGCAGGACCGGCCGGCAACGGGCCTGCTGGCCGGGCTGTGCTGGCGGGCTGGCGGGTGGAGTCCGGGCCGCTCCGTGCCGCTGGCCGACCTTGCGCCGCTCGGCCAAATTCCCGGCGTGCAGTTGGTCAGCCTGCAGCGCGGCCCTGGCCTGGAGGAAATCGCCGCTGCCGGGGCGCCCAAGCTGCTCGTAACCGCGGACCGCAGCGCGGACGTCACGCCCGTCGCCCGGCTGTTGGCAACCTTGGACCTCGTCATAACCGTGGACACGATGATCGCGCATCTGGCGGGCGCGCTGGGCCGGCCGACCTGGCTGCTGCTGCAGCATGAGGCCGACTGGCGCTGGATGTCGGGCCGCAGCAGCCAGTGGTACGACTCGGTGCGGCTTTACCGCCAAACCAGCCCCGGCCAATGGGCAGCCCCGCTGGCCGAACTGCACGCAGACCTTGCTGATTTCGTTGGACGAAGCGCCCCCGGGAACCCTGAAGCGATTTGGGGTTTGTAGGCCTACAAGGTTTGCGATAGGACCGCCCTACAGTGCGCTCGCCCCATGCATCCCGCCCGAGCTGACAGGCCCCGACCGTGCGGATCGTGATCCTCGGCCTGACCATCACCTCGTCCTGGGGCAACGGGCACGCGACGACGTTCCGCGGCCTGGTGCGCGGGCTGGCGCAGCGTGGCCACAGCGTGCTGTTCCTGGAGCGCGACAAGCCCTGGTACGCCGAACACCGCGACCTGCCGGCGCCGCCCTATGGCGAGACGCAGCTTTATGCCGGGCTGGAGGAATTGCAGCAGCGCTGGTCCGGCGCGATCCAGGCGGCGGACCTCGTCGTGGTCGGGTCCTATGTGCCGGACGGCATCGCGGTCGGCGCGCTGGTGCAGCGCCTGGCTGCGGGGGTTACGGCATTCTATGACATCGATACCCCCGTGACCCTGGCGGCGCTGGCCGACGACGCTTGCGACTATCTGACGCCGGAACTGCTGCGCGGCTTCGACCTTTATCTGTCGTTCACCGGCGGCCCGACCCTGCAATACCTTGAAGGCACGCTTGGGGCCGCCATGGCCCGGGCGCTGTATTGCTCCGCCGACCCGGACGTGCATCAGCCCGATCCGGACGTCGCCTTGACCTGGGACCTCGGCTACCTCGGCACCTACAGCCCGGATCGCCAGCCGACGGTGGAGGCGCTGCTGTGCGGATCGGCGCTGGCGTGGGACGCCGGCCGGTTCGTGGTGGCCGGCCCGCAATACCCTGGCGACATCCTCTGGCCCGGCAATGTCGAGCGCATCGACCACCTGCCGCCCGACCGGCACCGCGCCTTCTACGCCGGGCAGCGCTTCACCCTGAATGTCACCCGCGCCGACATGATCCGCCGCGGCTACAGCCCCAGCGTGCGGCTGTTCGAGGCGGCGTGCTGCGGCGTGCCGATCATCAGCGACTGGTGGGCCGGGCTCGACGCGTTCTTCCATCCAGGCGAGGAGATCCTGATCGCCAGCTCGGCAGCCGAGGTGCTCGCCGTGCTGCAAACCATGACGGCGGATCGGCGCAACTCGATCGCCAGCGCTGCCCGGGCCCGCGTGTTGGCGGCCCATACCGGCGTGCATCGCGCCGCGGAGCTGGAGGCCTATGTCAATGAGGCCCGGCGGACTGCGTGTACGACGCCGCGCAGGCCAGCGCCGTGCAGCGCCGGGCGGTGACGGCATGAAGATCGTGATCTTCGGCCTGGCGGTCAGCAGCTCGTGGGGCAACGGGCATGCGGCGCTGTGGCGCGGCTTGATCGGCGCGCTGCTCGCGGCTGGGCACCGCGTGGTGTTCTTCGAGCGCGACGTGCCGTATTACCGGGAACACCGCGACCTCTGGACCCTGCCTGATGGCGGCGAGCTGGCGCTGTATCCCGATTGGCCCGCCGCATTGCCGCACATGCGCGCAGCTTTGGCCGGGGCGGAGGTTGGGATCGTCACCTCGTACTGCCCTGATGCGCTTGCGGCGACCCGGCTGCTGCAGGACAGCAAGGCCGTCCGCTGCTTCTACGACCTGGACACCCCCGTGACCCTGGCGCGGCTGGAGGCCGGGGAGGCCGTGGACTATATCGGCGCGGACGGCCTGGCCGGGTTCGACCTCGTGCTGAGCTATACCGGCGGCGGCGCGCTGGACGCGTTGCGGACCCAGCTCGGAGCCCGCCGTGTCGTGCCGATCTATGGTTCCGTCGACCCGGCGCTGCACCGCCCCGCCCCGCCCCGCCCCGCCTACGACGCGCTGCTCTCCTATCTCGGCACCTATGCTGCCGACCGGCAGGCGGCGCTCGAACGGCTGTTCGTCGAACCCGCCCGGGCATTGCCGGACCAACGTTTTGTCATCGGCGGCGCGCAGTATCCCGAGGGTTTCCCGTGGACGCCCAACACGTTCTTCGTGCGCCACCTGCCGCCGCCGGAGCACCCGGCGTTCTATTCCTCCTCCCGCGTCACCCTGAATGTCACGCGCGAGGCGATGGCGCGCATGGGCTGGTGCCCGTCCGGACGGCTGTTCGAGGCAGCGGCCTGCGGCGTGCCGATCCTCTCCGACGCCTGGGCCGGCCTCGACAGCTTCTTCGAGCCCGGACGCGAAATCCTGGTGGCGCACTCGACCGCCGACGCGCTTGCGGCACTGCGCACCGCCCCGGATGAGCTGGCGGCAATCGCGCGGCGCGCCCGCGAGCGTACGCTGTCGGAGCACAGCGCCGCGCGCCGGGCGGCGGAGATGGTGACGGCATTCGCGACGGTTTTGTCTCAGGAGAGCGTGTGATGTGGGGCATCATCCCAGCGGCCGGCAACGGCACGCGCATCCAGCCGCTGGCGTTCAGCAAAGAGCTGCTGCCGGTCGGCTCGCGCCTGGACGCGAGTGGCGTCGAGCGTCCGCGCGCGGTCAGCGAATACCTGATCGAGCGCATGGTGCGGGCCGGGGCGGACAAGATCTGCTTCGTGATCTCGCCGTGGAAGAGCGACATATTGCAATACTACGGCGGCGCCGTGGGCGACGTGGACGTGGCCTATGTCTGCCAGGCCGGCGCGGTCGGGCTGTGCGACGCCATCTTTCGCGCCCTGCCGCTCATTCCCGCGAACGAGCCGGTGATCGTCGGCCTGCCGGACACCATCTGGTTTCCCGCGGACGCGCTATGCGGATTGCCTGATGACCGCCTGACTTTCCTGCTTTTTCCGGTGGATCGGCCGGAGCTGTTCGACGCCGTGGACCTGGACGCCGACGGCCGTGTGCGCGAGATTCAAGTCAAGTCGCAGGCAGCCCGGTCGAACTGGATTTGGGGTGCGTTCAAGATGCCCGGCGCCACGTTGCACGCGCTGCACCGGCTCTGGCTGCAGCGGGAGCGGACGGACGAATACATCGGCACGCTGGTGAACGCCTGGCTCATAGAAGGCAACGCGGCTTGGGGCGTGCGGGCCGGCACCAGCTATGTCGATGTCGGCACGCTGAATGGCTACCGCGAGGCGATGCGGCTGCTAGGCGGACAGGCGGCGACGCCGGCAGCGCCGCACGCAGCGACCGAGAGGCGCACGGGATCGCCACGGTCCGGCGAATTCCTTAATTCGACGCTCGAAGGGAACACGGTTTGACCGCCAGGGATTGGACGACGGAGGACATCCGCGAACGGGCGCAGGCCTTGGGGCCGTGGTTCCACAACATGGAACTGCGCGGCGTGCATACCGCGCCGGAGCACTTCCTGGGCGACTACCCCACCGTGAAGTGGCAGCGCTTCCAGGACAGCCTGCCGGCAGACCTTTCGGGCAAGACCGTGCTCGATATCGGCTGCAACGCGGGTTTCTATTCGATGGAGATGAAGCGGCGCGGCGCGGCCCGGGTGCTGGGCATTGACTTCGACGAGGACTATTTGGCGCAGGCCCGCTTCGCCGCCGAGGTCGAGGGGCTCGATATCGAGTTCCGGCAGATGTCCGTCTATGACGTGGGCCAGTTGGGGGAACGGTTCGACGTCGTGTTCTTCATCGGCGTGCTGTATCACCTGCGGCATCCGCTGCTGGCGTTGGACTTGATACGGGAGCATGTCGCGGGCGGCCTGCTGGTGTTCCAATCCTTGCAGCGTGGGTCGGCCGCGGTCCTGCCCTTGGCGGAGGACTACGAATTCTGGGAAACGGCGATCTTTGACGATCCCGGCTATCCCAAGCTGCACTTCATCGAGCGCAGCTATTCGCACGACAACACCAACTGGTGGGCGCCGAACGCCGCATGCTCGGCGGCGATGCTGCGCGCGGCCGGGTTCGCCATTGAGAGCAATCCGGAGGACGAGGTGTTCATCTGTCGCTGCGCGCCGTTGCCGGACGCGCGCTATGGCGCCGTTTATCCCGCTGGAAGCGCAGCTTCGCAGCCCGCTGCGAACGCCCGGACCCGGGAGGCGCGGCCATGATCGAAGCGGCGATGATCTGGAACGAGCCGAACAACAAGTCGCACTGGGATTTCGAGAACGACCCCGGCTGGGCCGCCTTCGCCCGCATGGCCAAACTCGCCGGCCAGGCCATCGCGGCCGAGGCGCCGGGCCTGCCGCGGGTGCTGGGCGGCATCAGCCCGATCGACCCTGATTTCATCCGCGTGCTGCAAGGCCACGGCGCGTTGGCGGACCTCGACGCGGTGGCGGTGCACGGCTTCCCCCTCGACTGGAACCACTGGATGCTGGACGAATGGCCGGCGAAGCTCGACAGCATCCGTGCGGTGACGGACCTGCCGCTTTGGGTCAGCGAGGTGGGCATTTCGACCTTCGGCGCCGAGGAGGTGCAGGAGTGGGGCCTGCGCCGCACGGCCGAGCTGCTGCTGGGCCTCGGGCCGAAGCGCCCGCAGCGCATACAGTGGTATAGCCTGTATGACCTTCCAGCTGCCTGGCCCGCCACCACCCGGCACCGCGAGGCGGAGGGAAGCAGCTACTACCGCCATTTCCACATGGGCCTGCTGGACGAGCACGGCCGGCCGAAGCGCGCCGCCAAGGTCTTCCACGAATACACCCCGGAGATCGGCCTGTGCCAGTGGTTCCACTTCGGGGACCATCGGCTGGACGACGCGGTGCGCCACATGCGCGACATGGGCGTGACCTATCTCCGCACCGGGCTGAGCTGGGCCGACTGGTGCCGTCCGGATGCGGAGGCCTGGTTCGACCGGCAGATGCGCGCGCTGGAGGGCTTCAACGTCACCGCCACCTTCTGCTTCACGCCGGAGCACAAGGGGCAATGGCCGCACTACACCGCCGTCCCAACCCATCCGGAGGAATTCGCGGAGTTCTGCGGCACGATGATTCGCCGCTATGCGCCAGGCCATGCCGACGCCATCGCAATGCAAGCCGCAGTTGGCTAGGACGATGGAGGCCGTCTTGCACGGCCTCGCATCCCGCCGGCCCGTCGCCTGCCGGGTGGCGCTGGTCGTGGCGCATCCGGACGACGAGACGATCGCAGCCGGGGGCAGCCTGCATCTGCTGCCGGACCTGCTCTTGGTCCACGTCACCGACGGCGCACCGCGCATGTTGGAGGACGCGGCCACGGCTGGCTTCGACACTGCCGCCGCCTATGCCGCCGCCCGGCGCCGCGAGTTGATGGCGGCGCTGCGGGTTGCGAATGCATCGCCGGAGTTGCTCGAACTCGGCGTCGTGGACCAAGACGCCAGCCTTGATATGCCAGGCCTCGCCCGCACCCTGGCCAGCCAGTTCGACGCGCATGGGATCGAGGCTGTGATCACCCATGCGTATGAGGGCGGCCATCCCGACCACGACGCCACTGCATTCGCCGTTCATGCCGCCGCCAGAGGCCGTCCAGTGCTGGAATTTGCCGGGTATCATGCCAGTCCCACCGGGGCATTGCTGACCGGACGCTTCCTGCCAGGGCCGGCTCCGGTAATTGTCGCGCTCACACCCGCCGAGCAGGCGCAAAAGCGGGCGATGCTTGGTTGTTTCCAGACCCAAGCCAGGATACTCGGCGCATTCGGCACGCTTGAAGAACGCTTCCGCCCGGCGCCGGCCTATGACTTCACGGCGCCCCCGCTACCCGGGCGGCTGAACTACGAGCACTGGGGCATGAGCATGACCGGCGCCCGGTGGCGCGATCTGGCACGGGAGGCCCTGTGGAGCGTTTGACGATCCTCAGCATCGCCTACCCCTTGGCGCCGGTCAGCCCGGACGCGGTCGGCGGCTCGGAACAGGTGCTGAGCAGCATGGACCGCGCACTGGTGGCGGCGGGCCATCGCAGCATCGTCATCGCGTGCGAGGGGTCCAAGGCCGCGGGGGAGCTATGGTCCTTTCCGGCGCCGCCAAAGGACCGTCCGATCGACAATCCAATTCAATGGGCCGGGCAAGAGGCGATCCACCGCATCACCGCCGCCGTGACGCGCTGCCGGGATGTCGACCTCATCCATATGCACGGGCTCGACTACGAGGCATGCCTGCCGCCGCCGGGCATCCCCGTGCTCGCCACCTTGCACCTGCCGCCGGAGTGGTATCCGCCCGGTGCGCTGGCGCCCGACCGCGACGGCATCTGGGTCAACTGCGTCTCCGAGAGCCAAATGCGCCGCATGCCGCCGGGTCCGCGCCTGCTGCCGCCGATACCGAACGGGGTCCCGGTGGCGCAGCTTGGCGCGGTGCATCCGCGCAAGTGCCGCTATGCGCTCATGCTGGCCCGGGTGTGTCCGGAAAAAGGGCTGCATCTGGCGCTTGACGCGGCACGGGCGGCCGACGTTCCGCTGCTGCTGGCGGGCGAGGTGTTCCCTTATGCGGCGCACCAGGACTATTTCCATGCCGAGGTCGTGCCCCGTTTGGACCGCCGCCGCCGCTACCTTGGCCCGGTCGGCTTTGCCCAGAAACGCCGCCTGCTGGCCGCCGCGCGCTGCCTGCTGGTGCCGAGCCTGGTCGCCGAGACCAGCTCACTCGTGGCGATGGAGGCTGCGAGCTGCGGCACTCCGGTCATCGCCTTCCGCAACGGCGCGTTGCCGGAGGTGGTGGAGGATGGCCGCACCGGCTTCCTGGTGGACGACGAAGACGGCATGGCCGCCGCGATCCGCCGCGTCGACACGATCGACCCGGCTGTGTGCCGCGAGACCGCCCGCCGCCGCTTCTCGATCGAGGGCATGGCCGCCGCCTACATCGAACGCTACCGGATGCTGGCGCGCGTCACCGCCCTGGCATGAAGGCCCGAGCATGATTTGCCGAGCATGACGGGGGTTGCCTTGCTGGACACCGACGCGGCGTTGTGGGCGCTGGCGCCGGAGTGGGAGGCGTTGTGGCGCAGGGTGCCGGACGCGTCGCCGTTCGCCTCCCCGGCGTGGCTGCTGCCATGGTGGCGTCAATTCGGCACCGGCGCGCCGCGGGTGGCGGCCCAGCGGATGGATGGGCGGCTATCGGGCGTGCTGCCGCTGTATCGGCTCGACGAGCCCGGCATACGCAAGCTGCTGCCGATCGGTGCGGGCACCACGGACCATTTGGACGCATTGCTGGAGCCGGATGTTGCCGTGGGGCCGCTGCTGCAGGCGGCGCTGGACCATGCGCGCAGCGACGGTGTGGACGTGTGCGACCTGATCGAGGTGCCGCCGGGGTCGGCGCTGCACGGCATCGCGCCAGCGGGTTGGCGCACACATTGGGCGGAGGGCCAGCCCTGCCCGGTGCTGGCCTTGCCTGCGTCCGTCGCCGGGCTGGCCGCCGTCGTGCCGGCGAACACGCTGCGAAAACTGCGGATGAACCGCAACCGCGCCGCCCGCGCCGGCGGTTTCATGATCGAGACCGCTGTGCCCGGCACAGTGCAAACGCTGCTGACCGAGCTTATCCGCCTGCACCAGGCGCGTTGGGCCGCACAGGGCGAGCCCGGCTCACTTGCTGGCCCGGCGGTCCCGGCCTTCCACCGCGATGCCGCGCCGGCGCTGCTGGAAGCTGGCGCGCTGCGGCTGCAAGCGCTGCGTATCGGCGGCGAGGTCGCGGCAGCTTGCTACACGCTGCTGGCCGGCACGGACCGCATCCTGTTTTATCTGAGCGGCTTCGACGCTGCCCATTCTTTCGTCAGCCCCGGCACGCTGCTGCTCGCCGCCATGGTCGAGCAGGCAATAGAGGAGGGCCGGCGCGAGGCTGATTTCTTGCGCGGGCGGGAAGCCTACAAATACGCGTGGGGCGCCATCGATCGTGTCAATGCGTCCTGCCGCTTAGCGCGGGAGTAACGAGGCACGCACCTAAACTGCCCGAAGCGTTCTCAGGATCAAACGAGCGGCAGAGGGGAACCGCTGCTTATGTCGTATCGGGTGAGTTCCCGGTCATCGAGCGGAGGCTGGTTGTTCCGGACGCGCGTAGTCTGGAACGTGATGTCAGGCCCCAGGTCTTGAATTTTATCGTCCTTGATCTTCCGCATCAGCGTTTGATTGCCGCTCGAACCCGGCAGGAAGAGCGATGTCATGTTCAGCGAGCGCATATTGGGATCGGTGCTTGATTCCCGATTGCCCAGGGTCTGGTGCATGACGCCGCGCAGGGTCAGCGCGACCGCGTCCCGAGCGACTTCGGCGCCCAGGGAGTAACTCGCCCGGTTGATGCAGTTGCCGATCGCGCCTGGGATGTCGATCGAGTTGATCGTGGTCACGACGAGGATGCCGGCCATCGCGAGGTCCAATGCGAGCCTGGCATCCAGGGCGGAGCTTATGGATCCGATGGCTGCGAAGCACGGGCTCAAGGTGAGCAAGCTCCGGAGATGGGCGTCATAGAGAGCCGGGTCGGTGACCGCGCGTACCTGGACGATTCGGCCCTGGGAGCCCTGGACAATGCCGTCAATCCGCACTTCCGGCAGGTCTTCGATGACAAGCGCAACGTCTTCCGATGCCTTGGTCAGGTAAAGCACGAGCGCCAGCACGGTCGTTGTCTTGCCGGTGTTGGGCGGGCCAGAGATGATCACCAGGCCGCCTTGCTGAGTGCGGCCAAGCATGCTCAGGTGAGTGCGGATCGGGTCTGCAATACCATCAATCGCATTGAATGCAGGCGTCTGCCGCACGCGCCGGCAAACATACAGTCCGCCCTTAACGGTCTCAACGGGCATGACCTTGAGACGCACGCCCTCGTGGGTCAGGAAACGTGCCGCCGTGTTGGGCTCACCTGGTCTTTTGAAGACCTCAAGAATGGCGTTCCGAAGCGTTTCAAAGCTTGGGTAGCCATCCGGGTCGATTGGCCCAAGGGTTTTGCGGCCTTTGTGGATATGCCTGAGTTGGACTTGGCTGCCGTCGTGAGGCACGAGAATTTCGCTGAAGCCCAGTTCGGCGAAGGAAGGCGCCTCCTGTGGTGAGGCAGATGTCGTCGAGCGATTCATGTCGACAACGGAGTCAGTGAGCCGGCGTCCGAACGGTGGCATCGGTTTCCCCTATGGTCAGCAGGCAAGCGGAGGGTCGTGAGGCGGGCGATGGCGCTGGCTTACAACCATTCCGGCCAAAGAACTACATCCGTGTGCCAGCCGGGTCGGTCGCCCGACAGGGCCGATGGTCCAAAATTCAAACCGCTAGGTTCAGGCCCTCCACCCGCCAGCCGCCATCGTCAAAGACCCGCAAGACGCTGCGGGAGGCCGGCGCAAGCTCGATCCGGTGCATGAGATCGAGCGGCGCGCCAAGGCTATGCGCCAGCAGCGCCTTCAGCACGTCTTGATGGCTAACCAGCACCGTTTCCCCGTCTGGATACGCCCGGCGCAGGCGCGCAAGGGTACGGAGCGCACGCGCCAGCACCTCCGCCATCGTCTCGCCGCCCGGCGGCGCAGCCGTGCCGCGGAACTGGTTCCAAGCCTGCCACGCGGGCGAACCCTCCAACGCCTCGAACGCCATCCCGGTCCAGTCGCCGAAGTCGATCTCGTGCAGCCCGGCATCGGTCGTCACATCGAGGCCAAGCGCCGCAGCGATCGGCAAAGCCGTCTCCTGCGCACGCTCCAACGGGCTTGAAACCACCGCCTTGATCGGACATCCCGAGAAATGCCGCGCCAGCAGCAGCGCCTGGTCCCGGCCGTGCTCGTCCAGCGGCACGCCCGGCATCCGCCCCGTCAGCACCCGGCCCAGCAAGCCATGGGCGGCGTGGCGGACCAAATGGAATACCGTCATGCGCCCTGGGCGCTCTCCAGCTTAGCGAAAGCCTCGTCCAGCCGGCTGTCCCACAGTCGCACGCCGCCCGTGATCCCCGCGCTGTTTGAAACCACCCGCACGTCGGCCGGCAACTCGAAGTCGAGCTTCTGCGCATCGCCGCCGCCGATATACAGCATGTCAAAGTTCACCACGACCCGAAGCTGCGCCAGCACCCGCTGCACTCGGCGCAGCCAGCGCTTGCGGCCGACCTTGTTCAGCGCGGCGACGCCGACATACTGGTCGTAGGTCATGTCCTTGCGCACGATATGCTGGCTCATCTCCAGTTGCGGGGCGTGCCGGCCCTCCTGATACAAGGCGAAGCCAAAGCCGGTGCCGAGGGTAATCACGCACTCCAGCCCCTGCCCCGATATCACGCCCAAACCCTGCACCGTCGCGTCGTTCAGCATCCGCACCGGCTTGCCCAGGCGCGATTTCAGCACGCCGGCCAAGTCGTAGCCGTCCCACTCCTTGTTGCCGAGGTTTGGCGCGGTCCGCACGAGGCCGCCCTTCACCAACCCGGGAAAACCGACCGAAACGCGATCGAACGACCCGAGCTGCCCGGCCAGCTCAGCCAGCGCCGGCACAACCCGGTCCGGTGGCGAGGGATGCATGGTCGCCACCTTAACGCGTTCGCCCACGAGGCCGCCCTCGCTGTCCAGCAGGCCCGCCTTGAGGTTCGTGCCGCCAATATCGAGCGCGAGGGTGATCGGGCCGGAGCCTGCCTTATGCTTGGCTCCCCGAGCCGCAGGCTTGGCTCCACGCGCCGCTTGCTTGGTGCTCGGCTTGATCTCCCTATCGGCGTCGTTCATCGCTGCTCCAAAATTCTCGGGCCGGCTTGGGTGCCGGCGATGACGCGGGTGGCCATGCCGATGAACAGCCCGGTCTCCACCACGCCGACGAGGGCCTTCAAGCGTGAGTGCAGCGCGGCGGGGTCGGGAATGCCAGCGAAGGCGCAGTCGGCGATCAGGTTGCCGCTGTCGGTCCGGAACTGCGCGCCGTCCGCGGCACGGCGGACCACCGCGTCGGCGCCGGCATCCTGCAGCCGGGCAACCGCCGTCTGCCAGCCGAACGCCACGATCTCGACCGGCAGCCGCACGCCGCCGAGCGCCGGAACCAGCTTGCTTTCGTCCACGACGACCGTCATGCGCCGGCTCGCCGCCGCCACGATCTTTTCCCGCAGCAGCGCGCCGCCCAGTCCCTTGATCAGGTCGAGCGTGCCCGTGTGCACCTCGTCCGCGCCATCGATCGTGAGGTCGATCTTCGTGTGCTCGGCAAAGCTCGCAAGCGGGATGCCTAAACCACGCGCCTGCTCCGCCGTATGCTCGGAGGTGGGGATGCCCACGATGCGCAATCCCGCCTGGACGCGCGCCCCCAGGACCGCAACCGCGAGCGCCGCCGTCGATCCGGTGCCCAAACCGAGCACCATGCCATCAACGACCTCCGCCACCGCGGCTTCGGCCGCCTGCTGCTTCAACGCGGCCTGGTCCAGCGGCACAGCCATCAGGCGAACTCCGGCAATTGTGCGACAATGGCCTGCACGATGGCGGCAGGGCGCGGCGCGACCGAGGTGACGATCGGGTCCTCATCCGGCCCTGGCTCTTCCAATGCGGCGAACTGGCTGTCGACCAGCGTCGCCGGCATGTAGTGGTTCAGCCGCGCCGCCTGCCGAGTGAAGATCAACTGCTTGTCGCCCTGCAAGTACACCAGCCGCACGTCGGGCCGGCTGCCGACCAGGATATCGCGGTAGGCGCGCCTCAACGCCGAGCATGCCACGACACCGTGCCGTCCAGTGGACCGCGTGGCGTCGATCCAGGCCGCGATGGCCTGCAGCCAAGGCCACCTGTCCTCGTCCGTCAGCGGTGTGCCGCCGTGCATCTTGGCGACGTTCTCCGGCGGATGAAAGTCGTCCCCATCCTCGAACTCCCAGCCCAGCCGGCCCGCGAGCAGGGCCGCGATGGTGGTCTTGCCCGAGCCGGACACGCCCATGACGACCAAGACAGCAGGCGAAGGTTTGGCGCTCATGGCAGCAACGATAGCCCCGGTTTCGCCAAGCTTCTAGCCCACTGCGGCCTGATCGGCGAACCAGTGCAGTTCGCCTGCGGGATGGTAATGCGTCGCCGGCAGGTCAGGCGCGCCCGCTTGCACCCTCGCCAGCACGTCCCGCTTGTCCGCGCCGGCCACCAGAAAGGCAGCGTGACGGCAGCTTTCCAGCACCGGGTAGGTGAGCGTGATGCGCGTAGGCTCGCCAGCCGGCGTCACCGCAGCCGCCCAGGCGGTGCGCTCATTCAGCACGGGCGTATCGGGAAACAGTGATGCGGTGTGGCCGTTGGTGCCCAGCCCCAGCAGCACGATGTCGAACAATGGCCGCGCGGGATCAAGCGCCGGGGCGCCGTAGAACGCCTGCAGCAGAGCCTGGTAGCGCGACGCGGCCTCATCGGCGGTCACGCCGTCCGTCGGGATTGGGTGGACATTGCCGGGCGGCACGACGGCCCGGTCCAGCATGGCCTGCATGGTCATGCGGTAGTTGCTGCGCTCGTCGGATTGCGGCACGAAACGCTCGTCGCCCCAAAACCAATGCACGCGGTCCCAAGGCACCTGGTCCACGAACGGCGCCGCCGCCAGGTCCTGATACAGCAGCTTCGGCGTCGAACCGCCGGATAACGCGACCGACACCGGGCCGGGCCGCGACCGCAAGATGCCGGTCATCCAGCCCGCGACATGGACGGCGAGGGCCTGCGGATCGGCAGAAACGTGCATCAGCGGCCTCGCGGCAAGATAAACCGGTCGATCCCCTCGGCCCAGCCGTCGGCGTCGTTGGAGCCGGTGACCGCACTCGCGCGGGCCTGCACCTCCGCCGACGCATTGCCCATCGCGACCGCGAACCCGGCGACATCGAACATCGGCAAGTCGTTGGCCATGTCGCCCAGCACCGCGACGTCCGCGAGGTCGACATTCAAATGTGCCGCCAGCGCGCGGACCGCATTGCCTTTGTTCGCCTCCCGGTGCGTCACGTCGAGGTAATAGGTCTGCGACCGCTTGGCATTGGCCGTGTCGCCCAGCAATCCCTGCAGTTCACCCTCCAGCCGGGCCAGCAAGGGGGCGTCGTCGGTCACGCCTACGACTTTGCCACCCTGGTCGATATACGGCTCGAAGCTCTCGACCACGCGCTCGTTGAACCGGACGGTATGGCGCTCGTGGTCGACATGCGGGCCGTTCGGGTCCTGCACCAGCCATTCCTGCGCGGTGAAGAACCAGGCGCTGACGCCATTGCGGGCGAACAGCGCCAGCGCCGTACGGGCCGCATCCGGCGGCACGGTGCGCTGTTGCACCACGGTCCCGTCCGGCTGCGCGATGGTGCCGCCGTTGAACCCGGCCAGCAGGCCCGCCAACCGCAACTCGCTGGCGATCCACAGCAGGCCGCGCGGGGGCCGGGCGCTCACGATCGCGAGCGGAATGCCGGCGTCCCGCAACCGCCCGGCCGCCGCCACCGTGCTGTCGGCGAGCGACTTGTCGGTCTTCACCAACGTCCCGTCCACGTCGGTCACGACCAGGCGAACCGGCGATTGGGCCGCGCCGCTCATTGGCTGAGACTCAGCCAATGGCGTCCGTCCCGTTCCAGCAGCGCATCCGCGGCCGATGGGCCGGCAGTCCCCGCCGCATAGGAGTGTATCGCGCTATGCCCGGCCTCGGCCTCGTCCAGGATCGGCTGTACGACCGCCCAGCCGGCCTCGACGTTGTCGGCCCGCTGGAACAGCGTCGCGTCGCCGATCATCACGTCATACAGCAGCGTCTCATAGCCGGTGCTGGACGGGATCTTGAAATAGTCGGCGTAGCGGAAATCCATCGCCACCCCGCCCAGCTCGAGCGTCGGACCCGGCACCTTGGCGCTGAGGTTCAGCGTGATGCCCTCGCTCGGCTGCACGTGGATCACCATGACGTTCGGGGTCAGATTTTCGACCGGCGTGCTGCGGAACAGCGCATAAGGCGCCTGTTTGAAATGCACCACGATCTCGGTACGCCGCACCGCCATACGCTTGCCGGTCCGCACGTAGAACGGCACCCCGGCCCAGCGGAAGTTGTCGATCTTGAGCCGCATTGCGATGTAGGTCTCGGTCGTGCTGTCCGCCGTCACGTCGGGCTCGTCGAGGTATCCCGGCACATCCTTGTCGCCGATCCGGCCCGGGCCGTACTGCCCGCGCACCACGTCCCGCTCCACCCGCATGGTGTCGAGCGGCTTGATCGCCTGCAGCACCTTGGCTTTTTCCGCCCGGACCGCGTCGGCGTCGAAGCTGTTCGGCGGCTCCATCGCCGTCATCGCCAGCAACTGGAACATATGGTTCGGCACCATGTCGCGCATCGCGCCGGTCGGCTCATAGAAACGGGCGCGGCCCTCGACGCCCACCGTCTCGGCGGCGGTGATCTGCACGTGGTCGATATACTGCCGGTTCCACAGCGGCTCGAAGATGCCGTTGCTGAACCGCAGCGCCATGATGTTCTGCACGGTTTCCTTGCCCAGGAAATGGTCGATGCGGAACACCTGGGTTTCGTCCATCTTGTCCAGGATCAGCCGATTCAATGCCTTGGCACTTGCCAAGTCGTTGCCGAACGGCTTCTCGACCACCACGCGGCGGAACGCGCCGTCCGCCTCGGCCATCAGCCCGCTATCGGCCAGTTGCGTCAGCACCGGCCCGAAGAAGCGGGCGGCAACGGCCAAATAGAACACGCAGTTGCCCTTGATCCGGCCCTTCAGCGCCTCATACGTGGCCGGGTCCTCGAAATCGCCGGTTTGGTAGGCGAGACGGTCGCGCACCCAGCCCCAAGCATCGTTGTCCAGGCCGTCCTGGGCGAATTCACCGCCCTTGCCGGTCACGAAACCCTGCATCGCCTCGGTGAGGTTGGCGCGATAGGTCTCGTCGTCGCGCTCGTTGTGGTCGACGCCGATGACCTGGAAACTACCCTGCAGCAGCCCGGCCTGCTTCAGGTTGTACAAGGACGGCATCAGCAGCCGTTTGGTCAGGTCGCCGGCGGCGCCGAAGATGACCAGGGTGGAGGGCGGCGCAGGCTTCGCCTTTGCCAGGCCCTCCGGTCCCGCCAGGCGCGCCGAGACGTCCATCGGTCAGGTCTCCCGCTCGTGTTCCTGCACCTTGATCGCCGGGGGCTGTTCCACCGGCTGCGCTATCACGCCCGGAGTGGTCGGCTCGACATGGCCGCCGAACCCCGCCCGCATCGCCGACAGCAGCTTGTTGGCGAAGCTGTGGTGACGCCGGCTCTCGAAGCGCGCAAACAGGCTGGCGGTGATCACCGGCGCTGGCACCGCCTGCTCCACCGCCGCCTCGATCGTCCAGCGCCCCTCGCCGCTGTCGGCGACCTCGCCCTGATACTCCGACAGGTCGCCGTTCTTCGTCAGCGCGATGGAGGTGAGGTCCAGCAGCCAGGAGCTGACGACGCTGCCCCGGCGCCAGGTCTCCGCCACCTCGGCCACGTTGATGTCGAAGCGCTCGCCCTCCGGCAGCTCCTCGGAGTCCTTCGTTCGAAGTATGTCGAACCCCTCGGCGTAGGCCTGCATCATCCCGTATTCTATGCCGTTATGCACCATCTTCACGAAGTGCCCGGCCCCGGCGGGACCGGCGTGTATATAGCCCTGCTCCGAGCGTGGGTCGTGACCCTCCCGCTCCGGCGTGCGCTCGATGGTGCCGATGCCAGGGGCCAGCGTCGCGAAAATCGGGTCGAGCCGCTCCACCGCCTCCTTCTCGCCGCCGATCATCATGCAGTAGCCGCGCTCGATGCCCCAGATGCCGCCGGAGGTGCCGACGTCGACATAGACGATGCCCTTTTCCCGAAGCTCGCGCGCGCGGCGGATGTCGTCCTTGTAGAAGGTGTTGCCGCCGTCGATGATGGTGTCGCCGCTTTCGAGCAGCTCGCCCAAGTCAGCTATCGTCGTTTCGGTGATCTTGCCCGCGGGGAGCATCACCCAGACCGCCCGCGGCGGCGTAAGCTTCGCGACCATGTCCTTGAGGCCGCTGGACGCTGTGGCGCCCTTTTCCGCCAGGCCACCCACGGCGGCCTCGTTCCGGTCATACACCACCGTATGGTGCCCGGCGCGCATCAGGCGCTGGCTGATGTTGCCACCCATGCGGCCTAGTCCAACGATCCCAAGTTGCATGCCTTGTCCTCCTAAAGCGCCGCGTCCACGGCACGGGCCAGCCGCGCCAAACCTGCGTCCACGTCCGCGCCCAGATGCACCCGCAGCGCCCGCCGCCCCCGTTCCGCCAGCACGTCGAAGTCGCCCCGCGCCTGCGCCGCCTTCACCGTGCCGAAGGTGAACTTCTCGCCGGGGACGGCCAAGTCCTTCGCGTCGTCGGCGGTGATCTGCAGCACAACGCCGCTGTTGGGTCCGCCCTTGTAGGTCTGGCCCGTCGAGTGCAGGAACCGCGGCCCGAAGCCTACGCAGGTCGCCACATGCTTCGCGTCGCGAATGCGGGTGCGGAGCTTGCGGAGCGCCTCGATATGGGCCGGGTTGCGGTCGATGTACGCGAGCAGCGCCACGTAGTCGCCGGGTCCCGCGCGGTCGAGATGCGCCTTGATGACGTCGTCCAGCGTCTCCTGCCGCAGCGCATCCTGGTCGCGGGGATCGGTGAACAGCTTGATCCCGTCGGAAACCAGGAACGGCGCCTCGTCCGGCAGCTTGCCGGTGGCGGCATAGGCGTCGGTCAGCTTTTTCGTCTCGATCTTGCTGGCCTCGACATCCGGCTGGTCGAACGGGTTGATGCCGATCACGGCGCCGGCGACGGCGGTGGCGAACTCCCAGAGGAAGAACTGCTGCGCCACCTGCAGGGGGTTCGACAGGGACAGGCGCACGACGGGCTGGCCGGCCTGCTCCAGCGCCTTGACGGCCGCGTCCTGCGCCGGGTCCGCCGCATTGGCCAGGCGCAAATAGGCAAAAACGCGGTCCTGCCCATACACGTCGGGCTTGCCCAGCGGCTCGTCGTCCACCGGCACGATGCCGTGGCCCTGCTTGCCCGTGCTCTCGGCCAGGAGCTGCTCTAGCCATGCGCCCATGTCGTAGATGCCGGGACTGGCGATGATCGTCACCTTGTCCCGCCCGGCCTTTGCCGCCGTGCCCAGGATAAGACCGAGCTGCACGCCGGGGTTCTCGTCCGGCGGCGTGCCGGCGTCGCAGGACCGCACCATCAATGCGGCCGCGTGCAGGAACGCCTTCAGGTCCAGCCCCATGGCGGCGGCCGGGACCATGCCGAAGTTGGACAGCACGGAATAGCGTCCGCCGATCGACGGGTCGCCCATGAAAATCTGCCGGAACCCGTCAGACTCCGCCACGCGCTGCATCTTGGAGCCGGGGTCGGTCACCGCGACGAAGTGCCGCCCGGCCTTTTCGCCAACCGCCTGCTTCATTGCGTCCCAGAAATACGCCTTGAAGATGTTCGGCTCCAGGGTGCCGCCGGATTTGCTGCTGACGATGCACAAGGTCTTCGCCAGGTCCACTCGGGCGTGCAGGGCGGCGATCTGCGCCGGGTCGGTGCTGTCGAGGATCAGCAGTTCGGGGAAGCCAGGCTGTTTGCCAAACGTTTCGGCTAGCACCTCTGGCCCAAGGCTCGATCCGCCCATGCCGAGCAGCAGGACGTGTTGGAAGCCCTCCGCCTTGATCTCGTCCTGGAACGCCTGCAACGCCGGCAGGCCATGGGTGCGGTCGTCGACGATCCGCAGCCAGCCCAGCCACTTCGCCTCGTCCTTCCCGGTCCACACGCCGGCGTCGTGCGCCCAAAGGTCGCGCAGCTTGCCGTGCTTGCGCCAATCTTCTCGCGTCGCCTTTACCTCGCCCGCCAGCGGCTCCGGCAGGGTCGCCTCCATGCCGGTCAACTGGTCGCCCAGCATCGCGTTGCGCTTGGCGGCCACGGAGCCCAGCAGCTTGTCCGCCGCCTCGGCGAACAGCTCGACTCCGTCCGCGACCAACTGCTTCGTCACCTCGTCCAGCCCGAGCTTATGCTCCTCGGCCGCGGCCATGATGGCGCGGGCGCCGTCGATGTCCTCCGTCAGGCTGGCGCGCGGGTGCCCATGGTCGCGGAAGGCGTCCATCGTCGCCGGCGGAATGGTGTTCACGGTGTCGGGGCCGATCAGCTCCTCGACATACAGCACGTCGCTATACGCCTTGTCCTTTACCCCGGTGCTGGCCCAAAGCAGCCGCTGCGGCAGTGCGCCCGCCGCCGCGAGCTTTTGCCAGCGCGGGCTGGCGACCATTTTAAGATAGGTTTGGTAGGCCATCTTGGCGTTGGCGATGGCGACCTTGCCACGCAGGGCGGACAGCGCCGCTTCGCCGTTCTTCACCCGCTCGTCGATGCGCTTGTCGATCACCGCGTCGATGCGGCTGACGAAGAAGCTGGCGACGCTGGAGATATTGGCGACGCTTTCGCCCCGCGCCATGCGATCCTCCAGCCCGGCGACGAACGCCTCCGCCACCGCCTCGTATGCCGTCTGCCCGAATAGCAGCGTGACGTTGATGTTCAGCCCAGCGCCGATCAGCGTCCGTATGGCCGCGACACCCTTGTCGGTGCCGGGCACCTTGACCATCAGGTTCTCGCGCCCGACGGCCTTCCACAGCTTGCGCGCCTCTTCCACCGTCTCATCGGTATGCAGTGCGAGATAGGGCGAGACCTCGAGGCTGACATAACCGTCCACGCGCTTCGTCGCCTCGAACACCGGGCGCATCACGTCGCAGGCGTGCTGGATGTCCTCCTCCGCCAGCGACTCGTAGATGTCGAGCGCGTCATGGTCGCCGCGTCCGGCCAGCTCCTTGAAGCCGTCGTCGTAGTCCGTGCCCTCCCCCATCGCCTTCTGGAAGATGCTTGGGTTCGACGTGATGCCCTTCAGCCCGTCGCGGTCAATCAGCTTCTGCAGGCTGCCGTCATCAATGAACTTGCGCTGGATGAAGTCGAGCCATGGGCTCTGCCCGAAACTTTCCAGCTGCTTCAGTGCGTTGCCGGTCGTCGCTTGATGAGTATCCATGGCTAGTTCCCCTCCCTGCGTTTTGCTTGGGCGCGCGCTGCCTCCAGCACCTTGTCCGGCGTGAAGCCGAACTTCTTCAACAAGTCCCCGGCGGGCGCGCTGGCGCCGAAGGTGTGCATGCCGATCACCGCCCCGCCCCAACCAATGTAGCGGTCCCAGCCAAGGGTCGAACCCTGCTCCACCGCAACGCGGCCCACCACGGATTGCGGCAGCACGCTCTCGCGATATGCCTCGTCCTGGCTTTCGAACAGCTCCCAGCTCGGCATCGACACCACGCGGGACTTGATGCCCTTCGCCGCCAGCGCCTCATGCGCGCCGATGCACAGGGACAGCTCGCTGCCGGTGCCCATCAGGATCACGTCGGGCACCCCCTCGTCCTTGGTGACCGCGTATGCGCCGCGATCCAGCCCGGAGGCGGGCGCATACTTGTCCCGGTCCAGCGTCGGCAGCGCCTGGCGGCTCAGGATCAGCGCGACGGGCTTGTCGTGCATCTGCATGGCGACGCGCCAGGCTTCGGCGACCTCGTTCGCGTCGGCGGGGCGGATCACCACCACGCCGGGCACGGACCGCAACGAAATGAGCTGCTCGATCGGCTGGTGCGTCGGGCCGTCCTCGCCCACGCCGATGCTGTCATGGGTGAAGATGTAGATGACCGGCAGCTCCATGATCGCCGCGAGCCGGATCGGCGGCTTCATGTAGTCGCTGAAGATCAGGAACCCCGAGCCATAAACCCGCATGCCGCTTAATGCGATGCCGTTGCAGATCGAGCCCATGGCGTGCTCGCGTATGCCGAAGTGGAGGTTGCGTCCGCCGTAGTTGTCCGCCTCGAAGCTTCCGGCGCCCTGGAACGTCATGTTGGACTTGGTCGATGGCGCCAGGTCTGCCGCGCCGCCGATCAGCCATGGCACGTGCGGCGCGATGGCGTTCAGCACCTTCTGCGAGCTGTCGCGGCTGGCCAGGCCCTTGGCGTCGGCTGGGAATTCCGGAATATCCGCATCCCAGCCGTCTGGCAATTGATGGTGGTCCATCTGGTCGAGCTCGGCCGCGAGGTCCGGGTACTCCTTGCGGTAACGCTCCAGCATGTCCATCCAGGCGGTGCGCAGCCGGTGCCCCCGAGCGCCCATGCGCTGGGTGAAATGCTCGCGCACGCCCGGCGGCACCAGGAACTGCGCGTCCTCCGGCCAACCGTAGTTGCGCTTCGCAGCCTTGACTTCCTCTTCGCCCAGCGGCTCGCCGTGCGCCTCCCGCGTGCCCTGCTTCTTCGGCGCGCCGTAGCCAATAAGGCTGTGCACGAGGATGAAGGTCGGGCGGTCGTTGACCCCCTCGGCCACCCGCAGCGCCTCCAGCGTCCCGGCGGTGTCGTTCGCGTCGCTGACGTGCAGCACGTTCCAGCCATAGGCGGCGAACCGGGCGGCGGTGTCCTCGCTGAACGCCAGGTTGGTGGCGCCCTCGATGGTGATGAGGTTGCTGTCGTAGATCCACACCAGGTTGGACAGCTTCAGGTGCGCGGCGGCGCTCGCGGCCTCGCTGCTCACGCCCTCCATCATGTCGCCGTCGCCGCACAGGGCGTAGATGCGGTAGTCATACAGCGGGAAGCCGGGCCTGTTGTAGCGGCTGGCGAACCAGCGCTCCGCCATCGCCATGCCGACGCTGTTGGCGACGCCCTGGCCCAGCGGCCCCGTCGTGGTCTCGACGCCCGAGGTGTAGCTGTATTCGGGATGCCCCGGCGTCACGCTGCTGAGCTGGCGGAACTGCTTGATGTCGTCGAGCGACACCGCCTCCTCGTCCGTCGCCCCATGCTCGCCGATGCGCCGGGTGCCCGACAGATGCAGCAGCGAATACAGCAGCATCGACGCATGGCCGACGGACAGCACGAAGCGGTCGCGGTTGGGCCAGGTCGGGTCCAGCGGATCGAAGCGCAGCACGTCCTGCCAGAGCGTGTAGGCGACCGGCGCCAACGCCATCGGTGTGCCGGGATGGCCCGACTTCGCCTTCTGCACCGCGTCCATCGACAGGGTGCGGATGGTGTCGATGCAGAGCTTGTCGATGCCGGCCTGCGCTATAGTGTCGCCGTCTGCTGCCATGTGCTGGGTTTCCTAAGGCTGACCTGTGGCGGATGGAACGCTGGCCCGGGGGTTGCCGGGGTTCCGGCCAATATAAACTGGCTATGAAGTTGATGCCGTTCGGCACCGGGCAGGCGCACTCCATAGATACTGGCGGTTTCCGAGGCAGAAATAAAGCTGGCCGTTGCTCCCGGACATCACGGAACCTTGACTCGATATGAAGGCCAACGTGCCTGCCCGGTCGGCGGTTGCGTGTGTCAATCCCATGAACCTTGGCGCCACGGGCATGTTCCTTGGCGTTTGTGCCGCAATGCTGCTATTGGGCACCGGGCGGCATGGTGGATTTGGCGCGCGACGGCGCCAATGCGTCACGATTGGCCCAGGAGTTGCGTGGCGCGACCAGATGCAAAAGCCCGCTGTGACCCAAAACACCCATGTGATCACCCGCGAGGCGCTGCGCGACGACGCCATGCGCCGCATGATCGCCGCGAGCGCGCCTGACGTGCGCCTCCTGACCGACGAGGAGCGTGCGGCCTCGCTCGCGGCGATCCTGGCCTTGCGGCCGGATACGGGGCAAGGGCTTTGGCTGTTCGCCTATGGTTCGCTCATCTGGAACCCGGCGCTGCACTTCGACCAGCGACGCCTCGCCCGCATACACGGCTGGCACCGGTCGTTCTGCCTGTCGACGCAAGCCGGGCGCGGCACGCCGGCCAATCCGGGCCTGGTGCTAGGCCTCGACCGTGGCGGGGCCTGCACCGGCGCCGCCTTCCACATCCCCGAAGCGCTGATCGAGGACGAGCTGTCGCTGCTCTGGCGGCGGGAAATGCTGTCCGGCAGCTACCGTCCGCGTTGGGTCAGGGTGCGCGGCGCGGACGGCGTCCCGTTCGGCCATGCCATCGCCTTCACCATCCAGCGGGACGGCGAGCACTACGCCGGCTGCCTGTCGCGCGACGACATCGTGCGGCGGCTGGCATCGGCCTGCGGCGCGCTCGGCAGCTCGGCCGAATACCTGTTCCACACGCGGGACGGGCTGCGCTCGCTCGGCATCATGGATGCCGGGATCGAGGACCTGGCGCGGCGGGTCGAACAGGCATCCGCCCCCTCGACGCCGGACCCGGCCATCGCCACCTAAGCGGGATGTCGACGTCCCTCGCCCGCCAGATCGCCGCCGCTCCGCCGGTCAGCTTCGTGCCCAAGAAGCAGGCGCCCAAGCCGGAGGGCAAGCGGCTGCGGGTGGTGTCGGAATACGAGCCGGCCGGGGACCAGCCGACCGCGATCCGCGAGCTGACGGCGGGTATCCAGCAGGGCGAGCGCGACCAGGTGCTGCTGGGCGTGACCGGGTCCGGCAAAACGTTCAGCATGGCGAAGGTGATCGAGGCGATCCAGCGGCCGACCCTGGTGCTGGCGCCCAACAAGACGCTGGCGGCGCAGCTTTACGCCGAAATGAAGGGCTTCTTCCCGGACAACGCCGTTGAGTATTTCGTAAGCTATTACGACTATTATCAACCGGAAGCGTATGTTCCGCGAACTGACACCTATATCGAGAAGGACAGCCAGATTAACGAGGCGATCGACCGGATGCGCCATAGCGCCACGCAGGCGCTGCTCGAACGCAACGACGTGGTGATCGTCGCCTCGGTGTCGTGCATCTACGGCATTGGGTCGGTCGAGACCTATGGCCGCATGGTCGTAAAGCTTGAGGCCGGCGGGCGGATCGACCGCGACACCCTGGCGCGGGCGTTGGTGGAGCTGCAATACCGCCGCAACGATGTCGCCTTCGCCCGCGGCACGTTCCGGCTGCGCGGCGAGACGATCGACGTGTTCCCCAGCCACCTTGAGGACCGCGCCTGGCGCATCACCCTGTTCGGCGACGAGGTCGAGAGCCTGCGCGAGTTCGATCCGCTGACGGGCGAGCTGACGGGCACGATGGACCACGCGCACATCTACGCCAACAGCCACTACGTGACGCCGCGTCCGACGCTGGCGCAGGCGATCAAGGACATCAAGGTCGAGCTGCAGGAGCGGCTGCAGCAGTTCACCGCCGAGGGCAAGCTGCTGGAGGCCGAGCGGCTGCAGCAGCGCTGCACCTTCGATATCGAGATGATCGAGACCACCGGAAGCTGCAAGTCGATCGAGAACTATTCTCGTTACTTGTCTGGACGCAAGCAGGGCGAGCCGCCGCCGACGCTGTTCGAATACTTGCCGGAGAACGCGCTGCTGATCGTGGACGAGAGCCATGTGACAGTGCCGCAGATCGGCGGCATGTCGCGGGGGGATGCGGCGCGCAAGGGGGTGCTGTCGGAATTCGGCTTCCGGCTGCCGTCCTGCCTCGACAACCGGCCGCTGCGGTTCGAGGAGTGGGACACGTTTCGCCCACAAACGGTTTTTGTGAGTGCGACGCCGGGTCCGTGGGAGATGGAGCGCACGGCCGGCGTGTTTGCCGAGCAGGTGATCCGACCCACCGGGCTGATCGACCCGGTGACCGAAATACGTCCGGTCGAACGCCAGGTCGACGACCTGCTGGCCGAGGCGCGCGTGGTGATCGGACGCGGCGGGCGCATCCTGGTGACCACGCTGACCAAGCGCATGGCCGAGGACCTGACGGAGTATTTGACCGAGCACGGCATCAAGGTGCGCTATTTGCATTCCGACATCGACACGTTGGAGCGGATCGAGATCATCCGCGATCTCCGGCTCGGCGTGTTCGACGTACTGGTGGGGATCAACCTGCTGCGCGAGGGTTTGGACATCCCGGAATGCGCGCTGGTGGCGATCCTGGACGCGGACAAAGAGGGTTTCCTGCGCAGCCAGACCTCGTTGACGCAGACGATTGGCCGCGCGGCGCGCAACGTGGACGGCCGGGTGATCCTGTATGCCGACGTGATGACCCGCAGCCTGCGCGCTGCGATCGAGGAAACGGACCGGCGGCGGGCTAAGCAGAGCGCGTGGAATGCGGCGCACGGCATCACGCCCACGAGCGTGCGCAGCCACATCGGCCAGGCGTTGCAGTCGGTGTTCGAGCAGGATTATGTGACGGTCGCCCCGGTGAAGGATGCGGGCGTCACCGATTTCGTCGGCAAGGATTTGAAGTCGGCGATTGCGGAGATGGAGAAGCGGATGCGCGCCGCTGCGGCGGACCTGGAGTTCGAGACCGCTGCCCGGCTGCGCGACGAGATACGCCGGCTGGAGGCGCTGGACCTTGGGCTGCCGGCGCCGCCGGCGAGCGCTGCGGCGTTTGCCGGGCGCGGCAAGAAGGACCCGACGCCGGAGCCGCTGGGGCCGGGTGGTGGGGGGTATGATCCCGAAAAGCGGAAGGCTGGGCGGCGGCGGGGACGGTAGGAGTGGAGTGCTTGAGGTAGTAGATTTATCCTCAGCGCTTCTCATCGTTGCCGATGAACGAGCCCCAAGCATACCCATGTTGCATCAGGACTAAGTCTCAACCGTTGGACGACAGAAGCGATTAATGGATACTTTCGCTCTAGCACGAGCTGAATATCGGCTGTCGATTATTGGTATATGCAAGTTGATTGCCACGTTCCTTGTAGCCTTTGGTGTAGCTATCGAGTTTGGAGGAGAGTGGGTCTCAAGCTCACCAATCCCCTCATTTTTGCCTGACCTGGTCTAGCGCCGATCTGCGTGGA
>CAXSGE010000026.1:0-48119 GCA_964236715.1 uncultured Acetobacteraceae bacterium | reverse complement strand
TGCAATCAGGCGCAGCAGCCTGGGGGTGCGCCGGGCCGTCGCCATCCTACGTGCGCTCACGCAGGATCAGTCCCGAGATGCCGCTCGGCAGCACCCGGATTACTGCGATGACCGCGACCAACAGGCCGATCTGGCCGGCGAGCTGTCCTTGCCACGTCGTCATCGCCGCCTTCACCAGGCCCAAGGTCAAGCCAGCGGGGGCGGTGCCGAGGAAGACGTCGCCGCCGCCGACCACGACGGTGACGAAGGCCTCCATGATGAACTGCGCACCCATGGTCGGCACCAGGGTCAAGGTCGGCGCATACAGCCCGCCCGTCGCCCCGGCCAAGGCGGCGCCGATGCCGAAGGTCAGGCTGTAGATCAGCCGCGTGTCGACGCCGAGCGCCTCGGCCATGTGCGGCGCCTGGATGGTGGCGCGGGCGAGCACGCCGAAGCGGGTGCGGTTGAACAGGACATACAACGCCAGCAGGATGGCGGCTGCAGCGCCCATCAACACGAAGCGATAGACGGAGTAGGACAAGCCGCCGATGGCGACGCTGCCGAGCGGGGTGCTGATGTCATTAAGGCTGGGGCCGAGCACGATCAGCGTGCCCTGCGACACGATCAGGCTGATGCCCCAGGTCGCCACGATGGTGTCCAGCGGGCGTTCGTAAAGATGGCGGATGACCAGCCGCTCCAACACGATGCCGGCTGCGCCCGCGGCAAGCGAGCCGCACAGGATCGCCAACGGCAACGGCAGCCCGGCCTTTGCCGCCGTTACCGTGACATAGGCGCCGCACATGATGAACTCGCCATGCGCCAAGTTGATCACGCCCATCATGCCGAAGATGATCGCCAGCCCGGCGGCGCACAGCACGAGGAACGCGCAGGCGTCGCCGAATTGGTAAAGGAACCCGAACGCAGCGTCGAAGCTCGGCACCGGGACAGACCGGGCTATTTCGGCGGCGGGTTGCTGGGCGTGTACTGCGCATTCGGGTTCTTCTTGGTCAGGTCGCACCCGGCATCACCCAGCCAGTATGGCTTGATGTCGCTCCACGTCTTCGGGAACGAGATCGAGTGGTCCTCGCCGACCTGCGCCAAATAGATGGTGTGCGACATGTGCTGGCTTTTCGGGTCCAGGCAGGCCTTGCCCTCGGGGGCGTTGACGCAGAGATCACCCTTTGCGACTTCCTTGCGCAGATCGTCGCGCTTCGTCGAACCCCCAGCCCGCTCGACCATCGCCTTGTAGAGATATACCGCCAGATAGGAGTTTTCCGCCTCCTGGTTGATATAGGGCTCGTTCGGATACTTCGCGTGCCATTTGGCCACGAAGTCCTTGCTCTTCCGGTCGTCGACCTCCTCGATCCAGTTGGTCGTGACATACATGCCGGCGAGGCTGGGCGGCTTGAAGCGCTTATGCTCGTAAGCCTGACCGACATTGACCGAACTGCCCATGGGCACGTGCAGGTTGGCCGCTGCCGCTTGCTCGTAGTAGGACGACTGCGCCGTCCCGACCAGCAACGTGATCAGGATGTCGGGCTTGGCTTTTTGTATGTTTTGGATCGTAGACGAAAACTGCGAGACGCCGAGCGGGATGAACTCTTCGCCGGCCATGGTGCCGCCGTTCTCCTTGACGATGTTGCGCACCCATTCCGCAGAAATCTGGCCGAAGTTGTAGTCGGCGGCGATCGTGTAGACCCGCCTGCCGAACTTCTCCATCATCCAGGGGATCAGCGTCGAGAACTGCTGCTCAGGCACCGCGCCGGTCACCATCATATGCGCGTCGCACACGCCGCCCTCGTATTGGTTGTTGTAGAATACGAAGCCGTTGAGTTGGTCGACGATCGGGCGATAGGCCTCGCGCGAGGCGCTGGAAAAGCCGGCAAACACCACGTCCGCTTTATCGCGCTGCAACACGCGCCGCATGAACTCCTGATAGCGCGTGTTGTCGGATTGGGTGTCGTAGATCACCAGCTCCAGCTTCCGGCCGGCAATGCCGCCGGCGGCATTGATCTCGTCCGCGGCGATCTGGATGCCATGGACCTTGCCGATCGTGGCCAGCGCAAAATCACCTGATTGATCCTCAAGCACACCAAGCTTGATCGGCTCTGCCGCCCTCGTCGCCACCGGCAATATCGCCAGCGTAGCCGCCGCCGCACCTGCCAAGATCGTAGCCTTGTATAGTTGCATCAGCTTTCTCCTAAGTTGAAACGTCATTGTCTTTGGTTGCGAAGCGCAAGTCGCTCGGTTGCAGAGCGCGGCAGGATAGATGATGCATCGTAAGGCAGTGACTTTCGTAGGACAGTGACCAAAAGGTCAAAGCAAGGACCATGCCATAACCGCATCACCCGCGCAGAAGCGAGATGGTATTATAATGGAAACAGAACGGCTGGACGCGTGCGACGTTGCCATTGCTATGTCTTGTGCCTGTTTGACGCCGACTTTGACTACAAATACCTCGTGAAGACTGGCTGCTGTTGCTATCGGCCGGAAAGACGTGCCGTGCTCAACCGCTGCATCTAGCTGGAAGCATCGTTCATGGATCTCGGGCTCAAAGGGCGGCGCGCGCTCGTCACCGGAGGCACAAAGGGAATTGGCCGCGCCATCGCGGAGTGCTTTGGGGACCATGCAAGATCGTGGAAGGTGATCACGCTGCTGCTGCTGTCGGCCCGCGGTCGTCGTTGGCGGTCCGGAAGCCGGGGTGGCGACTGCGGAAAGCGTCCTCAAGCGTGTTGTTCAGCACCGCCGTGCGCACGTCGAGGACGGGCTGCGCCGTCGCCCTGTTCCGGCGCATTTGCTGCTTCTTCGTCATGCGCCAGGCGATGATCTCGTCCACGGCGCTTTCCACGAACGAGGTCGCAGTCGCCTCGCCGCACCGGCGCCGGGCGGCGTAGGGCACCAGCGCCGCCTCGTTGCGTATACCCCATCTGGACAAGAACCTGTTTATTGGGTCAGAATCCCAAAGGGTTTGCGCCTCCGGTGCCAGTGCGGCGAACGTCACTGGTGCGTTCCTCCGGAAACACGGTTCCAGGTCTCAGTGTTCACCCGGGATCATCCATTAGTCCGACACAGCCTTTGCAGCATGAGGCGGATAGAGGCCAGGCGTAGGAACGCGAGCGCCTTGCGGCTCAGGCATTCCCAGTCTTTGGCCAACCGGCGGCAACGGTTCAGCCAGGCGATGGTCCGCTCGACAATCCAGCGCTTGGGCAGGATCGTGAACCCCTTTGCCGCATCCAAGCGTTTGACGATCTCGACCTTGCATAATCAACCTGGCGCATGACTTGGCGCAGGCCGTCCTGGAACTGCGGCCCTGCGTAGCCGGCATCGGCATAAAGCCTGCGCAGGAGCGGGTGCAGGCTGAACACGGTCGCCATCAGCAGCACCCCGCCGTCTCTGTCTTGGATATCGGCCGCAGGCACGACGGCGTGCAACAGCAAACCTTGCGTATCGATCAGAACGTGGCGCTTCTTGCCCTTGATCCTGGGCAAAGCGCTGCTTTGCCCGACTTGCCCGCGTCAAAGCCCGCCGGGTCGTTGCAGATCCCGCTTTTCCCGCGCTCTTGACGCTTTGGCTGTCAACAATGGCCGCTGTTGGGCTGGCGTCCCGCCGCACCCAGGCGATTTCGCTACGCGAAACGCCGAGCTCGCGGCATTGCACATGCAGCGCATGATGGATGCGCTCCAAGCTGCCGTCCCACTTCCAGAGGTCGAGGTAGTCATGCACCGTGCTGCGCGGGGCCAAGTCCTTGGGGATCGCCGCCCACTGGCAGCCAGTGCTCAGGATATGACATCAGGCCGTTGACGACTTCGCGCACATCGACCGCCCGCTTGTTGCCGCCGCGCTTGGCTGGCGGGATCAGCACGGCGACCCGCGCCCATTCATCGTCGGTCAGGTCGCTCGGGTAGCGCAGCTTGCTGCGGTCATAACGACCACGGTTCTCCTTGGTCCGCATCAGCATGCCTCAGACCATCAAATTGTCGCCGAGTGAACCACAACCCGCAGCACCCGCTCAAAATGATTCCGGATAGGCACCAATTGAATTAGTCCCGCTCAGGCCGCAGCCAATTCCGCCGCATAGCCCTCGGCGGCGATGGCCTCGGTAATGCGGTCGGGGGGCGCCGTCCCATCCCGTACCGTCACGCGGCCGGCCTGCAGGTCGACCTCGACGTCCGCTCCCGGGTCAACGCTGCGCACGGCTTCCGTCACCGCCCGCACGCAGTGGCCGCAGGTCATGCCGGTCACCTTGAAACTCTGCATCATGCCCTCCCTCCCCAACACTTCCTGCACCGTTCGGCTATTGCCCGCTCGCGGACGGATGGAACAATTGCTGGCCGGCCACCTCATAGCCGCCGATCGCCGATTGCCCGTCCGGCGACGCCAGCCAGTCGGCGAACCGGCGGGCAGCCGCTTCCGACGCCGCCCGGCGTTGGCGCGGCGGCAGCAGGATCACGTCGTAGCGGTTGACCAAATTCTGGCCGCCCTCGACCAAAATCCTCAGGTTCCGGGCGTTGCCGAAGGCCAACCAGGTGCCGCGGTCCGACAGCGTGTAGGCGTCCGTCGCCGCCGCGGCGTTCAGGGCCGCGCCCATGCCGCCGCCGATGTCGCGATACCACCCCCCTGGTGCCGCCGCCGGGTCGAGCCCGGCTGCACGCCAAAGCTGCAGCTCCCGCGCGCTGGTGCCGCTGCCGTCACCGCGCGCGATAAACGGCGCCTGTGCCGCCGAGATTGCCCGGAGCGCCGCGGCCGCGTCGTGCCCGCCGCCAACGCGGGCCGGGTCCGAAGCCGGGCCGACAATGACGAAATCGTTCCAGGCGATCTCCCGCCGGCCCACGCCGTGTCCCTCCGCGATGAAGCGCTGCTCGGCTTCGGGATCGTGGACCAGCACCAGGTCCACGTCGCCGCGCGCCGCGGTGGCGAGCGCCTGGCCGGTGCCCTGCGCCAACACGCGGACTTCGATCCCGGTAAGCGCCGTGAACCGGGGCAAGATGTGGGCGAGCAGCCCGCTATTTTCCACCGACGTGGTCGAGCCCAGCAGAAGCTGGTTCGCGGACGGCGCGACCTGCGCGTTTGCGGACCCAGCAACCAGGGCTGCGGCAGTGAACCAGGCAGGGACGCGCATCAGCGGGACGGCTCGCCCGGCCAGCCGCCCGGCCGTCCGGTGAGCAGGAAAGCGGCGCTGCTCACCCCGACGCTGATCGCGATCAAGACAAAGCCCAGGGCCATCGCATCGGCCAGGTGGCCCTGGCTGGTTTCAAGGGTGATGGCCGTGGTCATGGTGCGGGTATAGCCGGCGATGTTGCCGCCGACCATCAGGATTGCGCCGACCTCGGACACCGATCGCCCGAACCCGGCCAGTACTGCGGTCAGGGTCTCGTCGCGTCCGATACGGAACAGATGCGGCATGGCCTGGAGGCGGGTGAGGCCAAGCGCCAGGAAATCGTCGCCATAGCGCCGCCAAGTCGCTGCGACAGCCCGGTTGCCGAGCGCCGTGACGATGGGCAGCGCGAGCAGCGCCTGTGCCGCGACCATGGCGCCAGGCGTGAACAGCAGGCCGAGACCGCCCAACGGCCCCGCGCGCGACAGCAGCAAATACAGCGCTAGTCCGACCACGACCGGCGGCAATCCGAGCAGGGCGTTGGCCAGCATGACCAGCATACGCCGTCCGGGAACCGCGTACATGGCGAGCACGGCGCCGAGCGGCAGGCCAAGCAGTGCGGCGATGGCCGTGGCCGCCAGGCTCACGCCCAGGGACAGGCTGATAATGCCCAGCAGGCCAGCGCCTGGGTGTTGCAGGAGACCGGGTCCTATGCAGGCGTCACGATGGCCGGCTCGCTCCGCCGGGCAGCATGCGCTGGATCACGCCGTCATGCTTGACCAACGCGTGATACAGCGCGCCCGCGACATGCAGCGCGATGACGGCGAGCAACGAGATCGCGATGGCGGGATGCACGGTGGCCATCGCCTTGCCGAAAGGGTCGTCCTTGGGGACCAGGAGCGGCAAGGGGATGATGCCAGCCACCGCGACCCTGGCGCCAAGCCCGGAGGCGGCGGCCCATCCAAGCACCGGCAGCACGATCAAGACGGCGTAGAACAACCAATGCGTCGTGCGCGCCAGCCGCCGCAGGCCCGGCGAGAGGTCCTTAGGCGGCGGCGGCGGCGTATGGGTGAGCCGCCACGCCAGCCGGGCCAGCATGACGACGAAGATCGACGAGCCCATGGAGAAGTGCCAGGTGATCAGGCTGTCCTCGGCCGATTTCGGCAGGATCCATCCGAGCAGCAACGCCACCGAGTACTGCACGACCAGCATCGCGACCACCAGCCAATGGAACGCCTTGGCGACGCCGTCATAGCCCCATCCGCCAGCCGCCGGGCGTTCGGAAATCTTCGTGGTCGCCGACATGCAAGCTCCTTTGGATCAAAAATTCCTGGAATGCGCAGCCTTCGTTGCCTGCCAGTGCTACCGGGGCCGATCGCCCGCAAGGGTGATCCGGTGCATCAGCCGGCGGAAGCCGTGGTAGTCGTTCACCGGGTTATGCTGCGCGGCGCGGTTGTCCCAGAAGGCGATCGAGTTCGGCTCCCAGCGGAAGCGGCAGGTGAACTCCGGCTTGACCTGGTGCGCAAATAGGAACTGCAGCAGCGGCGCGCTCTCCTCGTCGGTCCAGCCGGCGAAGCGGGCGGTGTGGGCGATGTTCACATACAGCGCCCGGCGCCCGGTCTCCGGATGGGTGCGGACAACGGGATGCTCGGCCGCATAGTCTTGCTGTGCGGCGCTTCCGCTATCCTTCACCCGGTCCTCCCGCGTCCGGGTCACGTCGGCCTTGGCCGAGGTGTTGACCCCGCGCAACGGCTCCAGCGTGCGTTGCAGCCCGGGCGACAGCGCCTCGAACGCCAAGTACTGGTTGGCGAACAGCGTGTCCCCGCCATAGGGCGGCAACTCCCGCGCCAGCAGCACGCTGCCCATCGGCGGCTCGGCCAGATAGGAGGTGTCGCTATGCCAGATGCCGCCGAAGTTGCTGCGCTCGTCCTCGCGCTTCAAAACCTGGATGATTTCGGGAAACCCTTCCAGGCCGCGGACGAAGGGATATTCGATCGGCGTGCCGAACCGCCGGACGACGTCGCGGAACCCGGCCGGGTCCAGGTCTTGATCGCGGAAGAACACCACCAGATGGTCCAGCAGCGCCTGGCGGATCGTGCGGGCCGCGCTGTCGTCGAGCCCCGACGCCAAGTCCACACCCAGGATTTCGGCCCCCAGCGCGCCGGCGATCGGACGTATTTCCATGTTGTGGCTTCCTCCCGTCCGGCAGAGTAGCATGTCGGCGCAAACCCGCCAGCCGAGCGGCGTCGATAATACGGAGGAACCCCATGCCCATCCCGCTGACCCGGCGCGCAGCGCTCGGCGCGCTCGCCTTGCCCGCCCTGCCCGCACTACCCGCCCTGATAGGCCGCGCCCAGGCGGCGCCGCGCCTGCTCAGGATCTCGCACCAGTTCCCCGCCAGCTCCGGCGATACCGGGGATTTCCGCGACCGCATGTGCCGCCGGTTCGGCGACCTGGTCGGCGCGCGCACCGGGGGCGAGCTACAGTTCGAGGTCTATCCGAACGGCTCGCTGATGAAGACCTTCGCGCAGATCAGCGGATTGCGTAAGGGCGCGCTGGACATCGCCTTGGTGCCGCTCACCTACGCCGGCGGCGAAATCCACGAGATGAACATCTCGTTCATGCCGGCGCTGGTGACCAGCTACGCCCAGGGCTACAACTGGCGCACGACGGAGGTCGGACGCGAGCTGACCGGCCTGCTGGAGCAGCGCGGCATCGTCCTTGTGAGCTGGATGTGGCAGTCGGGCGGCATGGCGTCGCGCACGCAGCCGCTGATCGAGCCTGCCGATGCCCGCGGCATGAAGATACGCGGCGGATCGCGCGAGATGGACGAGATGTTCAAGGCGGCCGGCGCGTCCGTGTCGTCCATGCCGTCGAACGAGGTCTATGTCGGCATGTCGACCGGGGTGATGGACGCGGCCTGCACGAGTTCCAGCAGCTTCCTGTCGTTCAAGCTGCAGGAGGCGTCGAAGCATCTGACGACGCCGGGCAAGCGCAGCTTCTTCTTCATCCTGGAGCCGATCATGGTATCGAAAAGCGTCTGGGACACGCTGACGAAGCCGCAGCAGGAGGCGATGCTGGCGGTGGGCGAGGAGATGGTCCCGTTCAACCTGGCCGGCGCCCAGTCGGACGATGCCGAGATGGCGCGGGTTTTCGCGGCGGCCGGGGTGGCGGTGCATGCGATGGACGATGCGACGGTGGACCGCTGGCAGGCGGTCGCGCGCGGCTCCGCGTGGAAGCAGTATGCGGAGAAGACGCCGCTCGCGGCCAAGATGCTGAAGCTGGCCGAGGAGGTGCCTGGGCGGTCATGAGGAACGGCTGCCGATCCCGGCGCATACGGCCGCCCCGTCGATGATCATTTTGCGCAAAGAAACGATTGATCTTCGGTTCAAGATGCGTATGACTTTGATGCAAGGCTTGTAGCTACTTATGTGAATTGGACCTGTTAGCCTATGAGCAAGATGCATCAGTCAAGCAACCTGCTGGTCAATGATGTCCGGTGACGATCAATGCCTCGCATACGAAGGGCTCGTTTGGGGGCACGACCCAGTATCCCTGCGAGACAAGCCCTTGATTGACGCAACAACCTGGGCAGGCGCAGTCCAGCATGAAATCGTGCGTTTCGGAATTGAAACTGCGCTTCAAACTCCGCATGAGCCTGCGGCGGCTTATCTCGGCGCGGCGGTAATAATGATGGTCAAGGACGAGGCCGATATTATCGGGGAGAACTTACTGTGGCTGCACCATCGCGGCCTGCGCCGGTACATCATCAACGATAATGACTCGACCGACGCAACCGCCTCGATCATCGAGAGGTTTCGGCGCGCCCATTGCGATGTTGAGTTGCTGGTGCTGAAAGACCCCATCGTGCGTTACATGCAGGCACAGAAGACGACAGGCATGTATCGCCTTGCGATGTCGATCTGGCCCGACCTTCGTTGGATCATTCCTGCCGACGCAGACGAGTTCCTGATTGCCGAGCAAGGGCTGGGCGTGCTTGATGAGTTCGACAGTCAAGTCGATGCGGTCTCAATCCCGAAGGTCATCCACTTCAAGTCACGTGGTCCCACCTCCGCTGATTTGTCTAACATGGAACAAATGGACTACAGGAGCCGACTGTTCTACGTGCCTCCGAAAATCATTCCCCGATCGAATATCCTGGTTTCAATTACCCAGGGCAACCACAAAATCCACCTTTCGGACGGCCGCCCGGCGATCTACGCTGGCGGCTTCGGGCACGGCCTATACTACCGTGAGTTTCCGACCCGTTCGTTCGAGCACCTGCTGCGTAAAATCCGCAACGGAGGCCCGGCGATCAAGGCTGCGGAGAAGTATCTTGGCCATGACATCGGCGGCGCGCACTGGGTGAACTACCATGACGCGTTGCTGGCCGGCGGGGAGGAAAGCATCTTCGAAATCTACAATCGTGAGTGGCTTCGAGGCGGCTCGGATGGCTACGTCGAGGACCGCTTCACGGTGGATGCTGCCGAGTTGCATTAGCTGTTTGGTCCCAGTAGGCCCCGCCACCGCCGCCCAGCGGCAGGTTTGCTTTCCAAACCGTCCTCCTGAAACACGCCCACGGTTTGGGAGGTTTAGGATGAGGCGCCACACTACCTGCTCGGCCAGTATCTCCAGCCCATTCCCGCTGTTCTGGGGCGTGCGGAAGACATAGCTGCCGCTTGGGAGGCCATGGTGAAGACCCTGAGGCAGGGTTGGAAGCCACTTGCCTTCCCGGCCTAATAATGTAATTGCGACGCACTCGCAACACGTCAGGACTCCGCGCCGTGCAGCAAGCCCTCACTGCCAACCGCTTAACCCGCTATGCCGCCGTCTTCGGACCCGGCATCATCGTCATGCTCGCCGACACCGACGTCGGCAGCGTCATCACAGCCGCCCAAAGCGGCGCGCAATGGGGCTACCGCCTGCTGCTCATGCAGCTCGTTCTCATTCCCATCCTGTATATGGTGCAGGAAATGACGGTCCGCCTGGGCATCCACACCGGGCGTGGCCATGGCGAGCTGATCGCCGAAACCTTTGGGCCGGTCTGGGCCTGGATCTCCGTCGCAGGCCTCGCCGTCGCCACCTTCGGCGCCCTGGTGACGGAGCTGTCGGGCGTCGCAGGGATCGGCGAGCTCTATGGCATTCCCCGGGCCGTCAGCCTCGCATTGGCGACGCTCGCTTTGCTGGCGGTGGTGCTGACCGGCGGCTACCGCCGGGTGGAGCGCATAGCCGTGGCACTCGGCCTGTTCGAGTTCGCCTTTTTCGGCATCGCCTGGATCGCGCAGCCGGGCCTGCACGACATGGCGGCGGGGATGCTGGACATCCCCTTTGCCAACAAGGACTACGTCTATTTGGCTGCGGCCAACATCGGCGCCGTCATCATGCCGTGGATGGTGTTCTACCAGCAATCGGCCATCGCCGACAAAGGCCTGCGCCCTGAGCACCTGGGCGCGGCACGCTGGGACACCGCCATCGGCGCCGTCGTCACCCAGTTGGTGATGGCCGCCGTGCTGGTCGCCACCGCCGCCACCATCGGCCAGTCCCATTCGGACGCCACGCTGACCACGGTGGGCGAACTGAGCGGGGCGCTCACCCCCTTTCTTGGCGCTGGGGCTGGCCGGCTGGTGTTCAGCGCGGGCATCCTGGGCGCAGGCATGGTGGCGGCCATCGTCGCGACGCTCGCCTTGGCTTGGGGCATCGGAGAGGTCGCGGGCTACCGCCGCAGCCTGAACCTGCGTCCGGCCCAGGCGCGCGCCTTCTACGGCCTCTACGCCGCCGCTGTCGTCGGCTGCGCCGTCATGGTCGGCATCTGGCCGAACCTCGTTACCCTGACGATCGGCGTGCAGATCATGAACGCCTTGCTGCTGCCGCTCGTGCTGGGCTTCCTGATTGCGTTGTGCGTCCGTGCCCTGCCGGAGCCGGTGCGGCTGCGTGGGGCCTATTTCTGGGTGGTCACCATCGTCGTTGGGCTGACCACGGCCTTGGGCGTCTTCGGCGGCTTCAGCGGAGCCGGGCTGCTGTGAAAGGCAGGCGGCGGGCCAGCCAGCAGCCGACCTCGATGCCCACGGCCCCGCCGCTTTGGCCGCGCCTGATGGCCAGCGTCCAGTCGCCCGGCGGCGTGTGGTCCAGCGCACGCGGGCACGGCAGCACCCAGAGATCCGGCCCGACTGGATCGAGCAATTCCATGCGTCCCTGGCCCAGGAAGCCCGAAAAGCCGCCATACAGCACGCCGCCGGCATCGGCCACGGTCAGCGTCGCATCGAGTTCCTCGCAGCGGTAACGGCCGGCGATATCGGTCGCCGGCGCGCCGCCGCAGGGACGCAGGAGCGAGCTCTGGTTTTCGTGCGGACGGTCCATCCACAGGCCGCCGTTGCCCGGACGCAAGCGTGTGCTGCCGTTGCCCGCCGTGCCGTCGGACCGCACATCCAGCTTTTCCGCCGAATGGCCATAGCGGAGGCGTACCTGCCCGTCCGCCACCAGGTCGATGCGCACCGCAAGCCCGGTTTCCGGCTCGACATAGGCGCCGAGCCAGTCCGGCGCCGGGAAGGCCGTAGCCGGCGGTGGCTGCTCCTCATCCAGCGCGGCGGCGAGCAGGTCCACCGCCGCCGCATGGGCGTCCGACAGATGGTTGAACATGACAACGACGGAAACCCGCTCTGTGGGCAGGTACATGCGATGGCTGCGCCAGCCGCGCAACGCGCCGCCATGGCCGCTCGCCGGGCGGTCCAGCGCGGCCCGGCGGTTCAGGCCGAAGCTGTATTCGGCCCGGGCGCCGCCGCCGAAGCCCACCGGGGCGGACAAGCGGCGATACAGTGCGTCCGCGTCGTCGCGCGTCCGGTCGATATGGCACTCCCAGGCGATCATGTCGTCGAGGCATGCGCCCATGCCGGCGTCGCCGGTCCACAGGACTCGGTTCTCCGCCGCGCGAAAGCCAGACGCGGCCGTGCCCTCATAGCCCTCCGTGCCGTCCGGCATGGCGCGGGTGTCGGCACCCAGCAGGGCGCTGGCCATACCGGCCGGATCGAAGATGCGGGAGCGCAGCAGCTCGGCGAAGCTGCGTCCGGTGCGCTCCTGCAGGATGTCGGACAGGATGCGGAAGTTCTGGTTCGCATAGGAATAGCGCGTGCCCGGCGCGAACTGCAGCGTCCGGGTGCCCCCGATGACCCGGGCAGCCTCGGCATCGCCGAACGGCGCCTCTGCCGGCGCGCCATGCAGCATCGCCACCGCCCAGTAGTCGCGCAGGCCGGACTGGTTGTGGCACAAATGCAGCGCGCCGGGCGCTAGCTGCTCCAGCAGCGGCAGCCGGGCACGCACGTCGCCGTCCAGCGCCGCCGGGTCGGGAAAGGCGTCCAGCACCAGCCCGCAGGTGAACTGCTTGGTGATGGAGCACATGCGGAACAGCGTGCGCGGCGTGAAGGCGATGCGCCGCTCGGCGTTGGCCCAGCCCCAGGCGTGACGGACCAGCACCTCGCCTTCGTGCAGCACCGCGACGGCGCCGCCCGGTCCGGGATAGGCCCGCGGCAGGGCTTCGAGGGCGCGGTCAAGACGGGCCGGGCGGGGAAGCGTCATGCGGGCCACTCTCGCGCCCAGGCAACCGCACGTAAAGATGGCCTTTTCCATGTCCAGCCAGATGCCAAGCAGGCCCTTCGAGCGAAACTCCGATCCGCTGCAGGTGTTCTAGGCTCAACCCCGAACCCCTGGAGACCTTAGATGGGTTTGTTGAACCCCAAAGCCATTGGCCTACCGTCAAGCCCGACGTTCATCGGCGGCGCGCTCGATGACATCGTGGAAGCCTTTGGCAACGCCACCGGCGCTCCGTTCATCCAGTCGGCTCCGTTGGCCCCCAGCGCATCGCAGTTCAGCACGATCTACGCTTTCGGCGATAGCCTGTCCGACGCAGGGAACGTGTACGCCCTGAGCCTGCACACGCTGCCCACCGCGCCCTATGTCGGCGGCCATTTCACCAACGGGGCAGTATGGGTGCAGGACCTTGCGGCCAAGCTTGGCTTGCCTGCGCCTCAACCCAGCGTGCTCGGCGGGACCGACTTCGCCTACGGCGGCGCTGAAACCGGGGCCGAGGCGCTGCATTCGCAAAACTCCTTCGACCTTCCGTCACAGCTTGCGCAGTTCACCACCAGCCACCCGGCGCCGGTCGCCAACGCGCTCTACACCGTCTCGATTGGCGCCAACGATGTCTTCAACGCCATCGCAGCCTATGCGGCCAACCCGGCAGGCGCGGTGGCGGACATCGCGCAGGCAGTCGCGAACGAAACAGCATTCGTTGCGGCGCTTGCTGCGCATGGGGCGCGCAACCTGATGCTGCTGAACGTGCCGGACCTGGGCAAGACGCCTTCGGAGACGACACACGGTGCCGCAGCGACGCAGGCCGCATCGTATCTGTCCGCACTTTTCGACGGCGAGATCAACACGTCGTTGGGCAAGCTGGCGGCGGCGGACCACCTCAACCTGCATCTGGTGGACACCTATTCGCTGCTGGACCGGGGCATCGCCAATCCAGCGGCGTTCGGCCTGACCAACGTGACGCAGCCGGTCTGGACCGGTAATTTCAACAATCCGGCAAGCGGCACCCTGAACGCCAAAGGAGCGGCGCAGAACGGCTACCTGTTTTTCGACAGCATCCATCCGACCGCCACGGGCCACCAAATCATCGCGACGGCGGCAAATGCCAGCTTGCATCCGGTCGCCTGATGCCGGTACGGCCCGGGTTGGCGGGGTTCAGAACGCCTCCGCCTTCATGCGCACCAGTGTCTCGCCGCCGGCCATGATGCCTTGGAAGTGCGTCGAATGCCGCGGCAGCACGCGGGCCATGAAGAAGCGGCCCACGTCCAGCTTGGCCTCGTAGAACGCCGCCTCGCCGTTGGCGCCGGCCTTCAGCTTGGCGCGCGAGACCTCGGCCATCCGGCACCACATGAAGGCCATCGCCACCAGCGCGAACAGCCGCAAGTAGTCGGTCGCCGCCGCGGCTGCCTCCTCGGGCCGGGCCATGCCGCGCTGGGCAACGGTAAGCGTCGCCTGCTGCAAGCGGCTAAATGCCTTCGCGGTCGGCCCAGCGAAGGCGGCGAGTTCCGCGTCCTCGGCGTGCGCCTCCAGCCAGGCGCTGACAGGGTGGAAGAAGCGGCGCAGCAGGCGTCCGGCATCCTGGCCCAGCTTGCGGCCCACAAGGTCCAATGCCTGGATGCCGTTGGTGCCCTCGTAGATTTGCGTGATGCGGGCGTCGCGCACCAACTGCTCCACGCCCCATTCGTGCACATAGCCGTGGCCGCCCAGCACCTGCACCGCGTTGTTCGCCGCCTCCGACCCCAGGTCGGACAGCGCTGCCTTCACGATCGGGGTCAGCAGGGCCACCAGGTCATCGGCCTCCTGGCGCACCGCCGGGTCCGGATGGTGCTCGGCCCGGTCCAGCTCCATGCCGACCCAATAGGACAAGGCGCGTCCGGCCTCGGTCATCGACCGGCTCTCCAGCAGCATGCGCCGCACGTCGGGATGCACGATGATCGGGTCCGCCGCATTCCGCGCGTTTGGCGTTGCGTCGGTGCTCTTGGTCTCCTTGGCGTCGCTGCGCGCAACCGACTTGCCCTGGCGACGGTCCTTAGCGTAGGCGGCGGCGGATTGATACGCGGTCTCGGCGATGCCCAGCCCCTGCATGCCGACGGCCAGGCGGGCGGCGTTCATCATGGTGAACATGCACTTCATGCCGCTGTTCTCGCGGCCGATCAGCCAACCCTGCGCGTCGTCGAAATTCAGCACGGCGGTGGCCGACGCCTTGATGCCCATCTTGTGCTCGATGCTGCCGCACATCACGCCGTTGCGCGCCCCGGCCTTGCCCTCCGCTGTCGGCAGGAACTTCGGCACCAGGAACAGGCTGATGCCCTTGGTACCCGGGGGCGCGCCGGGCAGCTTCGCGAGTACCAGGTGAACAATGTTCTCGGTCAGGTCATGCTCGCCGGCGCTGATGAAAATCTTGGTGCCGTTGATGCGGTAGCTGCCGTCGCCCGCCGGCTCCGCCTTGGTGCGGATCAGACCGAGGTCGGTGCCGCATTGCGGCTCGGTCAGGCACATGGTGCCGGCCCAGGTGCCGTCGACGAGCTTCGGCAAGTACTCGGCCTTCATCGTCTCCGACGCATGGGCGTGCAGCGCGCGGTAGGCCCCGTGCGATAGGCCCGGATACATGCCGAACGCCAGGTTGGCGCTGCTGACCATTTCCTCGAACACCGTGCTGACCAGCATCGGCATGCCCTGGCCGCCATATTCCGGGTCGCAGGTGAGCGAGGTCCAGCCGCCCTCGATCATCCGGTCATAAGCCTCCTTGAACCCCTTCGGCGTGCGGACGACGCCGTTCTCGTAGGTGCAGCCCTCCGCGTCGCCGGACAGGTTCAGCGGGAACAGCACCTCCTCGCTGAGCTTCGCCGCCTCCCCGATCACGGCGTCAATCAGTTCCCGGTTCACCTGCTCGTAGCCCGGCAGGCCCGACAGCGCGCTGCTGTCCAGCAACTCGTGCAGCACGAAACGCATGTCGCGGAGGGGGGCGGTGTAGGTTGCCATGGTGTGGTTTTCCTAATTGCGGAGCGGCTTGCCGGTGGCCAGCATATGCTCGGTGCGCGCGAGCGAGGCCGGGGTGCGCACCAGCGCCATGAAGGCGGCGCGCTCAAGCGTCGTCATGTCGTCTTCGGTCAAGGTGTCGAGCGGATCGGCCTCGCCCCCGGTCAGCACGCGGGCAACCGCCTTCGACACCACCACGTCATGCGGCGTCGCCTTGCCGGTGGCGGCGAACCCGTCCACGGCGAGGTCGAGCGCCACGCGTCCGCCGGGTCCGGGCAGGCGATACTCGAAGACTTTCGGCGGTTGGTAGCCCTCCGCCAGCGCCAGTACGCGCTGTTTTGCGTCATACAGCAGGCGGTCGCGGTTCATGGTGACCTGGTCCGTGGGCCGCAGGAAACCCAATCCACGCGCCTGGGCGGCGGACTTGCTGACCTGCGCGGTCGAGATGATCTCGAACGCTTTCGCCACCGCCGGCATCGGGCCGCGCGGCAACTTGGGGTCCGCCTGCCAGCGTGCCAGCAGCTCCTTGCAGCCGCCCCAGCCCGGCAGCAATCCAACGCCCACCTCAACCAGGCCCATGTAGGTTTCCGAGTGCGCCTGCACCGCGCTGCAATGCAGCAGGATTTCGCAGCCGCCGCCCAGCGCCATGCCGGACGGCGCGCCGACCACGGGCACCGGCGCATATTTCAGCGCCTTGTAGGCCGCCTGCCCGCCCGCGACCTGCTGCTCGATCACCGGCCAGGCCGCGACGTTGGCGGCGAACATGGCGATGCCGAGGTTGGCGCCGACGGAGAAGTTCTCGCCCTCGTTATACACCACCATGCCCCGGTAGCCCTTGGCCGCGACGCCGAGCGCCTTGCCGAGCAGCCCCAAGATCTCCGGGTCGAGCGCGTTCATCTTGCTGGTAAACTCGAAGCACAGCACGCCGTCGCCGATGTCCCACACGCTGGCGGAGCCGTTGCGCAGCACCGGCTTGCCCGCGCGCTTGATGTCCTGTAGCAGCAGCACGCCAGGCGGTCGCGCCACCGGAGCATACTCCCCAGCCGGCGTCAGGCATTCCAGCCTGCCGTCCTGCACGCGATAGAACGACCGGCCGCGCGCCAGCGCGAGCAACGGCGGAACCGGAAGTCCGGCAGCCTCGACCGCGCCCGCGAGCCAATCCGTGCCCAACCGGTCCATCAGCTCGAACGGCCCCTGCGACCAGGCGTAGCCGAGCCGCATCGCCTCGTCGACCGAGGGGATGTCGTCAGCGATGGCAGGCACCAGCGACGCGGCGTAGGCCAGGACCTGCACCAGCACGGCGTTGGCATACTGGCCAGCCGGGCTCGGGTGCCGCACCAGCGCGCCCAGGTCACGTCGGCCAACCTCGACCGCCTCCAGCTTGGATTTCGCCGCCGGGCGATACTCGCCGGTCTTGAGGTCGATCGCCTCAAGGGTCCGCTCCTTGCCCGCCTTGCTCATGCGGTAGAAGCCGCCCTTGGCTTTGCGGCCAATGCGGCCCTCCGCAATCATGCGGGTCACCAACGGCTGGTCGCGGAACACCCGGCGATAGTCGTCATCGGGCGGCAGGCTCATCAGCAGCGACATGGCGACCAGCGGCATCAGGTCGAGCCCGACCAGGTCCACCAGGCCAAATACGCCCGTCTTCGGCATGCCCATCGGCCGGTGCACCGCGTCGGCGTCCTCGATGGGCAGGCCGCGGGCGATCGCCTCGTTGATTGCGACGGTGAGCCAGTGGGTGCCGATGCGGTTGGCGATGAAGCCCGGCGTGTCCTTGCAGCGCACGACGCCCTTGCCCAGGCGCACGTCGCATAGCTCCGTCAGCGCCTCGCCGACCTCGGGCCTCGTGTCGGGTCCGGTGACCAGCTCCAGCAGCCGCATGTAGCGGGGCGGATTGAAGAAATGCGTGATGCAGAAGTCCTGCTTAAACGCGGACGACTGCTTCTTGGACAGGGAGCGCAGCGGAATGGTGCTGGTGTTGCTGGAAACGATGCTGCCGGGCTTGCGCACGGCGTCGATGCGGTCATACAGCGCCCGCTTGATGGCGAGGTCCTCGATGATGACCTCGACGATCCAGTCGCACTCGGCAAGCTTTGCCAGGTCATCGTCGAAATTGCCCGGCGTGATCAGTTTTGCAAATTCCGGCAGCATGAACGGCTGCGGGTCGGCCTTCTTCATGCGCTCGATGGCGGCGGCAGCGATGGCGCTGCGCGGACCCTCCTTCGCCGGCATGTCCAGCAGCAGCACCGGCAGGCCGGCATTGGCGAGATGCGCGGCGATGCCGCTGCCCATCAGCCCGGCGCCCAGGACGGCGCAGCGATCTATCTTGGTGAAGGCGGGCGTCATGACGATCAGGCCCGCGCCAGGATGGTGGCGACGCCCTGGCCGCCGCCGACGCACATGGTCGCCATGGCATGCTTGCCGCCGGTGCGGGCCAGCAATGACGCCGCCTTGCCGGTGATGCGTGCGCCGCTCGCCCCCAGCGGATGGCCCAACGCGATGGCGCCGCCGTCCAGGTTCACCCGCGCATGGTCGAGCATCAGGTCGCGCTCGACCGCCAGCGCCTGGGCCGCGAACGCCTCGTTCAGCTCAATGACGTCCATGGCCGACATCTCCAGCCCGGCACGGGCCAGCGCCTTGCGCGCCGCGGGCACCGGGCCAATGCCCATCACGTCCGGAGCGCAGCCGGCGACCGACATGCTGGCGATGCGCGCCAACACCGGCAGGCCGTGCTTCTCGGCATAGTCGGCGCTGGCCACCAGCACGGCCGACGCGCCATCGGTCAGCGGCGAGCTGGTGCCGGCCGTCACCGTCCCCGTCGCCAGGAACGCCGGCTTCAAGGTCGACAAGCCAGCGTCCGAGGTATCGGCGCGTATGCAGCCGTCCTGGTCCACGACCCCGGCCTTGGTCTGGATCGGCACGATCTCGTCGGCGAACCGGCCCTCCGCCTGCGCCGCCGCGGCACGCTGCTGGCTGGTCACGGCGAACTCCTGCTGGGCGGCGCGGTCGATCTGGTAGCGCTGCGCCAGGTTCTCCGCCGTCATGCCCATGCCGATGTAGCTATCCGGCTTTTCCTGTTGCAGGCGCGGGTTCAGCACCGGGTTGAAGCCCAGCATCGGCACCCGGCTCATGCTCTCGACGCCGCCGCAGACGAACAGCTCCCCAGCCCCGGCCGCGATGGCGCCGGCGGCCATGTGGATGGCGCTCATGCTGCTGCCGCACCAGCGGTTGATCTGCGACCCGGCCGCGGTGATCGGCAGGTCGGCCAGGAAGCCCACGACCCGGCCAATGTTGAAGCCCTGCTCGCCCTCGGGGAAGGCGCAGCCGATGATGATGTCCTCGATGTCCTCGGGCTTGGCGCCGGTGCGCTCGATCAGCGCACGGACCACCTGGGCCATGAGGTCGTCCGGCCGCACGCGCGACAGCGCGCCCTTGCCGGCGGGGGTGAAGGGCGAGCGGGCAAAACCAACGATCACGGCTTGGGTCATAATGCGGTCCTCTTGGCAGCATTGTCGGCAGGCAGGGCGGATTTGGCCTTCGGACGCGCGGCAATATAGGCGAGGATATCGCCCTCCATGTCGCGCAGTTCAGCCAGGGTGACAGTGATATCCTCAAGCTGCTGCTCGAGATCGGCGATGCGGGCACGGGTGCGTCCGAGCGTCATCTCCATCTGCTGCCGCTTGGTGTGGTCGACGTCATACAGGTCTAGGAATTTGCGAATGTCGGCCAGCGAGAAGCCGAGCCGCTTGCCGCGCAGGATAAGCTGGAGGCGGGCGCGGTCGCGCTTGGTGTAAACGCGTTGGGCACCGGCGCGATCCGGCGCCAGCAGGCCCTGGTCCTCGTAGAAGCGGATCGCGCGCGGCGAAAGCGCGAAGTCCGCTGACAACTCGCCGATGGTGAACAACTCAGCCATATGCCGCATAGGTCATCATATTGACGTATACGTAAGGTCGCGCAACCCGCCCGTCAAGCGGCGCCGTTCGCTGCTTCCCATTTCGCACGCTCCTCCGCCACGAGTTCCTTCTTCGACAGCTTGCCGATCAGCGTGCGCGGCAGGGCAGCGCGGAACTCGATCTGTTTCGGCATCTCGATCGGCGAGAGGTGCTGTTTAAGGAACGCCAGCAGCGCCGGCGCGGTCAGGGCCACGCCGGGCTTCAGCACGACGAATGCCTTCACCGTCTCGCCGCGGTATGCGTCGGGGATGCCGATCACGGTGCACTCGGCGACGGCGGGATGCTGGTAGACCGCGTCCTCGACAACGCGGGGATAGACGTTGTAGCCGCCTGCCAAAATAAGGTCCTTGATGCGGTCGACAATGGAAAAATAGCCGTCCGCGTCCATCACCGCGATGTCGGCGGTGCGGAGAAAGCCATCAGGCGTGGTGCTTGCGGCGGTTTCCTCGGGCCGCTGCCAGTAGCCGAGCATGACCTGCGGCCCCTTGATGCACAGCTCGCCGCGTTCGCCGGGGGGCACGCGGCGCATCGGGTCGGCCGGGTCGCGCAATTCGACGGTGGTGCCGGGCATGGGCACGCCGATCGAGCCGGTCTTGTTCAGCCCACCGGGCGGGTTGCAGACGGCGCAGGGGCTGGTCTCGGTCAGCCCGTAGCCCTCCACCACCACGCATCCGGTCCGCGCCTCGAAGCGCGCCTTGACCTCGGCCGGGAGCGGCGCGCCGCCGCTGATGCAGAAGCCGATGCTGGTCAGGTCGGCGCGGCCCTTGAACCCGGCGATGGCGTTGAACATGGTGGGCACGCCGGGCATGAAGGTGGGCCGCCGCCGGGCGATGGTGCGGACGGCGTTCTTCAGCTCGAAGCGCGGCAGCATGATGATCTCGGCGCCGGCGTGCACGGAGAACAGCAGCACCGTCGTCATGGCGAACACGTGGAAGAACGGCAGCGCCGCCAGCATGCGCTCCTGGCCCATGCGGGTGTCCTTGAACCAGAGTACCCCTTGGATCGTGTTGGCATACAGGTTGGCGTGGCTGAGCATCGCGCCCTTCGGCGTGCCGGAGGTGCCGCCGGTGTATTGCAGCACCGCGACATCGCGATGCGGATCGATGTCGACCGGCTGCGGCGCGGCGCCGGGCGTTGCCAGGTCCGCGAGCCAGATATGGGCAGCGTCCTGCGGCGGCGTTGCGCGGTCCCGGCGTTTGAGCATGCGGAACATCGTGCGCTTGCTGGCCGGCAGCATGTCGGCGAACGGGCAGACGATGATGCGCGCGACCGCCCCGCCCGCCAGCAGCGCCGCTGCCTTGGGGTAGGTCGCGGCGAGGTCGAGCGTCGCGATGGCCCCGATGCCGGCGTCCCGCGCCTGCGCTTCCAGTTCCCGCACAGTATAGAGCGGATTAAAGTTCACGACGGTGAGCCCGGCCTGCAGCGCGCCGAAGAACAGCACGGGATAGGCCGGGCAGTTCGGCAGCAGCAGCCCGATGCGGTCGCCCTTGAGGTAGCCCAGCCGCTGCAACCCGGCGGCGACACGCGCCGTCATAGCCGCAGCCTCCGCCCAGGTCGTGCCGCGGCCCAGGAAATCGAACGCCGGACGGTCGCCGTAGCGCGTGTCGGCCTCCTGCATCATCGTGTGCAGCGGCGCCGCGGGGATCGGCGCGTGCCAATCTACGCCGTCCGGATAGTGGTCAAGCCAGGGATGCAGCGTTTCCATGATGCCGGCCGGGGTATCGGCTACTCCGCTGCGGCGCTGAAGTTCGGCGGCCGGCGCTCCAGGAAGGCGTTGAATGCCTCACGCGACTCCGGCCCTTGCAGCGCCTTGGAGAACGCCGCCGATTCAAGCTGCATCTGGGCCTGCAGCGCGCCGGGCTCACCGCGCATCAACGCGCGGGCCGCGGCCAGCGCAGCCGGAGGTTTCGCCGCGAGCTTCTGCGCCTTGGAGCGCGCATGGTCGCGCAGCGCAGCCGCGGGCACGATCGCATTCACCAGCCCGGCGGTGCATGCAGCCTCGGCGTCCATCGGCTCACCCAGCAGCAGCAGCGCCGCCGCACGAGCGAAACCGACGCGCATCGGCAGCAGCATGCTACTGCCAGCCTCCGGCACCAGGCCAAGATCGACGAACGGGACCGAGAGGCTGGCCTGGGGGCTGGCGTAAACCAGGTCGCAATGCAGCAGCAGCGTGGCGCCGACGCCGATGGCCGGGCCGTTCACGGCGGCGACCAAAGGCTTTCCAAACGTCGCGATGGTGTGAATGAACCGCGAGGCCGGCGTGCTGGCAAGGCCGCCCGACATGGCGAGGAAATCCTTGATGTCGTTGCCCGCGGTGAAGATGTCGCCTTCGGCCGCGATCAGCACGGCCCGCACGGCCGGACGCTCGGACGCACCCTGCAACGCCGCCGTCAGCGCGTCGTACATCGCCCCGGTGATGGCGTTCTTCTTCTCCGTCCGGTTGAAACGCAGTTCGAGCACGCCGTCCGCCTCATGGATCAGGATCAGGTCTTGCGTCATGGGTGCCCCTTTGGCGATGTTGCGGCCAAATTACTGGATAGCGCGCAGCATGGCCACGGAACAATATCAAGCCCTCGTCGGCGAGACCTTCTCGAAGGAGGTGCAGTTCGACGCCCCCGGCATTGCGGAGTTCGCGACCCTGTGCGGCGACACCAACCCTTTGCACCACGACGCTGCCTATGCGGCTGCGTCGCGGTTTGGCGGGATCATCGCCTCGGGGCCGCAGGTGACGTCGCTGCTGATGGCGATGGTCGCGGCGTTCCTGGCGTCGCGCGGGCCGGGGGTCGGCCTGGGCTTCAACTTCCGGCTGCGCTCAGCCGTACGGGCCGGGGAAACGGTGACTTTGCGCTGGCGGGTCACGGCGGTGAAGGAGAAGCGATCGTTGGGTGGGCACGTCATCTCATTGGAAGGCGAGGCCGTGCGCCCGGACGGCGCCGTGGCGGTGGCGGCGACGGGCGAGGTGCTGGGGATGGATGCGCCCTGAGGGGCTTGCCCGCACAACGCTGCCCGGCCAGTCTGGCGCCATGCAAAACAGCGCGCACGAGCCGGACACCGAACGCTTCTTGGCCGACCTCGATGCGCTGCGACGCATCGGCGCCTTCCGCACCGGGGTGCACCGCCCGACCTACTCGCCGGAGGATATGGAGTCGCGCCAATGGCTGATGGCGCGCATGGCCGAGGCGGGTCTGACGCCCGAGATGGACGGCATCGGCAACGTGCTGGGGCGGCATCCCGGACCCGGCCCGAAGCTGTTGGCCGGCAGCCACATCGAAAGCCAGAACGAGGCCGGGTGGCTGGATGGCGCGCTGGGGGTGGTGTCGGCTTTGGCGCTGGCGCGCGCCGGGCTGCCGGTGGACGTGGTCGCGTTTGCCGACGAGGAGGGGCACTATGGCTCATTCCTCGGCTCCCGCTCGTTCATCGGCCTGCTGGACGACGCAGAGATCGACGGCCTGGCCAACCGCTATCACGGCAAGCCGCTGCGGCAGGCGCTGGGGGAAGCCGGGCTGGCGGGCCGTCCGCGGCTGCGCATGGAGGAAGGGCGCTACAAGGGTTTTGTGGAGATGCACATCGAGCAGGGCACGACCCTGGAGGCGGCGGGCGAGCAAGTGGGCGTGGTGACGGGGATCGTCGCGATCTGGCAGTACCGCATCGTGTTCGAGGGCCAGCAGGACCATGCGGGCGGGACGACGATGGCGGAGCGGCGGGATGCCGGGCTGGCGGCGGTGCGGCTGCTGGCCTGGCTCGATGCGGAGTTCCCGCGGCATTGCGGGGAGCGGACGGTTTGGACCTGCGGGCGGATCGCGCTGTCGCCGGGGGCGGCGTCGATCATTCCCGGGCGGGCGGAGGCGCTGTTCCAGATGCGCGATATCTCGATGGAGGTGCTGGAACGGCTGGACGCGGCGCTGCGCCGGGGCGTGGCGGAGAGCAACCGGCGGGAGCGGTGCGTGGCGACGCTGGAGGTGATGAGCCAGTCCGCGCCGGCGTTGTGCGACGCTGGGTGGCAGGCGGCGCTGGCGGAGGCGGCTGAGAATTTGGCGCCGGGAAGATGGCGGCGGATGCCGAGCGGGGCTGGGCACGATGCGCAGTACATGGCGCGGGTGATGCCTTCGGCGATGCTGTTTGTGCCGTCGATCGGGGGGATCAGCCATCATTGGGCCGAGGATACTGCGCCGGGTGATTTAGCGATGGGCATGCGGGTGCTGGCGGAGGGTGCGCGACGGTTCTTTGGCCGGCTATAGAGAGGAACAACAAGCAGTCCGGCTTGCAGGCGTTACCCGCTTATGAAGACGATTCGACGTCCATAGCGAACCTTCCCCGCTACGTCGCCTTGCCTGGATCTTTCATTCCTATGTCCTGCCGGCAAAAACCTTCGGCCCAAGGCACCAACCCAACCGCCTGATACGCCACTGCCCGAGCCGACGCCAAATCGGCCCCAGTGCCGCAGATCGTCAGCACCCGGCCGCCATCGGCCAATAGATGCCCGCCATCAAACCGCGTGCCCGCCTGGAAAACCAGCGCACCCGGCACAGCGGCCGCGGCACTGAGGTCGCCAACGTCGGAACCGAGCTGCGCCGCCGCCGGGTAACCCGGCGCAGCCATTACCACCGCGACCGAAGCGCCGTCCCGCCATCGCAAATCGAAACGCCCAAGCTCGCCATCGCAGGCCGCCAACAGCCCTGGCAGCAGGTCGCTGCGCAGCAGGGGCAGCAGCGCCTGGCACTCCGGGTCGCCAAAGCGGACGTTGTATTCGATCAGCTTGGCGCCATCCGCCGTCAGCATCAGTCCGGCGAACAGGATGCCGCGGAACGGCGTGCCGCGCCGGGCCATCTCGGCCAAGGCCGGGCGGATGAACCCGTCCATCGCCGGGGCGGGATCGAACCCCGGCACCGGGGACAGCGCGCCCATGCCGCCAGTATTCGGCCCCGTGTCGCCATCGCCGGCCCGCTTGTAGTCCTGCGCCGCCCCCAGGAACACCGCATCGGCGCCGTCGCATAGCGCGAACAGGCTGACCTCCTCGCCGGCCAGGCATTCCTCGATCACCACGCTCGCCCCGCTGTCGCCGAACGAGCGGTCGCGCATCATCATCCCGACCGCCGCCTCGGCGTCCTCGACCGTGGCGGCCACGACGACGCCCTTGCCCGCGGCCAAGCCGTCGGCCTTCACCACGACCGGCGCGCCCCGGCGGCGAATGAAGGCGCAGGCCTCGTCCGCATCGGTGAACCGCTCCCACAGCGCGGTCGGGATGCTGGCGTCATCGCAAAGCTGCTTGGCGAAGGCCTTGCTGCCCTCAAGCTGCGCCGCGGCGGCGGTCGGGCCAATGCAGCGTATGCCGGCCTGCGCCAGGGCGTCCGTCAATCCCGCGACCAGCGGACCCTCGGGACCCGGCACCACCAGATCGACCGCGTTCTCGCGCGCGAACTGCACCAGCCGCTCGGTGTGCAGGGCGGCGATGCCCACGTTCTCCGCCACCAGCGCAGTGCCCGGGTTGCCCGGCGCCACCCAAAGCTTGGTCAGCAACGGCGACGCCGACAGCGCCCAGGCCAGCGCATGCTCCCGACCGCCCGAGCCGATAACTAGCACCCGCATCCTGGCCCCCGCTTCAAACTACTGCGCCTGTAGCATAGGTTCGGTGGATGGACGATTTGAAGGCCGCTTCCAGCAACATCCCGGAATACACCGTGTCGGAGATCTCCGGCGCGGTGAAACGCACGCTGGAGGGCGCGTTCGGGCGGGTCCGCGTGCGGGGCGAGATCACGGAATTCAAGCGCTACCCGTCCGGGCACATGTATTTCTCGCTGAAGGACGAGGGCGGCAAGATCAGCGGCGTCGTCTGGAAAGGCACGGTGTCGCGCCTGGGCCTGCTGCCGGAGAACGGCGTGGAGGTCATCGCGACCGGCCGTGTGTCGTCCTACGGCGAACGCAGTTCCTATCAACTGATCGTCGAGCGCATGGATTACGCCGGCGCCGGCGCGCTGCTGGCCCGGATCGAGGCCCTGCGCGCCCGCCTGGTGGCGGAGGGGCTGTTCGACGCGGGCCGCAAGCGCCGGATTCCGTTGCTCCCCGGCGTCGTCGGCGTGGTGACCTCGGCCCAGGGCGCGGTGCTGCAGGACATCAAGACCACGATCCTGCGCCGCTTCCCTCGCCCCATCCTGGTCTGGCCGGTGCCGGTCCAGGGCGAGGGCGCCGCCGCCCGCATCGCCGCCGCCATCGCCGGCTTCGACCGCATCGCGTTCGGCGGCGCGGTGCCGCGGCCCGATGTGCTGATCGTCGCGCGTGGCGGCGGCAGCCTGGAGGACCTGATGGCGTTCAACGACGAGGCCGTGGTCCGCGCCGCCTGCGCCTGCCGCATCCCGCTGATCTCCGCCGTGGGGCACGAGACCGACCATACGCTGATCGACCTCGCCGCCGACCGCCGGGCGCCGACGCCGACCGCCGCGGCCGAGCTGGCGGTGCCGATGCGCGCTGAGTTGTTGGCCAATGTGGCGCAGGAGGCGGCGCGGCTGTCCGCCGGGCTGCACCGGATGACGCAGGAGCGGCGGCTTCGGCTGGGCCGGGCCGAGCGCGGCTTGCCCGACCTGCCGAACCTCATGGGCAGCGCACGGCAGCGCCTGGACGACCGCACGCAACGTCTGGCGATGGCGCTGCCGAACCTGCTGGCCGCGCGCCGCGCCGCGCTGGCGCGGGCGGAGCACGGGATACCGGACCTGCCCGGCATGGTGCGCGTGGCGCATCAGGCGATCGAGGCGCGCAGCCTCCGCCTGGCGCTGGCGCTGCCGAACCTGGTGCGGGCACGCCGGGCGGCGCTGGTGCAGTTGGAGCTGCGGACGCCCAATCCACAGGCTATCGCCACGGCGCGCCGGGCCGCCGTGGCGCTGGCGGCGTCCCGGCTCGGCGGCGCGTTGCGTCAGGCGACAACGCGGCAGCAAGGACGCGCCGGCGCGGTCCTGGGACGGCTGTCGCCCGCACCGTTGCATGCCGGCCTGCGCGAGTCGCGGGCGCGGCTGGCCGGCATGGCGGGGCGGCTCGAGTCTGTGTCGATCCAAGCCGTGCTGGCGCGCGGCTATGCGATGGTGCTGGATGCGGAGGGGCAGGCGGTCACGGCGGCGGCGCGGATCGTTCCAGGCGGACGGCTGCGGCTGCGGTTTGGCGACGGCGAGGCCGGCGCAGTGGCAGATGGCCCGGTCCGGACCGGGCAAGGAACGCTGCCGATCTGAACATATTCCGCCCTCCTGCTTTACTTTCGTGCAGCGGAGGCCCATGTAGGGATTGGCGCTTTTCGTGTTGGGCCAGCCAGTCTTTGGAACTTTGCCTGTCGAACCTCGACTATTTCGAGGTCCGCGGCTTCTCCGGTGCTCCCTAATGTAAAAGTAATTCGGCCTGCACCGTGCGGGCCGCCGTGGCTATGGAGAGCATGTTATGGCAGTCGGAACAGTCAAGTGGTTCAATGCGCAAAAGGGTTTTGGCTTCATCCAGCCGGATGACGGCAGCAAGGATGTGTTCGTGCACATCTCCGCGGTCGAGCGCGCCGGCATGGGTTCGTTGAACGAGGGCCAGAAGCTGAGCTTCGAACTCGAGCGCGGCCAGCAGGGCAAGACCTCCGCGGTCAACCTGCAAGCCGCATAATTCTTCAACCCTAGAGCCGCCTTCATGGCGGCGACCGGAGGCGACCTGTATGGCAGCCCATAAGTTCGCCTTCGGCCAAAAGGTGGAGTTCTCCCCCAGCGCATTCGATGGCAATGCGCCGCGGGGGAGCTACACCGTGGTGCGGCAGATGCCCAGCGAGACCCGGGACCTGCAATATCGTATCAAGAATTCCCGCGACGGGCATGAGCGCGTCGTGCGTGAAAGCCAGCTCGGCCAAAGCTGAAGCGCGGTCTTTTCCCAACCCTCCGCCGCAAGGAAAGCCAATGGTGTTCAAGCCCAACTACAATATGCAGCGGGCCGAGCGGAACCGCGCCAAGCAAGCCAAGAAAGACGAGAAACTGCGGGAAAAAGAAGAAACCGCCGCCCGACGCAAGGCCGAGATCGAGTCCGGCGCCGAGCCCTCCTCAGCCGAGGGCGCCAGCTCCGGAGGCAACGATGGCGCCTAAAAAGAAAATCGAGAGCAGCTTCGTCGCCTTCGACGTCACCTATGTCGACGGCAGCCGCACCAGCAACCGGCGCGTGCCCAGCACGGCACTGGCCGGCCTGGACGGCGACATGCCGGCCCAGGGCATCATCGAGCAGCAGGACGCCACCATCGGCGCGGCCTCCGGCAAGCCCCGGCCCGCGATCAAGTCGCTGGAGCGGTCGCCGCTGCCCGAGATCATCAAGGTTCCGGTGAAGGCGCGGTATTAGGCTCGCGATTAGCCTTGGGCCAGCGCCGGTGCAGCCATAGCCAACTCTCCGGCTTGGCCCTGATCCAGCGCTCCATCGTATCGTTCACCGTCTGAGTCAGTCGAGCGACATCCGCCGCGCGGTCGCCGCTGTCCGGAAGGATAAGCGGCGGCTCGCATACGACACGGAACCGGGCGGGGCCTAACCGCTCCACATAGGCAGGGATGACCGGGCAGCGCAGGCGCAACGCCAACGCGGCCAATGCTGGGGCGGTCATCGCCGGACGCCCGAAGAACCGCGCCTCGATGCCGTCATTCATCTTCTGGTCCATCAGCATGGCCAGCCGTCCGCCACGCGACAAGTATGCGAGGGATTGGCGGGCGCCGGCTGCCCCTTTGGGAAACATTTGGACGTCCGCCCGGGCCGCCTGGCGCCGGAGGTCATGGATCATGGCGTCGATCTGCTTGTTCTCCGCCGGGCGATAGAACAATGAGAACGGCACGCCACGGACCGCTGCGGCGACGGGAAGCACTTCCCAGTTTCCGATGTGGGCGCTGAAGAATATCGCCGGGCCACCCTTCTGCGCCAGCCAATCAACGGTCTCTGCGCCGACAAGCTCCCAGCCTGGACCAGTGTCCGTTTCGTGCAGGCCGCCGATATGCGGCAACTCGCCAATCGTGCGGCCCAGGTTCTCCCAAACCCCGCGCACCACCCGGCGCCTCCCGGCGGCGTCGAGTTCCGGCAACGCCGCCCGCAGGTTGCCATCAGCGACACGCGAGACCGGCAGCAGCGGTCCAATAGCGCGCAACAGCGTTCCAAACAGGTTGCTGGATGCGACCGGCCCCAGGGCGCGCAGCAAACGCAGGGCCGCGCGTGCGATGAACGCCTCCGCTCGATGCTGGATGCTCAAGGCACAACCTCGGCCAACAAGCGTTCGAGCGCGGCCGGGTCGTCCCAGAGCAGCGAGACGCCGACCACCCGGACCCGGCTGCGGACAGCGCTAGGCAGGCGAACCGCGTCCTTGGGCGTCGTGACAGGCGTTGCGCCGAGCGCGGCGGCACGGGCGAACACGCGATCCAGCTCCGAATTATTGAAGCGGTGATGGTCGGGGAAGTCCATGCACTCCGCCAGCGTGGCGCCAGCGTGGCGCAATGTGCCATGGAACTTGGAAGGCCGTGCGATGCCGGAAAACGCCAGCACCCGCAATCCGTCCAGCGCCGCGTCGGATTTCAGCGCCGCCGTCAACACGGGCAGGCCCGGCGGCAAGGCAGCGCGCGCGTTCGCCGTATCGGGTCCGATCAGCACCGCCGCACGGCAACGCGCGGCAGCCGCGGCGACGCTCTCCCGCAACGGCCCGGCCGGCATGACCCTGCCGTTGCCGAACCCCGCAGCGCCGTCCACGACCAGCAGCCCAGCATCCTGCACGAGTGTCGGGTTTTGCAGGCCGTCATCCATCAGCAGCGCCTGCGCCCCCGCCGCCACGGCCGCCCGCGCGCCGGCGCCGCGATCAGCCGCCACCCAGGTCGGCGCGACGGCGGCGAGCAGCAATGGCTCGTCCCCAACGAAACCAGCGTCGTGCGCCGCCGCATCGACCCGCAACACCCCACGCGACCGTCCGCCATAGCCGCGGGTCAGGCAATGCACCGCCACGCCACGCGCCACCAGCCGTTGCGCGAGGTCCAGCGCCACCGTCGTCTTGCCGGCCCCGCCCACGCCGGCATTGCCGCAGCACAGCACCGGGACCGGCGCGCGCCAGCCCGGCTTGGACATCCGGCGGGCGGTCAACTCCGACATCACCATGCCCGCCGGGGCGAGCAGCCGGGACATAACGCCGTCATGCTGCCAAAACGCCGGCGGCCTCATTTATGGCGCACCAGGGACAGCAACGCCGCTGCCGTCCGCTCCGGCAGGCCAGCCGCACCCTGGGCCGCAACGCAGGCTGCCGCCCCAGCAGCCCGCATCCTGTCGGGATCGCGCAGCATGACGTCCACCCAGCCGGCCAGCCCGGCGGCATCCGCAATCCGCGTCAGCGCCCCTGCCGCCTCCAGCGCCTGCACAGGCTCGGAGAAATTCGCGGTGTACGGCCCGACGGCGATGGCGCAGCCCAGGCGCGCCGGCTCGAGCGGGTTTTGCCCGCCCCGCCCGACCAAGCTGCGGCCCACGAAGGCGAGCGGCGACAAGCGGTAGAGCAAACCGAGTTCCCCAAGCGTATCGGCGACCCATAAGCCCGTTGCTCCCGGCCCCTGCCCGGCCGCCCGGCGTGGCGCATCGAGCGCCGCCGCCAGCGCCGCCCCACGCTCCGGATGGCGTGGCGCCACGATCGTCAGCAGGTCCGGATGCGCGGCGGCGAGGCTGCGGTGCACCTGGGCCGCCACGTCCTCCTCGCCAGGATGCGTGCTGGAGGCGAGCCAGACCGGGCGGCTGCCGATCAACGCGCGCAGCCGGGCAAGCTCGTCCGGATCGGCGGGAAGCGGCGCCGCCGCAAGCTTCAGGTTGCCGGGGGCATCCACGCAGCGGGCGCCAAGCAGCCGCAAATGGGCGGCGTCGGCCTCCGATTGCGCCTGGACCCGGTCGAACGCCCCCACCAACTGCCGCGCAAAGCCCGGCACGCGCCGCCACCCGCGCAGGCTGCGGGCCGACATGCGGGCGTTCACCAGCATCATCGGAATGCCCCGTGCCCGGCAGCCGTCAATCAGGTTGGGCCATAGCTCGCTTTCCACGAACCCCGCCACGTCCGGCCGCCAATGGTCCAGGAACCGCGCCACCCATGCCGGCACGTCGAGCGGCACGAACCGGTGCATCACGCCCTGCAGCCCGAGCGCCGGCAAACGGCTGGCCAAGAGGGCGGCGGAGGTGACGGTGCCGGTCGTGAGCAGGATCGACGCGCCCGGCGCCTGCTCCTGCAGGGCAGACAGCACCGGCAGGATCGACTGGCTTTCGCCCACGCTGGCCGCGTGCAGCCAAATCAAGCGGCCAACAGGACGCGGCGTCGGGTCGATGCCCTCGCGTTCCGGCAAGCGGGCCGCGATCTCCTTGCCGCGGCCCACGCGCCGCCGCAGCATCGTCCGCAGGCCGGGCGCCGCCAGGGCAGCGCCGCCATGCCAAATCCCGCCGATCACGCTCCGCAAAGCGCCTCGGCCTCGTCCGCCGCCTGGGTGAGGGCAGCGGCGATCACCGGCAGGCTATCGGCCCAGCCCTCCCGCGGCACATGGATCGGCGCACCGCAAACCAGCACGCCACGGCCGAACGGCAATGGCAGGATCATGCGGTCCCAGGTCGGCAGCACCCGGCGGCGGGTGGACTGCGCCGAGCAGGGCAGCACCGGCGCACCGGCCAGGGCCGCCAGTTGCGCGACCCCGCGGGCGATTTGCCGGGCGGGTCCGCGGGGGCCGTCCGGGGTGATGACGACTTGGTCCCCCGCCGCCAGCACCGCCAGCAATGCGCGCAGGCCGGACGCGCCGCCCTTTTGCGCCACGCCCTTCGACGAAGAGCCGTAAACGAGATCGAGGCCGAAGCCCCGCATCATATCGCCGATCAGCCGGCCGTCCTGATGGCGGCTGACCAGCACGTGCATGCGTCCGTGCGGCCCGCGTGCGGCGGCGCGTTGCCGGACCGCGTGCGTCCATAGGGCCGGCATCAATGGCAGGCACTCATGCCAGAAAGCGAACACGGCGGGCGTCCCGTGCAAATAGCGGCCCAGTTCCACCCCATGCAGCGACCAGCGCGTGGTGCGGAGCGCAAAGCGCAGATAGGCGCCGAGGGCTTGGGCGCCCAGCGCCACAATGCGGGGATGGCGAAGCAGTCGTTTGATCACGGGACGCGGCGGGCGGGCATGGCGCGGCGGTAGCATGCAGCCCCCGGTGCCGCAAACCATGGGTCCGGCGGTTTCAGGAACCGGGGCCGGCCACCACGAGGTTGGCCAGGAACGCGTCGGCGCAGGCCCGCCAGGAGAAGCGTTCGGCATGGGTGCGGCACGCCGCCCGGTCCCCGGACAAGGCACGCATCGCCGCTGCTTGCAGGTCATGATCCAACGCGCCCACGCCCGGCGCGGCGCCCTCCAGGATATCGGCCGGGCCAGTCACAGGATGCGCCGCGATCGGGGTGCCGGAGGCGAGGCTTTCCAGCAGCACCAGCCCGAACGTGTCCGTCAGCGACGGGAACACGAACACGTCCGCCCCGGCATAGGTCTCCGCCAGCGCCGCCCCATGCCGCTCGCCGACGAAATGCGCGGACGGATGATCCCGCGCCAGGGCGTCCCGCTGCGGCCCGTCGCCCACCACCAGCTTCGATCCCGGCAGGTCGAGCGACAGGAATGCGCCCAGGTTCTTCTCGACCGCGACCCGGCCGACGTAAAGGAACACAGGGCGGGGATACGGCATCGCGCCCGCCAGGCCCGGCCTGAAACGCACGAGATCGACGCCGCGGGTCCAGGCGCGCACGTTGCGGAACCCGCGTCCGGCCAATTCACGCCGCAGGCTGGCGGTGGCGACCATCGTCGCCGCGCCCGCATTGTGGAACCACCGCAGCCAGGCATACGTCAGCGCAACCGGCAGCCGCACCCTGGCGTGCAGGTACTCCGGGAACCGCGTATGGAACGATGTGGTGAAGACCATGCCGCGCCGCAGCGCCCAGCGCCGGGCGGCATGGCCGAGCGGACCCTCGGTCGCAACGTGCAGCGCATCGGGACGGAATGCATCGATCATGGCGCTCAGGCGGCGGCTGGGCGCCAGCGCCACCCGGATGCTGGCGTAGGTCGGCAGCGCCGCGGTGCGGAACCGGTCGGGTCCGATGACCTCCGCGACGTGGCCCAGCGCTGTCAACTCCGCCGCCACCATCGACAGGGTGCGGACCACCCCGTTCACCTGGGGATGCCAGGCGTCCGAGACGATCAGGATACGCATGGCGTTGACAAGTGGACAGGGTGGCGCGGTTAGGCAGCCTCCGCCAACGCGGGCTCAAGCGGCTCGAAGAACGACAGCCCGTTCACGGCGGCCCAGTCGATCAATTCCAGCCGGCCGTCGTGGTGCTCGACGAGGGCGGTGCAGCTTTCGACCCAGTCCCCGTCGTTCAGGTAAAGCACGCCGTTCACCGTGCGCATCTCGGCATGGTGGATGTGGCCGCAGACCACGCCATCGAAGCTGCGGCGCCGGGCTTCGTCCGCAAGCGCCGTCTCGAACAGGTCAATGGCCTTCACCGCGCCCTTCACCTGCCGCTTCAGCCATTGCGACAGCGACCAATAGGGATAGCCCATGCGCCGCCGCAGCGAGTTGAACCATCGATTGAACACCAGCGACGTGGTATAGGCGCCGTCGCCGAGCACCGCGAGGAAGCGGGCGTAGCGGACCACGCTGTCGAACTCGTCGCCGTGGATCACCAGCAGCTTCCTGCCATCCGCCGTCACGTGCGTGGCCTCGTTGCGCAGGGCGATGCCCGCAACCTCCAGCGCGTGGGGATCAAGCGCGGTCGGCAGCCAGGCGCGGAACATCTCGTCGTGGTTGCCGGGAATATAGGTGACGGCGGCGCCGTTCCGGGCATGGCGCAGGATCAGGCGGATGACCCTGTCGTGGTTCGCGTCCCAATACCAGGACTTACGCAGCCGCCAGCCATCCACGATGTCGCCGACAAGAAAAAGATGCTGGCATGACATCCGGCCTAAGAAATCTGCCAGGAAATCGCTGCGGCAGCCACGCGTTCCCAAATGCGTGTCCGAGATGAAGACGGTGCGGTATTGGTGGATATTCGACGCCGGGAGGATTGCGTTCATGCGACCGATTGAACCTCGTGTCGTGTTCGAGACAACTCCGCCTCGCGTCGGCCTATGACTTTATGGCGTCGAACTTGCACGTGAAGTTTTGATGATGCAGCATAACTGGGAGGGTTCGTGGCGCCCCAAATGCAAAAGGCCGCCGGAATGACCCGACGGCCTTTGATCGCAAACGGTTTTTTGCCTCAGCGCGCTTGTTGGATTCCCGACAGCAGCCACCGCCCGCCCGGCGCGCGAACGAAGGTCCATAGCTCCGTCGCCATGCTGCGCAACGCCATGTCGCCGTCCACCACGCGCCCGGCCGAGTCGCGGGTCACGTCCAATGAGGAAAACCGCATCGCGACGGTCGCATACTCACGGTTCCCTTCCGACCACGCCTCGGACAGGTCGCCCTGCTCCAGCTTCACATGCGTGACGGTGTTGCGCACGCCGCGGCTTGCCTGCTCGGCCAGTTGCTCGCCGAAATAGCTGACCATCTCCGGCGTGGACAGCCCGCGTAATGCATTCAGGTCCTGCGTCGACCATGCGGCCTGTATCTCATGCAGCGTGCGGTCGAAAGCCTCGTAGTCGGGCTTGCCGATCTGGACCGTCGCCGCTGGACGGGGTGCGCCAGGAGCCACGCCCGGCATAGCCACGCCCGGCATTGGGCCGGGCTGCTGCGTGCGCATGAAGCTGGGTCCGCCCGCCATCGCCGGCTGGCGGCGCATGAACATGCGATACAGCCAGCGCACCGCGAAGAACAGCAGCGCCGCCTGCAGCAGCAGGCCGATGAAGCCCATCCCGCCCATGCCGCCTTCACCGCCGAACATGCCGCCGCCGAACAGCATGCTGCCCAGGCCTACGCCGAGCAGCCCGCCGAGCAGGCCGGACCCGAATGCCGAACGGCCGCCGAATGCGGGAGCCATCGGCGCCGGCGCGCCGTAGCCAGGGCTGGGCGCCGGGCGCGCGGTCATGCTGCGCTCCATCGGCGCTGCAGTGAATGGCGACGTGTTGGTCGTGGGCGGGGCCGTGAAGGTGCGCCCGCCGCGGCTGCCGAACGAGCTTCCGCCACCGGCCCGCGCGTCCGCAAGCGAGGGCGCGAGCGCCAGGGCAGCGACCGCAACGGCAGCGATGAAAGAAGAGGAACGACGCATGTGATCAGGTCTCCTGTTAGCAGCGAAGAATATAGTCCGTTCCAGAGCTGAAAATAGGGGTGTCCGCAACGCGTTGACAAGCGCCGTCCGGCCAGCCCAGCCTGTCGCCCAGGCAATGAACGTAGGTTGGGCGGGAAAGATGCGAAACTCGATTGCTGCCGGGCTCGGCCTGTGGGCGCTGTGCGTGGCGACCCCGGCCATGGCGCGCCTTACCCAGCTCGCCATCCTGTCGCAGGAGCCTTTTGCCGATGGCGCGAGCTTCGGCGACGCCGGCCCGTATGTCCGCATCCGAGCCCTGGCGCGCGGCGAGCTCGACCCCAGCGACCCGGCCAACGCAGGTATCGCCCTGCTCGGCCAGGCGCCACGCAACGCGCGCGGCAGGGTCGAGTATGACACAGATGTGTTCATCCTGCGCCCGGCCGACCCGGCCCGCGGCGACGGCGTGCTGCTGTATGACGTCACCAACCGCGGCAACAAGTTCCTGATGTCCTGGCTCAACGACGCGCCGGAACCGCCAAACGGCAGCGTCAACGACCCGCGCACCCTGGCCGACGCCGGCAACGCCTTCACCTTCCGCCGCGGCGACACGATGGTCTGGTCCGGCTGGCAGCCCGAGGTGACCGGGGCCAACAACGGCATGGCCATCCGGGTGCCGGTAGCCACGCAGAATAGCCTCGGCATCGTCAAGCGCATCCGGCACGAGTTCATCGCCGGGACCCGCAGCGCGGACCCGATGCAGCGCATCCGCCTGCCCTACCCGGTCGCCAACACCGACACGGCGCGCCTCACGGTCCGCAGCCGCCAGGCCGACGCGCCGACGCCGCTCGGCCCCGACGATTTCCGCTGGGTCGACAGCAGCACAATCCAGCTTATGCCATACGGCGCCACGCCGACGCCGCGCCGCATCTACGAGCTGACCTACGAGGCGACGCGGCCCACCGTGGACGGCATCGGCTTCGCCGCCACGCGCGACCTGGTCAGCGCCATGCGGGCCGAACCTGGGATACGGCGCACCCTGGCGATCGGCGTCTCGCTCAGCGGCCGGTTCCTCCGCCATTTCCTGGAACTCGGCATGAACCAGGACGAGGCAGGCCAGCGGGTGTTCGACGGCGTGCTGCCGCACATCTCCGGCGCGGGCAAGGTGTTCGCGAACGAGCCGTTCGCCATGCCGGGCCGCACCGCGACCCAGCACGAGGACCGGTTCTATCCCGAGGTTTGGCCGCCATTCGGCTATGGGCCTGGCCGGAGCCTGCTGCATGGCGACGGCAGCGATCCGCTAATTATCGAGAGCAACACCTCGACCGAATATTGGCAAAAGGGCGCCTCGTTGGTGCACACGGACGGGGCCGGCGCGGATGTCGCGCTGCCGCCTGGGATGCGGATGATGCTGGTGGCGGGAACGCAGCACGGCGGCCACGCCGGCAGCCAAGCCACGCCGGGCTTTTGCGCCAACCCGCGCAATCCCAACAGCGCCGGCCCGGCGTTGCGGGCCATGCTGACCAACCTCGACGCCTGGGTTGCGGCCGGGACGGTGCCGCCCGACAGCATGGTGCCACGGCGCGGCGACGAGACCGGGGTTCCGGCCGCAGCGGTGCATATGCCCGCGGTCCCCGACGTGACATGGGCGCTGGGCGACAACGCGATCGGGCGGCCGGTGGACTGGACCGATCCGCCCGCCGCTCCGGTGCAGCCGTATCCGACCATGGTGGCGGCGGTGGACGCGGATGGCAACGAGGTCGCCGGCCTACGGCTGCCGCATCTGGCGGCGCCGCTCGGCACTTATACCGGGACCAACGTTTACAAGGACCTCCCGTCCGAACTCTGCGACCGCGACGGCACTTTCATTCCGTTCGCCCGCACCCGTGCCGATCGCGAGCGCACCGGCGATCCCCGGCTGTCGCTGGAGGAGCGCTATGGCACGCGCGAGGCGTATGTGGCGAAGGTTAAGGCGGCAGCCGACGTGTTGGTTGTGGCGCGGCTGCTGCTCGCGGAAGATGCCGCGCGTTATGTGGCGGCTGCAGCAGCCAGCGACCGGTTCTAAGTCGATCGTGCGGACGGGGCAGCGTAATCCGCGATCGGCAATGAAGACGTACGGCCCGCTTTTCCGGTTATCACTTTTGCACTGCTCAACCCATTGGCGTCGTTGGGTCTAGAGATGTTCAGTCCCGGAGTATGATGGTGCAAGCTCATCCTTGACCCGTCAGGGGGAGGATGCCCTATGGCAGCGGTTCTTCACGGCAGCGCCCGGACAACGCCGCGCGTTCGAGCCGAGATCCAAGCGGCGCAAGCGTCGTCCCGCGCCCTCGCCGCCCAATACGGCCTCAACCCCAAAACCGTCCTGAAATGGCGCAAGCGAGGCAACACGGCCGATGCTGCCATGGACCCAAGGCCTGCAGCACCATCGCGCAGCGATCCCCCGGAGGGAGCACCGGCGCCCAGTTCATGCGCGGCGTCGTCGCAGCGTTCCCCCTGCCAGATTCACACCGCGCTCACCGACAACGGCGTCGCGTTCACTAAAAACGCCTCAACCAGGTGGGACGATGGCGTGGTGCTGCCATGGACGTGGCAGCCTGAGTCGCGCTTTGCAGCCAATGTCCAGAATGACCTTCGGTTCAACAAAGCGCCCGGCAACATACTTGCGGATTTTGTCAATATAACAAGGAGACTCGGCAATGAAGGGCGGTCTGATTGCGGCTGTAACGGCAGCCTTGATTTCATCAACGGCCATTCCGGTATTGGCCCAGCCACCGGACCTGACTGAAGCGGCGCAGAGCCACTCCATGGTCTGGAACGGGGTCGCGGCCGGGGGCGGCAGGGTGTTCGTGTCGGGTCCGCGCTGGACCGGCTCGAAGGGTCCTGCGGTCGGCCTGCTGGACGACAAGGGCCAGCCTGCGCCCTACCCGGATGCGGCGTGGAACGCCTGGCAGGCGGGAGCGGACCCCTCGCACGCCTTTGTCGACGTGAACGCCATCCGCCTCGACGGCAAGGGGTCGTTGTGGGCGGTCGACACCGGTTCGCCCGAGTTCGGCGGCAACCCGCTGCCAGGCGGGGCCAAGCTGGTCCAGATCGACCTTGCCACCAACAAGGTGGTGCGCGTCATCCCGTTCGGTCCGGATATCGCGTTGCCGGGCAGCTATGTCGACGACGTCCGGTTCCACGGCGGTTTCGCCTATTCGACCGATGCCGGCAAGCCGGGGATCATTGTGGTCGATCTTGCGGCCGGCACCATGCGGCGGGTTTTGAACAACGCTGCATCCACAACCGCGCCGCCCAACCGCCCGATCATCGTCGATGGCGCGACCGTCATTGGTCCTGATGGCAAACCGCTGCAAGTGAATGCCGACCCGATGGAGATTTCTCCAGACGGAGAATGGTTTTACTTTGGGCCGCTGGAAGGGCCTTGGTCGCGGATCGAGACCCATTGGCTCGACGATTTCAGCATCGGGACCGATGCCATCGCGAGCAAAGTCGAGCCATGGGCCGATCTTCCCCCCGTCGGCGGCACGGCCATGGACGTCAACGGCGACCTCTACTTCAGCGATCTCGCCAGCAACAGCCTCAAACGCCGCGCGGCCGACGGGACGATCTCGACGGTCGTGCAAGACCCTCGCCTGCACTGGATCGACGCCATGTGGATCGATGCCGAGCGGCGGATCTGGATGCCGGTGCCGCAGTTGGACCGGGCCGCCGCCTTCCACGGCGGTAAATCCGAGGTGCAGCAGCCGGTTAGGCTGTTTTGGCTGCCACTCCCAGCGGCGCGTTGACGGATATACGTATGTCCCGCTCCAGTTGACGAGATCCAGGGGCCAGAAGTTTTTGGCCGCTGCTGACGACGGGGGCATTTTGTCGCACGCGGGTTCTGAACCACGCCCAGAACTCTAGGTTCAGGCGAAGCGCAGATCGCATCGTATGATACCGGCTTTGCCTTGGACATGCATGGCTGCGTGATCTACCTATATCGATAATCCGCCTCGCCAGGTCGGAAATGTCGGAGGACGTCATGAAGCTCGGATTCATCGGCCTTGGCCAGATGGGCAGGCCCATCGCCGCCAACCTCATGAAAAGCGGGGCGTCGCTGACGGTCAGCGACCGCGACGACCGCTGGTTTGCGGAGTTCCAGGCCAAGGGCGGCAACGGCACGACCGACGCCGCCGAGCTCGCTGATGCCGACATCATCTTCCTCTGCCTGCCAAGCTCGAACGTGGTGCAAGCGGTGCTGACGGGCGAGAACGGCTTGCTGCCCCGCCTCCACCAGGGTCAGATCGTCGTGGACCTCAGCACTATCACCTACTCGACTACGACCGAGATCGGCCGGGCCATGGCGGCGAAGGGGATAAGGTTCCTGGATGCACCCATCTCCGGCATGGAAGCGCGGGCGATCGACGGCACGCTGACCGTCATGTGCGGCGGCGCGCAGGACACGTTCAACCAAGTCAAGCCGCTGCTGGACCTGATCGGCAACAAGATCCTCTACATGGGCCCGACCGGGAGCGGGCAGTTGACGAAGCTGATCAACCAGCTCTTGTTCGACATCAACGCCGCCGCCCTCGGCGAGGTGCTGCCGATGGCGGTCAAGATGGGCCTCGACCCCGACCTGGTCGGCGAGGTCATCAACAGCGGGACCGGACGCAGCTACGCCTCGGAGTTCTTCGTCCCCCGCATCCTGCGCGGCCACTTCACCGATGGCTACCCGATGCACCACGCCTACAAGGACCTGGTCAGCGGCGCCGAGCTGTCGGCCAACCTGTGCATCCCGATGCCCGTCCTGGCCGCGGCGACGGCCACCTACCAGTCGGCCCTGCTGCAAGGGCACGGGGACAAGGACAAGGGCGCCATGGTGCGTGTTTTCGAGCAGCTCCTGGGCGTGGAATATCGAAGCAGGAAGGACCCGGCATGACCGACGAACCAGACGGCCTCCATGGCTTCGACCGGGGTCTCACCAACTACGGCGACAAGGACTTCGCCCGCTTCCTGCGCCGGTCTTTTGCGCGGTCCATGGGCTTGTCCACCGAAACGCTGAACAAGCCGATCGTCGGCATCGTCATGACGCCGTCCGGCTTCAACAATTGCCATCGCTACATGCCGGACCTGGTGGACGCCGTTTCGCGCGGGGTGCTAGCGGCCGGCGCCCTTCCGCGGCCGTTCCCGACGGTGTCGCTGGGCGAGGTGTTCCTCAACCCGACCAGCATGATGTATCGCAACCTGATGGCGATGGACACCGAGGAGATGATCGGCGCCCAGCCCATGGACGCCGTCGTCATGATCGGTGGCTGCGACAAGACGGTGCCCGCGCAACTGATGGGCGCCGCGTCCGCGAACCTGCCGGCGATCCAGCTCGTCACCGGGCCGATGAGCACCGGGCGGCACAGGGGGCAGCGCCTCGGCGCCTGCACGGATTGCCGCGCGTTCTGGGCGAAGTACCGGGCCGGATCGGTCGATTCCGACGAGATCGAGACGGTGGAGGGACGGCTTTCCGTTACCGCTGGCACCTGCGCGGTGATGGGGACGGCGTCCACCATGGCGTGCATCGCCGAGGCGCTGGGCATGTCGCTGCCCGGCACCGCCGCGATCCCGGCCGTGCATGCCGACCGTCTTGTCGCGGCCGAGGAATGCGGCAAGGCCGCCGTCCGGCTGATCACCAGCCGTATCCGGCCGGACCAGGTGATCACGGCGAAGTCGGTCGAGAACGCGATCCGCGTGCTGCAATCGGTCGGCGGCTCGACCAACGCCATCGTGCACTTGACGGCCATCGCCGGGCGGCTCGGCATCAAGATCTCGCTCGACCGCTTCAATCAGCTATCGGACGAGACGCCGGTGCTGGTGGACCTCAAGCCCGTCGGCGACGGCTACATGGAGGACTTTCACGCCGCGGGCGGCATGGGCGCGCTGCTGCGCGAGCTGCGGCCGCTGCTGCACCTGGACACGACCGACGTTGAGGGCCGCACCCTGGCCGAGCGCCTGGACGAGCCGTTCGACTGGGTGGACCGGACCGTAATCCGCCCCTTCTCCAACCCTGTTTCCCCGGTTGGCGGACTGGTCGCATTGAGCGGAAGCCTGGCGCCCGATGGGGCCATCTTCAAACGCGCCGCCGCGACGCCGTCGCTCTTCGAGTCGGAGGGGCGCGCCGTCGTGTTCAACGGGCTTGAGGACCTGGCCGCCCGCATCGACGACCCAATGCTGGACGTGAACGCCGGCGACATCCTGGTCTTGCAGAACGCCGGGCCGCACGCGGCGGGCATGCCGGAGGCCGGCTACCTGCCGATCCCGAAGAAGCTGGCCCAGGCCGGGGTAAAGGACATGGTCCGCATCTCCGACGCGCGCATGTCCGGTACCGCCTTCGGCTCCATCGTGCTGCATGTCGCGCCGGAGGCGGCCATCGGCGGCCCGCTGGGTGCCGTGCGGAACGGCGACCGCATCCGGCTGTCCATCGAGAACAAGCGGATCGACCTGCTGGTGGACGCGGACGAGATCGCCCGGCGGCTGGAGGGATTCCAGCCGCCGCCGGCGCCCGCCCGCGGCTACAAGGCGCTGTATCGCCGCACCGTCACCCAGGCGCCCGAAGGCTGCGACTTTGACTTCTTGGCCGGCGCATAGGCGGCGGACAGGCTCAACGGGAGGAAAGCAACAATGCGGTTCGTCGTTTTGCCCGGGGATGGCATCGGGCCCGAAATCTCCGACGCCACCATGCAGGTCCTGGAGGTGCTCAACCGAAAGCTGTCGCTGGACCTCACCTTCGAGACGCATGAGATCGGCCTCTCGCGCCTGGCCAAGGACGGCTCGACCTTCCCCGAGGAGGTGTTGGAAGCTGCGCGCGCGGCGGACGGCATCATCCTTGGCCCGGTCTCGCATTCCGACTACCCGGCCCGCGACAAGGGCGGCATCAACGGCTCCGCCCACCTGCGGGTGCAGCTCGACCTTTACGCCAACATCCGGCCCTGCCGCTCACGCGAGGGGCTGCCGTACTACGGCCGCACACCGATCGACCTGGTGATCGTGCGCGAGAACACCGAGGGCTTCTACGCCGACCGCACCATGTTCATGGGCACCGGCGAGTATATGCCGACGCCCGACGTCGCCATCGCCATGCGCAAGGTGACGTCCAAGGGCTCGCGCCGGATCGCCCAGGCGGGCTTCGAACTGGCCCGCACCCGGGCGCGCCGCAAGCTCACCTACGTGCACAAGGTCAACGTCCTGAAGATGTCGGACGCGCTGTTCCTCAAGGAATGCCGGGCCGTGGCCGAAGGCTACCCGGACATCGAAGTGGACGACCAGCTCATCGACTCGATGGCGGCAATGCTGGTCCGCAACGCCGCGCGGTTCGACGTTGTGGTCACGACCAACATGTTCGGCGACATCCTGTCGGACCTCGCGTCCGAGCTGTCCGGCAGCCTCGGCCTGGGCGGTGCGATCAACGCCGGCGACCGCTACTGCATGGCCCAAGCGCAGCATGGCTCAGCGCCCGACATCCAGGGCCAGGACAAGGCCAACCCGTGTTCGCTGGTGCTGTCGGCGGCGATGCTGCTGGACTGGCTGGCGGACAGGCGGAACCTGCCGGCCTTTCGCCAAGGGGCCCAGGCGATCAACCAGGCCGTGGACGCGCTGGTGCGCCAGCCGGAAACGCGGACGGGCGATCTGGGCGGACAGCTCGGCACCAAGGCATTCACCGACAAGCTGTGCGCCGAAGTCGAGCGGATGCTGTGACGTGGCGCTGAAGCTTTGCGCGAACCTGGCCTTCCTGTTTACGGAGTTGCCATTCCTCGACCGGTTCGAGGCCGCAGCGAAGGCCGGGTTTGCGGGGGTGGAGATGCTGTCACCCTACGAGTTCCCGGCCAACGCGATCCGTGAGCGGCTGGATGGCGCCGGGCTGACTCAGGTGCTGTTCAACACCTACGCCGGGGACCGTGCCGGCGGCGAGCGCGGCATGGCCTGCATTCCCGGGCGGGAGGCCGAGTTCCGGGACACCGTCAAGCGCGCGCTGGATTACGCGGCGGTCCTGGACTGCAAGCTGGTGCATCTCATGGCGGGGGTGCAACCCAAAGACGTTGCCTACGACACGGCGGCCTCACTCTACGCGGTCCAACTCGCCTGGGCCGCCGAACAAGCGCAGGCTGCCGGCGTGCGCCTGGCGATCGAAGCCATCAACCACCACGACGTGCCCGGCTATTTCCTGCGCACGCAAGAGCAGGCGGCCTTCATCATCGCTGCCATCGGCGCCGATCGCGTCGGGTTGCAGTTCGACATCTATCATTGCCAAACGGCGCAGGGCGACGTGACACGTCGGCTCGAAGCCTTCATGCCGATCATCGCCCACATGCAGGTGGCCGATGTGCCCGGCCGTCACGAACCCGGCACGGGCGAGGTCGGCTGGGAGTTCTTGTTCCGCCACATCGAGGCGCTGGGATACTCGGGCTGGATCGGCTGCGAGTACGCGCCGGCCGGCGACACGATGGCGGGCCTGGCTTGGCGCCAGCGCTACGGCGTCGTGTAGCCATGGGACTACGAGGACGTGCCGCCGATTGCTCGGGCGCTGATCGCACCGGCACCGGGACAGATGACCTGGGCCTCCGACTGGCCGCACACCGGCGGTGGCGCCACGGGATCGAATGACCGCAAGGAACGAGACGACCGACATGACCCAGCCCAGCAATCTTTCGGCCGCCATGCCCGTGCCGGCCGGCCGCGAAGCGGTCCGGCACTGGTGGCGGATCATGGGCACCTACGTCGGCATCATTCCGCTTCCCGTCTACGTCCTGCTCGTCGCCGTCCTCGCCGGCATCCTCGCCTCCGGCCCGGTGCCGACCGAGATGGCCATGGTGCTGGCGATCATGCTGGTGGGCAGCTTCACGCTGGCCGAGATCGGCAATCGCATCCCTTACCTCCGCGACTTAGGGGCTGCGGCCCTGTTCGTGACCTTCGTTCCATCGGCCCTCGTCTACTACGGCCTCCTGCCGTCGGCCGTGGTCAAGGTCGTCAGCGACTTCTTCAAGTCATCGAACATCATGTACATGTTCATTGCCTTCGTGATCGTCGGCAGCATCCTCGGCATGGACCGGAGCGTGCTGATCAAGGGCTTCGTCAAGATTTTCCTGCCCTTGGCCGCCGGGTCGGTCGTTGCCTCGTTCGTCGGCATCCTGACCGGCATGGCGCTGGGCCTCGGCGCCTTCGACACCTTCTTCTTCATCATCGTCCCGATCATGGCCGGAGGCGTCGGCGAGGGCGCGCTGCCGCTGACCATCGGTTACGCCGACATTCTTCACCTGCCGCAGGGCGACCTGCTCGCCAAGGCGCTGCCGGCCATCATGGTCGGCAACCTGATCGCGGTGTTCCTCGCTGGTTCCATGAGCGCGTTCGCGAACAAGCGACCGCACCTGACGGGGTTCGGACGCCTGCAGCCCGGCGACCACGACGACGTGCCGGGCGAAGCCGACGAGCCGCACGGCACGCTGGACGTCAGGTCGATCGCCGCGGCAGGGGTGACGGCGATCACCCTCTATCTGCTTGGGCTGCTCTCCTACCGGCTGCTGGGGCTGCCCGGTCCCGTTGTCATGCTGTTCGCAGCAGTGGTGCTGAAGCTGCTCCATGCCGCCCCTCCGTCTTTGCAGGACGGCGCCTACAGCGTCTACAAATTCAGCACGACAGCGGGCGCCTACCCCATCCTGTTCTCGTTCGCAGTTGCGCTGCTGCCGTTCGGCCGGCTGGTGGCGGGCCTGCACCCGGCCAACCTCATCACCATCGTGGTCACGGTTACGACCTTGATGGGGACCGGGTTCGTGGTCGCGCGCCTGGCGAAGCTGTACCCGGTCGAGGCCGCGATCATCAACCTCACGCACACCGGAATGGGGGGCGCGGGCGACGTGGCCATCCTGACCGCTGCCAACCGGATGCAGTTGATGCCCTTCGCGCAAGTCGCGACCCGCATAGGCGGCGGCATCATGGTGATCATTGCGCTTACCCTCGTGGGCTGGTTCCATTGACCCGCGCGCCGGCCAGGGAGGACAGGCAGATGACCACGCAGGCACTCCGTCTCGCGTTTGTGCTCTGGGCGGCCCTGGTTGGGGCAACCATCCATCCGGCGTCGGCGCAGACCTGCCCGGACCGGACAATACACCTGATCGTCGGCTACGCGCCCGGCGGCAGCGGAGGCGCCGCGGCGCAAGAGGTTGCCAAGGCTGCACCGGACGGGTGCACGCTGCTGGTCGGACACACGGCGGAGATCGCGGTCAATCCTGCGATCTCACGCAACCTCGGCTACGACCCGGCGCGCGACCTGCAGCCGCTCGCCCTGCTCGCTCGACCTGTGGGTGGGCCTTTTTGCGTCGAGGGCTGCACCACCCGAGTTGGTGACCGCATTGAACCGCGCTGTGAACGACGTCCTTGGGCAGCAGGACATCAGGACGGCGCTCCTCGCAAATGGGGCAGCGGTGGCCCCAATGAGTCCGACTCAGTTCACGGCCTTCGTGGCGGGGGAGACCCGGCGATACGCCACGCTGATCGACACGGAATTCTGCGCGTCTTGCCCGTGGTAGGCCTCTGGGCTGTTTTCCGCGCACGCCGCGGAGATTGAAGGTGTGAGCGGTATCCCTACACGCAAATCCGTCAGAAACAGAAGAGCCGGGCTGCGTTGTCCACCAGGATGCGGCGGTGCGTGTCCGCGTCGCCGGCCCAGCCTGACAGCAAAGCCAAGGTGCGGTTGTCGTCCACGGCGCGGAATGGCTCCACTTCACCGGGCTTGCGGGCGGCGCCGCTACCGGTGTGTGGCCAATCGGATGCCCAGACCAGGCGGTCCCGGTTGCTCCGAATGAGGGCCTGGGCAATCGGAGCGAGGTCCCCGTAGTCCGGCGCGTCGTGGGAGGCACGGTAGGGGGCGGACAGCTTCACATACGCCTTGCCTGTTCCGAGAAGTTGTTGCAACGCAGCAAAGCCTGGCTGATCGAGGCCAAGGCCGGCCTGGGCGCCGCCGAAATGGTCCAGCACGACGGGCACGGGCGAGGCATTGATGGTGTCGGCGAGCGCCGAGACCAGTTGCAGGTCAACGTAGATCTGCACAACGAAGCCGAGCGGCGCGACGCGGCTCATCGCTTTGGACACGGCGTTGACGGCGGCTGCCACCCGGCCTTCGCCTTTGACCTGCAGGTTGACCCGGATGCCGACTACACCTGCCTTCTGAAGTGCTGCGAGTTCATCATCCGTCACAGTGGCGGTGTCGATCACTGCGATCCCGCGCGCCACGCTGGGGCCGAGCTTGGTCAAGCCGTCCACAAGGCAGCGGTTGTCTGAGCCGTAAACGCTTGGCTGCACGAGGACGACGCGGCTCGTGCCGAGACTTGCGTGGAAGGCTCTCTCGTCATCGAGGGTCGCCTGGCCGGGCGTATAGCGGCGCTCCGCCGCATAGGGGAAGTTCGCGGGCTCGAAGATATGGCAGTGGCAATCCGTTGCGCCGGCCGGCAACGGAAAGACGGCAGTGCTTGCGTTCGATGACGCGACGTCCTGGGCCATCGAGGCAGGGCTTTCACGCACGCCGGCGGCGCCTGAACCCAACCGAGAGAAGTCCTGCATCATTTAGCTCCAGAGTATATTGCCCGATATATCGATGTCGACGCGATCGTTTGGCTGTTGCGGCGTGCAGTTCAGCCCGACCGTCCAGGATGGATGGCTCCTCCTCGCGGCGACAAACTACTGAGTGCGCCCAAGGCACGGGAGACACCCGCGGGCTGACCAGGCACCCAGACCCGGCCATCGAACAGCCGCCGCGCCGTGCGGTAGAACGAACCGGCCTGGGCGCGCCACTCACCTGCCTCCTGCGCCACGTCAGCGCGGACCGTGAGCACCCCGGAGGGCATCCCCAGGCGCAGCGGGCCATCAGCCGCCAACGGCGACAGCACCGCCGCCGCGATGGTGCCGCTGATCCGGGCCGCCACCGCCGTGCACAGCGAGATGGTCAGCGGCAAGGCCCGGTGCGGCTGCCCGTTGGAGATGACACGGACGGTCAGGTCCACGTCGCCGCTCCGCACCGTTTCCCCGGTCAGGGTCGGGCTGTCGGCGGCCGGGCTGATGATGGCGACGAACGGCACCATGGTGATCTTGCGCGCGCTCTCTGCATCCGGCGCGATCCCCATGCGGACGGAAGCCTGCACGCGAATGGCGTCCAGCAGCGCCAGGATGTCGGGCCGTGCCTCGATCTGCTCCGGCAACTCCAGCCCGGTCAGGCCCACATCGCGGGCGCGCACGAACACCGCCGCGTTGGCGGCATCGACTAGCGACACCTCGACCGTGCCGAGCCCGGGGACTTCCAACTGGTCCAGCACCTGGCCGCTCGGCAGCAGCTTGCCGGTGGACGCGCCGCCGGGCTGGATGAAGTCGAGCTGGATGGGCGCACCCGAGCCGCTGACGCCAGGGATGGTCAGGTCGCCGTCATAGCGGGCGTGGCCGTCTTCCAGCGGGAACGTGCCGTGGATGATCTTGCTGGTGTTAGTGTTGAAGATCCGCACCGTGGCCGTGTCGCCATTCGGCCGCACCAGGCCCTCATCCACGGCGAACGGCCCCACGGCCGAACTCATGTTACCGCAGTTGCCCGTGTAGTCGACCCGGTCCTGCCGGATCATCACTTGGGCGAATGTGTAGTCCACGTCGGCGTCGTCCCGCTTGGACGGGGCGATGATGCAGACCTTGGACAGCGACGACACGCCGCCGCCCATGCCGTTTAGCTGGCGGCCATACGGGTCGGGCGTGCCCATGGCGGCCGTGAACAACGGCGCCCAGTCGTCGCGGTCCGGGGGCAGGTCGCGGGTGTGCAGCATGAGCGCCTTGCTGGTGCCGCCGCGCATGAAGACGGCGGGAATGGCTTGCTGGATCATGTCGGTGTCCCTTTCTGGCGCAGCGTCTGAGTCGGCTGCCAGACCTGGTTAGAACTGGCGGCCTACACATGTCCGGAAATTGCCTGGCTGCGGTGGCGGCGCCCGAGCCGTGAGAGAGGTCGGGCACTTGAAGTGCGTCTTTGGCTTCAGCCAGTCCCATAGCTTGCCATACACGGTAGGTTTTCGATGCAGACCAGCTTTGCTCTGTCCCTAAGCCTTACTCTGAACTAGACTGGCCAGCGCCTGACTGTCGAGTTGATGTTGCGCACAGTCCTTGCGTCACCAGACGGCCAGACATATTCCCAGATGTCGTCCGCGATACGCGATCGTCGCAACGCGAGATCGGCGGGGCGGCTTTACCCGGACGATCCGCGCAGAGACACTAACGTTTTGATGGTCGCAAACTTCTTGCAGACCGTGTGAAAACTCGGTCTGAGCGCTTGCACGCGCGGCGGCATACGCACG
>CAXSGE010000025.1:0-48235 GCA_964236715.1 uncultured Acetobacteraceae bacterium | reverse complement strand
ACGTCAACCACCGGCTGCCTCAGCGCCCCAGCACCACCCCAGGTGAGCAATTACCGATTGAGTTTCCTCTCCGCAATAACGGAGTGACCATCGTCACGCGCAAACTACAGCGTGTAGGGCCGCAGTTCACGCTTGAGGATTTTCAAATTGTGAACGGCTGTCAAACCAGCCACGTCATTGTGGCCAATGCAGTCGAAGCCAACCAGGCGATCATGATACCGATCAAGATCGTCGCGACTGAGGACGAGGAGGTGACGAGGCAGGTTATCATCGCTTCTAACCAGCAGAACAAGGTTGATCAGGAAAGCTTCTGGGCACTCGATCCTATACATAAATCGATCGAGATTTATTTTGAGTCGAAAGCTGGTGACCAGAGGCTCTACTATGAGCGTCGGCCGGGACAGTTCAATACTATAGTAGGAATCGAGAAAGTACGGATAATCACTAAGGATCTGCTTCTGAAGGTCTATGCCTCGGTATTCCTAGAGTTGCCGAATCAAGTTGGGCGCTACTATAAGGATCTTACACCACTTATCGGCAAAGATATTTTTGCCGGTGATCACGAGGTGCACAGCTATTACACCGCTGCGTATATTGCTTATCGACTTGAGTATATGTTCCGGAATCGGCGGATGGGGACGGAGTGGAAGCCTTTCCGCTTCGCGCTTATTATGGCTGCGCGTCTCATCCTCGAACGGGATCTAGGGCTTGATCCCAAAAAGAAACGCGTGGAGGCCTACTGCAACGCGATCGATACAGTGATGGCGGACTCTGACAAGGCTCAGTCAATATTCGAACGGGCAGCGGTAGCAATTAAGAAATCCATCACCGATCTCAGCGAGCAGGGCGCGGGATTGGATCGGCGCACCGCCAAGATGCGAGACTTGCGTGATAGGCTACGTGCGGCAGTTGCCGAAGATGCGGCAGTTGAAGCGGACTGACTGCTTTCCACCAAATGCGGTCATAGCTTGAGGTCGGAACCCAAGCAGTCCCTACGGTGCCAGGTGCCGTGTCTGGTTGTCCGTCAAACGAACGCAAACGGACAGGTGGCCGCCAACAGGTCTCATAGCGGGTTCTACCCTACGCTTGTAGCTGCATCTCACCATCCTGGCGGCGGAAAGCGGGCCAGGTAGGCACGGGCACGGGGAAGGGCGTCATGGAGGAACTGCTTGGGTTCTCGTAGCCAGAGGCCATCGTAAGCGCGTGACTTGGTCTCCGAAGTTAGCACGTCATGGGGCAACGGGATCAAAGTTGCCTTCCAACCGGGCCACCACTGCCCTGCCTTTCTAAAAGTGTGGCGTAAAAAGAAGTTCCGTTCGGAATAGCCGTGGTAATCAAAAATCCAGGATGTTCCATCTATGACAATATGATTTCCGGTGAAACCTGAAGCAGGTTTCAGCCAAAGCACTTGAGCATTCTCGTCACCGTATTCTTCAAGAAAAGCATGGGCCAAGATATGGCAGGCACCACATGCGAAGAACACTCGATCTGGCAAGTCCCATCGCGTTGTTTGATCGCTCTTGCGATATCCAGGCTTCGTGATCCGGTACATGGCTCATACCACTTCCCGCTGATCAGTACGCATTCGCCCAATCGCGCATCCCGATAGACATGATGGTCCATGGCCGCTCTGCGAGTTTGTTCCACGCATCCGAGCAATGGCCGACGATGTCGTCGTAGGCCTCGAAAATGCGGTCGGACAGCCAGTTGGCGCGCATGTATTGCCAGACGTTCTCGATCGGGTTCAGCTCCGGGCACTTGGGCGGCAATGGCACGAGCGTGATGTTGGGCGGCACGACCAGCTTGTCGGATACGTGCCATCCCGCCTGGTCGAGGATGAGGGCCGCGTGCGCGCCTGGCGCGACGGCGGCGCCGATCTCGGTCAGATGCAGGTTCATCGCCTCGATGTTGCACTCGGGCAGGATCAGGCCGGCGGCCTTGCCGAGCAGCGGGCAGATCGCGCCGAATATGTAAGTGGAAGCGGTGCGCTGATCCAACACCGCCACCGGCCGGGTGCCGCGTTTGGCCCAGCGGCGCGCCAGTTGCGTCTTCTGACCGACGCGGGCTTCGTCGCAGAACCAAACTTCTAGGCGGTCGACGTCGATGCCCTGGTCACGCGCGATCTGCTCCAGCAGGCCGGGAAAACTCTTTTAAAAAGCGCGATCGCCCCTTCGGCCTGCCCATGATGGCGCGGTCGCACGGAGAGCTTGCGGTAGTCCATCGCACGGAGTTCACGGCTCATCGTCTGCGGCGAGATGCTGATCCGGAACATCTCCCATACCCAGTGGCACAGATCGACCAATCGCCACCGCATCACGCCATGCACCGCAGGCATCGGGCCGCTCTCGACCACCGCCGCCAGAGCCGCACGCTGCGCGTCGTTCAACAGTGACGGCTGGCCTGGACCCTTGCCGTCGATCAGGCTGGCCGGGCCGCACGCGTTGAACTTGACCACCCAGTCCCGCACAATCTGCAGCGTCACTCCGCCGATCCGGGCCGCATCGCTCCGTCTCCCACCCTCATAGATGGCGGCCAACGCAAGCAGCCGTCGGGCCTGACCGGCATGCTTGCTCTGACGCGCAAGCACTCGCAGGCCTTGAGCATCAAAATCATCCCTTAGCGCTGTCGTCATGGCAAACCCCACCTGTTCGCCACCTTCAATCAAATCGCCGCCGCGTCGGACAAAACACGATTGAGTCAACCGCTCAGAGACTTGGTATCAGTGGCCGCAAAGCTGTGCAGACTGGCCATCTGACGTCTTAGCGTCCTGATCGACGGCTAGGGCTATGGTGTCCGTCATACGAACCCAAACAGACTGTTGGCTGCCAACCTCCTTCGTTGAACGATGCGCCCAACATGGGCGGACACGACCCTTTGTAGGTCCACAAGCAGCTATGAACGCCAAGCCTGCACCTGTTTTGTCAGGGCAGCCACATGCTCTGGCGGCGTCGTTTTCAGGATGCCGTGCCCAAGATTGAAAACGAACGGCCCTTGGCTTGCTGCTTGAAGGATGCGGTCCACCTCAGCCGCCATCCGCTCGCCCCCGGCAACAAGCATCAACGGATCAAGGTTGCCCTGGATGCAACGCCCCAAGGAACGCTGGATTGCCTGCGAGGCCCAACCTAGCGGCACGGTGCTGTCGAGGCCGATGCAGTCAGCCGCGGTCGCCTGTGCATAGCCGTCGTAGAGGAGACCAGCCGCACGGGGGAAGGCGATGATGGGAACCGTGGGGTGCTTGCCCCGTAGCGCTTGGACTATGGCGGCAACGGGCTGGACACACCATCGCTGGAAGAACGGCTCCGGCAGGATGCCGGCCCAACTCTCGAAAAGCTGGACTGCGTCCGCACCAGCCTCGATCTGCCGGTCGAGGAACTGGATCGCGGCCGTCGTCAGCAGGTCTATAAGGGGTTGGAACCCGTCCGGGTCGCTCAATGCCCATTGCTTGATGGCGGCGTGATCGGATGCAGCCCCGCCCCTGCCCTCGACCACGTAGGTGGCGACGGTCCAGGGCGCACCCGCGTAACCAACCAGGGTGACGTGGGAGGGCAGGGAAGCCGAGAGCACCCGGACAGTCTCGTAGATCGGCGCCAGCTCATCGTGAAGACGGGACAGGCTCAGGTGCTGCTGAATGTCGTTTGGAGAGCGGATCGGCGGGGTGAGCACGGGACCATCGCCTTCCCGATATTCGAGGGTCTGTCCCAATGCGGCTGCGAGCTGGGGAAGATCGGCAAACAGGATGGCGGCGTCGAGCTGGAAACGCCGGATAGGCTGGAGTGTGACCTCGGCTGCGCGCTGCGGCGAGTTGCACAGGCCGAGCATCCCACCGGCAGCCTCACGGGTGCGGATGTACTCCGGCAGGTAGCGCCCGGCCTGGCGCATCAGCCAAACTGGCGGGCGTTCGGTTCGCTCACCTGCCAGTGCGCGCAGGAGCAACTTCTTCGGGGAAGGTTCCACTCGGTTATCTGCCTCCGGCCTGAACACCTCACCTGGATAGCTCAATTAGAGCCGGCCACCTATGCCCGGCCTTCACTGGCCCGGCCATACTTTGGGGTCAGAACCGGGGCGGCCCCTGTGGTGCCCGGGGTCGCGCCTGGCTGTCCGTCACACGAAGGTTGGCGGACATTCAGTTGCAGAATTTGTCTTGCTCAGTTCCCGCCAGGAGTGGCCAAAGCCTGTTCTTACCAGACCAACCTACAGTTTGAGGCGTCTAAGGAATGTGAAAATGTGAGTCCAGCCGTGTGGCAGCTGTGAAATTGAACAGGATCACTGATGTCGTCCGATTTGCCGCTTTACACGATACAAACAACCGATAAGCCTGCTCCACAAGAACGCGATATGCTGGCCGCGCCCTTACTAGCCTACAACGAGACCCTTCTTGGGCCGCCTGACATCCATCTGCTTGCGGTACTTATACGGACTCAGGATGGCGGGCGCGTGCTTGGCGGTCTGTGGGGGCGGACCTCGTTCCGATGGTTGTTCGTGGAATTGCTGTTCGTACCCGATCTCCTCCGCGGTAGGGGTCTTGGAACGCAACTACTTGCTCGGGCTGAGGAAGAGGCGAAGGGACGAGGATGCCTTGGGGCCTGGCTGGACACGTTCAGCCCTAACGCCTGCCGATTTTACGAGCGCCGGGGCTACGAACCCTTCGGTGCGATCGCCGACTACCCACCTGGAAACGCAAGGTCGTTCCTTTCCAAGCGGTTTCCAGCATAGGTCTGCTGCCACTATTTGCGGCCATCACGTAGCTGATGCTGCACGGGATAATAGTCCTTCAAACCATCTGACACCGGTGGCGAATTCGCCGCGCTATCTGCCCGCGGAAATTCTCACGGGAAATCAGGCCGAAATCGTAGCCAGCCTGGAGTCGGATTTTCTAAGTGAATCATTCTTAACATTCATAACTGGAACGCGTATCTGTGGAAGTACTTTAGTGCTTTGCTGATTTCGCCACCGGTGTCCGAACGATGGGCGGACACTACGCCAAACACAGGTTGTGCCGGTCAATGGCCGTCGTCCGTATGCAAAGCTTACTGCTTGAGCGTTTGCGACAGGAAATCGGCCAGGGTCGCGTTCGCGGCTTTCGTGGCGGCGTCATTGTACTCCAAGTGGTGCCCGAACACCTCACGGGGGTGGGCGCGCACGCTCTGACCGTTGAAAGCGTGATAGGCGCCCGGGTACACTTCCAGCGTCTTGGCTGCGCTGCCGTCGGCCGGTGCCGCCATCATAGCTTGGCAGTCCGCCGCGAGCGTCCAGTCGTCGAGTGCGCCGATCAGCACGAGCAGCGGCGCGTTCACGACTGCCAGGGCCGGGGAGCAAACAGGGTAGAACGCTGCGGCGGCTGCAAAGCGATGGCTGTAGCCTTGCGAGGATGCCACCGGCGACACGGCGAGCAGGGCCGTGCTCCCGCCCTGGGACGCGCCGAGCACCGCAACGCGCAATGCATCAACGAACGGTTGGCCGCTCAGCCAATCGAGCCCCCCGTAAGCGTCACCGAGCCGATCGGCGTTCGTCGATCCCGGAGAAGGAACACATGCCTGCTCAATACCCCTCGGCCCAAAACTATCGACAGCCAAAAACACGTAGCCTTGCGAGATGTACCGTTCGGCCTGACGGTGCCTGTCGTCCTCGCTCGGCGGCCATCCCTCGCACCCGTGCAGGGCGACAATGGCGGGGAACGGGCCGGTACCAGCGGGTTTGTAGACGTCCTCCGCAATCATGTCCCCGGGTCGGGGAGCTGCCACGGTGCCGCGCAACTGAGCTTGGCGCACCATGAACGGAGTAGGATTGACCGGGGCCGACCTGAACTGCACCGGGTCTGCGGAGGCCGCACTCGCCCAAGCAGCTATCGCACAAAGGTACAGAAGCGGACACCCGGCAAGTCTGCCCTCGACCCAACTCCGACAGTCACCGCCCGAGCAGGCATGCGAGTAAGCAGACGTTTATGGAGTAAGCATACCGACGCTACCTTCCTGTTGCGGTCATGCAGGACTAGCCGCAGGCGGAAAAGCCCACATTCGGGTAAATCGGGGCTAGCGGCGGAGATTTAGTGGAATCGGACCCTGTGCTCTGAGATCGCTAATTGGGAACCGTGTGAGTTGCCAGGTTAGCATTAGTTATCAGGAAAGACTTGGAGGCGTCTGTGTGCAAACAGTCTAGAGCGGCAAGCTGGGCTGCTCATGAGCTTGGCCATTATCTAGCTGCGCGACGACATGACGTCGGCATAGAGTATGTTTCAATCCGGCATGACGGCGCTTATGGTGAATTTGGTCCTCATCTACAGCCCAGCGAAGATGCGGAAGGTGTTCCGCTCGAAGATATCCTTCTATCAGGTTGGGCAGCCCAGGCGTACTTCAGAACTGGTTGCAGAGATAAAGCCATCCCAACTATGCGCTTTCTACTTGCCCTCTACCGGGTTCGACACGGAGCTGGCTGGCGCTTAATCAGTGCCATGCCTCCAGCGAGCGACTTAGCTCGTCTTGTGGCAATACGTCGACAGAAAATTGGAGCGCGATTCCCTATTAAAGAATTGTTTCGGCTAGCTGAAGAGATCAGAAGTGAACAGGCACGCTTCTATATGCTTTTAGAGGCACTCACAAAGCGTTTTCGCGGTTTTGCCACGGTGAAACTACTCGATGCTGTCTATCAAGGCAAAGAAGTTACGGACATTATGTTAGCAGATAGTGAGACGTTGTTTATCGATTTATTCATTAACGCGTAATTCGTTCAGAGAGGAGTAACGTGCTGATGGTCGCCATGGTGATCTACGACTACGCGGCCTGGATCTCCTCGGCCGTGCTTACCCGAAGCACGTGTCCTCTATCGTTGCTTCGCGCCCGGAACCAGACCGTCCGCTTTCCACCAAAAGCCGACATTCAAACTGAGACACCGCCCGGTCGCCGCCGTGTTTCACCCGTCGGTCACGTCTGCAGTTTTGCGAGGGACCAGCATGGGTTCGTCGTACGTGTAGAGGATCTGGCGGGCGAGGTCCGCGCCTGCCTGCATCGTGGCGCTGAGCTTCTCGAAGGTGAACCCTCCGCAGGCGTCTCCCGTCACTGAGCGGACATGCTGCAGCTTTTCCCAAAGCGCTGCCGCCGTGAGGTGGGTGTAGGCGATCGTGCGGCAGTCGAGCGGGGCGAGGGCTGAAATCGCATCGGAGAAACTGATCGGCTCGACACGACGCTCGCCGTCGTGCAGCAGGACGACGAGGTATCGGCCTGGTCCAGGTAACGGGACGGTGATAGTGTTGCGGCTGCTGCTGTCGATCTCGTCTCTGACTGGGCGGATTTGGTCGGCCTGGCCTCTCATATCGAACTGTCCGGTCCGGCGAAGCGTCGGCAGCACGACACCCGTCACCCAGCGTCGGAAGGCTTTCGCCTCGGGCTTTTGCGAGGTGGAGATGAGGGTGTAGAGCCCACTCTCGCCGACAATGTTCACCTGCTGCGGACCACCAGGGGTGTCGGTAATACCGACACCCTTTTCATCGTCATCCAATCGGGAAAGGGCGTCCCGGGAGTTTGTGATGTCCAGCGCCGCGCAGACGTCTGCAGCGACAAACCAGATCTCTCCGTTTTTCGTGATCGTCCGAACCGCCTTTCCCTGGAAGGCGAATGGAACCGGCGCAGTAGTCTGGGCTGATCCTTGTAAGGCCTCCTCTCCCGTAAGTGACTGATCTTGGTCAAGAACCCCCGCGGCGCCATTGCCCCCGGGCGCTGCTGAGCCAGCCTTCCGGCCGCCCCTTTTCCGTCCCCCCGGGTCGGTCTGTGATGTTTGCGATTCGTCGGTCATGGTTATCTCCCTTGTGTGGCAGACAGCCTGATCCGGGTCGGTGCAAACGGGGCCGGCGATTTCTCCGAGGGTCTTCTCGAAACTCACGGCTCCGTTACCGCGTCCGCGCGCACCATCGGTGCATTGGTCCATATAGACACCCTTCACATGCGCTCCCTGTGCGGAGACCGTGCGAGGGTCGTGCGCCAGCCGTGCGAAAGACGTGCGCGCTAGCGCCCAAGATCACGCGCTCGTGACAATAAATCAGGTTGGCGCCAGCCGTTCCGTTTGCACGGGCGACCATTAGCCTGGGCGCCATGAAGGAAATCGAACGCAGCCGGCTGACCCGGCGCAGGAAGGTTCGGCCCTACCAAGGTCGAGGTCCGATCTACGCTTGGTTGCGAGCGCACCATACGTCGATTGAGAAGCTCGCTCCAACGCGTCCGTGCATCTGGGCTGAACTCGCCTTGGATATGATCGAGGACGGCGTCGTGGACGGCACCGGTGATCCGCCGACGGCGCACAACATAAGGATGACTTGGCCCCGGGTCGGTCGCGACGTGGCCGCCGAAGCGGCGGCAGCCAAGCCAAAAAGGGTGCCGCCCTCCCGGATCTCGCCCGACTGGCGGCCGACCGTTGTCCCGCAGCGGCCAGTCGCCGCGGCCCAACAGCCCGCCACGCCGTCAGCCGCGACGGTCCCCGAGACCCTCGATCCGCGGATTGACCCGACATTGCCGCCGCACGCGCAGGCCGAGTTGAAGAAGCTTTTCCGCGACTTCGACAAGGCCGCGGACAGACGCCTGAAACTCTACTGACCCGGAAATCAAATGCGCTGTTTGCAAAACCCGCGGTCAGACTTGCCCCGGTCACAAAGGAGACGAGACATGCCTGACGGTCATTTTTCCGGCGACGCGCGCCGGCCGCTGCTTCTGGTTGCCCTGGGGCGCCAGCGGGTCGGGAAGACGGCGCTGCTCAACACCATCGTCCAGTACTTCCGGGCAAAGGGTATCCAGATCGAGGTCTGGAACGCGGATCAGCAGAACCGCACCCACAGCCTATCCACGTTCTTTCCTGACGCTGATTGTCCTGCGGAGTCCAACCTGGCCGACTCCCGTGAGTGGATCGAGCGCAAGCTGCGGGACCAGGCCGAGCGGCGGTATCACGCCGTGCTGGATGCGGGCGGCGGTTTCACCGGCTTCACGGCCTTGGTGGAGGACGTGCCTGTGATCGAGTTCCTGGGCGCCAACGGCGTGGACGTCATCGGTCTGTTCTGCGTCGGCCCGGAGAAGGCCGATCTGGACTACCTCGATACGTTCTCGAAGCACGCGGTGTTCATGCCTGCCGCGACCATGATCGTGATGAACGCGGGGCTGGTGCTCTCCGGCCGGTCACCCGAGCCGGCGTTCCAGCCTATTGTGGCCCATCCGACGTTTACGGCGGCGCTTTCCCGTGGCGCTCGGGTGGCGATGTTTCCGTCGTTGACCTGCATGTCGGCGGTGACCGATCGCGGGCTCACGTTCGAAGAGGCGGCAGACGGCAAGCTGAAGCCCGGCCAGGAGCCGATGTCTTTCTTCGACCCGACGCGTGTGCGGGAGTGGTGGACCAAGAAGGTCCCGGACTTCTTCGGCAAGTTCCCGCCGGAGTGGCTGCCGTCCGCACAAGCGGCACCAGCCACTACCGCGGAAGAGCCCTGACCATGAGCGACGTGGCGACCACAGAGCGCGTGGCTGAGGGGGGTGAAGCGTCACGGCCCGCGCCCCAAGCCGCGGCGGGTGGTCCGGAGGACTTCGCTGCGGTCATGAACACCATGCAGGAGGCCGCGCGGGCGTGGAACGTTCAGGCCGACTCAAACGAGGGTAAGTTCGTCTCGGCCATGCTGGGGATGGTCGCGTACGTGGGGCGGGTCAGCCAGGCGGCGCAGCTCGAGTTCCGGCAGATCGCGCAGAAGCAGAGTGACGCGGCGAAGGTTGAGTTGGCTCGAGCCGAAGCGCTGACCAAGGCCACGAACGCGACCTTGGGCCAGGCGCGAAGCGCGTTGATCAACCTGCAGGTCGAGCGCGAGAACGTCACCGTCCGGATGATCCATGAGACGATGCCGATGTTCGCGGAGAAGATGCGCGACGTGCTGATCACCCGGATCAACGACGAGAACTCGGGGCTGAGGCTCAAGCGCGGTTTGCTCGCTGGGCTCGTGGCCGTCGGCGTCTTCCTGGGCGGCTACGGGGTCCGGGCGTGGAGCGACAGCGACGCGGTCGGCGCTCTGGAGCGGTGCCTGGCGAAGCCGCTCCAGGCCACGTCAGGGGGGCAGGTGCACCTTTACTGCGACGTGACCGCTTTTGCAGCGCCGGGCCATTGACGGGTGTTCGCGGGGAGCACCGTTTGCACCGAGGTTTGGAACCATGGGGTTGTCTTCAATCGAGGAGGTCCCATGCAGTCCCCAAAGGCAACAACACAAGCGGCCATCCGGTCGGAACGACCGGGTGTGCCGCAGCTCGCCGTCGCCGTGTTCGTCGCGGCGATAAGCATGGAGGTGGGAAAAGCAGCGTTGGCGCAGACTTCATCGCTCCTCAGCAACGGGCCGCCGGTTCAGGTGGTGCCCTGCGTGGATGAACCGGGCGTTCCTCCGTTGACGATCACGCCTGGCACCGCGAACCCGTTCGCGGGAGCGGATGGCTCTGGTGGCAACGGATCGGGCGGAACGGGCGGTGGTGGAGGCGGCAACGTCGGCGACAGCGACGCGCTAAGCACGATGCTCGACCAGCCTTGGGGCGCAGTGGCGGTCAGCAACGCGACCGCGCTGGGGGTCAACCCCTCTGCCCTCGCAGCGACGTGCGTCGTGGAAAGCGGCTGTCAGAATGTGGGCGGATCCGGCACCGTCGCCGGCGCCTTCCAAATGACAGCCTCGACCTATACTGCTATGATCAACGCGGCGTTGGCCCAGAACCCCAGTCTAGCTAACACGATTGTCCCTGGTTTAGCCGGTCAGATGGATCCTGCGACTGAGTCGATTGCCGCTTCTGAATACCTCCGGCAGGGAGCACAATACTTGGAAAATAACGGCGTTTCCAATCCCTCGGTTCTCGACGTTCGTGGCTATTACAATTTTGGGCCTCAAGGAGGCGCAGCAATCGCCAACGCTCCCTCAGATGAACCTATCGCAAATGCGCTGTCCATGTATACACCCGCGCAATTAAAAGCCAATGGAATCACTCCAGGCGAGACAGTTGGCCAGTGGCAAGCATCCGTCGCTGCCAAGATCGGCAGTGCCGCTGGCCAACCCGTCCTGAACACGTAAAGGAGCGAACAATGTTTAGCTCGAAAGCCTTCTGTGTTACAGTGGCGGCCATGTTCGCGTCGCCCACGGTTCATGCCCAGTCTTACAAGCGGGTAGAGGTCGTAAAACTCCTGCCGGGGTGGAAATGCATGGCTCTCGCGTCCGCTTACGGCCCTCAGGGCACTAATGCGCCGCCGGCACCTGTCTTTGAAGGTCCCCAGCCCGGCGCGGCGCAAATAGGCATCGGGGCTGGCGTGATCATTGCTCCTGCGAGCATTCAACCAACAAATGGTCGAACACAGATCGTCCGACCGAATGGTCAGAAGGCATGGATCGACGTCAATCAGCTCACGCCATGGCACAGTCTGAGTGACCCGAACGCGAGCTGCCAGCCCGCTTTGATGTCTAACGGCAGGTATGGTTTCAAAACGACTAGTTAATCTTGAACTCCAGCGAGAATCATTGTGGCAGCAGCATTCCTACAACTAGCGCGCCGCTTCAAGCCGCCCTCCATGGTTGTGTGGATGCTCCTGAGCGCGGCGCTGTTCCTCGCCGGTGCGGCGCACGCCTCCATGTCGGGTGCAATGGCGGTCGCGAAGATCGGCGTGCTTGGGGCCATCGCAGCGATCGCGTTCATCGCGGCCTTCTCGGGGTAACAGGAACGCGCGCGATCAGGCATGCTGCCGGGCGAGGCCGGGTTGCGGCAGACGCGGAGCTCTTGTGCTCTGCGGCTGACGCGACTTGGCCTTGCAGCCGGCTGCGTGCCCGGTTCCGGAGGTGCGGCCTGGGGGTGGCGCGTCTGGTGCGTACATGACGATAGGGGCCGACCCGTGTGGGCCGGCCCCGCTGTCGGTGGTCTCAGAAGGGGCAGTCTGCTTCGGTGATCTGCGGCGCGTCCCAGACGATGCAGGTGGTGCCGTGGTCGTGCCAGGTCTCGATGTGGCGGATCGTGTAGCCCTCGGCGGTGAGTGCGGCATTCTCGTGCGCTGCGTCGATGTCGGTCACGATCGTGCCGTTGCTCAGGTAGGTCATGTTCGGTCTCCCTTGATCTCAGCGTGATTGCTGATGGCAATCGGGAAGGCCGGGCTTCGTGACGGCTCAACCTCCGCGGAGGGAGGACCGGAGCCACGCGCAGCCACGCGCAGGCCTGCTTCAGGCCGAGCATGGCGAGCATGGCGAGGACCGGACTGGAGCGGCCGCGCTCTTGGGCGCGGCGCCGAAGGCGGGGTTGAACCGGCACGACCTTGCCCGGCCTTACACTGGAAGATCAGCAGGCGAGCTTTTTCAGGTGGGGTCAGGCGCCCTGGCCAAGACGCGGCCGACTGCAGGGCAAGTCGCTAGATCGACATCATCGTATGCTCGAGGCCCTTGATGCCGACGCGCGCTGAGCTTCTGGCCATCCTCGGACCATTGGCTGAGATCATGCCGCGCGTGTTCTTCGTGATGATCGCGGCAGCGGCATCCCTGATCGGCGCTGGCTACGTCGGGCGCGCCCTGAGGGCGAAGCGGCCCGTGCGCCTGCTGCTGGCCTGGTTCTTCGTCTGCGTGGCGGGCGGCGCGGCCTACTTGGGCCTGGAGAGCCTCCTGGCTTACGGCAGCCCGGCGTCGCGTCACGCGGCGACGTTCGTGGACCCGCTTAGCCTCTTGGGCGCCAGATCGCTGTTCCGGCGCCATGCCGCCGTGTGCGTTGCCGCAGTGGTTGCCGGCCCGCTGCTCGCGGCACTGCTGCGCCGCGCTCGGAACAGTGCTGACGCCAGTGCCGAGGAGGTGTTGTTGGAGACGCGCCGCAGTTGACCCGAACCTGTGCTTCGTACGGCGGCGAGGTCATGGCGTGCCGCATTGGAGATTCGTACGTCTGGACGCCCTGGCTCAGGGATGCCGATCACGCGCGGCGTCGTTTGCACGCAGAGCGCTCACGATGGAGGCCGTCCCAACCGTGCAGGCAGGCGATGCAGTCTATCTTCCAAGCCAATCCTCTCCTTGTTGTCGCATTCGTCGCGTTGATGGTGGCTGCGCTGCTCGCCAAACCGCGGACGCGGCGTGGGCGCTCTGACCGCGGACCGGTCGGCCGGGAAGCGCCGCGCCATGCCGCCGCCGTGCAACCGACGGGCAGCGGCCGTCGAACAAACCTCGTCACCGACGAAGAGTGGCAGGCGTTTCGAGAGGTCAAGGCCGGCATCACCGGTCAGAAGGGCGAGACGGCCGTCGCCCGTCAGCTGGCGCTCCTCGGCTGGCCCGCGCTGCACGACGTGATCCTGGCGGACAGCCGCGGCCTGACGCAGGTCGACCATCTGGTTCTGGGTCTCGACGCGATCCTCGTTCTCGAAACGAAGGCGTATGCGGGATTCATCACGGGAAGCCCGCACAGCCAGGAGTGGACGCAGCATCTCGCTGCCGGCGCCACGCGGACGAGTTTCCAAAACCCCGTCCGGCAGAATCACCGCCACTGCTCCGCGGTGGCGGAGATCATAGGGAACTCCAGCGTGCTTGTTCGAGGCACCGTCGTGTCGGCAGGCAAGGCGCGGTTTGACGACGCGCTCGCAGGCGCTGTCGTGCCCCTCGATGATCTGGCCGCCATCTTCGTCCCTGCTGACGGACCGCGCGCGGATCGAACTGCGCTGCGAGTGGCATGGGAGCGCCTGGTTGCGGCGGCGCAGGCGGGCGAGGGGCGTCGTGCCGAGCATGGGGAACGCGTTCGGGCGCGGCGTGGGATGGCGGCGTGACAAGGCTCCCGGTGAGCGTCGCTGTTTGCACGCCGCCGGGAAAAGATTGCCAGGCCAGACAATTCGGAGTTTGCAGATGCAGCCAGCATCGTTGCCAGCAAAGGCGGCCGGGACACCTGCGTCGGAAGAGGCGCTTGCGGTTCCATTCGGGCCGCTGCCGTTCTCTGCCATGCGCCGCGTGCGGCGAGGTCTCACGGACACCCCGCGTTCGAGACGGCAGATCGCCACAGCGTGCGGCTCCAGCTTCGAGCGGACATCGGCCATTTTGACGAAGCTCGTCAAAGCGGGTTTGGCGAAGAAGGTCGATGGTGGCTACGTGCACAGCGGGACGATGCCGATCCCGCAGGGTGACGCCGCGCCCATGGAGATCGGCCGACGGATCCTGCTGTGCCTGACCGAGCCGCGGCGGGCGAAGGACATCGCGCGCATCATCGATCGGCCGCCCTCCAATACGACGGGCCAGCTGCAGCACCTGTTGCGCCGCGGCCTGGTCGTGCGGGTCAGCAAGGGAGTGTACGACCTGGCGCGGGCCGCAAAGCATCCGGCGCCTGTCCCCCGTTTGGAGGGCCGGCGGGACGCCGACGTGATGCGGTTGGCCGAAGAGCCGTCTCCGGCCGCCGCACCCCTCGCCATGCAGCAGGCGTGACCGTGCTGCAGGTTGCGCCGAAGGGCGGCGTCGCGCATGCGACGGACCTGCCCGCCGATGCGGACCGCATTCTGCGGGCGGCGTTCGGGCGCTTCGGCGGGCAGCCGGAGGCGCGCGAGGCGGCCGTCCCGGTCGTGCGGCACTACCAGCAGCTCGGCGCCGGTTCATGGTTCCTGTGTGATTGCCGCCCCGGCGCGGAGCGCCCCCCTGCCCTGGTGCCCGTGGCGCAGACGCACATCCGCCGCAACCAAGATGAGCGGTGGCCGGTGCATTCCGACGCCTGCGATTTTCAGCGCGAGCCGTCCGAGCAGCGGGCGATCGTGGACAGCTACACGGCCGGGGCCGCACACCGGCCGTTGCGCCTGGTGCGGCCGGTCGGGGCGGCCTCGCCGGCGATGGAGCCGGGCGAGGTGGGTCAATCTCGCAGCGTCAGGCGACCCGGCATCGCCCGCCTGCTGGCGCGGTTGATGACCGATGCCGGATTGCAATCCATCGGCCCTGGCTGGGTTTGCCCGTCGCTGGTCGACCAGGTCAAGGCGATCTGGACGGCGGCGCGCACCGTCGAGATCGATGCGGGCGTTCAGCTGCCCGAGTTCCTCTGCACCAGCCCGGCGAAGCTGGGCGGAGTGCTGGACCGGATCGCGGCTGCGCCGGCGAGCCGCTTTCCCCGGTCGCGCCCGCATGGCGTGTTGATCGCCAGAGTGGCGGGCGCCGGCAGCGGCGCGTTGCAGATGCTCACCGGCGAGGCCATCCCGGTGCGCGGCCGGATCGCCGTCTTCGGCGAGCGGACGGGCACGGCGCGCGAGACGCCGGCCGAGCGGGCGGCGCGGTCGCCCTACCTCGCGGCTTGCGTGCTGGGCCGTGCTGCGCCGGACGAGCCGGCTGGGGTCCTGTCCGCCTACCTGCATCCCTGCGTGTCGGAGCGGCAGCTGATGCTGGTGGACAGCGACTTGGAGCGGCAGACGTTGGCCCAGCTCCGCAGCGTGCAGGCGTGGTTGGGCAAGCAGAACTTGGCGCGTGCGGCGATCGAGAAACCCTTGTTCGACATTTGGCCGCGCGACCATGGCAAGGCGGAGGCCGACCCACGGCCGCCCTGCCTGCCGGATTTCATCGTCCGGGCAGCCGGCGAGGATGGCGCGGCGAACGCCGCCGTCATCGAGACGATGGGGTTCGCCGACGCAGGCTATCGTGCGCGGAAGGTGAGGAGCCATGCGCTGATGTCGCTCGCGCTGGATGGCGCGCCCGTGATCGGGCACGACTTCCACGAGCCAGCAGGACAGCCCCAGGCAGATCGCGACCGGGTGTTCTGGCGGGCGGTGCGCTGGCGCCTGGCCGGCGCGCGGCAGCCCAAGACGCTCGAAGGCGCGGGCGTCCGGTAGCGCGGGCGGCGGCATCACAGGCCAGGGGACGGTCCCGGACGCCCTGGCGCTGGATCCGGCCGGGCGCTGGGCGCCGGCGTGGCATCCGGCGCAAAATGCGCGGCGGTCAGGGACAAGGGCTTTCCGCCGAGCGCGTCGCACGGCAGGTCGGCGGCATCGCCGATGGCGATCCAGCCGCCCGATCCGGCCGTGACCCGCATCATGAAATCGGTCTTGGTCCGGTCGACCAGGGTGCCGTCGTAGCGCTGGCCGGCAGTGGTGGTGGCGATGTAGGTGTCATTCCAGGACGGAAAGGCCTTCTGCAAGAAGCCGAGCGCGCCGCGCATGGCTTCGACCCGGCGGGGGTCGGTCGCCTCCGCGATCAGGCGGGTGAACCCGCCGAGATCACCGTTGGCGGCGGCGATCGACGTGGCCACCATGCGCTCGCGGGTCGCCACGTCGAAGGCGATCGGGTGACCGGCCGCCTCGCCGATCGCGGTCAGCAGAATCCTTTGAGCTCGTCCGTTCCCCTCGCGGAACGGGTGGATGATATTGAGATCGTTGAGGAACTCTGCCGCTCGGGTGGCGAAGGCTTGCCGGTCGAGATCCATCAGCGCGCGGCCGTTGTCGATGGCTTTGAAGGCGACGCCGGCCATGGCCGCGATCATGGCCGGGTTGGCGAAGGCGGTGAGTTTCCCGCCTGCGTCGTCCCAATCGGCCTTCTGGATGCCGATGGTCCGAGGCTGGCCTGCCCACTCGTACACGGAGCCGAACAGCTGCCTGTGGACGTCCTTCAGGGTCTCGAACGTGAAGGGCGGCTTCGGCAGGTTGCGCTCAAGGATGGCGTAGCGTGCGGCCGCCCGCTCGTCCTGGGCCCGCTCCAGGGCCTCAGGATCACGGATGCCGAGCTTGTTCTTGAGGGTGGCGGTGCCGGGATAGAGGTAGGGATCGTCGTCAGGTGGCATGCAGCGCGTCGATGCGGGCCGTCATGGTGTCGTCATCGATCAAGCCTTGCGCCCACTCGTTCATGATCGCCTGGGCGTCCGGGCCGACGTCACCGCCCTCGATGCGGGCAGAGGCGATGCCGGCGCGGACGGCGTCAGCACGGCGGTGCTGTTCGTCCTGCGACACAGCCTGCGAGTGCAGTGTTGCTGCGGTGTCCATGTTGTCTCTCCGGGTTGGAGCGGTTGGCGCGAGCGGTTATCCGCTACACGCGTGCAACTGGGCGCCGCTATTCGGCAGCGTTGCGTCGAGGCGTCGGGCGGGCGATCGGACGGTTTGCATCGTGCCGAGCATACACGGCCAGTCCGCCACCCAATGCGAGCAGCACGAACGGCGCGATGAGCAGGTATATCTGAAGGTCAGTCATGCTTTCAGCTCCCTGAGTGTCCAGCGGGTAAACAGGTGCAGGCCGACACCCGAAACGAACCATCCTACCGCAATCAGGAGGTAGTATGGCGATTTCGGGATCGTCGTTCCATAGACGAGCGCGGCCGTCGGCACGATCACCCCGGTGCCGAGGGCGGCCATAGCGCAGTTGTTCAGCAGCGTGGCCGTGATCTTGATGCGCTCGTTGGCGACGAGCTTCTGTTTTGCGTCTGGGTCAATGGGGCTATCCGGCCCCGGCGATCCCGTCGATGTCGATGTGCTCATGATTTTCTCCTGCCATCCGCCACCCCGAAGGGCCGCCTCGAAGCGCGGCTATGCCGCGCGCGGCCCGTAGGCCCGGAGGGCGCGCGTAGCGCGGGTCTCTCGCCGCCGCACCGGTCTCGCATTGCGTTCTCCTTCTCTTCCGTTCAGGGCGAAGGACGAGCGGGAGCCTCGCGGCCCCCGCCCTGGTGTTTCAGCCTCCGAAGGCGGCCATCTGCTCGGCGGCGGACTTGCGGCTGGTGCTGCTGCTGGGGGCAGCGGGCGGCTCGTAGGGCTTCCAGTCCTCGCCGGTGATGTGGGCGTAGGCGTGGACGGCACCCTCGGCGGCGGCCATGAGGGCGTAGGCTTGCAGGCCCATCTCGGCGGCGAACTGGCGGGCGCGGTCGGCCTTGCTCTCGAACCCGGAGACGCCCGTGCGGTCCTCGTCGCGGTCGTCGTTCTGGGACGCCATGGTGAGGTCTTTCGCCTGGGTGACCTTGCTCTGGTAGAAGGTGGCGGCGCCGTGGGCCGAGCTGACGAAGGCTCCGACGATGCGCTGCAGGTGGATCTCCATCGCCTTGTCGTTGAGGTCGTCGCGCAGGACGTTGGCGCTGCGGACCACGTGCTCCTCGGTGCCCTCGCGGACGGCGGCGTAGTCGACCGGGTCGATGCCGAAGGTGCGGGAGAGGTTTTCGGCGAGGCTGCCGTGGGGGGCGTGCGCCTGGACCAGCTCCAGGGTGATGGCCTGGCGGACCTGCGGCTTGCGGGCGGTGGCGGAGTTCTGGGTGGTCTTCGGAGCGGAATTGGAGGCCATGATCTATCTCTCTTGCTGCCGAGGAGTGTCGCTGGCCCCATGCCGGCGTCCTCCCCCTCGGGTGCGGTTTTCTGGGGACGGGCAAGGCGGCCGCGGAAACCCCTGAGGACGGCAGTGGTGCGGAAGTTGCGCTTGCAACTTCACGGTGCCGTCCGAACCGGAGGCGCTTCGCCCGCCATGACAGGCGCTTGCGCCTGGGCGGCGAAGCGGGGGTTGTAGCGGCTGACGCCCGTCCCAAACCGCGCGCGACCGAGGGGGTGACGCAGGCCCTGTGCCGGCGATGCGTTTGGCTGCGACGGGATGATCCCCCGGCCTCCCGGGTTCACTCCCATGAGCACGAGGCTGCCTCGCCTCCAAGCTCTGTCCGCCGCACCCCAAAGATGGCCTGCACAGCCCCCGCTGGCACAAGATCGAAAACCCGCGCCGTGGGGCGCCTGGAGGGCCGCCGTATCCGCCGCGAGGGCACCGGGCCACGTTCCGGGCGTCATCGTTCGCAAAGACCGATTACGGGCATGGCGGATGGCAACACCCGCGCTTTGAGGGGCTTCCAGCTGGCTCTGGCGATGCGTCCTCCAGGGCAAGGCTCACCGGCGTGCCGACCGTCACAGTGCCCAACGCGACCGCACGAGCCAGGGATCAGCCGGGTGGGAGCATGACCCGCGTTCGTCATCGTGCCGGGGGGCAAAAGCTCGTGCCTGAGGCCCGCACGCCTTGCCGTCCAGCCACATGCGCTTACCGGCGAGACCAAAGCCCGCGTGACGCCCGGCTCCAGCTGCGCAGGCCGCAACCGCGCCGATGGATGGCGACCGGAGACGAACATGGAGGGGGGCCGCAAGGCTTCCGCTCTCGCGGCCTCTTTCTTGCGCCAGCGATGCTAGCGCGAATGCGGCGAGACGCCGCTTGGCGGCTCGACTTTCCTTAGCGAGGCGGGGCGTCTTCAGCCCCGTCCGAGGTTAGGAAAGCTGCGTAGCGGTCCCGAAGGGAGGCGCCCCGATTGCTTCGCGGCCCAACGCGTGAGCATCGCCACAGGCGCCCAGATCAGCGGCGCCGTTTGCAAATGCCCATGACACTATCGCGGTGTTAAGGCCATCGAGAACATTGGGCGAGTTTGAAGCGCGGAGATCCCGATTATCACGTCGCGATCAGCGCTGGATGTTGCCTGCATTCCGTTCATCAGCAGGAACCGCTTCCGCACAGGGACGCATGACGTGAAAGGAGCCTTAAAGGAGGCGGGCGGATGGGCGCAGTGGCGGGACTGCGCCGTTCCAACGGCTCCGGCCGTCAGGCCCGGAGTTGACCGCGCCGGTGGTGTCTCAGTTTGAAGGTCAGCTCGCGACTCGTAGCGGACTCTTACAACGGCGATTCGACGGTTGAGGTTAGCCAAGAACGGTTCGAGTAGGCGAGTTTCCGATGATGTCTGTTTCATGGATACTGATGCTTTAGGCCAGAGGATCGCGTTTCATGCCTGCCTCCGTGCATCATGCAGGGCCGGGTCAGGCAGCGAGCGCGGAAAACGAGCGATGAAGGTCGTGCCCTCCATCTCTGAGGACGTCACTTCGATGGTGCCGCCATGCGCCACCACCACTTCCTTGGTGATGTAGAGCCCAAGCCCGAGATTTCCGGCCGTCGGAGCGACACCGTCGTCGGCCACCATCCGTTTGAGCGGATCAAAGATCATCTTGATCTTGTCGGGGGGGATCGGGACGCCATCGTTCCCGACTGTCAGCGTCACTGCCTTGAAATCTCCATTGAGACCCACGCGAACGGGTACGCTGTGAGAACCGTATTGCATCGCATTGTTGAGCAGGTTCGAGAAAACCTGGCCAATGCGCGCCTTGTCCCATTCTCCAACCAGAACCCCTGACACGCTCAGCTCGATCGTCCGACGTGGATGAACCACACGAACCTCATCAACGATCTGCTCGGCCACGGTTCCCATGTTCATCATGGCCCGCACGACCGGAAGCCCCGCACCAAACCGCGCCCGTGTCACATCCAGCAAGTCGTTGATCAAAGCACCCATCCGCTGGGTGCTTTCAAGTACCTTCTCGCTCAACATCGTCTGCCGTTCGTTGAGCTGTCCCATATGGAGGGAAAGTTGCGTCGCCAGAGCAATCCCTTGCAGGGGACTGCGGAGATCGTGGCTGAGCATTGCAACCACCAGCTCACGGGACTGTGCCACCTTGTCAGTGTAGAAGTTCACGGATTCGGCTAGTTCCTGATCGATGGACTCGTTGAACCGAATCATGTCGGCAATGTCCGCAGCGTCGAAGGCGGGACCCGTTTTGGTCCAGAGTTTCAAGACGCTCGCTCGCAGGGCCCTGTACTCCGACGCCATCTGCCCGATGTCAAAGCCGCCGGTGAAGCGCACGGCGGCATGGGTCTGAGCGGCCGTCACAGGTTCAGTCTGCTTTTTTTCGCCGTGGGATTTTTGGGTCTGTTCCACGGGCGTCTGATACGAAGCCATATCGGCCTCTATGAACGCCAGGATCTGATGAATATGGTCCCGCAGCGCGTGCGATGTCATACCGTCTGACCAAGGAATAAGCGTTCGGGCAAACGCCTCCCATTCGCTGACAATGGCCGCTGTATTGGTCTTTATGAAGTAGGGTAGCCGCTTTCTTGCAATCTCTGCGTTAGTATCCTGCAACGCAATTACATTGGGATGGCCGTTCTGACCCTCGTCATCTTCCGGCATGGTCGTTCCTTCGCGAGGCTACAGCATATCGCAGGTGGACATCTCAGTCGGAATTGAGGGGTGCGACTGACGCAGACGGTTACCTGACGGACAGGCACCGCTCGTCAAGATGGTGGTCAGCGGTTCGTCAAGTTGCCGCAGCCTGCCTAAGCGGCTCCGGTTTTTTATAGTCTGGCAGTATCTCTTGCAGGTGGGCATGAACCATCGTAGCACTGAACGGCTTGCCAATGAAACGCGCCTTGTCCGGCATCGTGCCCGGGCCGGGTTTCATGTGCCCGGACGCGACGACGATCGAGATATGCGGCCACGATGCGGCGACGCTGCGTGCCAAGGCAAAGCCATCAAGCTCGCCTGGCATTTGGACGTCGGTGAACAGTAGGACGACTTCTGGGTGCCTTACTTTAAGCAGATCAAGCGCAGCGTCACCATGTTCAGCATCCAGAACCTGGAAGCCTGCTCGTTCGAGAATGTCTATGGCGTCCATGCGGATGAGGAAGTCATCATCCACAACGAGTGCATATGGGGCGTCAGAAATCGGCGGGTTCATCAAATGCTAAGGTGAGCTGGACCATTAAAGTTGCTCAACCGAGACATGGACAAAGGATCAAGTCTCGGCGCGCGACCGCGACATGCCGCCGGACGTGGGTGAGAGTCCGGTTTCCATCCAAAAGCCGACATTCAAACTGAGACACTGCCACCGCGCCGGCCGGCTTGACGGCACGGCGATGGGCTTCCGGGTCGGGAACGGCCATCACCACTTCTGAGGCGGTTACCCTTTGCGGCGGCCCAGTACCCGCCGTAGGACGTTCCTCGTTGCTCGTGTCTTCTCGTGACCTTTATCTCGGCGTCACTCGCCCGCTTCGTCCCGGATCGGGTCCTCATCGCGTGGCCGGCCACAGCCTCCCTCGGCCGTTGCCGCATGTCGGCATTCGTTGAAGGCCGGACCTGGTTGATGGCCTGCCGTGCTGGACCTACGGTATGCTTACCTGGATGGCCCTTGCGGGATGCCATGCATTGCACGGGGAAGCCGACGTGACGCAGTTCGATGCCGTGCGGTTCGAGGTGGACGAGACCCACGCCGTCTCGGGCCTGCTGCAGGTCCCGGAGAGTGCGATCGCCTGCTACGTCGTGGCGCATGGTGCGGGGGCCGGGATGGCGCACCCGTTCATGGCAGCGGTCGCGGACGGGCTTGGTGCGCGCCGGATTGCCACGCTGCGCTACCAGTTCCCCTATATGGAGCAAGGATCACGGCGGCCGGACGGGCCGGCTCTCGCGCACGGCACCGTCCGCATGGCGGTCGAGACAGCATCCCGGCTTGCGCCGTCGCTGCCGCTGGTTGCGGGCGGCAAATCCTTTGGCGGGCGGATGACGTCGCAGGCACAAGCGGCAGCGCCGCTGCCTGGTGTTCGTGGCCTTGCGTTCCTCGGCTTTCCGCTGCACCCCACGCGCAAGCCGTCCGACGACCGTGCGCAGCACCTCGCCCAAGTGCATGTCCCGATGCTGTTCCTGCAGGGAACCCGCGATACGCTCGCGAGCCTGCAGCTCCTGACGCCCCTGGTCGAACGGCTCGGGACCACAGCAACGCTGGCGTTGGTCCAGGAGGCCGACCACTCGTTCCATGTCCCGGTCCGGTCCGGGCGGACCGACATGCAGGCGCTCGCTGAGGTGCTCGACACTCTGGCTGCATGGGTCGAGCCTGTCGCGCGCGGCAAGGCTCGATGAGCTTGCGGACTGCCGGTGCGATCGACCATTGCGCGGGAGGCGGCGCGGATCGCAGCTTGGCCTCTGACCTGGCGATAAAGGTCGCACATCGCCCGAGTTTGCTAAAGCAAATGCCTGCGGTGCAATGGGCCCGTTCGCACGCGCACCCTTTAGAGGATGCCTATCGGTGATGGAGCGGCGCATGAAGACGATGGCCTGTGCGATAGTGGTCCTGGCGGTATCAGGCGCAGGCGTCTGCGCGCAAACGCCTGCGCCGGCCGAAGCTCCAGGCGCCGCCGCGCAGAACCTCACGCATCTGCATCTGTCGGCGGAAGGCACGGTGTCGGAGCCGCCGGACGTGCTGGTCGGTGATCTCACCGCCGAGGCGACGTCGCCATCGGCGGTCGAGGCGCAGCGCAAGGTGAACGCGATGATGGCGCAGGGCATGAGGGACGCCCGCGCGGCCGAGGGCATCGAGGCCCGCGCGATGGGCTATGCCGTGAGCCAGGCGGATCTCGACGAGGGATCCGTCCCAGTTGGGCCGCATCCGCGCCGGATGGGCTGGACGGCGCAGCAGACCCTTGAGGTCCGTAGCAAGGATGGGGAGCGGCTGTTGTCGCTCGTCGGCAAGTTGCAGGACCAGGGGCTCGCGACGGCCTCGCTGGGGTGGCAATTGTCACCGGATCTGGCCCGTGAGGCCCGCGACGGCGCGATGGTGAAAGCGCTGCAGGCGCTGCGAGCGCGCGCCGACAAGGCGGCGCAAGCTCTTGGCTTGAGGGTGGACCATCTGCAGGACGTCCGTGTGGACATGGCGGAGCCAACGCCGATCCGGCCGATGATGGCGATGCGGATGAAGGCAGGACCGCCGCCGCAGGCAACGGCGTCGCCGCAGGACATCACGAGCGAGGCGTCGGCCGACGTGGTGCTGACGCGGTGAACAGAAACCCGCGACGGCTCAAGCCGCCGCGGGCTGCCGGTCAGGCGGCCTGGCGTGGCTTGCGCCGACGGCTGTTGTCGTTGGCGGCCTCGCCGATGTCGGCCTTGTAGGAGAGGACGAACTTCAGGAAGGGCGGCACCGAGACGGTGATGCCGAGCTTGATGCTGGCCTTGCGGGTCAGGCGGCGGGCGATGCGATTAACGGCGCGGCGAATGCTGCGGCTGGTTCGGGTGATGGCTGGGATGGCGGTGTTCATAAGGGTCTCCTTCTGCAATGACGTGATTGCGGAGACGGAGAACTGCGCGGCCGTGACGACAGGCACCCCCGGAACGGGGGCCGCAGCGCAGCGGAGAACCGCATGGTTGCCGAGCCGGGGCCGTGCAGTAGGCTGCGCAAGGTAGAGCGTTCATGCGGAAGGCAGACCTGGCCGCACCGCACTGCCCTCACCCGACACGCCCCGTCGCCACGACGCGGACGATCGGGGTCGAACGCGCGATCCGCTACGCCCGCACGGGCGAGCCATGGGTGTCTCGCGATCAGGAAGCCGACATGGGCGTCCTGCTCGCAGCTGAGATGGCGCGCCGCTCCAGGCGGTAGGCCTGGTTCGGTGCGACCTTGCCTGCGAGAGAAGAGGATCGCCGTTTGCACCGTGAGACCTGAAGCTCTGCCCGAATCTTGGAGGACGGGCAGATGCAGATCTTGGGTGAAATCGCGGTGCTGGACGGATGGTGCAAGCCTTGGAACGAGGCGGAGTTCATCGCGGCCCTGACCGAAGGCGGCGATAGCCGTCTTCGGATCGACGCCGCGACTGGGACGAACAAGTACTTCGTCCCACCGACCCCGATTGCCGGCGGAGGCGGAGTTTGCTTCAGCTCCTGCACCGCCTCGCCGATCTCCGAAGCCGGCTATCGCCAGGCGATGCGCTGCTATGTCGACTTGGCAACCGCTCGCACCCGCGATGACGCTGCCGAACGCGAAGCGGTGTGGCGGGCAAAGATCACGACGAAGTTGGACAGCTATCTGCAGCTCCGTGGGCTGGCTGACATCCTGCTAATGCCGTCCGGCACGGACGGCCTGCTGCTTTGTTCGATCCTGCTGTCGCTGGAGGCGGACCGGGCGCCGATGACGGCCATCCTGCCCGCTGCATCCGAGACAGGCGCGGGCGTGCCCCGCGCGGCGGTCCGGCAGGCGTTCGACGGTCCGATTTCAACCGGCCGGCTGCTTGGGGCGGTCGAGATCCCGCTTCGGAACCCTGACGGCAGGGTCCGCTCCGAAGATGCGGTCAGCGAGGATTTCGCGCTCGCGGCCAGGATCTGCGCCGGCCGCCCGATCGTGTATGTCACCTATGGCAGCAAGACGGGTTTGGTCGCGCCGCTGGCTGTCCCACCCGGCGTCGAAGTCGTGGTGGACGCGTGCCAGTTGCGGCTGTCGCCCAGGGTCATCGGGAAATGCCTTGGCAAAGGATGGCCGGTCGTGGTGACGGGCTCGAAGTATATGGGCGGTCCGCCGTTTTCCGGCGCGGTGTTGCTGCCCTGTGCCCGGTTTGCGGGCCTTCGGGAGCAGGCTTTGGCAGAATGGTCCCACATCGTGTCGGCCTCAGGGGCACGGCGCGAGTCCGCAGGACCTCTCCTGCGCTGGGTGGCCGCGCTGGCGCAGGTGGACCCCTCGACCGAGGATCGATACGGGCTGTCCTGCTCGTATCGAAGGACCATGGCGATCTCGGCGCTGATGCGTGTTCCCCGCATGGCGGGCATCACTGGGGGCGCTTCACAGGCGATGATTGAAGCGGCCGGTGCTGTCCCTGAGATCATCAGCTTCTCCGTCTCCGACCCACGCGACCCGAAGGTCTTGCTGACGGCCACTCAGCTCCAGGCCATCCATCGCGCGCTGGCTGGCCGGGGCGTCCTGCTCGGCCAGCCCGTTGATGTCGGTCCGTTCGGTGTGCTGCGGCTGGCGTTCGGCTTGCGAGATCAGGCGAACGAGCACTTGGCGACCGACCTCGACCGTGTCGTCGCCGTCCTGGATGACGTGCTCAAGGACCCGGACAGGCTCGCCGCTGGCGCACGATGCCAGCAAAGCCCGACCGCCGCCGAGGGCTTGATCGAGCTGGCCGATGTTTGACGATCTCGGTGTTGTTCCGCCAATAAAGGAAGCGCTGGCCAGTCTCGATCCCAAGGACTGGACCGCCGTCCGCAGTCTAGCGCATCGCATGTTGGACGACGTGCTGGACGACATTGCCGGCGTCGCCGAGGGGCCGGTATGGCAGCCTATGCCGCCCGGCGTTCGCGCCGGGTGGGACGCGCCCCTTCCACGCGACGCAACCGATCCGGCTGTCGTTTACGCCCGCTACCGTGCGGCGATCGCGCCATATGCCGTCGGGAACCGGCACCCCAGGTTTTTCGGATGGGTCCATGGTGGCGGAACCGTCATCGGCATGCTCGCCGAGATGCTGGCGGGCGGCTTGAATGCAAACTGCGGCGGCCGGGACCACGCGCCGGTCGCGGTCGAGCGGCAGGTGATCCGTTGGGCGGCCGAGATGCTCGGGTTGCCGCTCGGATCAAGCGGCCTGGTGGTCAGCGGCACGTCGGCCGCAAATCTCATTGCTGTGCTTGTGGCACGATCGGCCGTGCTCGGCGCATCTGTGCGGGAGCGTGGCGTCGCTGGCAGCTCGTTCGCGGCCTACGCGTCCGAGGCCGCGCACATGTGCATCGCACGGGCGCTGGACTTCGCCGGGATCGGCTCGCACGCTTTGCGGGTTATTCCCTGCGACACCCAGGGCCGCATGGACCCGGACGCCCTTTCAACACAAATGGCCGCGGATCGCCGAGCCGGGCTGGCCGCTTTGATGGTCGTCGGCACGGCCGGCAGCGTTGACACTGGCGCGATCGACCCGCTGGACCGCATCGCGGAACTCTGCCGTCAGCAGGGTGTGTGGTTCCACGTCGACGGGGCATTCGGCGCGCTGGCCAGCCTGTCGAGCCAGCTCAAGCCTCTGCTTGCGGGCATCGAAGCCGCTGATTCGGTCGCCTTCGACTTCCACAAATGGGCGCAGGTGCCCTATGACGCCGGCTGCATCATCGTGCGTGCTGCGGACGCGCACCGCGCGGCGTTTGCCCGCGCCGCTGATTACCTCCGGACAGCGGACCGGGGCCTCGCGGCCGGCGCGCCATGGCCGGTCGATCTTGGGCCGGAGCTGTCGCGCGGCTTTCGGGCGCTGAAGGTATGGATGACGCTCAGCGTGTATGGCGCGGATCGGATCGGCGCCGTGGTGGAGCGATGCGTCGACCTGGCGCAGGGCCTGGCATGGGTCATCAGCCACGCCGAGGACCTCGAGCTTGCGGCGCCGGCGGGGTTGAATGTGGTCTGCTTCCGGGTGCGCGGCTTCGACGACGGCGGCCACGACGCACTGGCGGCCGGGATGCAGGAGGGCGGCGCGTGCGTGCTGTCGACCACGACGGTCGGCGGACGCCGGGTTTTGCGTGCCGCCATCGTGAACCATCGAACGACGAAGGCAGATGTGCAGGCCCTGCTCAGCGACGTGCGCGAGGCGGCGCGCCGAGCGACGATGGTCGAGATGGTTCCGACAGGCGGACAAGCGCCAGAGGTGCGAAACGCGACAGGCGGGACGGCCTAGACGGAAAACGTCGCGGCCTCGCCGGCTGCCCACGCTGCTGGTGCGTTCCCCTGCTCGCAACACCTCCGTTCCCGAGCGACAAAGTTCTTGATTTGTTCTGTCGAGTGATCCAGGGTTCGCACAGTGCGACCAGGAGGGCCGATGCACCCCCCGCCGTTCCATCCCGAACACCGGCTGTCGGACTGGCCTGAGTGCCGGCTCGAGGTGCGCTGCCGGTGCTCGGAGCGGGTGGCGCTGCTGCCGGTGCGTCTGCTGGCGGAGCAGCGGGGGGACCGGCGCATGCTGGACGTGGTTGCGGGGCTGCGGTGCTCGGCGTGCCGGGGCAAGGCGGGTCCGGTGTATCTGGTAGCGGGGCAGAGCCGGAGCGGCACGCACGGTCCGCCGGCGAGCTGGTCGCTGGAGCTGGTGCCGTGACACGGTTGGCCCGAGGCGGTGCCGGCGACGCCGGGCGAGCGGCGTCGTCCGGCCTGACACCGTTGTGCCTGCCCTTGCAACAGCACCGGGTCGCCCCACGGCCGGCAGGGCGGTCGGTCGACGGCGGCGATGGCCATGTCTGCTACGAGCAAGGGTCATCCACACGCGGGGCGCCGCTGCACGCCAGCGTCGCGCGGGCGAGCGCGGCGGCGGTGGCCAGGCCGGGCGTGGCCTGTGGTTCACTTGTTGCTTTTTCCACGGTGGACCGGGCATAGCGTTCGAGGTCCCGGCACAGGCCGCCGTGGGTGTCGGTGGTGACGGTTCCGCATTCCTGGAAGCACAGCGCCGCCTGCGGCGCTGCCTCGTCCGGCGTCTCGGCTTCCATGCCGCACAGGGTGCAGATGCCGTCGGGGCTTTGATAGGTGCGGGCTTTGCAGTGGCAGCAGTATTCGGCGATGGTGTCCACGTCGCTGATCCGGACGCCGGGTCCGTCGTAGCCGCAGATGCCGCATTCCATGCCCCAAAGTGGCTGGCAGCCACGCGGACAGAAGTCTTCTCCGTGGGGCGGCGCGTCAGGATCGTGCGCTTCTTTCTCGGCGTCCTCGTCATCCGCTTCGATCTCATCGGCCATCTGCTGGAGCTTGCGGATCATGCCTGTAAGGTCGTTGCCGTGGGCTGCGAACATGCGGGCGGCGAAGCCGTGCGCGGCGATCTGGCGCAGCGTGTCGAGTTCGACCCAGAGATCGGAGGCGCCGAAGTTGTAGGCGTGCAGCAGCGCCACGGCCTCGCGCTGAGCGGTCCAGTAGGCCGAGGTGCCTGGAGTGGGGATGGCGGTGGCGCTGCTCGTCGTGTTCATCGTCGTGCTTTCCGTTCTCATCAGCCTTGGTGCTGATGATGTCCGGAGACGGCGGGCGGCGGGCCGGGGCAAAGGCGCGCGCTGGCGCGGGACCGGAGCCACACGCAGCCGGGCCGCTTGGCCCGGCGAGGCTGGTGAGGACCTGCCCTTTGCGGCGGCGCGCGGCCTGCCGTAGGACGCTTCGTTTCGGTCCGCCCTCCCTCATTTGCTCTGCCGTCCCTCGCCGCCCGGCCTGCCGGCGCTCTGTGCTGCGGCCGCGCAGGCGCCGGGTGGGTCAGGGCATGGCGATCCAGGCGGCCAGGCTTCGACGCCAGGACACAATACATAGCAATAACAATGCACTATGTCGCTTTAGGCTTGATTGCCGCCAACGAATCGTTGTATGCCTGTCGTGACGACAAGGGAGTACGTCATGAAGTTGGAACTTCTTCCCGGGACGGGCGGCGTCGTGCGCTTCCCGGCCGAGCGGCGGGCGCGGCCGACGCTGGCTCTGGCCGAGGAGCTGGCGCCGCGGCAGGACCTGGCGGACGCGATGGCCGACGAGTGGGCCAACGGCGAGGCCCGTCCGGACACGCTGCTGCAGGCGGCGCAGGCGTTCACGATGCTGGCCGAGGCGCTCGAGTTCAGCATGGGGGTGGAGGCGGCGCTGGCGCAGCTGCGGGCGATGAACGCGGTGCAGGTGGAGCGGGCCTGCGCGCTGGGCTGGGCCTACCGCGACGCCGAGGCGGCGTCGGAGGCGGCGGCGGCCGAGCTCAAGGACGCCCAGGGCGCGGGCTTCGGCGGGCTGCTCGACCGGCGGCACGAGGCGGTGCGGCGCGGCCGCGCGCTGTGGACGGCGGCGGCATTGGCCGCGCGGGCGGCGACCGACGCGGCGCGGGGCGCCAAGGAGGCGCTCGACTGCCACGAAAGCGGCGAGCCGTGGCGGCGCCGGACGGGCAGCGACAACGGCCTGTTCCTGATCGGCGCGGCGCGGGCGGCCCGGCGAGGCCGGGGCGAGCCGGCTTGAAAGGCGGGTCGGCGGGGGCCCTCCCCCACCGACCTGCATCTGGTTGACGTCGGCAAAGGCCATGAGGGCAGAGCTAAGCGTTAGGCGGCGATCTCGTCTGAATGGCGAGACCAGCGACTGAACAGGACTGCCACAGAAACAGAATGATCAACTTCAGGTAGAGTTCGATGCTTGAAACTTCTCTCGATGAGAGTAAGAGCGCCGAAATCATATGCAACCCGATACAAACCAGCGAGGCGCAACAGGTTATGCCCGACTTGAGAGCGTAATCCACAGATTTATCCCCAGCTTCGGTGGATATTTCAATGCGATGACGGGCGGGATAGGTATTCCGGCAGAAGAGGACGTTTCCCGGCCTCTCTAAGGTTTTCTTACCAAACCTAACGTGACCCGTCGGAACCAGCGTGGTTGCTGGCGGGACACAATAGAGTCAAACAATGTTCCAAATCGTTGACCAAACCATCGCCGACAGCCCAACCGTTTTTACATGGCGCGAGAGGGAAGACTTGATCACCCTCGCAGATATCCATGGGCTCGGACTCGCGCTCATTGATGATGTTGCTTATGTGGGGTTTAGCCCTGCTCTAGCGTCCTGGACCGTCGCGCGAATGTCTGATGACTTTCGGGTTGCTCGCATTGCAGACGGGGTTGGGCGCCGGTGCGATGGATGGTGCGTATCCGTTACATCGATCGAGGATGCGATGACCCGGATCGTCGCCGACAGTGACATAGAGGGCTGGGATCGGTAGCTGCAACGCCGCTCACGGCAACAAGGCCTTTCTCGCCTGGCACAAAAGGTATCCCGTCGCTAATACTCACGAATGCGTCGCCTGCTCGCCGCCCTCTCGCTCGCACTCACATGGTCGCTGGCGGGATGCGATGAAGGCCCACCACGGGTCAATCACTGGATGGCCTACGCGACAGCTAGCGCGACGGATCGGGTCGAGTGGCTGTTCCTGAGTGAGTTCAAGACGGCGGACGACTGCGAATATGCTTCGCTGTATCAGGCCGTTGCGGGACAGGCGATGCAGGAGGACGATCTTCGATGCCATGGAGGCGCATGAACCCGGCTGTGGTGGTCCAGCAGCTGCGCGCGAGCCACGAGCCGGGCGATGAAGCCATCGCCGAGCAGGCGCTGACGCACATGCGTGACGCCCTGCTGAGCGGTCATTACGTCGCTGTCGAGGAAGACAGCACCGGCCGAACCTTCATCGGCACGGAGGCGGAGGCCATCGAGGTTATGATGGCGCAGTCCGACGCGTGACGCGCGAGGCTGGGTCGGCGCGGCCGGCCGGAGCCTACTCGTCGAGGCCGGAGGCGGCGATCTCGTGGCCGGCGATGACAGTGGCGGCCTTGAGCACGCAGAAGCTCGCCATCATGAGGGCCACAAGCTGCAGCCGCGTCCACGACCCGACCGCCGCTCGCCCGGCACGTGCCTGGACATGGACAAAACACAGGGTAGCAAGGCAGGGCAGCACCGGGATCGGCGGCCTCAGTTCGGCCCATGGCGCCGGGTGAAGGCGCGGTCCGAAAGGTAGCCCCAGAGCCCGGCCACGGCTGCGATGACGATTGCCACCAAGGGCACGCCCCAGCTCGGATCGAAGTGTCCTTGCATCGTCAGCTCTCCTCTCGCAGCAGGCCAAGCAGGTATTGCGCCATGACATGTAGCACGGCAGCGGCGGAAACCCATCCTGCGGTTTCCCACCAGCTCTCCGGCTGGTGCTGGATGATCGGTGCGAGAACCGCGCCGCCGAGGACCACGGTGCTGAGTCGGTCGAGCGCGCCGGCCGCCAGCTTGAGGTGCTCGTTCCGCCGCCGGGCCAGCAGCTTGCGTTTGGCATCCGGGCTGCCCGCGGCCGGGATTTCTTCGGGATCGGGCATGGGTGAACGGTTCCTTCGTCTGGGTGCTTCATTCCTTGACCGGCTTGGCGCGCGCCCAGAGGCGCGCGGCGTGCCGCAGGCAGACCGCGACGATGGCGTCGTGGTTGCGGGCGCGGCTTTCCAGCAGCGCGGCTCGGCATTGGTCCTGGTAGGTTGCGGTCACGGCCGGAATGCCGTCGCGCGCCTCGGCCGCGCGGCGTCGGTGCGTGGCGGCAATGTGGTCGGCCTCGTCGGGACTGTGAACCCTGCAGTGCAGGGCCTTGTAGAACGGCGTGTCCCTTTCCGGCTCATCGTCAGGCGATTGGTCGTATGCGGTCATCGTGGTGCTCCGGACACGCAAAGGCCCGCACGGTGGCGGACCTGGTTGGGGAGGGGCGATCGGAATTGGGCCGGGGACGCCACTGCGTCGCGCGGGAATGCCGGCGCGTCAGCGCCGGGCGTCCTCCGCTCCGGCTTCCCACCAGTCGGCCTGCCGGTCGGAGGCGTCGGCCTCACGCAGCAGCGCGGCTCTGGTCTGCGGGTTGAGTTGCGACCGGGCGGCACGCTCGCGGACATAGCCGGCGTTCTGACGCCAGGCGTCGGCGCTTTCCAGGCAGGAGCGGACGCCGCGGATGCGGTCGTCCTCGGCTGTGAGATCGGTCGCCATGTCAGGAGCCTTCCAGGCCGGCACGCCAGCGGATGCGCCGCTCGCCACCGTTTTTTTCGACGATCGTCCCGTCGTCGTTGATGCAGTCGATGCTGCCGGGCCGGGCAGGGAACCAGCCGTGCCCGGCAACGTGGAAAGCGAGATACAGTACGCCGTCCCACATGAACTCGGTCTAGCTGGCGGTGCAGCACGGCGTGATGAACTTCCGCCCGGTGCGGCAGGCGTCCGGGAACGGCGGATCGCGCGTGGGTTCGTCCATGATAGTCTCCGGTGGGTGGTGCGCAGTTGGGACCGGCAGGATGCCCGGTCCCGGTTGGGATCAATGGCGGGGGCTGCGCGGGCCTATTGCCAGCAGGGGCCGAACGGGATCTCGTCATCCAGATCGCCGCCTCCGTGGAATCCGGCTCCGGTGCTGCCACCCGCTCCGGCCATGGCCGGCTCCCGAGCCCGCTCGCGCCCAGCGCCGCCGGACGCCCGCTCATCATCGCGTTTGATGTCGAAGTTGATGGCGCCGTCGAAGTTCTCGACGTGGATCTCGGTGCTGTAGCGGTCCTGGCCGGACTGATCCTGCCACTTGCGCGTGCGGAGCTTGCCCTCGACACGGACCTTCATGCCCGTGCTGAGGTGCTTCTCGACAATCTTCGCAAGCCCCTCGTTGAAGACGACAACGCGGTGCCACTCGGTGCGCTCTTTCCACTCGCCCGACTGCTGGTCCTTCCAGCTCTCGCTCGTGGCGACGCTCAGCGTGGCGATCTTCTTGCCCTGCTGGGTGCTGCGGATTTCCGGATCGCGTCCCAGGTTGCCGATCAGCTCGACGCGGTTGACGAACATGCCCATGATTTCATTCCTTCAGTTCTCATCTCGCAGAGGGCTGCCCGGCACCGTGCCGGGCGTCGTCCTCTTGGATGCGGTCGAAGGAAACCGGAGGGCTGGACCGCCCGCCCCCGAGCGGCGCGGCTTGGTGCGGGAGCGCAGCGACACGGCAGCGCTGCGAGCCGGAGGCGCCGTGCTCGCACGGCGGGGATGCGGGAGCGGGACGGAACCCGGTTTAGACCGCAGCAATCCGAGAGAGGACGGCGCCCGCACGGCGCCGGTCACGCGTCCCCTTCTCGCATTCTTTCAATTCATTCCTATTCGTATACGCCTCTCCCGTTCTTTCCTCTGCACGCAGACAGGGTTCTGGAAGGCTCGCCGGCAAGGTGGAATCAGTCGTCGAGGAAGGCCATCTCATAAGCCGCTTGCGGCGACACCTGAGTCCATTCGATCTCGCCGTGCTCGTGCAAATCGCGCAATTGCTCCATGGCCTCGGCGATGCGTGCTTCGATCACGGACTTCGGCGCTGCGGTGTCGGGCGTAGGCCACGGGCGCGACGGCGGCATGGGCGGCCGGGCCGAAATGGCAGCGAGTTGCTGCTCGTGCCAGCGCGCCATTGTGGTTGCGACCATAATGTCGCTTTTCGACGCCCGGGCTTTGCGGGCGTCTTGTCTGGCCGCCACGCCGTAGGCCTGGCTGTCGGTGCTGGCCACGCGTGGGTGTTGTGCGGCATATGCGATGGCCTGCGACTTCAGGCCGAACAGGTGCCACCTGGAACCCGATCCGCTGAAGGCCTGGTCAAGCCTGTTCAGGACATGCAGGACGCCGTGCTCACCTTGGAGGTGTCGCCGGCACATGCTGCCGATCCCGACAAGCGGGCAGTCAAGCACCCACGGCATCCGTTCCAAGCAGCGGAGGTAGTGCTCGGGATGCCAGCCCTGCAGCACGGGAACGAAGCGGTCGGCGATGCCGCGGCGTTCGCCGCCGCGCAGGCAGACCATGTTGAGCCGCACTGTTCCGGAGATGCGGTCCAGGACAGTGTCCTCGTCGCGGGCGATCCCTGGCTCAACGCACCAGTCTTGCGCGGTCCACCAGAACCACGGCGTAGCGGCTGCCAAGTCGAGGTAGGCGTGCGTGGGCCAAGGAAAGCCGCGATAGCGGCTGGCTGCGACGAAACCGGCGCTGTCGAGCGCGACCCTGTGACGCGAGACCAAGCCGAGATGGCGGCCGTCGAAGCCATCCCAGTGTCGTAGCCCGAGCCCATCGACGCGCCATCGCGAGAGGGCATTGGCGCTGAGGAGCACCGGCGCGCCGATCGAGGTGGCGCGCGACCAGAGGGCGCCGGGGCGAAGGGCCGGCAGCCCGAGCAGGAACTCGAAGCTGCCGTTCATGGCTGCCTCACGCCGTGCACGGATGCGAACTCATCGAGCGCGACATCGGCAGCCTCGTCTGGCGCGACGCGGCCGTCATATTCGTCGCGCCAGTCTCGGGGCGGCAGGTCCAGCACGTTGAGCCGGTCGATCGCGTGGCATCGCCAGTTCACGACGCGAAGCCAGCCGTAAAATCCCAGGTGCCCGTCCGCGATTGCCCAAATGCGGTCGTGAACGGCGCAGCGGCCGGGCTCATGCAGCAATGGCGTGCAGCCATCGAGCTGGAGGGGCGCAGCCTGGTCACCCCACGCCAGCACACGTGTCATCGCGCACCTGCAGCGGCCGCCTGGTCCACATCGCCACGTTCTGTTTTGTCCGCCGCGGCGACGGCTTCGGCCAGATCGGCCCGGAGCTGGCCGGCGACGCTGGGGTCCGCATCGATCAGCTTGTCGATGAAGCCGAGCAGCACGCCGAGCTGCGTCGCCTGGGTCCAGCCCTCCGCTGCGGCGACGGGAGCCAGGATGGTCTCTGCCATCACGCGGCGGGTCTTGCCCGCGCCGGTCCGCTGCGCCAGCCACTGTTTGCAGTCTATCCAGGCCAGGCTGGCACGCCGGCCGAGGTCCAGCAGGTGCGCGCCGCCGCCAAACTCGCCGACGTAATGCTTGCTGCAGGTCTGCGACCAGTGAAAGCCCCAGGTCCCGCTCAGGTTCAAAGCTTCCGCGCAGCGCAGGGCGAAGGTGACGACGTTCTCGACGTTCGCGTAGGCATCGCCGTCCCAAAGCCAGAGTCCATCGTCGTCGGGATCGTCGCTCTTCGCCTTGAAGCCGATCTCCTCGCCTGTGGCCTCAAGTTCGGCCTTCATCTCTTTGTAGAGGGCGAGTGCTGCGGCGGCATTGCCGGCGCCAACCGGGAAACACGCCGAAAACTGCTGTTGGTAGTCTGTCATGATGTGCCTCTAGAAATGCGGAAGGCCCGCGCGGTGGCGGGCCTTCCGCAGGGTTGTTTGGTCATCGCTGGGCCGCCGTTGGATCGCGGCGGCCTGCTGCTGGCAGCGTCGCTAGTCGAACGGGGTACGACAGGGTTGATGATGGACGTGGCGGCCGTTCAGCCGGCAACGCCGGCTAGGGTGTTGCCGGCAGCGCTTCGCGGGGGACGGGGTCCGACGAGGGTGCGGGCGTGGCCGTCAAGGCATTGAAGCCCTCGATGTCGCCAGCCCGGCCCATCCAGGGTTCCGGCCGGATGCAGCGCACCCAGTCCAGGAAGGACGGGATGCGGCCGAGGTCCTCGAGGATGTGCCGCTCGGCCACTTGCCGCACCGGCACCAGCCGGCCTGTGGAGAGGGTCAGCGTGACCCCGAACACCCGCTCCGCCATGAACACGCCCTCGGCGTGGTGGCGCAGGGCGCGGTGGCGGAAATCGGCGACGATCTCCTTGCTGCCGTCCAGGAAGTTGTGCACCCCGAGGTAGTCCTCGGGGGTGCCGCCCCAGCGGCGGGCGGAGGACAGGGCATGGTGGTAGCTATGCGCCATGGGCCGGCTCCTTACAGCTCGTGCTCGTGGTAGGTGCTCTCCACGTGCCGCTCGTTGTAGTCGAGCCGGATCGAGCCCTCCGCGACGGCGAAGGTGAACTCGCCGTAGGCGCCGTCGCCGATCTCCCAGCCGTCGTGGGTCTGTCCGAGGAAGTCGTAGGCCAGGGCCTCGATCACCTGGCTCGCCGGCAGCATGTGCCGCTCGATGCTTGCGCCGTCGAAGGCCGCCTCGCTGAACGGCACGGGCGCCGCCGGCAGCGGCACCGTCGCGTTGTCGGCATCGAAGCCGTCGATGCTCTCGATCTGGCCGCCGTCGCCGGCGCCGTCGAAGGCGACGACGACGCGGGCGATCCCCGCCGCGGCGAGCGCGTCGAACAACGCGGTCCGGTTGGCGGGGGCGAGCGTGGCCGCAAGGGCGCGGCCCGCCGCGACGCTTGCCTCATAGGCGCGGAAGTCAGGACTGGTTTCGGGCATGGTGGTCCTCAGAGGTTAGGCGTGGGTGGGAGCGGACACCCGTCGTGCGGCCTGGGACGACGGGTGGGCGGCGTAACAGCCGTCCAGTCCGGCAGGGCCGCGTTCAAACCGAGGTTGCGACGTCCTGGAAGTCTGGGTGCAGGACCGGCAGGTCCTCCATCGGCAGCGCGTCACAGTCGAGGGAGACGTACTCACAACGCCGCTGCCGGGCGAGACGCATCACGGCCGCCAGGTCGGCCGGGACCGGTGCGATCGGGGCGTCGCTGGCCCAGACGAACCAGCCGTAGCGGGTGCGTCCGCCCAGGATCTCGGCATGGGGGTTGCGCGGGTCGCGCACGGCATCGTCTGAGGTCACGGCGTCGAGCCACGCCCACGTCGCGGGTGACAGATGGCCACTGGAGACGTCGAGGAACTTGCGCACGCTCATGACCGCTGCTCTCCGTGCTCGGCTGGGCAGTCGAGCAGTGTGTAGCGCTCCCCGACCGGTGCGACGATGGCGTCGACCAAGCTGATGGCCACGGGAAAGCGCTGGCCGGCCCGGTTCTCGACGGTGACGCAGCCGAGCGCCGTGGCATCGTCCGACACGACACGGTGGACCGCCCAGGCCGGATCGTCCGGAACAAAGGGACGGTCCGCTGGTCCCGTCGCATACCATCGACCGACCCGCGTCGGTGCGGTTGCCTCGGTTCGGGCTTCGGCGACGCCTGGGTGGTCCGCGCCACTGGATGACGGCACCGCCGGTTCGGCGGTGGCCGTGTGGCCGCGGTCCCGGCCGTGGTCGATCCCATCGAGACCGTCGCCGGCGTGGTGGGACGTGTCGCCATCCGCGATGAACGGAGGCTTGCCGCACTCACCGCAGGTCATGTTGTCGCCCGTGGCCGGCATGTCGGCCAGGTGCGAGCGGAACTGGCCCGCGATTGCGGGATCGGTCGTGATCAGGCGGTCGATGAAGCCCAGCAGCACGCCCAGTCGCTTTGCTTCGGTCCACTCTTCCGTATCGGCGACCGAGGCCAGGATCTTCTCCGCCGGTTCCCGGCACGGTCCGTCCGCATCGGTTCTCATGGCGACCCAGTGTTCGCAATCCAGCCAGGCCAAGCTTTCGCGCCGGCCGAGGTCGAGCACCTGCGCGCCGCCGCCAAAGCAGTTCAACTTCGGACGGTCGCACGACAGCGACCAGTGAAAACCCCAGGTTCCCCGCAGCTCGAAGCGTTCCGCGCACCGCAGCGCGAAGGATATGACGTGCTCGACGTCCCCGGCTCCGTCGTCATCGTAAAGCCAAAGATCGCCGCCGTCCTCGCCGTTCCGCTCAACCGTGAAGCCGATAGTAACGTCGTCGGCTTCGAGTTCGTCCTGCATCTGTTCAAACAACGCGAGTGCGGCGGCGATGTTGGCCTCGCCGACCGGGAACACGCAGCTGAACTGGGTCTGGTAATTTGCCACGATGTGCCTCCAGAAATGCGAAAGGCCCGCACGGTGGCGGGCCTTCGGCAGGGTTGTTTGGTCATTGCTGGGCCGTGGCTGGATGGCGGCGGCCTGCTATTCGTCGTGGGCCTGGGTCAGCACGGCGAGGCCGGAGCTATGGTGTGGGCCTGCTCGCCGCTCATGCGGTTTCCTTATCTGCCTTGGCCTGCTTCCACCCTTTTTCACCGTTGCAGACGTGCACGGCGCAGTATCCGGTCAGGCGGCGCGAGTTGCTTGGCCGGACGGGAGGGCGAGCAGTTTCTCGATGTTGTCGATTTCGCCGAGCAGCCGCTTGATGCGGGGCATGTAGTCGGCCTCGTGCTTGGACGCGGCGGTCAGGTAGCGGTCCCACGTGGCGCGGTCCCAGGTTTCGCGATTGTCCATGTGGACGGCGCGGTTTCGACCGACGGCCGCGTCCGCCTCGGCGGCGGCGACCCAGGCGGTTTCCAGTCGGGCGATCGCGGTGCGCTTGACCAGGAGGGCCGAGCGCAACCGGCTGCGATCGCCGAGAAGCGCGGTGAACGAGGGACTGGCGGTGGATGCGGGCGACGCGCGCTGCATCGTCGCCGCGGGCGAGATCTGGGTCATGGTGGTCCTCATCGGAGGGAGTGCAGGGAACCCCGGCCCGCGTCGGCAGGCCGGGGTTGGATGCGCCTATTCGGCGGCGACGGCGTAGGGCTGGGAGTCGCCGCTGCCGGCGGGGTCGTCCGAGCCGTGCTGGCCGTCCTCGCCGCCCTCTTCCGGGGCTTCGGCGTCTTCGCCGGGCTCGCCGGCCTGCTCGGTGCCGCCGGTGTTGCCGCTCACCCAATGGGTCCGAAGGCCAGCGTTGGCGCGGTCCTCGTCGGTCATCGGGAACAGGGCGCCCGGGAAGCGCCAGGTCTTGCCGGAACAGTGCTTGATGAGGCTGGCGCGGGTGTCCTTCACCCGGACCTCGACCTTCACCCCCTCCGCGGCTGCGCTGCGTTCGAGCGCCTGCCGGGACAGGCAGGACAGGAACTCCTCGGTTGCCATGGTGGGCAGGTGTGCGGCCGCGCCGAGCGTCTCGCCGGCGATGCGGCTGCTGACGCCGCTGTCGGTCATGTTGGCGCGGCATGACAGGACGAACTTCAGCATGTCGCGCGCCGCGACATGCAGCAGCGTGGCATCGGCGGTGAGCACCCCGCCTTCGCTGATCCGGTCGCGGATGTCCTCACGACTGGACCGCCCGTAATCGAGCGGGCTCTGCACGCTGACGTTCCTGGCACCGAGTGCCAGTACCAGCAGGCCGATGAGCGTTTCCAGGGAGATCGTGTTATCGTTCAGCGCCTCGTGCAGGGCGTCGGTGCGGAAGTCGCCGACCATGGCGAGGCCCTTCTGGGTCACGTCCGGACGGATCTTCACCACGATTTCGGGCTCGGCGTCAGCAACGGCTTCGGCCGCACCGTCCTTCCCTGCCTTGGCGGGCTTCTTCGGCTCGGGCAGCCGGTAGGCGATGGCCTGGACCTCGCCCGAGCGGCTGTCGAGGTAGTGGCCGATCTTGTCCTGCTTGGTCGGCTTGCCGTAGATGCGCTCGGCGCCTTTCGGCAGCTCGGGGCGGCCGTATTCATCCTGCGGCAGCACGGTCCCGTTCGCCGGCAGGTTGGCGGTCATCCAGGCCTGCTGCGCACCGAAGAAGCCGTCGGCGTTCGTGGTGTAGCGGCTGTCCTCGCCGGCCGGCGCGAACAGGTCCTCCAACCAGGTCACGCCGTATTCTTCGGCGAGGGCCGTGTCGAACTTCGCGGCTGAGAACGGGATGCGCGGCTTGCTGAGCGCCCGGGCGACTTCCCACCAGCTGACGTCGTGCCCCTTCTTCGGTTTGTGGGCCTTCCATACCTGGGCCTGGTCGTCGAGCGGGGCATTGGCGATCGTGCGCAGCTGCTCCTCGGCGGGCATGCTGCCCTTCGCCATGAAGTCCAGCATCGGGGGGTGCAGCGAGCCGAGCAGCTTGAGCTTCAGCACGGCGCGTTTCGGCAGCGCCAGGGCGCTGGCGATGGCGTCCTCGTTCCAGCCCTGCTGTTCGAGCTTGTCGATGCCGCGCCAGGTGTCCACGGGGTTCATCCCGACGCGGACCAGGTTCTCGCTCATCGCCGCCATGGCGTCGATGTCTTCGTTGCCGTCCAGCACGTAGACGTCGATGACGTCCTTGCCGGCGGCAATGGAGGCCGTGGCGCGGCGGTCGCCGGCGCGCACCACAAGGGCGCCGTCGATCTCGCGCACGACGGGAGGCTGCAGGAGCCCGATCGCCATGATCGAGGCGACGAGCTGCTGGTCCATCTCCTTCGGGACCGCAGTTGTGCGGGGATTGTTCGGGTTGAGCGTGAGCGAGCGCGGATCGACGCTGCGAAGTTTGGCCATCGTGGGCTCCTGGGTTGAGAGTTCTTGTCTTCCGCATTCCTCCTGGAAGACTCCCCCACCCGGCCGCGGCGGCGGCCTGGCGGGGCAAGGGCGTCAGCCGGCGAAGCCGGGCCGGGGCGCGTGCGCCCCGAGACCCTTGCGGCGACGGGCGCGCTGCGGCACTCGCCGACCCGCAGCCTCGGCACAAGTCAGGTCAAAGCAGGGGCGCTTGCGCCACGTTGGAGGCTTGGAGCGGCAAACGGTTCTCGTCCAGCACGGTCCATGTCGTGGCGCTTCTGGGCAGGTGGGCCAGCGTGTAGCCGTGCTCCCTGCTGTACGGGACGGTGATGATGCCGCGGTCCGATGTGGCGCCGGGGAACGTCGCCGCTTCTTCGATCTTCTTGGCCGCCCATTTGTCAGTCGCGAGTGTCCTGTCGATTTGGACAAGCAACTGGTCTGGGCACGCTGTTGGCGCGGTTTTCAGGTGTTCCCGGTAGGATTGCATGAGATGGCGGTAGTTGCCGGGATGGGCCTGCTCGATCGGCGCGAGGCTTTGAATATAGGCCTCCATGATCTCGTAGCGTGAGCCGTGGCAGCGCCAGGCGCCGTCCCCGTCGCGAAGGATCATGTCGCCTTGCGCCGAGACGGTCAGCGCCGGCTGGTGGCGCGGTGCCTCGATCCTGGTTTTCCGCCGGGAAAAGCCGAGCGATGCGTAGCGCTCGGCCTCGGCCGTGGGCCGGGTATGGTTTGGCAGCAAGCTCCACGCGGAAACCTGGTGGTCCTCCAGCAACCGGCCAAGCAGTTCTCCATGCTCGAAGAGCGAGAGTGCCGCCGGCACGCCGTCACGAAGCCTTGCGGCGGCATCTTGCAGACCGGCTGCGGCGAGAGTTGCGGCGACGGCTGGCAGCGTCTCGTGCGACAGCGGTGCGTAGATGCTGTCGTTCTTGGCGTGAAAGCTGATGCTGTGGTCGCGCGTCATCCGCACCGGCGACTGCAGCTCGGCCATCCACCTTCTCAGATAGCCCTCGGGCGTCATCCACCCGGTCCTGTTCTGAAGCATGCCTCCTTCGCAGAAGGAAGCGTAGTTGAAGATCTTCGCTAGGGCTCCGGTGATCCCGCCGATGTAGATGGCACTCCAATGTGGCGTGTGCGGAGTGCAGTTCTTTTCGTAGGTCTGCTCGTACAGGCAGTAGATGATGGCGCCGCTCGGGGCTTTGAAGGCTGCGGCCGTCCGGCCGGTCGTGGCAGTGGATCCCATGGTGAACTCCGGGGTAGGATTGTGGGGTTGCGCTCGTTCAGACGACGCAAGCGGGCGTGCGGGACGCCCTGCGGCGCAGAAGGCTGTCCGCCATACGGCCTTGCTTGGCCGTGGGAGCTCGACGGCGCCTCAGGCTGGTGAGCTCAGGCGGCCTCGGCGAGCGGCAGCTTCGCGGTTGCCGCGAGGTTGGCCTCCAGCGCGGCGAGCTGCGCGAGCTTGCCGTCGAGTTCCCCCTGCAGCGCGAAAGGCTGGCCGATGCGGTCCTTGTAGCCAGCGAGGCGGTGAGCCGCCTGCTCTGCCTTGCGCTCCTGCTCCTGCAGTTCCTGCGGCATGCGCTCCAGGATGTGCTCGATGCGGGCGATCAAGCCGATCGGGGTCACGTCGTCGCCGGTCTCGATATGCTGCTCGAAGCCGGTGCGGCGCATGACCAGGATTGCCTCGAACTCGCGCCGCCAGGTCGGCCCTGCGCTGCAGGCAAGTTCGAAGCCGCCGATCGTGCCGAGGCCTGCTTCGGCCGTGGACCTCTCGCGCAGCGCGAGGCGCACCTTTGACAGCAGGAGGGCGCCAGCCGTCCGGCGTTCCTCCACGCGTCGGTCACCCCAAAGCAGGACGAAGCTGTCGGCGAGGGTGGGGATGCGGCGCGTCAGGTCCTCGCCAATCTGCTCGACCCGGCGGCGCGCGTCCTGCAGGTCGGCTTCGGCACTGGAGATCTGGCGCCGCACCGCGAGCTGGTCGTCGAAATGCGCGGCGCGCTGCCGGTCGAGGCGGGCGATCTCGCCTTCGAGGCCGGCCTTCTGCATCAGGCGCGCGTCGCCGGAGGCGATGGCCTTGGCGAGCGCGAACTGGTTGGCGGCTTCGCCGATGTCGTCGACCGTGCGGATGGTGCGGTCGCCGGACAGGGCGGCGGCGATGAACCGGGCCTTGCGCTCGTTGTTCTGCCACATGGTCGCGTCCATCGAACCGAGCGTGGCGTAGGCGTAGATCTCCACCTCGTCGTTCTGGTTGCCCTGCCGTTCGATGCGGCCTTCCCGCTGCTCGATGTCCGATGGCAGCCAGGGCACGTCGAGGTGGTGCAGCGCCTTCAGCCGGAGCTGGGCATTCACGCCCGTGCCCATGGTCTGCGTCGAGCCGAGCACGAAGCGCACGCGGCCGGCGTTGATGTCGTTGAACAGACGCTGCTTCTCGGCCGAGCGCTTGAAGTGCTGCATGATGGCGATTTCGGCCGCCGGCACGCCAAGGCGGATCAACTCGTTCCTGATCCAGCGGTAGGCGGAGAAGCTCCTCGTCTCCTCGGCGGACAGCGTGCCGAGGTCGGAGAAGATCATCTGCGCCGCGCCCGGGATCGGGAACGCACTGCCGTCGCGCTGGCGGTAACGCTGCTCGCCAGTCGCCTGCCAGATCTGGAAGGCGTTCGCCACCAGCTTGTTGAGCTTGTTGTCCGGCTCGTTGCCGTTCCAAGCCTCTGCAAGCCGCATGTCGATCGCGGCATGGCGGCCGTCGGTGATGACCTTGAGGAGGATGTCGTCGCCCTTTTTCGTGCGGCGGGTGCGACTCTCGATCTCGTCGATCCGGGCCGCCAATTCTTGTTGGTAGTGGCGGAACGCCTCGCTGGCGTCCGCTGTGATCAGCTGGCGGCGGCCGCCCTTGATGCTGGGCAGCTTCAGGTAGCCGCGCAAGTCGTCCTTCAGCACCACGTCGGCGACGCTGCGGAACACGTCGATCAACTCGGGGACGTTGATGAACTGCGAGAAACGCTCAACCGGCTTGTAGTTGCCGGAGGGCTGCAACTCCAACTCCGTCCGGGTGTCGCCGAAGGCGCTGGCCCAGGCGTCGAACTCATGGATGCCGCGCTGCCGCAGCAGGCGCTCATCCTGGTAGCGGATGAGCGTGAACATCTCGCCCATCGTGTTGGTGATCGGCGTGCCCGAGGCCTGGATCAGCGCGCGGCGGGGATTGACGGTCTCGATGAAGCAGCGCTTCACATAGAGGTCCCAGGCGCGCTGCGAGCCGTCGGGGTCGACGCCCTTCAGTGTGGTGCGGTTCGTCGCAAAAGTCAGCTTCCTGAACTCCTGTGCCTCGTCCACGATGATCTGGTCGATGCCAAGCTCCTCGATGGTCAGCATGTCGTCGCGGCGCTCGCGCAGCGTCTCCAGCTTCTCCGCCAGCTTTTCCTTCATCGCCTCGATGCGCTTGCGGGTGACGCGGTCGTCGCCGTCGGCGCAGGTGATCAGGTGCTCGAAGCTGGCGATCTGCGCCTTGATCATGTCCTGCTCGAAGGCGCTCGGCACGGCGATGAACTTGAACGCCGAGTGGGTGATGATGATGGCGTCCCAGCAGGCCGTCGCAGCGCGGGCGAGGAAGCGCGCGCGCTTGTCCTTGGCGAAGTTGGTCTCGTCGGCGACCAGGATGCGGGCGGTCGGATAGAGCTGCAGGAACTCGCGGCTGGCCTGGGCAAGGCAGTGGCCCGGCACGACCAGGATCGCCTTCTTGACCAACCCGAGCCGGCGCTCCTCCATGACTGCGGCGGCCATCGAGAACGTCTTGCCGCTGCCAACCGCATGCGCGACGTAGGTCGACCCCGCGGTGATGATGCGCCAGATCACCCGCTTCTGGTGGTCGTAGAGCCGGATGATGTCGCTGGCCCCTGGAAGCGACAGGTGCCGACCGTCGAAGTGGCGCGGCACCAGGTTGTTGAACCGGTTGTTGTAAAGCCGGGAGAGCCGGTCGGCGCGGCCGGGGTCGGTCCAGACCCAGTGCGTGAATGCCGTCTTGATGCGGACCAGCTTCTCCTTGGCCGCCTCGGTCGCCTCGGCGTTGAGCACGCGCCGTTCGTTGCCGTCGACGATCTCGATGTCATGGATCTGCGGCGTGGCGCTGTTCAGCGCGTCGTGCAGCAGCTGGCCGGCATGGCGGCGGGCGGTGCCCCACTCCGACGTGCCTTGCGCGGTGCCGGCGAAGCAGCCCGCCTGGACGCCCCAGGCCGCGACCTCGACGGTGTGGAAGATCTCTACCTCGCCGCCCATCACCTCCCGCACGAAGTCCTGGATCACGTCGGTCGGCAACCAGGGCGCGCCCAGGCGCGCCGTGATGTCGGAGGGCGGGATGTCTCGCGGCTGCACCTCCTGCAGGGCCGCGACGTTGCGCCGATACTGGCCGTCCAGCTTTGCCGCGGCTTCGGCCGCGACGAGCTTCTGCCGCACGGGTCCGGACAGGTAGGCGTCCGCCGTCTCCCACTGCTCGTTCATCGGGTCTCGGAACACCGCGCTGCCGAGCCGCGCGAGCGCTTCGGCGGGCTCGCATTCCAGCAGTTCGCCCAGCCGCTCCGGATCGACGAAGCCCAGTTCGTTCAGCGTCACCGCGAGCGCGTCGGCCGCGCTGGTGATCATCGGCAGCGCCGGCGGCGACACGACGCGCTCGCGGAAGATCGGCCCCATGCGGGCGACGCCGGTGTCGAGGTCGTAGTCCTCGATCGAGGCGACCAGCCAGCAATCCGGGTCGTCGGCAAAGTGCGCCAGGTTGGGGCGGCGGTGCTGTTCCCGCTCTTCGCCGGTCTCGTCGTCGGTCAGCGTCGAGACGACGGTGTGGTTGATCGGCCCGTAGTAGCGGATGAAGTTCGAGTAGCAGGTGCGCAGGCGGACCTGCAGCTCCTTCCAGGGCTGTCCGGCGGCCTGGGCGCGCAGCACGTCGCGCACCGCGTCGCGGATCGGCATCAGGCCGCGGATGATCTTGGCCGCTTTCAGGCTGATGCCGTCGCCGGTCTTGCCGCTCTTGACCGCGACCCGGGCGGACTCGCCGCCGATGATCTGGCAGAGCCGTCCGCCCTGGCCGACATGATAGCTGCCTTCCTTGATGGTGGCGCCGTCCGCGGCACGGCCGACCCGGACCGGGCTGGCGAACTCCTGCACGTCCTCCTCGAGCAGGGCGTCCGGGTTGGCGGTGAAGATGCCGGAGGGCAGCCGGGCGAAAGCCGCGTCGAGCTGCGACTCCAGCGGGCCGGCTTCGGCACGGGCGCGGCAGGTGTAGGACCAGCCCGGTCCATAAATCCCACGGCGCTGGCCGTGCTCGCCCAGCACCATCTCGGGGTGCGCGAGGAAATACTCGTTCACCAGCACGGCGCCGTGGCGAAGGTGCCGCTTCTCGGCAGCGGCCTCCGAGGCGGCGGTCTCGTCGTCGAGGCCTTCGAGACCCTCCAGCTCCGGCTCCGGCTCGGCTGGTTGCTCGCCAAGCTCGATCTCGCGCAGGTTCATCCAGGCCGGGCCCTGGGGGGCTTGGCCCTCGGCCCGGCGCTGGAACACCAGCACGTCGATCACGACCTCCGTGCCTGCTGTCGCCCGCATGCTGCTCTCGGGCAGGCGCACCGCGCCGACCAGGTCCGCCATGCTCGCGATGTGCTCGCGCGCCACGGCGCTGGCCTTGTCCATTGTGCCGGTGCTGGTCACGAAGACGGCGAGGCCGCCTGGCCGCAGCCGGTCGATCGAGCGGGCGATGAAGTAGTCGTGCAGGCGCAGGCCGAGCTTGGCCGTCAGCGGGTCGGCTCTGATGATCCGGTCGGCGAACGGCGGGTTGCCGATCGCCAGGTCGAAGCCACCGCCGAGCGCGGAGCGCGTGTAGTCCTCCCGGCGCACGCGGGCCTGTGGGTGGACCAGGGCGGCGATGCGGGCGGTGACCGGATCGTATTCGATGCCCGTCAGGCGCGTGCTGTCGCGCAGCGCCTCCGGCATCAGGGCGAAAAACAGTCCGGTGCCCATGCCGGGTTCCAGGATGCGGCCGGCGCTGAAGCCGAGATGCTGGGCCGCGCGCCAGATCGCCCGGATCACCGGCTCTGGCGTGTAGTGGGCGTACTGGGTCGACCGTTGCAGCGCGGCGTATTCCGGAGCGGTCGTGGCGTCCGCCAGGTCCGCGCCGATCTCCTCCCAGCCTGGCCGGAACTCCGTCTCGCCCGGCAGCGGAAAGGCGTTCTGCGCCAGGTCTGTGGCGCCGAAGCCGATGAACCGCAGCAGCCGCTCCTGCTCAGCGGCCGTGGGCGCGCGCCCGGCATCCTCCAACTCCCGCGACAGGCGGATTGCCGCGATGTTGTCGCGGGCACGGGCGGGCCAGCCGCGGGCGAGCTGCCGATCACCGGTGAGGGCAAAGTTCACCCCCTTCTCCTGCGGAGTCAGCGCGGCGGGCGCGTTCAGCTCATCGTCGGCATCGGTTTCGGCCGGCGCCACGGGTGCTGGCGTTGGGATGGGGACTGTCCAGCCAAGCGCGGTGCTGTCGAACAGGCCGAGCGTGTACTGCGCTGCGTCGGGCATGGTTTTTCTCCAGGGCAAGTGATGCCGCGCGGCCGTGCAAACGGCGGGTCGGGGGCATCAGGATGGATCGGGGGTGGAATCGGGCCTGGTCAGGCCGAGGAGGGTGAGGTCAGTACTCGCCCGGCAGCAGCAGCGTACGGTCGATGAGCCACACCGTGATCTCGTCGAGTGGAAAGTCCGTCCACGGGATGTCCTGCGACGTGAGCACCCTCTGACCGTCGCCGGTGGCGGTGGCCGTAGCGGTCCGGTCAGGCCGGACGACGAGCTTCCAGACCTGGAAGTCCTCCTGCGAGACTTCGGGCTTCAGCTGCCAGGACGCGACCAGATCGATGAGCCAGTAGGCGCCGGCCTTCTCGGCGAGGTGCTGGATTCCCGGCGTGTAGATCAGCCGCCTCGTCCAATGTCGGTATCGTTCCAGATCGCCCGTGAAATGCGCTAGCTCCTGGAGCAGCGTCTCAGGGTCTGGCCGAACCCGGCCCGGTGTGTTCTCGGTTGTGTTTTCCATGCTTTGCCCTCTTCGTCTTCACTCTCGAAGACCCGTTCCCGCGGCCGCTGCGGGGCGGGCGGGGCAAGGGCGCAGCCGGCGTAGCCGGGCCGACGCGCAGGCTTCGCGCGGCGGACCCTTGCGGCGGCCGGACCGATAGCGGCAATCACGGAAGTGCGGCTGCAGGGTCGCCTTGGCCGTCAGGTTCCGGCGGCGATGATCTCCAGCAGACGGGCATCGACGTCGCGCACGGCGATCCAATCCCTTCGGCTGCCGTCGCTGTCGAAGCCGGAGAACTTCTCGCCGGCGATATGCGCGCGAAACGCTCGCAGCGCCTCGTCTTTGGCCTGCAGCTGCTCTTGAGCTTCAGCAAGTTCGCTTTGCAGTCGCGCGATGTAGTTCATGGCGTGCCGCTTGCGGCTGTGCTGCCCGCGTGCTCGACAGCGCGCTTTGCTGCCGCGAGCGTCATCAGCTTGGTCGAGGCAATTGCCTCGGCCGCTGTCGCCCAGATCCTGCTCCTTGGGCCTTGCATGGTGACCAGTGGCTTCAGTCGCCAGCCGCTCGGCTCGCCTGTCCGGCCGATGGTTGGCCTGATCAACGCGACCGTGCCGGGAAACGGCTCTGTCGTTCGATTCAAGCGGAATGTGCCGTCAGCCTGTTTTGCAACGGAGTAGTCGCACTCGCGTTTCATCGCCGTCCTCCTGTTCGTTTGTTCCACCAGCGCCGTCAGGCTTCTTTCTGGCGCGGTTCCTTTTTCCGGTAGGCAAGCCCGCAATGCTCGGGGCAATACGGCTTGCCGGCTTCGTTCGGCTCGTCGCAGAAGCGGAAAGAGCGTGTTCCCGGCTCGCCGATCGGCCAGCAGCAGGGCGTGGTTCCGCGGATCGCGGTGCAAACCGGCATCGCCTCTGGGACGATTGGCGCCGGCGGCACGATTGCGGGCAGAACCTCGCGGGCTTCCACGGGGGCAGCCGCGACCGGGTTCGGAGTGTTCGTGTTCAGAGGTTGACTGTGGAGGTTCGGCAGGGTCGGGGAACGTGGGCGGCGTGGCGCCTGCGGGTTGCGGACGCCGTCCCCGCGGATCGGCGAGGGTCGTGCAGGCAAGTCCAGGCGGTGAGACTTGCCGATCACGGCGTTCTTGCTGACGCCGATGCGGCGGCCGATCTCAGGTAGAGTAGGGAGGCGATGCCTAACGTGAGGACACCGCACTCCCCCTCCCCGAA
>CAXSGE010000024.1:0-48251 GCA_964236715.1 uncultured Acetobacteraceae bacterium | reverse complement strand
ACCATCAACGGCGACGCCAACGTGCCGTTCTACAAGGAACTGGGCAACCAGGGCATCAAGGCGACCGACATCCCTGTCGTCGCGTTCAGCGTCGGCGAGGAGGAGCTTGCCGGCATCGACACCAAGCCGCTGCTGGGCCACCTCGCCGCCTGGAACTACTTCATGAGCGTCGACACTCCTGAGAATAAGGCGTTCATTGCCCGCTGGCAGGCCTACACCAAGAACCCGAAGCGGGTGACCAACGACCCGATGGAGGCGCACTACATTGGCTTCGCCATGTGGGTGAAGGCGGTTGAGAAGGCCGGGACCTTCGATACGGCGAAGGTGATCGACGCCATGATCGGGGTGGCCGTGCCCAACCTGTCGGGCGGATTGTCAGCCATGATGCCGAACCACCACATCACCAAGCCGGTGCTGATCGGGGAAATCCAGGGCAACGGCCAGTTCAATGTCGTGTCCACCACGCCGGGCCTGATCGTGGCGCAGGAATGGTCGCCCTACCTCGAGGGATCGCGCGACCTGATCGCCGACTGGCGCTCGCCGATGACGTGCGGCAACTTTAACGTGAAGACCGGCAAGTGCGGCGGCAGCGGCAGCTAGGACTGATGGGGCGGGTTAACAGCCGCCCCATGCCTCGTTGCCTCTCTGCCATGCGCGCCATCGTCCTCGTGCTTGCCCTGCTGCTCGGCACCCCTGCCCTGGCGCAGCCGTCGCTGTTGACGCCGCTTGGCAGCCAATCATTCGACGATATCCGGCGCGGGGTGGAGGCGCTGGCCGTTTCCGGTAGTCCGCGCGCCGGCCCGGTGCTCGACGCGCTGCAGGCCGGGCGGCTGCTGGTCCAACCCGGCGGCGCGCTGTTCATCCGCGAGCCCAGCGGCGCCTTGGTGTCCGCTGAGACCGGCGAACCCGCCGACGTTTCCGACGCCCGGCCCGTGCGCGTCAACAACGGCGTGCGCCGGGCTGTGGACGCCGCCGTGGGCGCATTGCGGCTGTTTGCGCCCGAACCCGAAGTCCGGGCAGACGCGGCCGAGGCCGTGTTCAAGTCGCGCGACGCCGCCGCCCTGCCCGCGCTCGACCGCGCCATTGCGCAGGAACGGGACCAAGGGGTCCGCCAAACCATGCAACAGGCCCGCGCCGCTGCCGTGCTGGCCACCGCCGACGCCAGCGAAGCCGACAAGCTGGCCGCCATCGCGACGCTGCGCAGCCGCGGCGACCTGGACGCGCGCGCATTGCTTTCGTCCCTGCCCGATGGCTCGCCCGCCGTCACCGCGGCCGCGGCTGAGGCGGTGAAAGGCATTGACTGGTCGCTGCAGCTTTGGGGCCTGGCCCAAGGCGCGTTCTACGGCCTTAGCCTCGGCTCCGTGCTGCTGCTCGCCGCCACCGGCCTCGCCATCACCTTTGGCGTCATGGGCGTCATCAACATGGCGCATGGCGAGATGGTCATGATCGGCGCCTACGTGACTTTTGTGGTGCAGGAGGCCATTCGCGCCCATGCGCCGAACCTGTTTGGCGCCAGCATGTTGATTGCCATCCCGCTGGCATTCCTGGTGTCGGGCGCGATCGGCGTACTGATCGAGCGCGGGCTGATCCGCTTCCTGTATGGCCGCCCGCTCGAGACCCTGCTGGCCACCTTCGGCCTGTCGCTCGTGCTGCAGCAGGCGATCCGGTCGATCTTTGGGCCATCCAACCGCGAGGTCGGCACGCCGACCTGGATGAGCGGCGCGGGCCGGGTCGGGCAGTTGACGCTGACCTATAACCGGGTCGCCATCATCGTGTTCGCCGCCGCCGTGCTGTTTGGATTGATGGCGGTGCTGCGGTTCACCCCACTCGGCCTGCGCATGCGCGCGGTGACGCAGAACCGCCGCATGGCCGCAGCGATGGGCATACGCACCGGTGGGATCGACGCGCTGACTTTTGGCTTGGGCTCCGGCGTCGCGGGCATGGCGGGCGTGGCGCTCAGCCAGATCGACAACGTCAGCCCCAATTTGGGCCAGGGCTACATTATCGACAGCTTCATGGTCGTCGTGTTCGGCGGCGTGGGCAATCTGTGGGGCACGGCGCTGGGCGCGCTCACGCTGGGCGTGGTCAACAAGTTCCTGGAGCCGGTCGCCGGCGCGGTGCTGGGCAAGATCGTGGTGCTGGTGCTGCTGATCTTGTTCATCCAGCGCCGGCCGCGCGGCATGTTCCCGCTCAAGGGCCGGGCGGTGGAAACGTGAGGGACCGGATCGCCACGCCGACGACCCTGATGCTGGTGCTGGGCGGCGCGCTGCTGCTGGCCGGGCTTGATCTCGGCACCGCGCCCGGCAGCGCATTGCATGTGCCCACCTATGTCGTCTCGCTGTTCGGCAAATATCTGTGCTTTGCGATCCTGGCGCTGGCGGTCGACCTGGTTTGGGGATTCGCCGGCATCCTCAGCCTCGGCCATGCGGCGTTCTTCGCGCTGGGCGGCTATGCGATGGGCATGTACCTCATGCTGCAGATCGCCGGGCGCGGGCAGTATGGCGCGGCGCTGCCGGACTTCATGGTGTTCCTGAACTGGAAGTCGCTGCCGTGGTATTGGTATGGCTTCGGCCAGTTTCCCTTCGCGGTCCTGATGTCGATGCTGGCGCCTGGGCTGCTGGCGCTGGTGTTCGGCTGGCTCGCGTTCCGCAGCCGGGTGACCGGAGTTTACCTGTCAATCATTACCCAAGCCCTAACGTATGCGCTGATGCTGGCATTTTTCCGCAACGACATGGGGTTCGGCGGCAATAACGGACTGACCGACTTCAAGGAAATCCTGGGCGCGCCATTGTCGTCCGACGGCACACGCTGCGGACTTTTGCTCATCACTGCGGCGCTGCTCTGTGCACTCTATATAGTGGCCCGCAACCTGACCCGCTCGCGCTTCGGCAAGGTGCTGATCGCCGTGCGCGACAGCGAAAGCCGCACGCGCTTCCTCGGCTACCGGCCCGAAAGTTACAAATTGGTGGTATGGACCTTGTCCGCCGTCATGGCCGGGCTGGGCGGCGCGCTGTATGTGCCGCAGGTCGGCATCATCAACCCCGGCGAGTTCGCCCCTGCCGGCTCGATCGAGGCGGTGATTTGGGTCGCGGTCGGCGGACGCGGCACCCTGCACGGCGCGATCCTGGGGGCGGTGCTGGTGAACCTCGCCAAGACGTATTTCACCGGGCAACTGCCGGAGCTGTGGCTGTTTGCGCTCGGCGCCCTGTTCATCGCCGTCACGCTGTTCCTGCCGCGCGGCCTCATGGGCCTGATGCCGCGCGCCCGCGTGCCGACGCCGGCCGTGGTCTCCGATGAAGCGGTCGTCATCGAGGAGGCCACGCTTTGACCCCTATTGGCTCGGCCGGTGACAGCCTGCTGTATCTCGAAGGGGTGAGCGTGAGTTTCGACGGCTTTCGCGCGCTGAACAATCTGTCGCTCGTGCTGGCGCCGGGCGAGATGCGCGCCGTCATCGGACCGAACGGCGCCGGCAAGACGACGATGATGGACGTCATCACTGGCAAGACCCGGCCCGACACCGGCCGCGTCGTCTATGCCGCCGACACCGACCTCACCCGGCTCGACGAGCCTGCCATCGCCAGCCTGGGCATCGGCCGCAAGTTCCAGAAGCCGACGGTGTTCGAGCCGCACACGGTCTGGGACAACCTGCTGCTGGCGCTGGCAGGGGACCGGCGTCCCTGGTTCACCTTGCGGGCGCGGCAAACCCGCGAGGAACAGGCGCGCATCGAAGCCATCTTGAGCACCATCCGCCTCCGCGACCACCGCATGCGCCTGGCGGGCGACCTCAGCCACGGGCAGAAGCAGTGGCTCGAGATCGGCATGCTGCTGGCGCAGAACCCCCGGCTGCTGCTGGTGGACGAGCCCGTTGCAGGCATGACCGACGCCGAGACCGAGCAGACCGCCGAGCTGCTGCGCGAGATCAACCTTACCCGCAGCATCGTCGTGGTCGAGCACGACATGGCATTTGTCCGCGCGCTGGACGTGAAAGTGACGGTGCTGCACGAGGGTTCGGTGCTGAGCGAGGGCACGATCGACCATGTGAGCGAGGACCCCAGGGTGATCGAGGTCTATCTTGGACGGTAGTCTAAGGGTCGAGGGCGTGGACCTGCACTACGGCGCCGCCATCGCGCTGCGCAACGTGTCGATTGGCGTGCAGACCGGCGCCGTCACCTGCCTGCTGGGCCGCAACGGCGTCGGCAAAACCAGCCTGCTCCGAGCCATAACCGGGGCGCATCCCGTGACCCGTGGCCGCATCCATTGGGAGGGCGCTGATATCACGCGCCTGCCGATCCATGCCCGGGCGCAGCGCGGCATCGCCTGGGTGCCGCAGGGCCGCGACATTTTCCCGCTGCTGACGGTGCGGGAGAACCTGGAGACCGGGTTTGCCGTGCTGCCCCGCGGCAAGCGCCGGGTCGACGACGAGGTTTTCGAACTGTTCCCCATCCTGCGCACCATGCTGCGGCGTCGCGGCGGCGACCTTTCGGGCGGGCAGCAGCAGCAGCTCGCCATCGCCCGTGCGCTGGTGATGCATCCGCGGCTGCTGGTGCTGGATGAGCCGACGGAGGGCATCCAGCCGAGCATCATCAAGGACATCGGCCGGGTCATCGCGTTGCTGCGCAGCCGCGGCACGATGGCGATATTGCTGGTCGAGCAGTACTATGACTTCGCCCGGGAGCTTGCGGACACGCTGGCGGTGATGGACCGCGGCGACATCGTGCTGAGCGGCGCGCCGGGGACGCTAGACGAGGCCGAGGTGCGGCGGCGGCTTTCGGTGTAACGGTAATTATTGTATCGACAACGTAGATACGTTATACCGGTGCATCGCTGGTCAGGAGGATGGCATGCGAATGGTGGTCAAGAAGTGGGGCAACAGCGCCGCGGTCCGCATTCCGGCGGCGATAATGGAGGCAGCTCGGCTCGAGCTCGACCAGCCGGTGGAGGTGCGCGAGGAAGCCGGCCGGATTGTTATCGAGCCGATCCGGGAGGAGATGCATGATCTTGCCAGGCTGGTCGCCGGGATCACCGACGAGAACCGGCATGGCGCGGTGGATATGGGGCCGCCGGTTGGCCAGGAGGCTTGGTGATGGCGTCGGCCTACGTGCCGGAGGCCGGGGATATCGTCTGGCTGCAGTTCGATCCGCAGGCGGGGCATGAACAGGCGGGGCACCGTCCGGCCGTGGTGCTGAGCCCGGCCAGCTATAATGGCCGGACCGGCATGATGGTTTGCTGTCCGACAACCACGCGGATCAAGGGTTATCCGTTTGAGGTGGCGATCGCCGGGCGTCCGCCGAGCGTCGTGCTGGCGGACCAAGTCAAAAGCCAGGACTGGGGCGCGCGCCGCGCCGAGCGTAAGGGCCGGGTCAGCGCTGGTGAACTGTTTGAGGTCCGGGCCAAGCTGAAGGCGCTGATTGGGTAGAATGTCCGGTGGACGTGCCCGCCCCCGTGCATCAGCGAGCCCAGGGCGCGCTCCGCCTCTCATTCAAGCGCCGCAGCGCTGCGACGGTGCTGGACGGCCTGCGGCAGGAAGGCTGCCTCAAGGCCCGTTTCCCGCGAATCGAGCACCATGCTTGGGCCGGGGTGGTGACGCTCAACAGCTCGGGCGGAGTGGCCGGCGGCGACGTGCTGGATACCACGGTCGCGGCTGGCCCCGGCACGCAGGCGACGGTGGCCTCGCAGGCGGCGGAACGCTTCTACCGCGCCCTGCCCGGCACGGCCCCGGCCAAGGTCTCGACCGCGCTGCATGTGGCGCCCGGTGCGTCGCTGGAGTGGCTGCCGCAGGAAAGCATCTTGTTCGACCGCTGCGCCGTCCGGCGCCGGCTGTCGGTGGACTTGGCCGCGGATGCTTGGTTCCTGGGTGTCGAGCAGCTTGTGTTCGGACGCACCGCCATGGGGGAAGCCGTGCACGAGGCCGGGTTCCGCGACCTGATCCAGGTGCGCCGCGAGGGACGCCTGCTGCTGCACGATGCGATCCGCCTCGACGGACCCGTGCAATCTTTGCTGGACCGCCGGGCCACAGGCGGCGCGGCGCGCGGCGTCGCGACCTTGATCCACGCAGCGCCCGACGCGGAAACCAAGCTGGACCCGCTGCGCCAGGCGCTGGCCGGGCATGACGCCGGGGCATCCGCCTGGAACGGGATGCTGGTTGCCCGCATTGTTGCTCCAGATGGCGCATGCCTGCATGCTGCGGTCGTAGCAGGCTTGGCTGTGTTGCGCGCCGGCCGCCCGCTGCCGCGCGTCTGGCTATGTTGAGGAGCTTATATGCACCTGACCCCCCGCGAGAAGGACAAGCTGCTGATCGCCATGGCCGCCAACGTCGCCCGGCGGCGGCTGGAGCGCGGCGTCAAGCTGAACCATCCGGAGGCGGTCGCGCTGATTTCCGACTTCGTGGTCGAGGGCGCACGCGACGGACGCAGCGTCGCCGACCTGATGGAGGCCGGCGCTGGCGTACTGACCCGCGAACAGGTCATGGAGGGCATCGCCGAGATGATCGCGGACATCCAGGTCGAGGCCACCTTTCCCGACGGCACCAAGCTCGTCACCGTGCACGAGCCGATACGATGATCCCCGGCGAGGTCATCACCCAAGACGGCGACATCGAGCTGAACGCCGGCCTGCCGCGCACGAAGCTGACCGTCGCCAACACCGGGGACCGCCCGATCCAGGTCGGCAGCCACTACCATTTCGCCGAGACCAACGCGGCCCTGCAGTTCGACCGCACGCAGGCCCGCGGCCAGCGGCTCGACATCGCCGCCGGCACCGCCGTGCGGTTCGAGCCCGGGCAGACGCGCGAGATAATCCTCGTTCCCTATCGCGGCGCCCGCATCGTCCAGGGTTTCCGCGGCGACATCATGGGGCCGCTATGACCCGCATTCCTCGGCGCGCCTATGCCGACATGTACGGTCCCACCACCGGCGACCGCGTGCGCCTGGCCGACACCGACCTGTTCGCCGAAGTGGAAAACGACCTCACCATCTATGGCGAGGAAGTGAAGTTTGGCGGCGGCAAGGTCATCCGCGACGGCATGGGCCAGTCGCAGGCGTCGCGGGCCGAGGGCGCCGTCGACACCGTGATCACCAACGCGCTGATCCTGGACCACTGGGGCATCGTCAAGGCCGACGTCGCCATCCTGGACGGACGCGTCCACGCCATCGGCAAGGCCGGCAACCCCGACGTGCAGCCGGGCGTCACCATCATCATCGGACCCGGCACCGAAATCATCGCCGGCGAGGGCAAGATCCTCACCGCCGGCGGTGTCGACAGCCACATCCATTTCATCTGCCCGCAGCAGGTCGAGGAGGCGTTGGCGTCCGGCATCACGACGCTGGTCGGCGGCGGCACCGGGCCGGCCACCGGCACCAGCGCCACTACCTGCACGCCGGGTCCTTGGCACCTCGCCCGCATGTTGCAGGCCGCCGAGGGCCTGCCGGTCAACCTCGCCTTCGCTGGGAAAGGCAACGCGTCGCGTCCGGCGGCATTGGAAGAAATGGTCCGCGCCGGGGCCAGCAGCCTGAAGCTGCACGAGGACTGGGGCACCACCCCCGCCAGCATCGACTGCGCGCTAAGTGTCGCCGACCGCTTCGACGTGCAAGTGATGATCCACACCGACACGCTGAACGAGAGCGGCTTCGTCGAGGACACCATACGCGCCTTCGGGGGCCGCACCATCCACGCCTTCCATACCGAAGGCGCCGGCGGCGGCCACGCCCCCGACATCATCCGTGTCGCCGGGCTCGCCAACGTGCTGCCCTCCAGCACCAACCCGACGCGCCCCTACACCGCGAACACGCTCGACGAGCATCTCGACATGCTCATGGTCTGCCACCACCTCGACCCGGCCATCCCGGAGGACGTGGCCTTCGCCGAAAGCCGCATCCGGCGCGAGACGATCGCCGCCGAGGACATCCTGCACGACCTCGGCGCGCTCAGCATGATTTCGTCCGACAGCCAGGCGATGGGCCGGGTCGGCGAGGTGGTGATCCGCACCTGGCAGACCGCGCACAAGATGAAGCAGCAGCGTGGCGCCTTGCCGGGCGACGCGCAGGCGGACAATGCGCGGATCAAGCGCTACGTCGCCAAGTACACCATCAACCCGGCCATCGCGCAGGGCCTGTCGCACGAGGTCGGCTCGGTCGAGCCGGGCAAGCTCGCCGACCTGGTGCTGTGGTCCCCTATGTTCTTCGGCGTGAAGCCCGACCTGGTGCTGAAGGCCGGCACCATCGTCTGCGCGCCGATGGGCGACCCGAACGCCAGCATCCCGACGCCGCAGCCGGTGCATTACCGCCCGATGTTCGGCCAGTTCGGCGCTGCTCTGGCGGCAAGCTGCATCACCTTCGTGTCGCAGGCGGCGCTGGACGACGGCATCGGCCAGCGCCTTGGCCTGACCCGGCGCTTGTCGGCCGTGCGCGACACACGAGGCGGGATCGGCAAGCGCAGCATGATCCACAACGACGCGACGCCGGTGATCGAGGTCGATCCGGAAACCTATGAGGTGCGAGCCGACGGAGTGCTGCTGACCTGCGAACCCGCCATTGTGCTGCCGATGGCGCAGCGGTATTTCCTGTTCTGATGGAGACGATATGAGCCGTTCTGCCCCTACGGCCGCATGGGAGTCTGCCGGGACGGCGCTGACGAACTCCTTGCGCTGGGTTTACGGCCGGCTTGCGTCTGGCAAGTCCGAGGCGGTTCCGGCTGCGACGTGCAACGTGGAGGACCGCATTGCCGCCCTCATACGGCGATCTGCGGCGCAAGCGGGCGCGGTCGGGTTCGGCACGGGCCTCGGCGGCATGTTCACGCTCCCCATCGCATTGCCGGCCAACATCGCTGGGGTCGCGACCCTGCAAATCCACATGGTGCAGGAGATCGCCCGGCTGCGCGGCCATGATCTTCGCAGCGAGCAGGTCGAAAGCCTCACCCTTGTCTGCCTTACGGGCAATGCGGCGGTCGACGTCCTCAAGGATGTCGGGATCGCCGTCGGCCGCAAGCTGACACAACAGGCTGTGGGCCAGATCAGCGGAGCGGCGCTGCTGCGGATCAATCAAGCGGCCGGTTTCAGTCTGGTCACCAAGGGCGGCACGGCCGGCATCGTCAACCTGGGCAAAGCCGTGCCTTTTGTGGGCGGCCTGGTCGGCGGCACGATCGATGGGATTTCGACGGCAGCCATCGGCAATGCCGCAAAGGCCCTGTTCCCACCCGTGAACGGGACGGAACACGCGCGGGTTGAGCAAGCCGACGCCATCTACGGCGCAGCCCAGCCTGAGCAGAAGGTGCTGTCGCTTCCGGACCTGACCAGAAATTGATGCGGTCGTCGCAGGTCCTGCCGGCTGGCGCTTTCACCACCGCGCCGTGCGACACCGTGCTGATCGACTTCGACCGCCGGCATCGCCGCCGCATTGTGCTGCGGACCGAGGCCGGGCAAGATTTGCTGATTGACCTTCCGCAGGCCGTGCGGCTGCGGGATGGCGACGGCCTCGTGCTGGACGATGGCGGGATCGTCCTGGTGCAGGCCCGCCCCGAGCCGCTGCTGGATATCCATGCCCACGACGCCGCCGCGCTGGTCCGCATCGCCTGGCACCTCGGCAACCGGCACCTGCCTGTCCAATTGTTGGGCACGCGCCTCCGCATCCGGCGCGACCACGTGATCGCCGACATGGTGCGCACCCTGGGCGGCCACGTCGCCGAGATCGAAGCGCCGTTCGACCCTGAGGCTGGCGCCTATGCCGGTGGCCACTCGCATTCCCACGATGACGAGGATGGCCATGCCCACCCGCACAGCCACTGACCTCACGAAGCTGCTGACCTGGCTGTCCCCCACGTTCCCGACCGGCGCCTACGCGTATTCCCACGCGCTGGAATGGGCGGTCGAGGCCGGGAACATCCGCAACGAGCACGATTTGCTGGCATGGCTCGATGACGTGCTGCGCCATGGACCGGGCCGGGCCGACGCCATCCTGCTCCGCCATGCCCACGCCGCCCGCGACCCGGCTGCACTTGCCGGCGTGGCCGAACTCGCCGCCGCTGCCCAGCCTGGCCGCGAGCGCCGGGCCGAGACGTTGGGCCAGGGCGACGCCTTCGCCATCGCTGCCGAGGTCTGGGGCGCGCCGCTGCTGGCTGCGTTGCGCGCGGACGGCCAACCGATTGCCTATCCTATCGCGGTCGGCGCGCTTGCCGCAGCGCAGGGCGTCGCAGTGGACTTGGCGGCATTGGCGTTCCTGCAAGGCTTCGCCGCCAACCTGGTCAGCGCCGCGGTGCGCCTGGTCCCGCTGGGCCAAACCGCCGGATTGCGTGTGCTGGCGGCGCTGGAGCCTGCAATCCAGGATGTGGCCGAGCAGACCCGCAATGCGACGCTGGACGATCTCGGCGGCGCGTGCTTCCGCTCCGACATCGCCGCCATGCGCCACGAAACCCAGTACACGAGGCTGTTCCGCACATGAGTTCTCCCCATGGCCCGCTCCGCGTCGGCGTCGGCGGACCCGTCGGCACCGGCAAAACCGCGCTGATGGACGCGCTGTGCAAGCGCTTCTCCATGCGGTTCGACATCGCCGCCATCACCAACGACATCTACACCAAGGAGGATGCGGAGTTCTTGACCCGCGCCGGGTCATTACCGCCCGAGCGCATCCTAGGCATCGAGACCGGCGGCTGCCCGCACACCGCGATACGCGAGGACGCCAGCATCAACCTGGCGGGGATCGCCGCCATGCGCCGCCGCTTCCCGGCGCTGGACTTAATCCTAATTGAGAGCGGCGGCGACAACCTGGCGGCGACTTTCAGCCCCGAACTCGCCGACCTCACGATCTACGTCATCGACGTCTCCGCCGGCGACAAGATCCCGCGCAAGGGCGGCCCCGGCATCACCCGCAGCGACCTTCTGGTGATCAACAAGATCGACCTCGCCCCGCATGTGGGCGCGAGCCTGGAAGTGATGGACCGCGACAGCCGCCGCATGCGGGGCGAGCGGCCCTTCGTGTTCGCCAACATACGCGCCGGCCAGGGCGTGGCGGAAGTCGCCGCGTTCATCGAGCGGGCGGGCGGGCTGCAGCAGCCCAGCGCTTGAGCGCGACCGCCGACCAGATCGCCTCCACCACCCCGAACGGCCATGCGCCCTGCAGGAAGCCATACGCCGACCCGAGCGCGCACGACCCGGCGAACCCCAGCACCCAGCCGCGACCCCGGCCCTCACAGGCATAGCACACCAGCATCAGCGTGACGGCGACCAGGCCAAAAAGCGTCAACCCGTCCATCATGCCAGCCCATCCGTGAACCGGCGCCTTAACCGGGCGTTGCAGCGCGATGAATTTGCATGAGAAGGCCCTGGAAATCCACCGTAGGCTCTGCCGGGCCTACGGCTGTCCCATCGCCTACTTCCATGCGTTCGATCCGCTCAGCGAGTTGGTCAGCTCCTTGCTCTCGCACCGCACCCGTAACGCGGACAGCGGGGCGGCCTTCAAGGCGCTGCGGTCTCGTTTTCCCGATTGGGCCGCCGTTGCGGCAGCGCCCACGGCAGAGGTCCAGTCGGCGATCGCGGGCGTCACTTGGCCGGAGCAGAAAGCGCCGCGCATCCAGTCGATCCTGCGTGCGATCCAGGCCGAACGCGGCGCGTTGTCGCTCGACTTCCTGGCGGACCTGCCGGTCGATGAAGCCCGCGCCTGGCTCGAACGCCTGCCCGGCATCGGCCCGAAAACCAGCGCGGCCGTGCTCAGCTTCAGCACCCTGCGCCGCCCCGCTTTGCCGGTGGACAGCCACCATCACCGGGTTGCGGCGCGCACCGGGCTGATCCCGTCCGGCCTGGCCGTGGGTCCGTCGCACCGCGTGCTGGCGGCGCAACTGCCGCCCGAGTGGGACGCGCAGCATATCTACGACAACCACGAGGTGCTGATGCTGCACGGCCAGCGCTGCTGCTTTTACCGCAAGCCGGCCTGCGGGCGCTGCCCGTTGCTGGACCTCTGCCCGACTGGACAGGGGTTGATGCAAAGTACGACGGGGGCGGACGGCGCTGATCCGGCGGCGTTGCCCGTGTAAGGCGGCGGCTTCCAGTGCCTGGCTGCCAAGGCATCGTCCTGTAACCGACCTTGAAGGAAAGATCGCTTTCCGGATAACCGTTTCACCAATGGATAGCCAGAGGCGGTCGATTATCCCGCACCCATAACAAGCTCCCTCCCGGCCTGGAACTCGATCGTCGAGCCGGCGAACGCCTCGCCCACCGGCTCCGCCCTGCCCCCGAGGTGCTGCGCCAAGAACATCTCGGCGACCGCGTTGAAGGCCAAGCGGTTCTCCTGTCGCACGAAACCATGCCCCTCGTCGGAAAAGGTCACGTAGGTCACCGGCGCGCCCCGCTGCCGCATCGCCTGCACGATCTGCTCGCTCTCTGCCGGCTTCACCCGCACGTCGCGCAGGCCCTGGCCGATCAGCAACGGGCAGGTGATGCGGTCGGCATGGGTCAGCGGCGAGCGCTCGGTAAGCCACTGCCGTCCCGCCTCGCTATCCGGATCGGCCAGGCGGCGCTTCCAAGTGGAGAACGATGGACCCCAATAGGCGGGTACGGCGCGCATGAACGTCACGAGGTTGGAGATGCCGAACAGGTCGACGATGCAGGCGAAGGTGTCGGGCGTTTTAGTCGCCGCGGTCAACGCCGCATAGCCGCCGTAGCTGCCGCCATAGAAGCCCAACCGTTTCGGGTCGGCGATGCCCTGGGTGACCAGCCAGCCCGCCGCGTCGGTCAGGTCGTCCTGCATCCGGCCGCCCCAGCCCTGGTCAGCGAGCGCCACGAAATGCTTCCCATAGCCGGTCGAGCCCCGGTAGTTGACCGCAAGCACCCCATAGCCGCGGCTGGCGAGCCATTGGTGGGTGCCCGAGTAGCCCCACTCGTCACGCGCATACGGGCCGCCATGGATCAGCAGCACGACCGGGCCGCCGCGAGACTTGTCGTCCGGCAGGGTCAGGTAGCCCGGCAGCGCCACGCCGTCGCTGGCCGGGATGGTGACCGGCTGCATCGGGCGCAGCGCTAGCCCGTCGAGATCGGCACGCGCCTTGAACAGGGGCATGACCGCCTGCTTGCGCCGGTCATACAGCCGGAACTCGGTCGAGGCGTCGCTTCGCGAGCAGGCCAACACCACCCGGCCGCGCTCTGCGCTGATATTGCTGATCGCGACGTCGCTCTCGCTGCTGGCCGCTTTGATGTGGTCGAGGTCGAACGCCCAGCCGGGCTCGATCGGGTGCCAGCGCTGGCGCGCGGCGACGGCATACGCCGCGAACGGCCGCCCGCTGCTGGGGTCATATGCCCCCGAGACGATATCGGCCTCCGGATCCTCGGCGAGCATGCGGGTCTCGCGGGTGGCGATGTCGATCTCCATCAACGCCGCCATATCGCGCCCGCGCGAGTCAATGACGAATGCGGAGCGGCCGTCGTCGCTGATCCCGTCAACGCCGGTTGTCAGCGCATCTTCGGCCGGGATGTCGAGGAAGTTGGTCCAACGCCCGTCAGGCTCCCAGGACATCACCTCGGCCGAGCCGTCGCGGCGGAACCGGCTGCCGAGCCGCACGGAAAAATCGCCCATCGTATACAGCCGGGCAAAACCCGGGTTCTGGAACAGCGGCCGCCCCTCGCCCGTCGTGACATCGATGCGAATCAGGTCGAAAAACCCGCGATCCCTCGCGTTGTGGCCGAACAGCATCTCGTTCGGGGTGCGTCGCGCGCGCTGCTGCACGAACGAGCGTGCCCCGGCGGGAAGCAGGGGCAGCACCTCGCCGGTCTCGATGGCGATGCTGAACGGGCGGTAGTTCTCGTCGCCGGCCTCGTCGCGGAAGAACACCAGGTGCTTGTTGGTGAATGCCCAACTGAAGTAGGTCAAGACTGACCGGCCGGTGACATGCGTGAGGCGGCGCGGGTGCGACACGTCCTCGATCGCAGCCATGACGAGGTTCAATGCACCGTCATGCGGCTCCAGCCAAGCGAGGTTGCGCCCATCTGGGCTTAGGCGCGGCACCGTGCGGTCAGGGTCGCGGAAAAACACTTGGCGCGGCGTCAGGGGCGTCTCCTCCGCTGCCGCCGCCGCGCTGGGCCATGCGAACGGGCCGGATGCCATCATGGCTAAACCTGCCGCCGCCGCGCCGAGCAGGTCGCGGCGCATCACTGGAACAGTCACGGTCGAAACCTCGCTTATCGTGCCACGAGCAACGGGCGGCATCGAACCGCGAGCGGTTCAACCTGTCAATCACGCACACAGCACCAACCAGCGCTGGGCCGCCCGCGTCGGCCTCAACAGGATGTTGCCGACGTAGATGCGGCCGGTCCAGCAATGCTGCCTGGGTAATTGTCATTTCAGTTAGCAATCAGCGCAAGCGTCAATTCCGCCCCGCCTTTCTAAATGGCAGGACCAGCCCCACCGCTCGCCCTAACGGCAACTCAGCCGCAACGCCTGCGATCTGTGCGTCCGAAGGCAGGCGCACGAGCGAGGCGCGTCCCTGCCGAGCCATGCGGCGCTGACATTCCTGCCAGGTCGGGAACGGCGCATCGCCATCCTGTTCCCAGCGCACGACCGAGGCCTCGTCGCACCATTCCATCAGGAACGGCATGGCGCGTCCGTGTGCCCCAGTAGCCTTCCATTGCCGCATGGCATCGTCGGAGGACCAGCGGGTGGCCGTCCAGAACGTGAAGCGGCGCGCGGCGAGCAGCCGTCCATCGAGGAAGCCGGCCGCCCCGACCGCCTGGCGCAGCGACGCCGCGGTATGACGCATAAAGCCTGCGACCTGCCGCCATGAGCGCAGGCGCAGCCGGGTCACGCTGACAATCATTCGATTTGCTTCACATAATGTTGGTGAGTTTGGGATTGAGTACGTTGCGGACACGCAGCGTTATATCACAGGTGCCTCTGGCCGGCGGCAAGAGTTCGATGCGCTGGCCGGCGCCTACGCCTGGCGAGAACGGCAGGCATGTGGCCGCGGCGTCCCGCACCATGCGGCAGCACGCCCAGCAGCATCGAAATGCGTTTCATGCTAACGGGGTCTGCGTATAAAGCACGGGCATGACACCAGCCCGGCCCGTCCAGCCATCGACCCCCTACGAGGAGCGCCCTTGCCTGCCACCCCGCCTACGCTTGTAACCGGCGCGACCGGCTTTGTTGGGTCCGCCGTCGCCCGTGCCTTGCTCGCCCGCGGCCATGCCTTGCGCCTGCTGGTGCGGCCCGGCGGCGACCGTCGCAACATCGTGGACCTGCCGGCGGAGCTGGCGGAGGGCGACCTGCGCGACACGGCGTCGCTGACCGCCGCGGTCGCGGGATGCCGGCACGTCGTGCATGTCGCCGCCGACTACCGGCTGTGGGTGCCGGACCCTGGCCCGATGCTGGCCGCCAATGTCGACGGCACCCGCGCCCTGCTGCTCGCCGCCGCCGCCGCCGGGGCGGAGCGCATTGTTTATTGCAGCAGCGTCGCGGCGCTCGGCCTGGTGGGCGACGGCACGCCGGGGACCGAGGACACGCCGGTACATCCCGAAAGCATCGTCGGCGTCTATAAGCGGTCGAAATACTTGGCGGAGCAGGCGGTGCGGGACCTGGTGCGCGACCATGCGGTCCCAGCGGTGATCGTGAACCCGTCCACCCCGGTCGGCCCCCGCGACGTGAAGCCGACGCCGACCGGCAAGATGGTGCTGGATGCCGCCGCCGGGCGCATGCCGGCCTATGTCGACACCGGGCTCAACATCGTCCACGTCGACGACGTCGCGACCGGCCATGTGCTGGCGCTGGAGCGTGGGCGAATTGGGCAGTCTTATATACTGGGCGGCCATGACCTCGATATGCCGGACCTGCTCGCGATGGTGGACGACGTAATGGGCCGGCCCACCCCGCGCCGCGCCCGCCTGCCGCATGGCCTGCTCTGGCCGGTGGCGCTCGGCATGGAAGGCGCCGCCAGGGCGTTCGGCATCGAGCCGCTGGTGACGCGGGAGATGCTGGCGATGGCGAAGAAGCGCATGTATTTCAGCCCGGCCAAGGCCATCGCCGAACTCGGCTATGCCCCGCGTCCGGCGCGGGAGGCAGTGGCGGATGCGGTTGCCTGGTTCCGGGCGGCAGGATGGCTGCCGGCATGATGCCGCTTGCGGCGGTGGCGCTGCTGGCCTGGGCCTACTTGCTGACGCTGCATGGCCGGTTCTGGCAGGCGGGACCGTCGCTCGCGGCGGCGCGCCTGATGTCACCCCCTGATGTGGATGTGGTGATTCCCGCCCGGGATGAGGCCGAGGGCATCGGCGACGCGCTCCGCTCGCTGCTGGCGCAGGATTATGCCGGGCGGCTGCGCGTCATCCTGGTCGACGATGGCAGCACCGACGGGACCGGCGCCATTGCACGGTCCTTGGACGACCCGCGCCTGGTCGTGCTTGATGGCAGGGCGGGTCCGCCGGGCTGGAGCGGCAAGCTATGGGCGGTGTCGCAGGGCGTCGCCCATACGGCGGCCGAGCTGGTCCTGCTGGCCGACGCCGACATCGTCCACGATGCCGCCCACGTCTCGACCTTGGTGGCCAAAGCCGAGCAGGACGGCCTCGACCTGGTATCCGAAATGGTCGAGCTGCGCTGCGCCACGCTGGCCGAGCGTGCGCTGGTGCCGGCCTTCGTGTTCTTTTTCCAGCTCCTTTACCCCTTCGCTTGGGTGAACGACCCGATGCGCGCCACCGCGGCTGCGGCAGGGGGCACGATGCTGCTGCGCCGCCGCGCCCTGGACCGCATCGGCGGGATCGAGGCCGTGCGCGGCGCCCTGATCGACGACGTGGCGCTGGCGGCTGCGGTGAAACGCGGCGGGCGTATTTGGCTCGGCCATAGCCGGCTGGCGCGCAGCGTGCGGCCCTACCCGGGCGCTGCCGACATCTGGCGCATGGTGGCGCGCACTGCCTATGTCCAATTGCGGTTCTCACCCCTGATTTTGCTTGGCACGGTGCTCGGACTGGCGCTGGTGTGGTTCGCGCCGCCGCTGCTGGCACTGTTTGGGCATGGCGCGGCTCGGGTAATGGGCGCGCTGGCCTGGGCCGGGTCGATGGCGTCGTTCCTGCCGACGCTGCGGCGCTTCCGCCAGTCGCCGCTCTGGGCACTCGCCCTGCCCGGCATCGCCTGCTTCTATTTGGCCGCCACCATCGGCTCCGCCATCGACCACCACCGCGGCCGCGGAGTCGTCTGGAAGCGCCGCGCCTACCAGGGGATCGGCGCATGAGCACCGCCCTCGACTCGGTCGAAACCTGGTCCGGCAAGGGCCGCGGCGATGAGAACTTCCCCGTGGGCTCCGCCCTGATCCGCCCGGCGCTGCGTCCGCATGTGCACGCTTTCTACGCCTTCGCCCGCAACGCCGACGACATCGCCGACAGTCCTGCGCTGGAGGCGACTGATAAGATCGCGCGCCTCGACCGCATGGAGGCCGTGCTGCTCGGCCGCGCCGATGGCGGCTCCCCCAGTGGCGTCGCGCTCCGTGCCAGTTTGGCGCAAACCGGCGTGACGCCGCGCCATGCGCAGGACCTGCTGGCCGCATTCCGCCAGGACGCCGCCAAGCGCCGCTACGCCAGTTGGGCCGAGCTGCACGATTACTGCCGCTTGTCCGCCATGCCGGTGGGCCGCCACGTGCTGGACCTGCACGGCGAGGACCCGGCGGCCCACGCCCCCTCCGACCCGCTATGCGCGGCATTGCAGGTGCTGAACCATCTGCAGGACGGCGCCAAGGACCTGGCCGCGCTGGACCGCTGCTATCTGCCCGAAGACATGCTGGCCGCCGCCGGAGCGGACGTTCCAGACCTGGCCGGTCTCGCCGAGACACCGGCCTTGCGGGTCGTGTTCAGCCATTTGCTCGGCCACGTTGACCGATTGAACGACGAAGCCGCGGACTTGCCCCGCCGCACCCGGGACCGCCGCCTGCGGCTTGAGGTTGCGGTCATCCTCGGCCTGTCCCGGCGCCTGGCGCAGCGCCTCCGCCACAGCGACCCCGTTGCAGCCCGGGTCAAGCTGCGGAAAACCGACGTCGCCAGCAGCCTGCTGGCCGCATTGCAATGGGCGGCGTGACCCCGCTCGGCGCTGCCGTTGCGGACCTGCAGGAGGTCGAGGCATTGGTGCTGCGGGCCGGCACCTCGTTCTACCGCGGCATGAAGGTGCTGCCGGCGGACCGGCGGGCGGCGATGTATGCAATCTATGCCTTCTGCCGCATCGTCGACGACGTGGCGGACGAGCCGGGTCCGCTGCCGGACAAGATCGCCGGCCTTGCCGCTTGGCGCGCCCACGTCGCCGGGCTGTATGCCGGCCGCGCCGACGACGCGGTGACGCGCGTGCTGCTGCCGGCCATCCAGCGCTACGCCCTGCGCCAGGACGACTTCATCGCCGTGATCGACGGCATGCAGATGGACGCGGAAACCGTCATCGTCGCCCCAACCCTGGCCGAGCTCGACTTGTATTGCGACCGGGTGGCCGCCGCGGTCGGACGCCTGTCGGTTCGGGCCTTTGGCGACGACTCGCCCGATGCCGATACGGTGGCCTGGCATCTGGGCCGGGCGCTGCAACTGACAAATATCCTGCGGGATGTGGCGGAGGACGCCGAGCGCGGCCGGCTATACCTGCCGCAGGAGTGGCTGCGGGACGCCGGCGTGCCGGCCGATCCGGACGCTGCGCTCGGTCATCCAGGTTTTGCCGCCGTCTGCGCCCGCGTGGCCGGCGACGCGCATCGCCATTTCACCGAGGCCCACGCCGCCATGCGCCGCTGCAAGCCTGCGGCCATGCGCCCGGCCCGGCTGATGGGCGCATCCTACAATGCCCTGCTGCATCGGCTGGAGCGTCGCGGATGGGACACACCCAACGTGTCCGTACAAGTACCGAAGTGGCAAAAGGCGCTGATTGCCCTCAAATACGCTTTATGATTCCCACTCCCGCGCATGTCCACGTTATCGGCGCCGGCCTCGCCGGCCTGTCCGCCGCGATGGAGTTGGTTGCCCGCGGCATCCGCGTCACTGTGCACGAGGCCGGCCCCGCCGCCGGCGGCCGCTGCCGGTCATACTTCGACCGCGAACTGGGCTGCCGGCTGGACAACGGCAACCACCTGCTGCTGTCGGGCAATCGCGACGCCTACGCCTTCCTCGACCGCATCGGCGCACGCGACACCATGACCGGCCCCGGCGCGCCGGTGTTCCCCTTCATGGACATGGCCAGCGGCGAGCGCTGGACCGTCCGCCCGAACCAGGGCCGCATGCCGTGGTGGCTGTTCAGCCGCCGACGCCGCGTGCCCGGCGCGGGGCTGCGCGAGTTCCTGCCAGTGCTGATGCTCCGGCGCCGTGGCCCTGATGCAACAGTGGCCGGCACTTTGCGATCGGGCGAGCTGTATCGCCGCTTGCTGGAGCCGCTCGCGGTGGCTGCATTGAACACGCCGCCGGCCGCCGCAAGCGCCGAGCTGCTGGGCGCCGTGATGGACGAAAGCCTGGCGCTGGGCGGCGGCGCATGCATTCCCGCCTATCCCCGCGACGGCCTCTCCGAAAGCTTCATCGACCCGGCGGTCGCTTGGCTGATCTCGCACGGCGCCGACGTGCTGCTGGGCCATCGTGTCGGCAACCTCACCTTTGCCGCCGGCCGGGTCACGTCCATAGGCGAACGTCCGGTGGCCAATGACGAGGGTGTCATCGTCGCAACCCCAGCACCGGTCGCCGCCATGCTGGTGCCGGGTTTGCAGGTGCCGGACCGATTTGAGGCGATCCTGAACGTGCATTTCCGCTGCGACGCCGACCCTGGCGAGGCCGGGTTTACCGGGCTGATCGGCGGCACGGCTGAATGGGTGTTCGTGAAGCCCGGCGTCGTGAGCACGACCATCAGCGCCGGCAACCGCCGGGTGGACGCGCCTGCTGCCGAACTCGCAGCGGAGGTCTGGCAGGATGTCCGCACCGTGCTTCGCCTTCCCGGGGGAATGCCGCCCTGGCGTGTGGTGAAGGAAAAGCGTGCGACCTTTGCTGCGACGCCGGAACAGGATCGTAAGCGCCCTTCTGCCCGGACACGTTGGCCCAACCTGGTATTGGCTGGAGATTGGACCGCGACCGGCTTGCCCGCGACGATTGAAGGTGCCATCAGATCAGGGTGCACTGCAGCATCGACCCTCCTGACTGTGTGACAGAACCAGATTGCACATCCATGCCGAGTGATATTCTGACCCTCCCTGCCAGCTTCCAGCTCGACGACGACGCCCTCGAACACGCGATCGATCGGGCCGCCACGGCGCTCGGCACACGCCAGAATTCCGATGGCCATTGGGTCTTTGAGCTTGAAGCCGACGCGACGATCCCGGCCGAGTATGTGCTGCTCGAGCATTACCTCGACCGCATCGACGCACCGTTGCAGGCGAAGATCGGCGTCTATCTCCGCCGCATCCAGGGCGCGCATGGCGGCTGGCCGCTGTTCCACGATGGCGCCTTCGACCTTTCTGCGAGCGTGAAGGCCTACTACGCGCTGAAGGCCATTGGGGACCTGCCGGGCGCACCGCACATGGCCCGCGCCCGCGCCGCCATCCTCGCTGCTGGCGGGGCCGCGCGCACGAACGTGTTCACCCGCATCCAGTTGGCCTTGTTCGAGCAGGTGCCCTGGCGCGCCGTCCCGGTCATGCCGGTCGAGATCATGCACCTGCCGCAATGGTTCTTCTTTCACTTGTCTAAGGTGTCATACTGGTCCCGCACTGTCCTCGTGCCGCTCCTGGTGCTGATGGCACTGCATCCACGTGCCCGCAATCCGCGCAACGTGACCATCCCAGAGCTGTTCGTCAGCCCGCCGGATGAGGTGCGCGATTGGATTCGCGGCCCCTATCGCTCCGCGTGGGGCCACGTGTTCAAGGCGGTCGACAGCGTCGTGCGCGTCGTCGAGCCTGCCTTCCCCAACGGCATACGCGCGCGCGCCATCGACGACGCCGTCGCCTTCGTCACGGAGCGCCTCAATGGCGAGGACGGCTTGGGCGCGATCTATCCCGCCATGGCCAACACCGTCATGATGTACGACGCCCTGGGCCGCGGCCTCGACCAGCCTGAGGCGGCGATCGCCTGGCGCGCCGTGCAGAAGCTGCTGATCGTGACGGACACCGAGGCCTATTGCCAGCCGTGCCTCTCGCCGATCTGGGACACGAGCCTGGCCGGCCATGCCGTCGCGGAGGCCGACGGCGCTGCCACTCCCGGGATTGACGCCGCCTGTGCTTGGCTGGTCGAACGGCAGGTGACGGAGCTGCGCGGCGATTGGGCGCTGTCCCGGCCCGATGCGCCGCCGGGCGGCTGGGCCTTCCAGTATGAGAACGCGCATTATCCCGACGTGGATGACACCGCCGTCGTCGGCATGCTGCTGCACCGCAACGGCGACCCGGCCCATGCCGAAAGCGTGGCGCGAGCCCGCGACTGGGTTTTGGGCATGCAGAGCCGCAACGGCGGCTGGGGCGCGTTCGACGCCGACAACACGCATGAATTCCTGAACCACATCCCGTTCGCCGACCATGGCGCGTTGCTGGACCCGCCAACTGCCGACGTGACCGCACGCTGCGTTTCGTTCCTGGCCCAGCTTGGCCTCGCGGCCGACGAGCCGGCCATGGCCCGCGCCATCGCCTACCTGCGCGCCGATCAGGAACCGGACGGCAGTTGGTTCGGCCGTTGGGGCACAAACTACATCTATGGCACCTGGTCCGTGCTGTGCGCGCTGAACGCCGCCGGGCTGCCGCATGACGACCCAGCGATCCAGCGCGCCCGCGAATGGCTGCTGGCCCGGCAGCGCGACGATGGCGGCTGGGGCGAAGACGAGGAAAGCTACGCTGCCAGCCCGCCGGGCGAGTATCGCATCAGCACGCCGTCGCAGACTGCCTGGGCCATGCTGGGCCTGATGGCGGCCGGCGATACCGGCCCTGCCGTTGCCCGCGCCGCCGAGTATCTTGCCAGCACGCAGCGGGAGGATGGCGAGTGGGACGAGCTGCCCTACACCGCCGTAGGTTTTCCACGGGTGTTCTACCTGCGCTACCACGGCTACCGCTTGTTCTTTCCGTTGCTGGCCTTGGCGCGGTTCCGCAACCTGCAGCGCGGCAACAGCCGTCGCGTGACCTTCGGTTTCTGAGCGGGCAGTTTCTGAGCTGATCGGCGTCGTTGTTGGCCTAGAGGCTGAGGCGCGGCTCGCTCGGCGTCTCGGGGTTCCCGTCGAGACCGGCGGCGGCCAAGCCGAAAGCGCGGCCCTGGCTGCGGCCCGGCTGGTCGCGCAGGGTGTCTCCGGCCTAGTGAGCTTCGGCCTCGCCGGCGGACTCGACCCGGAGCTGGCGCCGGGCGCAGTCCTGGTGCCGCCCACTGTCCTGCTCGAAACCGACCGTTGGGAGGCCGATGCTGCGCTGATGGACCGCCTTGGGGGCGCGACTCCGGGATCGCTTTATGGCGGCGGCCAGATTATCGCGACTGCGAAAGCCAAGGCGGAACTGCACGCGCGCACCGGCGCCGTCGCGGTCGACTTGGAAAGCGCCGCCGTGGCAAAATTGGCCCGGCAGCACGGACTGCCCTTCGCGGCGCTGCGCGCGGTTTGCGACTCGGCGTCGCGCGACCTGCCGCGGGCCGCATTGGTGGCGCTCGACGACGCCGGGCGGATCGGCGCATTGCGCGTCGGCACGGCGGTGCTGGCCCGCCCGTGGCAGATTCCAGCGCTGATCCGGCTGGCCGGCGACGCGGCCCGTGCCCGCCATGCGCTCGTCACTCGCGTCCGGGCGATTGGTCGGCTATAGCCGCGTTCCATGGACGCATTGAAACCCGCCCGCAACTATCCCGCGATGTCGGACCCGCAGAAGCAGCCGCGCTATGCCGGCATCCCGACATTCTTCCGAACGCCGCACACCCAGGACCTCACGGCGATCGACATCGGCCTGATCGGCGTCCCGTTCGACGGCGGCGTCACCAACCGCGCCGGCGCCCGGCATGGCCCGCGTGAGGTGCGCAACCAGTCGAGCCTGCTGCGACCCATCAACACTGCGACCGGCGCGCAGCCGTTTGGCGATCTCCGCATTCGCGACCTCGGCGATTGCTGGATCGAGGACCCCTACAGCCTTGCTGCCGCGCTGGCCGAAATCGAGGCGTTCTACCGCCGGGTGGTGAGTGCCGGCGTGACCCCGGTCAGCGTCGGCGGCGACCACTCGATCGCCTGGCCGATCCTGCGCGCCGTCGCGGCCCATGGCCCCATCGGCATGGTGCACATCGACGCGCATGGCGACACCGGCGACGACTACATGGGATCGCGCATCCACCACGGCACGCCGTTCCGCCGGGCGGTGGAGGATGGGCTGCTCGATCCGGCCCGCGTCATCCAGATCGGCCTGCGCGGCACCAGCACCGTGCCCGGCAGCCTGTGGGAATTCAGCGAAAGCAGCGGCATGCGCGTCATGCCGATGGACGAGCTGCACGACCGCGGCTGGCGCTGGGCCGTCGAAGAAGCGCGCCGCGTCATTGGGGCAGGCCCCTGCTATCTGTCGTTCGATATCGACAGCCTCGACCCGGCCTGGGCGCCGGGCACCGGAACGCCGGAGGCCGGGGGCCTGACGATGATCGAGGCGCAGCGCATGATACGTGGCTTGATGGGCCTGGACGTAGTGGCCGCGGACCTGGTGGAGGTCTCGCCCCCGTTCGATGTCGGAGGCCTTACAGCGTTCCACGGCGCGTCGGTGCTGTTCGAAATTCTGTGCGTAGTTGCCGCCGCGCGGGTGACGCGCGGCGGCTAGCGGGCGGCTACGTTCAGTTAATCCGCGGCGTCCGCGACCTGCGGCTTGTTGCGCGGCTTATGCTTCAGTTCGGCCATCTTTTCCTGCACGTGCCGGCTGAACATGTATTCGGCCGGACGCTGCTTCGTTAGGTCGATCTCCGGCGCCATCGGTCCCGTCAGCTTGGGGCCGCGCAGCGCCGTCATCATCGTCTTCATCGGCGATTTCACCGCGTCCATCACCGCCGTGCTTTCATAACCCGAATGCACCATGCAGTCCGCGCACTTCTCGTAATTGCCGGTGCCGTACTTGTCCCAATCCGTGCTGTCCATCAGCTCGGCGAACGTCTTGGCGTAGCCCTCGCCCAGCAAATAGCAGGGACGCTGCCAGCCGAACACGTTGCGGGTCGGCTTGCCCCAGGGTGAGCACTGGTAATTCTCGTTGCCGGCCAGGAAATTCATGAACAGCGGCGATTGGGTGAACTTCCAGTTCTTGCCCTTGCCGTAGGTCAGGATGTCGCGGAACAACTGCTTGGTCTTCTGGCGCGACAGGAAATGCGCCTGGTCCGGCGCCCTTTCATACGCATAGCCCGGCGAGGTCATGATCCCGTCCACGCCCATCGCCATCACGTCGTCGAAGAACTTGCCCACACGCTCCGGCTCGGCGCCGTCGAACAGCGTGCAGTTGATGCTGACGCGGAAGCCGCGCCGCTTCGCCTCCTTGATGGCGGCCACCGCCCGGTCGTAGGTGCCGGCCTGGCTAACGGAGCGGTCATGCACCTCGCGGTCGCCGTCCAGATGCACATCCCATGAAAAGTCGGGATGCGGCTTGTACTGGTCCATCTTTTTCTCAAGCAGCAGCGCGTTGGTGCAGAGATAGATGAACTTCTTGCGCGCCAGCAGGCCCTCGACGATCTCGGGCATCTCCTTGTGCAGCAACGGTTCCCCGCCGGCGATCGACACCACGGGCGCGCCGCACTCGTCCGCCGCCGCCAGCGCGTCCGCCACCGAAAGCCGCTGATTTAGGATTTCGCCGGGATAATCGATTTTGCCGCAACCAGAGCAAGCGAGGTTGCAACGGAACAATGGCTCGAGCATCAGCACCAGTGGATACCGTTTACGGCCCAGCACATGCTGCTTGACCACATAGGCGCCAACGCGCGCGACCTGCCGAATAGGAACAGACATCTATTGACCTCCTCGGCCTAGCTTAATTCGGCCGGAAACTTGAACTTCACATCTTCTGCAACGCCGGCGAGGGTGGATACGTTCACCTGGCAAAACCGCCGCAGTCCGTCCAACACGCCCTGCACCAGCATCTCGGGCGCGCTGGCTCCCGCCGTCAGTCCCACGGACTCCACGCCTGCGAACCAGTGGTCCTCCAACGCCGATGCATCATCAATCAGGTAGCTTGGCTTGCCGAGCTCCTCGCCTATCTCCCGCAGGCGGTTCGAGTTCGAGCTGTTCTTCGATCCCACGACCAGGATCACGTCCACCTGCTTCGCCAAGTCATGCACCGCCTGTTGGCGATTTTGCGTGGCATAGCAGATGTCTCGCACATCCGGACCCACGATAGACGGGAACCGGCCCTGCAACGCCGCGATGATGCCGCGCGTGTCATCGACTGAAAGCGTCGTCTGGGTGACGTAGGCCAAACGCTCTGCCGAGCCGACTTCGAGCGTCGCCACATCCTCGACCGTCTGCACCAAATGCACCTTGCCGGGAATCTGCCCGATCGTGCCCTCCACCTCGGCGTGGCCGGCGTGGCCCACCAGCACGATCTCGCGGCCCTGCGCCGCATAGCGCCGGCCCTCGGCGTGGACCTTGGCCACGAGCGGGCATGTCGCGTCAAACACCGGCAATTGGCGTTCGGCCGCCAGCTCCTCGACCCGTTTGGCGACGCCATGCGCGCTGAACACCGTCATCGAACCAGCCGGAATCTCATCGAGTTCATCAACGAACACCGCTCCACGTGTCCGCAGGTCCTCGACGACATGGCGGTTATGCACAATCTCGTGCCGGACGTAGATGGGCGGGCCGAACTTGGCCAATGCGCGTTCGACGATCTCGATGGCCCGCTCCACTCCGGCGCAAAAACCTCGGGGTTGGGCCAACACGACACGCATCATGCACATCTTCTCCTAGCGTCCGGTGTGGCGCTCCCACTCGTATCGCATTCACGTGGGATCACCGGGCGACGCAAAAGAGTTATGTGTCGGTTATGGCTCAGAACTGTGGCATAACTGCAACAGGCTCGGGAGTTGAGTGGGCCGGCCTGGCATGGCGTTGCCGGCTTAGGTAGTGTCAGCCCATGCTGCATCGACAATACATCGAGCGTCGGCCTGTGTTGCCTATCGGAATGGGACGTGGTTGTTGCCTGCCCTGTCCAAGGATAGCGCGCGGTGGAAGTCGCCCGGCCGCCATGCCCTGCTTTGAATCGAACTTACCTGAGCGAATTCACCTGAACTATCCGTATCTAAATCCTTTCAATCTTTGAACCAACGAGCCGCCTGGTGCGCCATGCGGGGGGAGCTGAGAGACCCAATGAACGCAAGCATCCCGCTCCCACCCCGTCCGGCAACCCCGATGCTTGACCGTGTCAACGTGCCGTCCGACCTGCGCAACTTCTCGGCCGAGCAACTGCGGCAAATCGCCGATGAACTGCGGGCGGAGACGGTCGATGTCGTGAGCACCACGGGCGGGCACCTGGGTGCGTCGCTCGGAGTCGTCGAGCTGACGGTCGCGCTGCATGCGGTGTTCGACACGCCGCGCGACCGGCTGCTTTGGGATGTCGGGCATCAGGCCTATCCGCACAAAATCCTTACCGGCCGCCGCGACCGCATACGCACCCTGCGCCAGCCCGGCGGCCTGTCTGGTTTCACCCGCCGCAGCGAGAGCGAATACGACCCCTTCGGCGCCGCCCACAGCAGCACGAGCATCTCCGCCGGGCTTGGCATGGCGGTAGCCCACGATCTGCAGGGTCAATCCAACCGTCACGTGGTCGCGGTGATCGGTGACGGCGCAATGAGCGCAGGCATGGCCTACGAGGCGATGAACAACGCCGGCGCCCGCAGGTCCCGGCTGCTGGTCATCCTGAACGACAACGACATGTCGATCGCGCCGCCTGTCGGCGCCATGAGCGCCTATCTGTCGCGGCTGATGAGCAGCCGCTCGTTCCTGAACCTGCGGGACCTCGCATCGCGGATGGCGACACGTTTCCCGCGTGGCATCCAGCGCACCGCGCGGCGGGCGGAGGAATATGCCCGCGGCATCCTGACGGGCGGCACCCTGTTCGAGGAGTTGGGCTTCTACTACGTCGGGCCGATCGACGGGCACAACCTGGACCACCTGCTGCCGGTGCTGCGCAATGTGCGGGAGGCCGAGGAGAGCGGCCCGATCCTGCTGCACATCATCACTAAGAAGGGCCATGGCTATGCTCCTGCCGAGGCCAGTCCGGACAAGTATCACGGGGTCAGCAAGTTCAATGTCATAACTGGCGAGCAGGCCAAGGCGCCGCCGGGGCCGCCGCAATACACCCGGGTATTCGCCGACGCGCTGATCGCCGAAGCGGAGGCCGACGACCGGATCGTCGCCGTGACCGCCGCCATGCCGACCGGCACCGGACTTGACCGCTTCGCCAAGCGCTTTCCGGACCGCTGCTTCGATGTGGGCATTGCGGAACAGCACGCCGTCACCTTCGCCGCCGGCATGGCGACTGAAGGGTTGCGTCCGTTCTGCGCCATCTACAGCACGTTCCTGCAGCGCGCCTACGACCAGGTCGTGCACGACGTCGCCATCCAGGGCCTGCCGGTCCGGTTCGGCATCGACCGTGCCGGGTTGGTCGGGGCGGACGGCGCCACCCACGCCGGCAGCTTCGACCTTGCCTATCTGGGCTGCCTGCCGGGTTTCGTGCTGATGGCGCCGTCGGACGAGCTTGAGCTGATGAACATGGTCGCGACTTCGGCCGGGATCGACGACCGCCCGAGCGCGGTGCGCTACCCCCGCGGCGAGGGCACCGGGGTCGCGCTGCCGGATCGGGGCACGCCGATCACGATCGGCAAGGGCCGTATCCTGCGAGAGGGCTCCGCGGTCGCCATACTCAGCCTCGGCACACGGCTCGCCGACAGCTTGCGGGCTGCGGACGAGCTTGCCGCGCGCGGGCTGTCCACCACCGTCGCCGACGCCCGGTTCGCCAAGCCGTTCGACGCCGCCATGGTCGAGCAACTGGCCAGGCATCACGCCGTGCTGGTCATCATCGAGGAAGGCTCGATTGGCGGCTTCGGCGCGGCGATCCTGCAGCACCTCGCCATGCGCGGCCTGCTCGACGGCGGCGTGCGGGTCCGGTCGATGACGCTGCCCGACCGGTTCATCGATCATAATGCGCCTGCGGCTCAGATCATTGAGGCCGCGCTCGGCGCCAAGGACATCGTTGCCACTGCGATGGCCGCGCTCGGGAAGGATGCGTCCAAACCGACGCTTATGGTGCCCGCACGATGAGCGTCACCCGGCGCCTGGCGCTTGCTGCGCTGCTTCTGCCGTGTCTTGGCCGGGTGGCGGCCGCCGCCGACCCGGAAGCGGCCGCCCCGATAGCTGCGCTGAATCGCGGCCTGCTCGCCGGTATGCACGCCGGGAAGGCGACGCCGTTCGCCAAACGCTTCGCCACCCTATCGCCGCTGGTCGAAGGGGCATTAGACATTCCGGGCATCCTGCAGGCTTCGGTCGGGCCGCGCTGGTCAAGCCTGCCGCCTGCACAGCAGTCACAATTGCTGGACGTGTTCCGCCGTTTCACCATCGCCAGCTATGTCGCCAACTTCGACAGCTTCGGCGGCGAAAAGCTGGAAATACTGCCGGAAACCCGCAATGTGGGTGCCGATCAGGTGGTGGCGAGCCAGATCGCGCCAGCCGGCGGCGCGCCGACGCGGATTGACTACGTGATGCATCGCACGCCGGCTGGCTGGCGGGCCATCGACGTGCTGCTGAATGGCTCAATCAGCCGCGTCGCGGTGCAGCGTTCGGATTTCCGGTCGTTGCTCGGCTCTGGGGATGCTGCGCCGCTGATCCAAAGCCTGCAACGCAAGACTGCCGACCTTTCTGGCGGCGCGCTGGCCTGACAGGATACAACGCTTGATCGAAGTTTTCGCAATGGGGGCCGCCGCGCTGACAACTGTCGGCATTCTGCAGTCGAGCGCCGGCTGGCTCGCGGTCAACCAGTTCGCCCACCGCGGGGTGGCGCTTCCGGGGTCCCGCCCCCCTGTAACCATCCTGAAGCCGCTGCATGGCGATGAACCGTTGCTGGAGGACGCGCTCGCCAGCTTCTGCGCGCAGGACTACCCCGAGTTCCAAATTGTCTTTGGCCTGCAGGACCCATCCGACCCAGCGCTCAACGTGCTGGCCCGGCTGCGCGCCCGCTTTCCCGCGCTGGATATGGCGGTGGTCGTGGACGCCACGCCGCATGGCCTGAACCGCAAGGTCGCGAACCTTATCAACATGGCGCCTCATGCCCGTCATGACGTGCTGGTCATCGCGGACAGCGACATGCATGTCATGCCCGATTACCTCGACCAGTTGGTCTTGAGCCTGCACGGGCCTGGCGTTGGGCTGGTGACGACGCTGTATGCCGGGCTGCCGGTTGGGACAGCGCTGACCGGCCGGCTCGGCGCTGAGCAGATCAACCATTCCTTCTTGCCGGGCGCGCTGATGGCCCGGGCGTTGGGCCGTCAGGACTGCCTCGGCGCCACCATGGCGCTGACGCGGGAGACGCTGGATAGCGTCGGCGGCCTGCGCGCCTTGGCGGACCATCTGGCCGATGACGCCGTGCTTGGCCGGCTGGTGAAGGCGCGGGGCCTGTCGATCGCGCTCGCCGCGACGGTGCCCGCCACCACCGTGGCCGAGGCGCGCATGCCGGACCTGTTTGCGCACGAGCTGCGATGGGCGCGCACGATCCAGAGCCTGGAGGCGGTCGGTTTTGCGATGTCGTGCGTGCAGTATCCACTGTTCTGGTCTGCGCTGGCCGTGTGCCTCTCGGGCGGAGCCGCCTGGGCCTGGCTTGGTTTTGCGCTGGCCTGGCTGGTGCGCGCAGCCGTCGGGCACGGCATCGACCGGGCGTTGAGCCTCGTGCGCAGCGCCGGCATCTGGTGCCTGCCGTTCCGCGACCTTATGTCGATTGCTGTAATGTTGGCGAGCTACCGGTCGGACCAGGTCGCCTGGCGTGGGCAGATACTTCACGCGACGCGGCCGAGGCTGGTGCCCGGGGAAGCATATATCCGGCGCGAGTTGAAGCCGGTTGGGGATAGATTGGCATGATGAAGACCCTGTTTCTGCAGCCGCCCTCATTCGGAGGGTTCGACGGCGGCGCAGGCTCGCGCTACCAGGCGAAGCGGGAGATCAAGTCGTTCTGGTATCCGACGTGGCTGGCGCAGCCTGCGGCGCTCGTGCCCGGCAGCAAGCTGATCGACGCGCCGCCGGCGAATATCGGCCTGGAGCCTGTCCTGGCTGCAGCCAAGGAGCATGAGCTATGCGTGATCCACACCAGCACGCCTTCCTTTGCGTCGGACGTGCAGGTGGCGCAGGCGATGAAAGACGCCAACCCTGCGCTCAAGATCGGCTTCGTGGGCGCGAAGGTCGCGGTGCAGCCGGCCGAAAGCCTGCAGCAGGGCGCGCCGATCGATTTCGTGGCGCGCAACGAGTTCGACTTCACCTGCCTTGAGGTCGCCGAGGGCCGGGATTTCGCCGACATCGACGGCATCTCCTTCCGCGACGCCAACGGCCGGCTGGTCCACAACAAGGACCGCGCGATCCTGCAGGACATGGATAAGCTGCCATTCGTGTCCGACGTCTATAAGCGGGACCTGCGGATCGAGGACTATTTCATCGGCTACCTGATGCACCCTTACGTCTCGATCTACACGGGCCGGGGCTGCAAAAGCCGGTGCACCTTTTGCCTTTGGCCGCAGACCGTCGGCGGCCATACCTACCGCGTCCGCAGCCCCGGCCACGTCGCCGAGGAAGTGCGGTCGATACAGCGGGACTTTCCGCAGGTCCGCGAAATCTTTTTCGACGACGACACCTTTACCGACAACCTGCCCCGCGCCGAGGCGATCGCCCGCGAGCTGGGCAAGCTTGGCGTCACCTGGTCCTGCAACGCCAAGGCCAACGTGCCGCGCGCGACGCTCAAGGTGCTGAAGGACAATGGGCTGCGCTTGCTGCTGGTCGGCTATGAGAGCGGCAACCAGCAGATCCTGCACAACATTAAGAAGGGCATGCGGATCGAGGTGGCGCGGCAGTTCACTAGGGACTGCCATGAACTCGGCATAAAAATCCACGGCACCTTCATCCTCGGCCTGCCCGGCGAGACGAAGGAGACCATCCAGGAGACGATCCGGTTCGCTACCGAGATCAACCCGCACACTATGCAGGTCAGCCTGGCCGCCCCGTATCCCGGCACGTTCCTGTATAAACAGGCGGTCGAGAACGGTTGGCTCGATGCCGAGCACGCGGAACTGATCGACGAGCGCGGCGTGCAGATTGCCCCGCTGCATTACCCCGGCATCCTGTCGCATACCGAGATCTTCACCAGCGTCGAGGAGTTCTACCGTCGGTTCTACTTCCGCGCGCCCAAAATCGCCTCGATTGTCGGCGAGATGGTGCGCAGCCCGCAGATGATGAAGCGCCGCCTGCGCGAAGGCGTGGAGTTCTTCCAGTTCCTGCGGGAGCGCAACAGGGCCGCTTGAAGCGAAAGCACGTCATCCTCTCAGCCGACGACTTCGGCCTATCCGAGGGGGTGAATGAAGCGGTCGAACGGGCGTGCCGCGGCGGTGTTTTGACGACCGCCAGCTTGATGGTTGCAGGCCCTGCAGCCGGCGACGCTGTCCGGCGGGCGCGTAGGTTGCCGCAACTGCGCGTCGGGCTGCATCTGGTGGTGATCGAGGGTCCCGCGATCGGCCCAGCGCCGGGCCTGGTGGATGCAGCCGGTCAGTTCCCGTCTGACCAGCTTCGCCTGGGGATCGACTATTTTTTCCGCCGTGGTGTCCGCAAGCGGCTTGCGGCGGAAATCCGGGCGCAGTTCGCAGCCTTTGCGGCCACGGGCCTCCGCCTCGACCACGCCAATGCCCATAAGCACATGCATCTGCATCCGACGGTCGGCAGGCTGCTGCTCGAAGCCGGTGCGGAGCACGGCCTGCCCGCGGTCCGCGTCCCCGCAGAGCCGCCCAACATCATGCGGGCTTGCGGGACAAGGCAGGGCCTTGGCGACCGCTCGCTTTATGCCGGGACCCGCATCTTACGCTTCCAGGCGCGGCGGGCGGGGGTGCGGACCAACGACCACGCTTTCGGCATCGCCTGGAGCGGACATATGACGGCGGACCGGATCATCCAATTAGCGCAGCATCTGCCGCCGGGCCTGAGCGAGGTCTATTTCCATCCGGCCAGCCGGCGGGACGCATTGCTCGCTCGGCTGATGCCAGGCTACGAGCACGAGGCCGAATTGGCAGCCCTGGTCGACCCGGCGGTCCGTTCGGCCCTTGATGATGCCGGCGCGATCCAGACGACCTACGACGCCGTCTGAATCAGCGTCTGCGAGATGGCGGCCTGTGGCGGCAGGCTGTGCGCAGCCAGCTCTGAACGCATTCCCACCCAGCTCACCAGCAACGCAACGATGATCATACCCGCCCGAACAAACGCCATAACACCCGCACTCCGTCTCACCTCACGATATAAGCAAGCGATTATGGCGTTAGTTGACGTTGTTGTGGCGACATTGCAGCAAGCAGCGCAGGCACGAATACCAGGGTTGCAACCAGCGTGCAGCCGAGGCTCAGCAACAGCAGCACGCCCATGCTGGCCGTGCCGGGATGGCCCGATAGCGACAGCGAACCGAACGCGGTCGCGGTCGTAAGCGCCGAGAACACGACGGCACGCGCCGTTGCCGAGGCCAAATGCGACCGCAGCCCGGCACGCCAGTTCATGACGAAATAAATGTTGAACGACACCCCAACCCCCAGCAGCAGCGGCAGGGCGATGATGTTGGCGAAGTTGAGCGGCAGCGGCAGCCACGCCGCCACGATCACCGTCATCAGCGACGCCAGCAGCAAGGGCGCCAGCACCAGCAGCACGTCGAGCCCACGCCGCAGCGCCACGAGCAGGATCAGCGTGATGGCCATCAGGGCGCCGACGGCCGCGCGCTCGAACGCCGAGATGATGGTCTGCGCCGTGGCGACGATTGTCGGCGCCGGGCCGCCGGCGTCCGGCACGACCGCCCCGACCTGGTCCACGAAACGGCGCAGGCCCTCGGCCCCCGTGGCCGCCGGCGTCGCTGCGACCTGCACCCGCACCCGGCCATCCGGCAACAGCCAATCCCGGGTGATTTCGGGCGGAACGGCCGCGAGCGTCACGGGACCGGCCTGTAGCGCCGTCCTCAGCCGATCAATCTGTTGCGGCAGGAAGCGGGCCAGCGCTTCGTTGGCGCCGATGAGCACGTCGTCCGGCGCGACGTCCAGCGCCGCGATATCGGTGGCGACAGCGGCCAGCGGACTATCGGGCGGCAGCCGCGGCACAACCCGGGCCAGTTGCGCCAGCGCCGTATGCGTCGCCAGCCGCAGATCGGCGACGCTGACCGGCGCCGCAGGGGACCTCGACGCCAGGGTGGGCGCCAGCAGGCTGGCGGCATCGGCAATCAGCGCGAGCTTCGCCGGCTGGTCCTGCGGCACGAAGCTTTGCAGGCTGATTGCCTTGGCCACCAGCGGCAGCGGCTGCACCTTTGCCATGATGGCCGCCGCAGCCGCCGCATCGGGGGCCAGCACGTCGATGGTATAGGGATTGGTCAGCGGGTTGGCCGCGAGGTCCGCGAGCGTGCGCATGGCCTCGGTCGAGGCGTCCTTCAAATGCAGCGGATCGCTATCGAAGGACAATCGCGGCACCGACGCGAGGCCGAACGCAGCGACGACGCCGCTGGCGGCCAGGATGCCCCATCGACGCCGGGCCACCATCCGGTCCAGCGGCACGGCCCAAGCGAACCCCATTTCCCGCCCGGCAGAACGCGGACGGAACAGCATCAGCGCGGCGGGCAGGAAGACCAGCGTGCAGGAGAACGCGATCAGCATGCCGACGCCGGCGATCAGGCCAAGCTCGGCCACGCCGCTGAAATCGGTCGGCACGAAAGCGAGGAATCCCGCCGCGGTCGCCGCCGCCGCAACCAGGATTTGCACCCCCGCCCGCCGCCCCGTCGCTCCCAGGGCGATGCGCAGGTCCCGCGTCTCCATCTGCGCCTCGCGCAGCCGTACGCTGAATTGGATTGCGAAGTCGACCGCGATGCCGACGAACAGGACAGCGAACGCGACGGAGATCATGTTCAGCGGGCTGACGGTCAAGGCCGCGAACGCCGTGGTCAGCAGCAGGCCGAGCGCCAACGTCAACAGGATCGGCGTCACCACGCGCCAACTTCGCACCGCGAGCGCCAGCCAAACGATGACGAGCAGCGTGCTGCCCACGAGTCCGGCGGCAGCGCCGGTCGCGGCCGAGGCCAACTCCTCGTCCGCCAGCGCGACTGAGCCGGTCACCCGGACATGCGCCTGGCCGTTGCGCACGAACTCCTGCCGGGCGGCGGCCTGCCGCAATGCCTGGGTCGCTGCGGCGCCGGGCTGCAAGGCGCCGAAATCCCGGCGCGGCTGCGCCAGCACGAAGCGATACGGCCCGCCGAGCTCAGCCACCGGTCCGGAAAGCAGGCGCTGCCACGACAGCGGCTGCGGCTGGCCACTTAGGGCGGCGGCCAAAACGTCATGGAAGCCGTGCAGCGCCGTGGCGAACGGCTGCAGGTTGGCGCCCTGGTCCACGCCGATCGCCACCAGCGACAACGCCGCGAACAGGCCGCGCATGCTGGGGTCGGCAACGAGCTGGCCCAGGAACGGCTGAGCGTCGATGGTCTGGTCCAACAGCGCCGACAGCGCGGGGCGGTCCAGGAACAGCAGGCCGTTGCGGTCAAAGAACGGCGAGGCGTCCGGACGCCGGGCAAAGTAGAAATGCGTCGGGTCTTGCCCCAGGGCCGCAGCCAACCCGGCGGCGGTGGCGTCCGCAGCCTCCGGCGTCGACGCGTCCACGACGGCGACGAGCAGGCCCTCCTGTTGCGGGAACAAGCGTTTCAGCTCCGCTTCCCGCTGTTTCCACGGAAGGTCCGCATTGAACAGCGTGGCGATGTCGGTGGTGACGCTGAGCCGGGTGGCGGCGAGCCAACCGGACAGCAAGGCCAGCAGGGCGCCAACCAGCAGGACGGCCGTGGCCCGCCGAGCGCTCAGGGAAACGACGGAAGCGAGAAACGAGCGTTCGGCCATGCGAGGGAGGCTAAAGCGGATGCTGGCCCGTGCCGCAAGCCTGCATCGCCGAAGCGTTGCGCGATCGGGTCTTGAAATCTTGACACATTCTGGGCCGCGCCATACCAGTGCCCCACGAACAAAGGCTCGCAGCACGAGGCTTGGTGCCAGCGGACGGTTTGGGGGAACACGGCCATGCGTCGTCTTGCGATCATGCTGCTGGCGGCCATCGGGCTTGTCTCCGCCATGGGCGTTGCCCGGGCACAGGTTAAGATCGGCGTCACCATCTCCACCACCGGGCCGGCCGCGAGCCTCGGCGTGCCGCAGCGCAACTCGATCGCGCTGATGCCGTCCGAGGTTGCGGGCCAAAAAGTGGAATACATCGTGCTGGACGACGGCGCCGACAGCACCAAGGCCGTCGCCAACGCCCGCAAGCTGATCGATGAGGACAACGTGGACGCCCTGGTCGGTTCCAGCACCACGCCGGCCTCGCTCGCGATGATCGACGTGGCGGCCGAGAAGAAAGTGCCGATGATTTCGCTCGCGGCCTCCGCCCGGCTGATCGAGCCGATGGACGCGCAACGGCATTGGGTGTTCAAGACGCCGCAGAACGACAGCCTGATGGCCGATGCGATCGCCGACGACATGGCGCGCAACGGCGTGAAGACGGTGGGGTTCATCGGCTTCAATGACGCCTATGGCGACGGCTGGCTGACGGAGGCCACGCGCGCCTTTGCGACCCATGGCATCACCTTGGTCGCAACCGAGCGGTATGCCCGTGCCGACACCAGCGTGACCGGCCAGGTGCTGAAGCTGATCGCGGCCAAGCCCGACGCGGTGCTGATTGCCGGTGCCGGGACCCCCGCCGCCCTGCCGCAAAAAACGCTGCATGACCGCAACTACACCGGCAAGTACTACCAAACCCACGGCATCGCCAACGCGGACTTCCTGCGGGTCGGCGGGCGCGACGTCGAGGGCACCGTGCTGCCCTCCGGACCGATCCTGGTCGCCGCTCAACTGCCGGACAGCAATCCAATCAAGGCGGTGGCGCTCGATTATGTCCAGCGCTATGAGGCCGCGAACGGACCCGGCAGCGTCGCGACCTTCGGCGCCCATGCGTTCGACGCCGGCTTGATGCTGCAGGCCGCCATCCCCATCGCACTGAAATCCGCTAAGCCCGGCACGCCCGAGTTCCGCTCCGCCCTGCGCGACGCGTTGGAGGGCAGCAAGGAACTGGTGCTGACCCACGGCATCTCGACGATGACGCCGCAGGATCACAACGGCTTCGACCAGCGCGCCCGGGTGATGGTCACCATCGCCGGTGGTAAGTGGAAGCTGCTGCCCTGATCCATCCCGCCTAACCCGGCGCGCCCGGCATGGACGCGGATATCGCGCTGATCCTGTTGCAGGACGGCGTCGTGAACGGCGCGATCTACGCGTTGCTCGCCCTCTCGCTGGTGCTGGTGTTCACCGTCACCCGCGTCATCCTGATCCCGCAGGGCGAGCTGGTGGCCTATGGCGCGCTGACCTATGCGGCGCTCGACGACGGCCGGCTGCCCGGCAGCGTTTGGCTGCTGTGCGCGTTGGGGGCCGGCGCATTCCTGGCCGGGCTGTTCGCCGACCGGCGCACGCTGTCCGGCCGCTTGGCTTTGAGCTTGGCACTGGAAACCCTTGTGCTGCCGGCGGCCGTCGCCACCCTCGCCGTGTTCCTCGCCCCACGCAAACCCGGCGTCGCCGTCGAGGCGCTGCTCACGCTTGCCATCGTCACCCCCATGGCGCCCTATTTGTATCGCCTCGCTTTCCAGCCACTGGCCGAGGCGACCGTCCTCACCTTGCTGATCGCCAGCATCGGCGTCCATCTGGCGTTGTTGGGCTTTGGGCTGGTGCTGTTCGGACCCGAGGGTTATCGCGCGCCGGGCTTCTCGGATGCGCGATACGTTTTCGGCAGCATGCTGATCCCCGGCCAGGCGGTCTGGATCGTGGCCGCCACGCTGGGGCTGATGGCGGCGCTGTTTGCATTCTTCGGATACAGCTTGGCGGGCAAGGCGCTGCGGGCAACAGCGGTGAACCGGCTGGGCGCGCGGCTTGTCGGGATAGCCACCTCGCTGTCGGGGCGGATCGCATTCTTGCTGGCCGGGCTGATCGGCGCGCTGTCCGGCATCCTCATCGCCCCGCTGACCACCGTCTATTACGACAGCGGTTTCCTGATCGGGCTCAAGGGCTTCGTCGCCGCCATCATCGGCGGCATGGTGAGCTATCCATTGGCCGCCCTCGCCGCGATCCTCGTAGGCTGCATCGAGAGCCTGTCGTCATTCTATGCCAGCGCGTTCAAGGAGGTGATCGTCTTCACCGTCATCATCCCCGTCCTGCTCTGGCGCTCACTGCGCAGCCCGTCCGAGGCGGAGGAATGAAGCGGTTTGCGCCGCCGCTGCTGCTCGCGGCTTGGCTGTGCGTCCCGTTCCTTCCCGGAGTGCCCGGCTTCTGGGTCACGCTCGCGAACTACGCGGGGATTGCAGGGATCGTCGTGCTGGGCCTTGTGGTGCTGACGGGGTTCGGCGGCATGACGTCGTTCGGCCAGGCGACGTTCATGGGATGCGGCGCATATATCTCCGCGCTGCTGACGACAAGGGCCGGTCTCTCGCCGTGGCTTGCGCTGCCGGTGGCGCTTGGGGGCAGCGGGGTGGCAGCGCTGGCACTCGGCGCGATCACCCTGCGGCTGTCCGGGCATTATCTGGCGCTCAGCACCATCGCGTGGGCGGTCAGCCTGTATTATCTGGTTGGTAACCTGGACCTGCTCGGACGCAATGACGGGCTGTCCGGCATTCCGCCGCTGCGGTTCGGCAGCCTGGCGCTTACGGACTCACGCGGGTATTTCCTCGTGGTCTGGGTCGCCGTGGCGCTCGCCGTGCTGCTCACGCTGAACCTGCTCGACAGCCGGATGGGCCGGGCGATCCGGGCATTGCGCGGCGGCGCTGCGGCGGCGGCCAGTTTCGGCGTGGACCTGCCGAGGACGCGCATCCTGGCCTTCATTTATGCGGCCGTGCTCGCCGGATTGGCGGGATGGCTGTACGCGCATATGCAGCGCAGCGTTAATCCGACCCCATTCGGCCTCAATGCGGGCATCGACTATCTGCTGATGGCCGTGGTCGGCGGCGCCGGGTCGGTTTGGGGCGCATTGCTGGGCGCTGGGTTGGTGACGTTCGTGAACGACCAACTGCAGAACCTGCTGCCGCGGCTTTTGGGCCAGCAAGGCAACTATGAGACCATCGTCTTCGGCGTGCTGCTCGTCCTCGTGCTGCAAACGGCGCCGGAGGGGTTGTGGCCGCACTTGCGCCGGCTGTTCGGTCCCGTCGCGCCGCGTCGCCGCGTTTGGCAGGATGCGGCTCCCCTGCCCGCCCGCACGCTGCCGGTTCCCGGCGCTCCGGTCCTGTCCGCCGCTGGCCTGCGCAAGACGTTTGGCGGCCTGGTCGCCGTGAACGGCATCGCGCTGCACCTCGACGCCGCCGAGATCGTCGGCTTGATCGGCCCGAACGGCGCCGGGAAAAGCACGACGTTCAACCTGCTGACCGGCGTGGCAAAGCCGAGCGGCGGCCAGGTCCGCTTCCTCGGCCGCGACATGGCGGGCCTGGGTCCGCCGCAAGTCGCCCGGCTCGGCATCGCCCGCAGCTTCCAACACGTGAAGCTCGTGCCCGGCATGTCGGTCATCGAGAACGTGGCGCTCGGAGCGCATTTGCGCGGCTCGGCTGGCCCGGTGTCGGCGATGCTGCGGCTCGACCGCGCAGAGGAGGGCCGGCTGTTCGCCGAAGCACAGCGCCAGGTGGTCCGCGTCGGCCTGGCTGACTACACTGGCCGGCGCGCCGATAGCCTGGCGCTCGGCCAGCAGCGCCTGGTCGAAATTGCCCGTGCCTTGTGCCTGGATCCTATACTGCTGCTGCTGGACGAGCCGGCCGCCGGTCTCCGCTATGCGGAAAAGGCCGAACTCGCCACCTTGCTGCGCCGCCTGCGCGATGATGGCGTGACGGTGCTGCTGGTCGAACACGACATGGACTTCGTCATGAACCTGACCGACCGGCTGGTCGTCATGGAGTTCGGCTCGAAGCTGGCCGAGGGGTCCGCGGCCGCCATACGCGCCGATCCGGCCGTGATCGAGGCCTATCTAGGGTCCGCTGCTTGAGTGTTCTAGAGCTTTCGGACCTGCATGTGAGCTACGGCGGCATCGGCGCGGTCCATGGCGTGTCGTTGACCGTCGGCTTCGGCCAGATCGTGACGGTGATCGGCCCGAACGGCGCGGGAAAGACGACGTTGCTGAACGCGGTCATGGGCGTGCATCCCAGCCGCGGCGGCGTGCGGTTCAATGGGGAAGACGTGGGCCGCCTCGGGATCGAGGGCCGGGTTCGCCTCGGCATGTGCCTGGTCCCGGAGAAGCGCGAGCTGTTCTCGACCCTTTCTGTCCAGGACAACCTCAGCCTGGGCGCCTTCCGCCATCGCCGGAACGGGGCTGCGGCGGCGCGCCGGTCGATGGATGAGGTATTCGGCCTGTTTCCGCGCTTGCAGGAGCGGCGTCGCCAGCACGCCGGCACTCTCAGCGGCGGCGAACGGCAGATACTCGCCATGGGCCGCGCGCTGATGGCGAAGCCGAGCTTGCTGATGCTGGACGAACCGAGCCTTGGCTTGGCTCCGCTTATCGCCCGCGAGATCTTCCGCATCATCACTGTGCTCCGGGCACGCGGCTGCGCGATCCTGTTGGTCGAACAGAACGCCCGCGCGGCGCTGCAGGTGTCCGATTACGGCTACGTGCTGGAGAATGGGCAGGTGGCGCTGTCTGGGTCGAGCGCGTCGCTGGCGCAGGACGTACGAGTGGTCGAGACATACCTTGGCATCGGGCGCAAATAACATCGTCACCGGGGCCAGGATGTGGTATTCAGTTCGATATAACAACATATCGCCGAGGGTGAGATTTCATGCGCAGGCTCTTGCTGACCGTGTCCGCTCTTGGAACCATCGCCGCCGGCCCCTCGTTCGCCTCCCCGAGCCTGCGGCCGGCGCTTACGGCTTTCGCCGCCCTCGACCCGGGCGTCCCCTTGCCGGTGGCTCAGCGCATGTCCCACGGCGCCCGCCAGACGCGGGAGGAGCACAAAGAAAACCTGTGGGCGCACGGACGGCCTCGGGACGAAGTGCGCGGGCTTGGCATGGGCCACCGTCGCTGAAACCAATATCCCTGAACCTATAAAGCTGCCATCATCGCGCCTTATTGCCGGATGACACCGGCGCCAGCTTTTCAGAAAGGCAGATATTGCATATGCGTACTCTCGTCCTCTCCCTCGCCATACTCGGGACGATGGCTATTGCGCCAGTCCGTTCGGCGCCGATTCTGCAGCCTGCAGCAGCGGTGTTTGCCACGCTCGATAAAACCACGGTGCAGCCAGTGCAATTCGCCTACAGCCGCCGGGAGATCCGCCGCCGGGAGGAGATGCGACGCCGCCACGAATACCGTCGCCGCATGGCGGCGCGGCGCGGCTATCACCGGGCGTATTAGCCTCCGTGTAAGCCGTAGGCCAGCGTGGCCTAGTGGTCCGATCCTAACGCTTGGGTCCCAAGCGTTAGGTGAATCGGTCCATCAGGTAACGGCTAGTGGTGCGAATCTGACGGTTCTTTCCGTTAGATTCGCATCACTAGCTGCCCTCGTCGGGAACGAGGGCACGTTGGGTCTCGGCCCGGGACCGGTCCATGCCCTGCATGATCGCGTCAACGTCGCGCTGGACAGCCGTACGCGGCTGCGGCGTTGGCTGGATTGGCGGCTGCGGGCCGGGCGCCATCGCCGGGCCCGCCAGCAAACCACACGCGTCCTGGTCGCCCGATTGGCAATCCTGCTGCAGCCGGGTCAGGAACCCTGGCCGTTGAGCCTCGCAGCCAGCGAGCATACCCACGAGCAGTGCGCCGATAATCCAGAGATGCCTCATAGGGGGTCGAGGTCGTTCATCCGGGGCACGATAAAGGAAGCCCGGGCTAAGTGAAGCCATCTCGGCATTATGGCAACCGGCGTTCGGCCAAACGCTGCTCCACGACGACGCGCCAAGGCGCGTCTGGCGGGGCCGCGGCCAATGCCCGGCGGTATAGCGCCGCGCTGGAGGCGCTGACCCCGCCTTCGGCCTGCGTGGCGGCCTCCGCTGTGCGGGCGGCAAGCGCAGCATCGAACCGGACCTGCAACGCGGTGCGCCAGGCGGCGGCGGCGGCGGCGTAGTTGCCACGGCTCTCCTCGACATTGCCCAGCAGCATAAAGCCCTGACGCGCCTGTTCGGTGTGCGGGTCCATGGTCGCCAGCCGCTCGCGCAATTGGCCGACCAGCATCTCTTCCTCGGCTGCGCGCCCCTCGTTGCTTCTGGCGGTCGGCAGCCCAGGAGAACCGCCGACGACGTATAATCCCAGCGCAAGGACCGGAACGAGCGCCAACACGGCAAGCACCGGCGTGCGCGAACCCGGGCGCGCCGCATGCTCGGTGGCGCCAGCAACCTGCAAAAGACGGCGCTGCACTTCCAGCCGGGCGGTGGCGTGCTCGGCGGGGAGAATCCGGCCCTCGGCCAGGTCGCGGTCCAGTTCCGCGAGCTGATCGCGATGCAGTGCAATGGCCGGGTCGCGCCCGCCTTTCGCCTCGGTGCGGCGGCGCAGAACGAGGGCCAGCGGCGCCAGCGCAGCGCACGCCAGCAACAGGATAGCAAGCCAGATCATGGACGCGTAAGGTCGGCCAGGCGGGAACGCTCCGCCTCCGTAAGAGGGGCGGACACGGCCGGGGCGCGGCGGCGAGAGAAGAGAGCGAAGCCGAGCCCGGCCAACACCGCCAACACCGGCGATGCCCAGAGCAAGGCTGTTGACGCGTTCATCGGCGGGCGGAGGCGCACGAAATCGCCGTAGCGCGACACCACCCACTCAATGGCCTGATTATCGGCGTCCCCGGCGGCGATGCGGTTGCGGACGATGTGCCGCAGGTCGCGCGCCAGGTCGGCATTGCTGTCCTCGATGCTCTCGTTCTGGCACACCAGGCAGCGGAGTTGCCGGCCGACGTTTTCGGCCCGCGCCTCCTGTGCCGGGTTCGGCAGCATCTCCGCCGGGTCGCTGATGGCAAACGCCGGCGCGGACCAAAGCAGCATGAACAGCAGGAGCATCCTCACGAGATCGCCTGCAGCATGGGGCGGAGCTGTTCGGACACGACCTGCGGCGTCAATGGCCCCGCCATGCGCCAGCGCACGATGCCTTTGGCGTCGATCAAATAGCTCTCGGGAACGCCGTAAACGCCCCAATCGATCGCGACCTGGCCGGGGGCGTCGCGCGCCACCCGGGCGAACGGGTTGCCGTGCCGAGCGATGAAACCCGCGGCGGCAGCGACAGTATCCTTGTAGGCAATACCCCAGATCGGCAGGCCCGTACGGGCCAACTGCATCAATTCCGGATGCTCGATCACGCAAGGCACGCACCAACTGGCGAAGAAGTTGACCAGAACGGGATGGCCGAGGGCGACGATATCGGCGCTGCCAAATCCCTGCCCCGGCTCCTGCGCCGGGAGGTTGAACTCTGGCATCGGACGGCCGATGAGCTGGCTCGGCACGTCATGCGGGTCGAACCGCCCGGCCTTCATGCGGCCGAGCACGGTCCAGAACCCGGCGCCGGCCACCAATGCCGCGCCAAATGGCGCCAGCAGCAAAGCGCGGCGGCGGTTCACGCGACGGCGGACCCCGGCCGCAAGCCCTTGTCCTTTTGCGCCCGGGCCGGCGCGCCAACCCGCGTGCGGCGATCGAGCAGCGAAAGGCCGCCGCCCGCAGCCATCACCAGCGCGCCAAGCCAAATCCACGGCGCCAACGGATTGTGGTTCAGCCGCATGATCGCGGCGTCATCCCGCTCCTCGCCGAGCACAACATACAGGTCGGCCATGCCATTGGTGCGGATCGCCGCCTCTGTCGTCGTCATGCGCTGCACCGGGAAAGTGCGGCGCGAGGGCTGCATGACCGCGATCAGCTTGCCATCCCGCTCCAGCCGCATCGTCGCGACGCGCTCGGTGTAGTTCGGACCCGTCTGGTCGCGCAGCCCCTCTAGCGTCCAGCTATATCCGGCCGACCGCACGGTGTCGCCGGGGTGCATCAGCACGACTTCCTGCGTCGCCAGCGACATGCCGGCGATGCCCGCAACCAGCACCCCCATGCCCGCATGGCCCAATGCCGCGCCGAACATCGACAGGCGCAGGCCACGCAGCCGCGATAGGCTATGCCCGGCGGGAACCCGGAACAGCCGGATGCGCTCGACCACCTCGGCAAATGATCCCAGGATCAGCCACGCCGCAGCGCCGAACGCGAGCGCCGGCAAGCCGCGGGCTGGACCCATCGACGCCACCACGCCCACGACCAGGGCCGCAAGCGCCGCCCACCATAGCCGCATCAGCGCCGGGGCCAGTTGCGCGCGCTTCCATGCCATCGTCGGCGCCACGACCATCGCCGCGAACACCGGCGCGCATAGCGGCAGCACCGTCGCGTTGAAGAACGGCGCGCCCACGGAAATCTTTGAGCCGAGCACGAAATCGGCGAACAGCGGATACATGGTCCCGGTGATCACGACGGCCGCAATGCTGCACAGCAGGATGTTGTTCAACACCAGCGCGCCCTCGCGGCTGAGCGGCGCGAACAGCCCGCCGGGCGCCAGCGCGGGCGCACGGAAGGCGAACAGCAGCAGCGATCCGCCGATGACGATGGCCAGCAGGCCCAGGATGAACACGCCACGGGTCGGGTCATTGGCGAAGGCGTGCACGGAGTTGAGGATGCCCGACCGCACCAGGAAGGTGCCGGACAGGCTGAGCGAGAAGGTGCCGATCGCCAGCAGCACGGTCCAGACCTTCAGCGCCTCGCGCTTTTCCACCACGATCGCCGAGTGCAGCAACGCGGTGCCGGTCAGCCATGGCAGCAGCGAGGCGTTCTCGACCGGGTCCCAGAACCAGAAGCCGCCCCAACCCAGCACGTAGTATGCCCACCAGGAGCCGAGTGCGATGCCCATGGTCAGCAGGCACCAACTGGCGAGCGTCCACGGCCGCACCCACCGGCCCCATGCAGCGTCGATCCGGCCTTCCAGCAAAGCCGCCACGGCGAAGGCGAAGGGCACGGCGAATCCGACATAGCCGGAGTAGAGGATAGGCGGATGGAAGGCGAGGCCTGGGTCCTGCAGCAGCGGGTTCATGTCGCGTCCGTCGAGCGGGGGCGGCCACAGACGGGTGAAGGGGTTGCTGGCCAGCAACGCGAACAGCAGGAACCCGGCCGAACTGCCGCCCAGCACGCCGATGACGCGCGCACGCAAGGCGGAGGGCAGCCCGCGGCCGAACGCCGCCACTGCGCCGCCGCACAACGCCAGGATCAGGCCCCAAAGCAGGATCGAGCCCTCGTGGTTGCCCCAAGCGCCCGTCACCTTGTACAACAGCGGCTTCAGCGTGTGGCTGTTCTCCGCCACGTTCAGCACCGTGAAGTCGTCGGCGACGCTGCTCCAGACCAGGGCGCCAAACGACGTGCCAAGCGCAAGCAGTTGCCCGATCGCCAGCGCCGGAGCCGCCGCCATTAGTCGCGCGTCGTTGCGGTGCGCGCCCCAAATCGGCAGCACCGTCTGGGCCAAAGCGATAGCGCAGGCCAAGGCAAGCGCGAAATGGCCGAGTTCAGGTATCACGATCGAAGCTCCGCTTTGGTCATCCGCCGGCCGCCCTTTCCGGCGCCAGCGTGTTCCAGGTCGAGGCCGGAGGCGGCGGACCTTGTTCGGGCCGCCATTGGCCGGTACGCCTCAATGCGTCGGCGACGTCCTTTGGCATGTAGGTCTCATCATGCTTCGCCAGCACTTCCTGGGCGCGGAACGTGCCATCGGATTGCAGGGTGCCGAGCGTGACTGCGCCTTGGCCCTCGCGGAACAGGTCGGGCAGGATGCCGCCATAGGATACGTCCACCGCGGCGCGGCCATCGGTGATGCGGAACCGTGCGACGGGCTGTCCATGATCCTGGCCGCGATGGATGCTGCCAGCCTCGACCAGGCCGCCAAGCCGCAAAGTCCGGCCCGGGCTGGACACATGCGAAGCAAGGTCGGAGGGCGCCACGAAGAACACGATGTTGTCGCTGAACGCGGTCAACCCCAGCGCCGTCGCCGAGCCAATGCCCAACCCGCAGGCCAACACGATCCATAGCCGGCGCCGCTTGCGGGTCATAGGCTGTGTCCCCGGGGGTCAAGTTGCGCGAGCCGCATCCGGGCTTGGCCCAGGCGACGCCAGGCTCCAAATGCGAACACGGCGGGCACGGCAAGACCTAGCGCAAAGCACGCCGCGACATACGGCAAATGAGTCATGCTGCAGCCCCGTTCCGCTCGGCGCTCGCTAGCAGCAGCCCGCGAATCCGGCGCTCCATCACTGCGGCCCGCAGCCTCGCCACCACGATGGCCGCGAAAGCCAGCGAGAAGCCGATCGAGCAGACCAGCAACGGCCAAAGCATGGTCGTCGCCATCGTGGGCGCCCCAGTCAGAGTGATAGTCGCCGGCTGATGCAGCGTGTTCCACCAATCTACGCTGAATTTGATGACCGGCAGGTTAACGATCCCGACCAACGCCAGGATCGCCCCGGCGCGATAGCCCCGATTCGGGTCGTCGAACGCCCGGACCAGCGCGATATGGCCGACATACAGAAAGAATAACACCAGCACGCTGGTCAGCCGCGCGTCCCATACCCACCAGGCGCCCCACATCGGCTTGCCCCACAGGCTGCCGGTAGCCAAGCATAGGGCAGTGAACCCGGCGCCGACCGGCCCAATCTCGACCGCCGCCAAGTCAGCCAACGGATGCCGCCACACAAGCGACGCCAACGAGCAAAGCGCAAGGCTAAGGTAGCCGGCCGACGCCAGCCAGGCCGCGGGCACATGAACATACATGATCCGCACCGCGTCGCCCTGCTGCCAATCCGCGGGGGCTATGAACAGCCCCCAGGCGAGTCCGCCCAGGGTCAGCAGCAGCCCGGGCCAAGACAGCCACGGCTGCACCCGTCCGGCCAAGCGCAGGAAGCGGCCGGGGTTGGCGAAGCGGTGCAGGCTGCGCGCCGGGCGCGAGGGGAATGCTGTTGCGTCCACGGCCAAGAGATAGCACGTCTCCCCAGGAGTTGAAGCCGTTGCTTGATGGGTTACTGTGCGCCGCACACGCAAAAAGGGACGTGCCATGCTGTATGCCGTCATCTGCACCGACCGGCCCGCCAGCCTCGACCTCCGCCTCGCGACGCGGGGGGCGCATATTGCCTATTTGACCACCTATTCCGACCGCGTGGTGCATGGCGGCCCGTTGCTCGACGCCGATGGCCGCCCCTGCGGCAGCCTGCTGCTGATCGACGTCGAGGACCGTGCCGCGGCCGAGGGCTTTTCCGCGAGCGACCCTTATAACCGCGCCGGCCTGTTCGAGAGCACGATCATCCGCCCGTTCCGAACCGTGCTGAAGGATGGGGAGTTCGTGGGCTAGATGGCTTTTTGGCTCGTGAAGTCGGAGCCGGACGTGTTCGGTTGGGAGCACCAGGTCGCCGTCGGGACCGAGCCGTGGACAGGCGTGCGCAACCACTCCGCGAAGCTGAACCTGGCGGCAATGCGGCTTGGCGACCAGGCATTCTTCTATCACTCCAACATCGGCAAGGCCGTGGTCGGGATCGTCGAGGTGGTGCGCGAGGCCTATCCGGACCCTACCGCTGCCGAGGGTCCCTGGGTCTCGGTCGACATGCGCACCGTCGCCCCGCTGCGCCGGCCCGTCGCTTTGTCCGAGATCAAGGCGGAGCCGGCGCTGGCTGACATGGCGTTGCTCCGCCTGTCGCGCCTGTCGGTCAGCCCGGTTTCGCAACCGCATTGGCGCCACGTGCTGCGGATGGCGGAATGCAAGGATTGAACCGCCGGGCGCTCTGCCGCCTGGACGATATCCCGGATGGCGCGGCCCGCGGGTTCGGCCCGGCGCCCGGCGGCTTCACCGGCCTGTTCGCCGTACGGCGCGGCGCGGCGGCCTTCGTTTACGTGAACTCGTGCCCGCATGTCGGCGCGTCGCTCGACTGGGCGCCTGACAAGTTCTTGACCATGGACGGCGCGCATATCGTCTGCTCGATCCACGGCGCGCTGTTCGGCATCGAGGGCGGGCTTTGCGTGCAGGGTCCTTGCCTGGGCGACCAGCTCGAAGCGATACCGGCGCAAATTGTCGACGGCATGGTACTGGTGCCTGCCGACGCCGGGCTGTAGCTTCCGCGCCAACAGCAATAACTGTTGAGGAAAAACCGTGTCCGACCAGACCTACCCCGTCCTGCCCGAGATTGCCGCCCACGCCCATGTGACGGCGGAGCAGTACCGCGCCATGACCGCCGCAGCGATCGCCGATCCGGAGAGCTTTTGGGCTGAGCAGGCAAAGCGCGTATCCTGGATACGCACGCCGACACGCGCGAAGAACACGAGTTTCGAGGGCGACGTCAGCATCCGCTGGTATGAGGATGGCACGCTGAACGCCTCCGCCACCTGCCTCGACCGGCACCTTGCCGAGCGGCCGGACCAGGTCGCGATCATCTGGGAGGGCGACGACCCCAACCAACAGCGCAAGGTCACCTACCGCGAGCTGCATGAGGAGGTCTGCCGCCTGGCCAATGCGCTGCGCACGCTTGGCGTGAAACGCGGCGACCGGGTCACGATCTATCTGCCGATGGTGGTCGAGGCTGCGGCGGCGATGCTGGCCTGCGCGCGGCTGGGGGCGATCCACGCCATCGTGTTCGGGGGGTTCTCGCCGGACAGCCTGTCGAACCGCATCAACGACTGCGCCAGCACGTTGCTGATCACCGCGGACGAGGGCCGCCGTGGCGGGCGCAAGGTCGCGCTGAAGGTCAATGCGGACGAGGCGCTGAAGCACTGCCCGACCATCCAGCATGTGGTCGTCGTCCGCGTGACCGGTGGCAATGTGCCGATGCAGGAAGGCCGCGACCTCGACTATGCGGCCCTGCTGGCCGCCGCCAGCCCTGATTGCGCGCCCGAAGAGATGGAGGCGGAGGACCCGCTGTTCATCCTGTATACCTCCGGCAGCACTGGCCAACCCAAAGGCGTGCTGCACACCACGGGCGGCTACATGGTCTGGGCCGCCATGACCCATCAGCTCGTCTTCGACTACCAGCCCGGCGAGGTTTATTGGTGCACCGCCGACGTCGGCTGGGTCACCGGGCACACCTACATCGTCTATGGCCCGCTCGCCAACGGCGCCACCACGCTGATGT
>CAXSGE010000023.1:0-48573 GCA_964236715.1 uncultured Acetobacteraceae bacterium | reverse complement strand
GACCACCCAGTGCAGGCTCGGAAACTACTCACCCGGCATCGACGCGCGCTCCGGCTGTCACGCGGGCACTTGATGGCGGCGGAGGTGGAAGAGGTTATTGATCCCATCGTGGGCGGACAAGAACCGCTGTGCCTGGCCAGGCGACTTGAACCGCTTCATCTGCCGCTCTCGTCGTCGCGTGGGCTGGTGCGAGTTCTCCGCCGTGCACCTGGATGCTCCGGTTATCGACGTGATCTGGACCGACGAGCCTGACCCGCACACCCCGACGGGTGCCCGCGGCATCGGCGAAATCGGGATCACCGGCGTCGGCACGGCGGTGGCCAATCCTGTGTTCAACGCCACGGGCAAGCGTATCCGGGATCTGCCGATCACCCTCGACAAGCTGCTCTGAAAGACGGACGCCCGAAGTCGCGTCGTCCCGGCCCGAGGTTCGCCCGGCAGCTTGAAGCGAGCAGGTCGAGAAGGTTCAGGTCTGCATCAGCATCGCTCGCGCTGCGATCATACATGGCGTTCGATGCAATAGCATCTTGTGTCGAACGCGTCTGGCGCCATGCGTCTGCTTGCACAAATCTGTGGTCGACCTCACTGCCGAAAGTCATCCACCCATGTCCACAACCGTTTCAAACGACCCCGCCCGCACCGTTCTCCTCATCGGCGCATCACGCGGCCTCGGCTACGCAATGGCGGCCGAGTTCTTGAAAAAGGGATGGACTGTCATCGGCACAGTCCGCGGCGGAGCAACTCGAACCTTGCTGCACGAGCTGGCAGACGAATACGGCGGTCGGGTCAAGATCGAAATCTTGGACATCTGTGAGCCTGATCAGATCGCGAGCCTTCGCCAGCGCCTGACTGGCCGGCAACTCGACATGCTGTTCGTCAACGCCGGGACAACGAACAACGAAACGGACACCATAGGGGAGGTGACGACGGACGACTTCATCCGGGTCATGGTCACGAACGCACTGAGCCCGATGCGCGTGGTCGAGAGCCTGGGGGAGCTCGTCCCTGCGCCGGGGGTGATCGGCGTGATGTCGTCGGGGCAGGGCAGCGTCAGCAACAACACGTCCGGCATGCGCGAGGTATACCGCGGCAGCAAGGCCGCCCTGAACCAATACATGCGCTGCTACGCGGCCCGGCACGCCGGCGAGGGGCGCCCGATGGTCCTGATGGCGCCGGGCTGGGTCCGCACGGAGCTAGGCGGGCCGGACGCGCGGCTCACCATCGAAGAGAGCGTCCCTAATCTCGTGAACGTGCTTCTCGCCAAGCGGGGAACACCGGGCCTGGAGTATCTCGATTACCTTGGCCGCACGGTCCCGTGGTGATCGCGTGACCATGGTGAGATTGATCGGCAGCGACGTGAGTCGCACCCGGTTGAGCAGGCGGAGCCATGACAAAGGCGCCATGCAAGACGGGTTGCCCACCCCGCGGCGGCACTACGCGACCTGAGACACCACCCGCTCATGGCACGGCTGGCGCCGGCACGTGTCCTTGGTCATGCTGGCGTTCGCCATGATGGCCAGCATCCAGCACCGCGCAAACCAGCCGGCCCCACAAAAAACATCCCCGCGCCTGCCCCCGACGCGCCTGCCCCGGACACGCCTGCCCTCGTCCGCTGGTCGGTCCAGGAACTCCGCCGCGTCACCACCCGCCTGGCCCAGCGTCGTATCCAGCCCGCCCACGTCATCGCATGGTCGCTCATGGCGACGCACGCACCAAGCCATCGCACAACGCTGCCATATGAAGCTAAGACTGCAACTGTAATGTTAGGGGTCCAATCCTACTCCGGCAAAACAGACGCTTCGGCCCGCACCCACTTCAGCACGGCCAGAGCCTTCATCGCAGGCGGCTTGCCCCGCATCAGCGTGCCGGTGATGTTGCAGCCACAACTTACGCACAGCCTCAGCAGCCTTTAAGCCACAAAGGCCGCTGAACCACCGAGTCCGTCAGATATCTCAAGTTAGAACTCTCATTGCTCAAGGCCCGCCTCAATCCTGGCGCGCAGCGCGTCGGGCTCGTCCAGCACGAATGCTGCCCGCGAGCGGCGTACCAGGCCGGCACGGGTCAGCATCGAAAGCTCGCGTGACACCGTCTCGCGCCGGGCGCCGATGCGGGCCGCCAGTTCGTCCTGCGTCGGCGGAGGGCTTACGGCGCGCGTGCCGTCCGGGCGCACACGGCTGAGGCGGAGCAGTTCGGCCGCGAGCCGAAGGCGGGTCGGCAGGGCCGTATATTCCAGCAACCGGCGGTTCTGCGCGCGGATGCGCGCCGTCAACAGGCGCATCAGCCGCAGGCCTAAGCTCTGCGACGTGAGGGCGAGGTCGAGGAACGCCGTCGCTGGCACGGCGCACAGCCGGGTGCGGACCAACGCCTCCACCCGCGCCGACCGGGGCGCGTTGTCGATGGCCGACATCTCCCCCACCAGGTCGCCGGTGGCGAAGTCGCCCAAAATCTGCGTTTGTTCCCCGTTTGCCGTGCGGACCAGAACGCGCACGCTGCCCTGCATGACAAAATACACGTCGGTCGTGACGTCGTCGAAATCCACCAGAGCCTGGTCCGGCCCGGCATCGATCCACCGCGCATGGGCGGCAAACCGCGCCAGGGCGGCGGGCGGAGTTCCGGTTAGGAACGCATGCCGGGCCAAGGCGTGCTCTGGGCCGGTGGCGAAGGTCGTCATGGCCATACGTTAGGCTATTGTGAACAGCAAATCACGCGCCATGCGCGGAAAGCCGAACGGGCCCCATGCGATGTGACGCAACGCACAGCGTGGGTTTCAGAGTGGCCGTAACAACGCCCCATGGCCATCGCGGCCGTCGCTTGTACACCGGGTCTAGGCGAGCCCGCGAGACTGGGCCATCATCGAGGGAGAGCCATCATGAAACTGAAAGTCGTATTCGCCGTCGTCGCCCTGAGCCTATCTGCGGGCCAGGCCTTTGCAGAAGGCGAGGGCAACGGCGACCCGTTCCCGGCCGCCGCTGGCCGGCAACTCGCCGCTGGGCGCGCGTTCGTGGCCGATACGGGGTCGGAGGCTTACCCGCAGTCAACTGGGAACACGGCCCAGCCATCCTCCTTGGCGCGCCTTGAACCCGGGGTGGGCCACGAGGCCCCTGTCCAAACGGCCGGGTCGCTGCCACGCGGTTTTGGCAACGGCAGCGTGGCCTACGCCCAGGCGCAGCGCCTCAACCGCTATTTGGCTGGCCGCGTGGAGCGGAGGCGCCATCTCGAAGCTGGAACGGCAGGTCTCAAAAGCTGAGGCTCACTGTGTTTGAGCGCAACGGGGCTGGCCTGGCGTCGGCCCCGTTGCTGCAAGGCAGTGCTGCCCACGCCGGGGAACTCTGTCCAGGCTACCTGCGCGAGCGATAGTTATCTTGCTGCCGTTCCTCAGCAATTCGAGCAGGCTACCGCGCCGCGTATTGGGCGCGCGAACGCCGTTTGCTTGAGCGTGATAGAAGAGAGGAGGACGTTGATCGATGGGGTGTACGTGTAGCTAGCTTTGATAATGATGACGCTGTCGCCGCCGTTCGGCACCATGGAACCGCCGAGCGCTGCTGCCCCGGCCGAGCCGATCGCGGCTGCCGCGGTCGGGCAGGCGCCATCGTACTCCCAGTCCCTTGCGGTGTTGCCGGACGTGCTTGAGTGGGTGACGCTAGCCACCGCCATGGAAAGGCTTGTCGTGGGATAAGGCGCCATCGTAAGCCGTGCGCCGCCGCAATAATCGGTCAGGGTAGCAATTGGGACACCACTTTGAGCCGCGACCAGCTCGGCCATGTTCGCGACCACGGACGATAGAAGCGTCTGCGCGCGCACGATCAGGACCGTCTCAAAGAAGCCGAGCGTCGCGATCAGGAGCAACGTTCCGACGAGAGCGAACTCAATCGCAGCCACGCCGCGCCGGTCGCTGCGCATCCGCCGGGCGGCCAAATGGATGCAGGCGGCACGGGAAGGCGCAGGCTCACTCATGGCTCGTTCCTGAATGCAATCGTGGATAACAGCATCAGGTTTGACGCTCCGGCGAGCGGAATGGTGAACGGGCTGCTATAGGCGACCTGGAGCAGGACGTAGGCTTGCGATCCGCCCGGGGTGAAACTTGCCGGCGACATCGTCGTGCCCGACACGGTGGCCTTGGACAGCGACGAAAACGACGCGCCAGAGGTGGCATAGACCTGGATGCTGCTGCACGGCATCGTCAATCCCTGGAGTTTCGCGCACACGAGGCTGCGCACCTGATCGGCCGAGCTGCGGATCGCGCCAACCTGGATCTGCCGCCCGGCCACCTGCGTTGCGCCGTCGATGGCGGCCTGCGCGAGGATATCCAGGCCGAACGTGATCGTGGACATGATCCAGAACACAAACAGCAGTCCGACAATGGCGAACTCGAGCGAGGTTGCTCCCTTGCGGTCGTGCCATGCAGCCAGCCCCCGCTGCCATCGCCGGGATCGTCCGGGCACGGCTGGGATCGTATCTGGGACGCCGCCAGCCGTCATGAGCCCCATGCTATTGAACCAGCGACACCGCGCTGCCGACCGGCGGGGCGCCTGTATACAGGGTTCCCCCATTCGGGTTGGTCGATCCCTGCACGCATCGGATCGTGAAATACAGGTTCTTATAGTCGTAATCGTCCCGCGACCCGCCCATGTCGTTCCACCAATAGATGAATGTCCTTCCCGCCATCTGGGCGCAACTCATGTTTGCATACTGAACTCCGGAGAGTGGGTCCGATGTGGAAAAGCATGCGCCTGGATATGGTGGATTGGTGGGCACGTTATTGGGGTCCGTTACAATTGCGATTTGAACGGAGCAGTTGGGCTTCGCTGTCCCGTTCAAGGCGGAGTATTTCGTTGCGACCTGGCTGAGTTGGTATCCCGTCAGGGCGTAGATCTCCGCTACGGAATTGTCGGTGTTTTGAGTGGGAGGCTGGTTCAACGACATCGTGGCGGTCGTATGAAGCTCAAAGTTGTTGGGCGCGGCCCCATACTGGTTGGGACCATAGCCCTGGCTGTTGGCAGGAATCTCCCCGTTGTTCATGTTGACGAACAGGAACGCCAGCGGCTGGTTCGTGGAAACCTTGGGGAAGTTCTGGGTCGCTGCTACGGTTGCACCAAACTGCCCGTTGCAGCGGCTCTGCGAAGTCCAGCTACTATTGCTGCTGTTGCAGTTGCTGCCAGCTTCATAGAACTGCGAGAGCGGCGGGAACTTCGTGTAGTCTGGCTTGCCGTCGGCACCGTTCGGCACGCTGTACATATAGACCGAGTTCCAATCCGCTGCCGTCGAGCCGATCGGCCCCAGCGTGACCACCGGCTGCGGACCTGAAGTGCCGGCCGTACTGCCTGAAGTGCCGGCCGTACTGGTGGTGTTGGGATTGGTGGCAACGGCGTGCGCCTTGATGGTCATCGAACTCACTTGAGCTAGGGCCATGAGTGTCATTGGCAGCGTCGCGGTAGCATCGACCGTCACATTGAAGGACGATGCGCCCCCGGGGAGCTGCCCCGCGCCGGCGACCGCCGTCCGCGATGTCACTGTCGCACCCATTCCCTGTGCGGAGTGATCAAAGTAGTTATTTGCCACAGTCGTCGCGTCGCCCGGCGCTTTGTCGGACAGGTATGCCGTCGCCCCTGCCAACGCCGCGTTGTCCGCAGCATGCTGCAACGCCGATTTCGCGACGACGAGGCGCGACATGTCGACGCCAACTCCCAATGCTACGACCAGGGGCACCGCAGTCAGGCCCATGATCGTGGCGACGGAGCCCCGACGGCCGCCGGTTGCCCGGGGCCGAAAAAGCGTAACGACACTCGACAGCATGCCTTGTTGCCTATGCATCAGGCGGCCCCAATGATGCAGCCGCCCGATAGCACCCGTGACAGCCAATCCTGCTGGACAGGAGCGCGCCGCGGTTTTTGCTTAAGGATCATTATGCAGAGCCTACCTTGTGCATTCAGCCGACAAATTGAAGCTGCATGTTTTCGTTATATAAACATAACATTAATGAAGTCGAGGGCTGCGTGCCACCGTTATTTTGTTGAGAAACTTAAGTTTTGTTATGTGGAACTTGCGTTCGACGGAACTTTTTATGCAGATGAATTGCTTGTTTTAGAGATTCGTTAATCTAGTTCTACTAGCAGTTCGCCGGAGTGGAGACGCCAGGCATCTGGTCTGCTCAGACCGGGTTAACCCCATCATGCCTGCAGTTTCAGTTCCAAATTGGCTCGGTTTGCAGCGGCTCGCCAACACCCGAAATGCGCCCGCGCCGGAACGGGCACGCTTTCCCGACGGCTCGACAGGCTGAGAAGGCCGCACTCCTATCGTAACCTTGCTGTCCAGTGCGCCCAGACATGAGGCGCATCCCACGTCGGAACTGGTCTTTGCGGGACAAGAATGTAAGCTGGGAACGCCTTTAGTCGGGATGCCGTAAACCGACTCGTCCCGTTAGCAGAGGTCCATGCTCCACGATGCCAAGACTTGAACGCTGTCATTCGGCATCGACACCGATGCGGCAGCCGCATGAGCCGGCCGCTGGGCCTGCCGGGCAACGCCTGTATCGATGAACAACCCAATGCAGCCGGTTGCCCCTGCAATGCGTTGCAGCCAGGCACAGCCTTGCGCACGGACGATTTAGGCACGGGCCGTTTTGGCCAAGGCAAAGCGGAAAATAAGCGGAGCGACTCATGCGCCTTCCCCTGATCCCGCCTAACGAGCTGTCGGCCGAGCAACGGCCGCTGTTCGACGATATGTCGGCCGGCATCGAAAAGGGCTTTCGCGGCTTCACCACCGCCCGAGAGGACGGCGCGCTGATGGGGCCGTGGAACCCGTGGCTGCATGAACCAAGGATTGGCGGCGCAGTATGGGCGCTCACCAAAGCCTTGTCGGCCGAGAGCACGCTGCCCGACCCGTGTCGCCAGGTCGCTATCCTGGTCACGGGAGCGCATTTCCATGCTGGATACGAGATTTACGCCCATGTCGCGATTGCACAGGAAGATGGCCTTTCCAACCAGGCCATCGCCACGATCGTGGCCGGACAGCGCCCGGCCAGCCTGAAGCCGGACGAGGCGGTCGCCTATGACGTGGCGGCAGCCCTGGTCTCTGGCGGCGTGTTGCCGGCTTTGAACTACCGCCTGGCCACTGCCGCATTCGGCGCGCACGGGACGGCCGAACTGATCTATCTCGTCGGGCTTTATTGCCTAGTGTCCGTCACCCTGAACGGGTTCGACGTGCCGGTGCCCGAGCTGCCGGATGAAAGCTGAATGCCGGCAGGCTGCCTTGCATGGCCTCCTTGATCGAAATGCGGCGTGACGCTTGCAACTCGCCCATAAATGGCTGAGGGCGCCGGCCTCGCCGCAAGACATCGCCGCCCTAACCGCCCCAGCGATACGGAGCTGCCGCGATTGCGGGCACCCGCAATCCATCCCCGCCCTCGCGCCCGGGCAAGCGGCAAGCTGCTCCCATTGCGGCGCGTTGCTCCGCCATACCTGGACCGACCCGCTGAGCTTGGGCCTGGCGCTGAGCCTGGCCTCCCTGGTGCTGTTCGCCGCCGGGGCGACGAACATCCTCGCGGTTGTGGAGGCCGGAGGCCAGAGCCGGACGGCGACGCTGTTCTCCGGTCCGGCTGCACTGCTGCAGCACGGCCTATGGGAACTTGCGGCGCTCGTGTTCGCCACCACTGCCGCGGCCCCGTTGCTGATGATCTGCGCGTCGCTTTACACGCTGGGCGGATTGTGGCTGCGCTGGCCGCTTCCTGGACTGCGCCATGCCTTCATTCTCAGGAACTGGCTGCGTCCCTGGTCCATGATCGAGGTGTTCCTCGTCGGCTACTTCGTCGCCTATGCCAAGCTGGGCGCCCTTGCCCATGTCGAGCCGGGACCGGCCTTCTACGCGCTGTTCGGCTTCATGGTGACGACGATCGCGGCCGATGCGCTGCTCGACCCGCAAGCCGTATGGGAGGCGATCGCCCGGGCCGGTCCCGCCCCTGCACGGCACGGGCAAGCCGCAGCGTCCGTCGCTCCGGATCTCGTATGCTGCCTGGCCTGCGAGCTCGCCTGCCGCCCCACCGGACCGAACGCGCGATGCCCGCGGTGCGGTGCGGCCCTCCATCGGCGCAAGCCCGACAGCATCGCACGCACTGCGGCCCTCGCCGGGTCCGCGCTGGTCTTCTACGCGCCGGCCAACATCTTCCCGGTCCTGACGGTCATCCAGCTCGGACGCGGCACCCCGAGCACGATATTCGGCGGCGTTTGGGAGCTGCTGCACGTTGGGCAGTTGCCGCTCGCGGTCATCGTGTTCACCGCCAGCATCGCAATTCCGGTACTCAAGATCATTGGGCTCGGCGCGATGCTGACGGTGGCGCTGCGCGGGCGCGCGAGGCACCTGCGGCACCTCACCATTCTGTATCGGGCCGTTTCCGTCATCGGGCGTTGGTCCATGATCGACATCTTCATGGAGTCCATCCTGTCCGCCCTCGTCCAGTTCGGCTTCGTCGCGACGATCGACCCCGGCATCGGCGCAATTGCCTTCGCCGCCACCGTCGTACTCACGATACTGGCCGCACAGAGCTTCGATCCGCGACTGATGTGGGACGCAAATGAGCGAAGGTGACGATGGCAAGGACGGCGCCCTTAAGCCCGTCGTGCGGGCGCGGCGGATGTCTTGGGTCTGGCTGATCCCGGTCGCCAGCCTGCTGATCGGCGGCTGGCTGCTGTGGACCACGCTGGACCAGCGCGGCCCACTGATCGCCGTCACCTTCGACACGGCAGAAGGGCTGCAGGCCGGTCAAAGCCAGGTCAAGTTCAAGGATATCCAGATGGGCACCGTCGAGTCGTTCGAGCTCACGCCTGACCGCTCCAAGGTCGTAATGCACATGCGGATGACGAAGAACGCCGCCGAGCTGCTGACCGACGGGGCACAGTTCTGGGTTGCAAAGCCGCGCCTGTTCGCAGGCGACATCACGGGCCTGAACACGGTGCTTTCAGGCTCCTACATCGAGATGCAGCCCGGCGACGCTGACAAGCCCGCCCAGCGCAGCTTTGCCGGACGCTCGGACCCGCCCACGCTGGACCCCGGCGTTCCCGGACGCCAGTTCCGCCTGACGGCGCAGCGGATCGGCTCGATCAGCCTCGGCACGCCCATTTTCTTCCATGACCTGGAGGTGGGCAGGGTGCTCGGCTGGACGCTCAACGGCATGGCAACGAGCGTGACGCTCAACATCTTCGTGCGCGCCCCGTATGACCAGTGGGTGCACACCAACTCCCGGTTTTGGAATACCTCCGGCATCTCCCTCAAGCTGGGAGCCGAAGGGGTCCAGGTCCATGTGGACAGCCTGAAGGCGGCGGTCCTGGGCGGCATCAGCTTCGAGACGCCGCCCAGCAACAACCCGGCGCCGACGAGCTTGGCAAGCGACACGTTCACGCTCTACCCACGCCAGGACCTGGCGGATACGGCGACTGCGCCACGCCATGCCGTGCTCGCCAGCTACTTCACCGGCTCGGTCGGCGGGCTGGGCGCGGGGGCGCTGGTGACGCTGCAAGGCTACCGCATCGGCGACGTCACGGCGGTCGACCTGCAGTACGACACCGACACCGATCAGTCCCGGGTCCGCGTCGAGTTTGAGATCGAACTCGACCGGGTAGCCCCGGTTGGGGACAAACCCGCGCAGCCCTTCCCGGAATACTGGCGCACGCTGATTAAGAAAGGACTCCGCACCCAGTTGAAAGGCGGCAACCTGATCACTGGCCAGAAGGAGCTCGCGATGGGTTTCGTGCCTGATGCTGCGCCGGCGGAGCTGGGGCACGAGGGCGATGTATGGATCCTTCCATCTGATAACACCGGCGGCAACGGACTCGAGGATCTTTCGGAAACTGCGAACCAGCTCATGGCGAAGATAGGGCAGATGCCGTTCGCCGAGATTGGTCAGGGCTTGAACAGCGTTTTGCAGGGGGCAAGCGGCATCGCCAACGGGCCGGAGCTGAAACAGGCGCTGAACCGGCTCAACGGCACGCTCGCGGCGACGCAGGATGCGGTGAAGCGGCTCGACGCGGGTGCGGCGCCGGCCCTGCGGCGGTTGCCGGCGATCTCTGCGGACCTGCAGGACACGCTGGCCCAGGTTAAAAGCCTTGCCGGATCGATCTCCGCCGGGTCACGCGGGGATACCAAGTTTGGCCGCGACCTGGACCAGTTGTTGGTGCAAGCAGCCGATGCCGCACAGTCCGTCCGCATGATCGCCGACCTGCTGACACGCCATCCGGAGGCGCTCATACGCGGCCGTGCCGGCCAGGTTGCAAACTAATTGAAAGCACGCATTGCTGCACGGTATGCGTTGGCGGCCCTGCTCGCGGGCTGCGCGTCACCCGATCCCGCCCTGTACACCCTGCAACCCCGGCCGGGCGTCCCGCGCATTGCAGCGTATGCCAGCGCGGGTAAGGCTGCGCGTCCCGTCGTCGTCGTCCACAGCATTGAGCTCGCCCGTTATCTCGAACGCGACGAGATCGTGCGCTCGTCGGAACAGGTGCGGCTTGTCGTTTCGAGGAATAACTGGTGGGGCGAGCCGCTCCAGGCGATGCTGCGGCGGGTCCTGATCGATGACCTCGCGCAGCGCCTGCCGAATGCCGACGTGCTCGCCGACAACAGCCCAATCGCGGCACATGCGAATGCCGAGATACAGGTCGCCGTCCAACGCTTCGACGGCAACGACGGCGGGCAGGTCGTGTTCGTCGGCTATGCCCAGGTCACGCGCGATGGCAAGCCGGTGCTGGACCGGCTGCGTTTCAGTGTCCCAACCGCGGCCGGCACGGTAAAAGACCAGGTCGAGGCGATGAGCGCCGCACTGGGACAGGTGGCCGATGTCGTCGCAACCAGGATCGTGCCGTAAATGACATGAGCATGAGGAACGATGCGCTCCGCAGGGTCCTGCCCTGTTCAGCGCGCTCCGCAAGCGGCGCCTGATGTCTGAAACGGCGCTCCCCGCACGCAAACCGCTGCTGCCGCTGCCCGGCTTCATGCCGGATGCCGTGAGCTTCGCGCTTCGCCTGAGCCTGGCATTATTGTTGGCCTATGTGGTCAGCTTCGCGATCCAGCTCGACAGCACGTCCTCGGCCGGCGTCTGCGTCGTGATCGTCATGCAGCCCTCGCCCGGCATGGCGATGAGCAAAGCGTTCTACCGCGCCCTTGGCACCGTCGTGGGCGGGGTCATGTCGCTCGTGATCATATCGGCCTTCCCGCAGGACCGGACGATGCTGCTGGCGTCCTGCGCATTATGGCTGGCCGCCTGCACCTACGTAGCCTCCATCCTGCGCGACTTCCGTGCGTATGGCGCGGCCCTCGCTGGCTACACCGTCGCGATCGTCGCGATCGGGGGCATCGACAACCCAAATGACGCGCTGCTCGTCACGCTCGACCGCGTCGCGGCGATCCTCGTCGGCATCGTCTGCGTCGGCCTGGTGAATTCGCTGTTCATCATCGATACCGCCCACGAGCGCCTGGAGGTCGAATTGAAACGCCACCTCCGGGACCTGCGGAATGCCGCGTACGAGGCGCTTGCCGGCCATGGGGCATTGGGCGGCGAGGACAGCCTGCAGCGGGCCTCCGACATCCTCGCCCTGCGGACCGAGGCGAACTATGCGACCGCCGAACTGGCGGATGGGCTGAGGCGAAGCCGGGCCGCGCGGTCCATGCTGGCGGCCCTGCTGGGCATGCTGGCCGCGAGCCGAGTTATCAACCGAACCCTGGCGCTAGCCGGGCCAGCCGGGCCAGCGCCGGCAACGCGCGCCTACCTCGATGCCGCGCGCCAAGCGATCGGGGAAAACAAACCGCTGGCGCCGCCTGACCACCTTCCTGCGGAGCCGCTTGATGCATTGCTGATCGAGCGCGCTGTGGCGCTTGCCGGCGAGCATTGCAAGGCGCAGGCCTGGCTGCACGTCGCCGCGACGGGTGTCGTCGATGGCGCGCCGCCGCCGGTCCGCCTGCCCACCGATCCCGACCATGTCGCCGGGGTGCTGAATGCGGTCAGAGTGTTGATCGCATTCGCCTTGGGGGCGACATTCTGCGTGCTGGGCGACGACAGCCAAGTCACTTTGCTGCTGATCCAACAATCAGCCCTCACCGCGCTGATCGGCATGCAGCCCAATCCATCGAAGGCCGCGATTGGCTTTCCTGTGGCCCTGCCGATATCCGCGCTGGTGACTGGGGTCGTCGCATTCCTGCTGCTGCCGAATGCCTCCAGCCTCGTGCCTTTCGCGCTCGCGGTGGGTGGCGGCGCGTTCGGCCTGGCGCTCGCGGGCCGCCATCCAAAAACCGCCTGGCTCGGATCGCCGCTGCTGTTGTTCTACGTTCTCCTGCTGGCGCCGGCCAACACGGAGTCGTTCAACTTTTCCACTTTCCTGAACACCGCCCTCGAACTCGGCATCGCGTCCGGCTTCATGCAGCTCGCCTTCCTCCTGGTGCTGCCCGTGCAGCCCCGGCGCCGGCTGTTCCGGGTAGCCGACAAGGTGGTGCGCTCGCTCCATCAAACATTGTGGCATGGCGGTCCCGCAGATGGGTCGGCACTGCAACTGCTGACCTTCGACCGCCTGTCGCAGGCGCTTGCCTGGGCCCGCGCGCTCCGTCCTACTCGGCATGCCACGCTAGGCCGCCTGGACGATCTCGCGGAACTGAATCTGGCGCTTCGCCGGGCATGGTCCGGGCTCGGGGAGGCGGAGCTTTCGGACCCGGGCCTGGCGGACGCCGTCCGCATCGGGCGCGAAGGGCTGGCGAGCGCCGAGCCGGAGCGGCTGGACACGGGCATCCGGGCGCTGCTGTCCCAGCTTGTGGCCGGCCCCGCGCTTGCCGCCGTGCTGCGTGCGGTGTCCGGCCTGTACGAGGCCAAGCTGTTGCTGGAACAGCAGCGTCGCGCCTTGCGCAGCTACGGATTGCTGGAGCACTGAGGCCATGTGGCGGGAGACCAACCTGTTTGGAGTCTATCTGTCGCCGCTGTTGGTTTATATGTTGGCCGCTGGCCTAGTGTACGCGCCGCTGCGGTTCATTGCGGTGCGCATGCAGGCGTTCCGCTGGACTGCGAACCCGCCCCTCGCTGAGATAAGCATCTACGTCTGTATCCTCGGTATCCTGGTGGTTTGGCTTTAAAGCGATGGGAAGATTGGCCGCCGATGTTCCGTAGGGCTCACCAGCTGATCCGCTATGCCATCACGCTCATGGTCCTCGTTGGGGCCATAGTGGCCGGGGTGGCAATCTGGAATCATTACCTGACCGGCCCATGGACCCGCGATGGCCAGGTGCTGGCCTATGTCGTCAACCTTGCGCCGGAGGTGTCGGGCCGCGTCGTCAAGCTGAACGTGCGCGATAACCAAGATGTCCGGCGCGGCGAATTATTGTATCAGATCGACTCCGTCGATTATGAGATCAGCCTCGCCAATGCGCAGGCGAGCGTGAATGGCAAATATTCCGACCTTAAGAATAAACGTGAGCAGGCCGGGCGCCGGTCGCAGCTCACGACGCTGTCCACCTCCAAGGAAGAGCAGCAAAACTACGACAGCGGCGCGGACATGGCGGCCGCGAGCTATGCCGCCGCCGTCACCCAGTTGAGCCAGGCGAAAGTCGACTTGGAGCGCACCAAGGTGCTCTCTCCTGTCAATGGCTACGTCACCAACCTGCAGCTTCAGGAAGGCGACTACGCGACCAAGGGCACTCGCAACATTGCGTTGCTGGACAGCGACAGCTTCTGGGTCGCCGGTTATTTCGAAGAGACCAAGATTGCGGGCATCAAGCCTGGCGATCCCGCCACCATCGCGCTGATGGGCTTTCGCGACCCGGTCCGCGGCCATGTCGAGAGCATCGCGCGCGGCATCAACACGCCGGACACCTCGCCCGGCTCGCTCGGCCTCGCCTCGGTCAGCCCGGTGTTCACCTGGGTCAGGCTGGCCCAGCGCATCCCGGTGCGCATCCATATCGACGCGGTGCCGGACACCGTCACGATCGCGGCCGGGATGACCGCCACGATCACGGTCGGCCCCTATGGCGGGCGCGGGTCGATCAACGGGTTGATCTCCCGCCTGTTCACCCAAGTGAGGGATTGATCAACCTTCCCTGTGCCGCGGACGCCAACGCAATTCCCTAAGCGGTTTCTATTCCGCTGCCTGCCTGGCGGCGTCATGCTCACGGCCCTGCCCGGCGCGCTGCTCGCCTTTCATGCCCGGAATCATCAGCCGGGCACCGCGCGTATGGAACAGCCACGCCGAGATCCATTGGATATACACGAGAATCCGGTTCTGCAGCCCAACCAGCAGGAACAGGTGGACGCCGCCCCACAGCAGCCAAGCTGGAAAGCCCGTCAGCTTGAGATGCGGCAGGCTGGCAACCGCCGATGACCTGCCGATGATCGCAAGGTTGCCCTCGTCCCGGTAATGGAACGGCTTCGGAGCTGCGATGCCCCTGGCCCGCGCGGTGATCACGCCGGCGACGTAGCGTTCTTGCTGCTTCGCCACTGGCGCCACGCCGGGCAATGGGTGGCCATCGATGCCTTTGAAGCTGGCGACGTCGCCGATGGCGAAGATCTCGGGACGCCCGGGCACCGAGCAATCGGACAGGACCTGCATTGCGCCGTGGCGGCCGGTTGCGGCCCCGATCCACTTGGCGGCCGGCGTCGCCGGTGCGCACCTCGACCCCAAGACGCTCCAGGCCGGCGTGCACGTAGCGGATAAGCGGCTTTGGGAAGCCGGCCAGCACGGTCGGGCCAGCCTCGAACAGCACGACCCGCGCCTGGTCCGGGCGGATGCGGCGGAAATCACCGGCCAGGGTATCGCGCGCCAGGGTGCGGATCGAACCGGCGAGCTCGACGCCGCTGGGGCCGCCGCCGACAACGACGAAGGTGAGCAGGCGCTGTATCTCGTCGGGATCGGACCGGCTCTCCGCCTGCTCGAAAGCGTCCAGCAGCCGGAAGCGCAGCGTCTCGGCGTCCTCGAGGCTTTTCAGCCCGAGCGAATGCTCGGCCCAGTCGTCATGCCCGAACCAGCGAACCCGGCGCCGATCACCACCACCTTTGGACGCGATCCCGGCAAGGAATTGCGCTATTTGCCGACTGGCAGCCAGTGGCGGCCGTCGCGTGCCAACAATGCATCGGCGCGTGACGGGCCTTCGCTGCCCGCCGCATAGGCCTCGGCCTCGCCTTCGCCATTGCCATTGCCCCAGGATTGCAGCAACGGCTGCACCGCCGCCCAGCTCGCCTCGATCGCGTCGGCGCGCTGAAACAGCGTCGCGTCCCCAACCATGCAGTCATACAGCAGCGTCTCATAGCCAACGGTGGGTTTTTCCTCGAAAAAATCCTTGTAGCGCATCGATGCTTCCACCCGGCCCAGCCGCATCTGCGGACCCGGGATCTTTGCGTCAAACTGCGTCACGATGCCCTGGTTCGGATCGATCAGCAGCCGGATCACGTTGGGAGCCAGCTTGTCGACCGGCGTGTCGCGGAACATTCGATACGGCGCAGGCTTCAGGTGTACCGAGATCTCGGTCTGCCGCCCCGAAAGCCGTTTGCCCGTGCGCAGATAGAATGGCACGCCGGCCCATCGCCAGTTCTCGATGGATAGCTTGAGCGCGACATACGTCTCGACCTTGCTGTCCGCCGCCACGTTCGGCTCCTGACGGTAGGCCACCACCTCGGCGCCCTCCTCCTGGCCGGCGCCGTATTGGCCGCGCACGGCCTCGTCTGGCTGGATTGGGCGGATGGCCTTGAGCAGCTTCGCCTTTTCCGTCCGCACGTCCTCCGCATCGAAGGAGTTGGGCGGCTCCATCGCCACCATGCAGAGCAGGGTGAACAAATGGTTGGGCACCATGTCGCGCAACGCGCCGGTGGTCTCGTAGAAAGCGCCGCGCAGCTCGACGCCGACGGTCTCCGCCGCGGTGACCTGCACGTGGTCGATATACTCGCGCCGCCATGCCGGCTCAAACAGGCCATTGGCGAACCGCACCGCCATGATGCTCTGGACCGTCTCTTTCCCGAGGAAGTGGTCGATGCGGTAGAACTGGCTTTCGTCGGCCTGCTGCAGGATGCGGGCGTTCAGCGTCTCCGCGGATGGCAGGTCGGCGCCGAACGGCTTCTCGATCACCACGCGGCGGAAATGGCCCTCTGGCTCTTTCAGCAGCCCGACCTTGCCGAGCCCGTCGACGACCGTGCCGAAGAACCGCGCCGCGACCGCTAGGTAGAACACCACGCTGCCGCTGCCCACGGCCTCGCCGATGTGCGCGAAGGTGGCGTCCTGGCTGAAGTCGCCCTGGAGGTAGTGCATACGGCCGGTGACCCAGCCCCACGCCTTTTCGTCCAGGCTGGGCGTGTAGAACTCGGCCGTCTTGTCCTTGGTGAAGGAGTGCATGGTCTCGGTCAGCGAGCGCCTCCAATCGTCGTCGCCGCCCTGCCCGCGGTCGACCCCGATCACCTTGAACTTGTCATTCAGCAAGCCGCTGCCGGACAGGTTATACAGCGCCGGCATGAGCAGGCGCTTGGTGAGATCGCCGCCCGCCCCGAAGATCACCAGAGTGCATTCAGGCGCCGGGGCGGGATCGGCCGGAGCCGCCGCAGGATTGGTGGGTTCAGTCGCCTGATCCATGTTGGGGCCTCCAGCAATTCGATACGGCATCTATAACGGCGCTATGGCCCGTTCGTTCACTTGGAACATCCGTGGTGGAGCCATAGCGCCCGTTCCAAGGCCGCACATCCTCTGGTGGCCGGCGCTCATGCCATGTTCGGGGAATGAGAAGCAGCATGCGATTGCTGCATCCTCTTCGGCGCGTGTCGCCCCAGGCGAACATTGATGCCCTCATTAGCAGTTCGGTACACTATCTCGCGATGTTTGCAGGCGGCAATGCTTCCGCTGTTGCTTCTCCTGCACCATCGCACCATGAATTTATCATGAGTTTGATTGCGTTCCCGAGCGTTTTGGCCCGTGTTGTCCGGACCGGGAGCCTTTGCTTGATTGACTCCTCCGGCCGCCGTCATGTCTTGGGGGATGGATCACCGCCTGCCGGCACCATGCGGCTGCTGTCCCGGCGCGTGGAAAGGGCGATGCTCGTGCGCCCTACCTTGGCGCTCGGGGAGGGCTACATGGACGGCACGGTACGCATCGAGGATGGCTCGATCTACGATGTGCTCGCGGTGCTGGCGCGCAACGCCGACAACGTCCCGCGCGGGTCGTTGATTGCGTTCACAACTCGGCTCCATCAATGGCTCAAGCAACGCAACCCGGCGGAGCGCGCGCGCCGGAACGCGGCGCACCACTACGATCTTTCCGCCGCCCTTTATGACCTGTTCTTGGATGCCGACAGGCAGTACTCCTGCGCCTATTTCGCCAGCCCGGAGTGCACGCTGGAGGATGCGCAGGCGGCCAAGAAGCGCCATATCGCCTCCAAGCTGCTGCTTGACCGGCCTGGGCTGCGGGTCCTGGACATCGGCTCCGGCTGGGGCGGCCTCGGCCTGTACCTGGCGGGCGAGTCCGGGGCGGACGTGACGGGCGTCACGTTAAGTGTCGAACAGCAGAAGTTCAGCATGGCCCGGGTCGCCGCGACAGGGATGGAAGGCCGGGTGCGGTTCGGCTTGCAGGACTACCGCGAGCAGTTCGGCCAGTTCGACCGCATCGTCTCGGTCGGCATGTTCGAGCACGTGGGCAAGCGCAACTACCTCGAGTTCTTCACCAAGCTGCACGGCCTGCTGGCCGAAGACGGAGTGGCCCTGGTGCATACCTGCGGCTTCACCGACCGGCCCGCCCCAATAGACCCGTTCATCCGCAAATACATCTTCCCCGGCGCGGACCAGCCTTCATTGTCCGAGGTGAGCGAAGCCGTGGAACGAAGCGGCCTGATGATCACCGACGTCGAGGTGCTGCGCCTGCACTACGCCGAAACGCTCCGCTGTTGGCGGACCCGCTTCTGCGCCCGTTGGGACGAGGCGGCACGGCTGTATGACGAACGGTTCTGCCGGATGTGGGAATACTACCTCGCCCTGTGCGAAGTGGGATTCCGTTATCGCACCAGCGTGGTGTTCCAGTTGCAGCTTACCCGGCGCATGACCGCCACGCCGATCACCCGCGACTACATGGTCGATTGCGAGCGGGGCCTTGCCTCCGGGGCAGAACTATCCCAAGCCGCGGATTAACGGAGCCGATATCGTCGACGCGCATGGCACGGTTGGGTGAGTTCCTTGCCAATCCTTTCGCATGATGGCCTGATCACCGCCCTTGGCTGCCCTGTAATTGAGACTTTGCTTCGTCCGCTCCGAACCTCGCAAGCCAGAGCGCCAGCGCAAGGGCAGCCGCCGCCGGGACGGCAAGCGCAAAGAACACGGAGGTCCAGCCCAGCCAATTGACCAGCAAGCCCCCGAACACGCCCGACAGCGCGCCGCCAATCCCTTGCAGCGCGTTGACCGAGCCCAGCGCCGTCTGCGTGCGGCCGCTGCCCCAGGTCAGGTCGGCGATCAGCACCGGAACCGCGACGCCCAGCAGGCCAGAAGCGAGGCCGTCGAGCACCTCTGCCGGGACCAGCCACGCCGGATCGCCAACCAGGGCCGAGAACACGGCACGAGCCACCAAAACGCTGCAGGCGATCGGCAGCAGGTAGCGCCGACCCTGCTTGTCGGCCTGTGAGCCCGCCCAAAGCGCCACCGGGATCATCGTCAACTGCGCGACGATCACATAGGCCGCGGTCCAGCCCGTCGCATCGAAGCCGCTGGCCACCAAGCGTTGGCCGACCAGCGCAAGCATCGTGCCATTGCCCAAGTTGAACAGGCTGAGCGCGGCCGCCAGAAGCAGCAGCCGACGGTTCTTCAGCACCGCCAGCAACGGATGCCGGTGGTCCTTCTCGTCCGGCTCATTTTCTTGCCAGCCATGGGCGCGCCGGCCGTTCCAGGCGTCCGCCGGCGTGGTTGCGATGGCGGCCAGTGCAGCGACCGCCATGGCGCCCAGCACCAGGAATGCGACGTCTCCCAAAAGCTGCGCGCCTCCGCCAATCAGCAGCGCTGCAGCGACGATGCCGCTATGGTTGAACGCCTGGTTACGCCCTTGCTGGCGCGGGAAGGCCGTCTTGCCGACGATGCCCAAGGTGAGTGAAGTCAGCGCCGGCATGACCAGCGTCCCCCCGGACGCCGCCAGGAACTGCGCCATCAGCACGGCCGTGAAGCTGCGGGCATAGAGCAGCATCAGCGTGCCGATTAGGATCGCTCCGCATGCCACGCCGAGCAGGAGCCGCGGCCGGCCGGTGCGGTCTGCAAGCGCGCCAGCCGGGCCGTTCAGCACTAATGTGCCGAGTCCCACAATCGTGGTGACCACGCCGACCCGCTCCGGACTCCAATGGCCGGTCTCCGCCAGCCACGTTGCCAAGAACGGCCCCAACCCGCCCTGGATATCGCCGGTGAAGAGGTTGATGGCGGCGAGATGGGCAGTCGGGGACATGTGAACGCATTAAGCCTGCCGACCGCTACGCGTCAGCGCCGCGAGTGGTAGCCGGCGGAGTAGCCGTTGCGGTACTCCTGGGCATCGGTCTTCTTCACATGGTCGAAGATCAAGCCGCCAGCCAGGCCGGCACCCGCACCAGCTAGGGCGCCCAGCCCGGCATTGCCGCCAATCGCGCCCAGCACCGCGCCGCCTGCTGCGCCGATGCCTGTGCCGGTCAAGGCGCGTTGCTGGGTGTTGTCGAGGCCCGAGCAGGCGCTCAGCGCCAAGCTGCCAGCGACGAGGAGAATTTTGCCGGTGGACCTCATCGACGGTTCTCCTTGGCCGGGACTGCATCGGAACATGGGAAGCGGTCGGCGAAAAAGCGCAGCAGCCCATCCGTGACGGGAAGCGCCATGAGGTCCGAATGCGCGCCCGCCCACTGCACGAACTCGGCTGTCGCCGTATTCCGGCTTGGACGATGCTCAACGCTTGGAGGGCAGAACAAGCGTCCGCGGCTGCGCGCCGCTTGGTATCCGCTGGCGACGTCATAGGCACCGGACCCGAAGCCTTGGCAAAAATGGATGGCCGCGACGTATAGGGGATCAGCCTGTCCGGCGCTGCACAAACTGACCAAGTCAGAGGTGTTGTGAAGCTGGAACATGTCTTCGGTTACTGCAGCGCGCGCTAATCTGGGCTGCACCGTCAATAGAACGAGCAAGCTAGCCGTTGTCCAAAACCATTTCATCATTTGCCCACCTTCCTGTTCACCCTCTGCGTTATTTACGGAAAACCATACTCCGTGAAACAGAGAAGCGCCGCGAAGGTTGCATTGATCGCCAAGCCAAACAGCAGTGTCCCAGTCGCGATAACCGCGTCGGCGCCCAAGGCGAACAGCCGTTTCAGGGAGTGTTGCTCGTGCGCGGCAACGCAGCTCCGGATGTTGGCGTGTTGGCCGGCTGGTCATGCACTTGCCACTCCGCTTCGCGCAGGACCGGAACATGGGCTGAAGCATCGTTCCTGACCTCACGCCGCATTGCGGTGAGCCGGCGGTGACGTTGCGCGGCAAACACGATGGCGCCAATTGCAAGCACCGTGAACACTCCTGCAATGCGCAGCACCTTAACGATCGACAGCGTGTAGCGCCCGGTGGCCGGGTCGAACTGGGAGCACAGCAACAGGATTGGCGAGGCTTTCTCGCCAATTTCGCCCTTTGCCGCCCGTGCAAGCCCCGCCTGCACATCGCCGGGCGAGTAGCCGACACCGAGCAGGTAGCCCGACACGACACCCGCCGGCGTCGCGAACACCAGGCCGGCGGGGTGCAGGAACTGCGCGAGCGCCGGGTCGTAGCGGCTGCGATACCCGGCAGCGGCCTCGACGGCCTCGATGCTCGAAGCGGCGCCGGTCAGGAAGTGCCATCCGGAGGGGTCAGCCGGGTAGCGCGCGAGGTCGTCCGCTTGCGCCTGGGCAGCGTCCTTCGGCGTCTCATGCGGGTCGATGCTGACGAAAGCGAGTTGGTAGTCGCGCCCTGCCGCCAGCCCTGTCCGCTGCAACGCCGCGAACATATCCTCGCGCACGACGCCGCACAGGTTGGTGCAGTGGAAGTATCCGAAGGCGAGCACGAGCGGCTTGCCCGCAAGCGCACCGAAGGTGACCGGACGGCCTGCCGCATCACTGAATGCGGCGTCAAGCGGAAGCTGCGTCCCGAGCTTCTGGTCGAACGCAAACGCCTCCATATCCTCTGCCCACGCCGGCATCGCCAGCAGCATGAGAAGTAGCAATAGACGGTTCACGCCCACGTCAACTCTAACGCTCGCAAGATGAAGCAGCCTGCATTGTGCGCCTAACCCTTTCAAAACTTTCGCTTATAAAGTCCCGCTTCGAAAACGCTATGCAGCGGAACGCCTATAGCATCCCGCGAAGACCATGCCGTTTTCCTGGACAGGGTAGCGCCCGGCCGCAATGTCTTGCAACGTGCCCTGGAGCATGCGGGTCACCAAGCCCGTGCCTTGACGCGAACGCCTGTTTTGTTCGTGACAACCTTGCAGGTTTTGCATCAGCCTGAGCACGATGGCCTGGATGGCCGTAGCCAACGCACGAAGGGAGACGTCTCTGCAACCGAATTTGGCGGATGTGGTCATCGTGGGCGCGGGTATCAGCGGTGCGGCCAGCGCTTACGAACTCGCCACCGCCGGGCTCAAGGTCGTCCTCGTTGACCGTTATGGCCCCGCAGCCATGGCGTCGGGCTGGACGCTCGCCGGGGTGCGGCAATCCGGCCGCCACCCTGCCGAACTGCCGCTGGCCCGCCGCGCGGTGGCGCAATGGGAGACCCTGGCCGAGCGCCTGGGCGCGCCGACGCATTACCGCCGCCGCGGCAACCTCCGGCTCGCACGCACGCCGGACGAACTCGTAGCCATCGCGCGGCTGGTGCAGGAGCAGGCCGAGGCGGGCCTGGACCTTTCGCTGCTCGATGCCAAGCAGTTGGCGCAGCTCGCTCCGGCCGTGTCGCCATCGGTGCTCGGCGGTTCTTATTGCCCGACCGACGGCCATGCCGACCCGCACGCCACGGTGCAGGCCTTCGTGGACGCTGCGGTTCGCGCCGGCGCGCTGACCCGGTTCAACGAGACGGTGCTGTCGATCGACGTGGCGAACGGCCGGGTCGCGGGGGTCACGACCAATGCGGGCCGGATCGCGGCCGGCCGGGTCATCCTCGCCGCCGGGGTGTTCGGCAACGCCCTGCTGCGCCCGCTCGGCCTGAATGTGCCGCTCAGCGTGCGGCTGGTGACCGTGGTCCGGACGGCACCGGTCGCGCCCATGCTCGACCAGGTCCTCGGCGTGGCCAATGCGGACTGCGCCGGCCGGCAGGAGATCACCGGGCGCTTCCGCTTCACCGGCGCGAGCAGCGATTGGAACGGCGAGATCGAGGAGGGCGCGCGGCCACGCGTGCGCCCTCCGGCCCGGCAGGTCGCCAGTACGATCAGCCTGTTCGGCGGCGTGCTGCCGGCGGCGCTGGACGCCCCGGTCGACGAGGTTTGGGCCGGGCTGATCGACCAAACGCCCGACGCCCTGCCAGTGCTGCAATCGGTCGCGGACCCGGCCGGGCTGGTCATTGCCATGGGCTTTTCCGGCCACGGCTTCGGTCTCGGCCCAGTCACCGGCCAGATCGCCGCCGCCATGGCGCAGGGCCTGCTGGTGGACCTGCCGTTGGACCCGTTCGCGCTCGCACGGTTTGACGGCTGGAACGGGCCGGCCGAACCCCTGGCGCTGCACGGATAACCGGGGGACCCCGCGTGATCAGCTTCGCCCTGCGACGCATTGGCCAGAGCCTGCTGCTGCTCCTGCTCGTTTCCATGATCGGCTTCGCGCTGCTGCATCTCGCGCCGGGCGGCCCGCTGGCGCAGTTCGCGCTGACGCCGGGCATGTCGCAAGAGGCACTGCAGCGAATCGCGCATCAGATGGGCCTCGACCAGCCCTTGCCGCTGCAATACCTGCAATGGCTGAGGCGCTTGCTGGCCGGCGATTGGGGCCGCTCCTACCGCGACAGCCAGCCGGTGCTTTGGGTGATCTCGACCCATCTCGGCGCCACGCTCGAGCTGATGGCGAGCTCGACCCTGCTCGCCGTGATTTTGGGCACGTGGGTCGGCGTGCTCGGCGCGACCCGGCGCTACTCGCTGGCCGACTACGCCGCCACAATCGGCGCCATGATCGCCCTGTCGATCCCCACCTTCTGGTTCGGCCTGGTCATGATCTACCTGTTCTCGGTCCGCCTGGACTGGCTGCCGGCGGGGAACATCGCCACCGTCGGCGACGGCTCGCTGCTCGACTACGCCCGCCACCTGATCGAGCCCTGCGTCGTCCTGGCGCTGGTCACGGTCGCGACCTGGAGCCGCTACATGCGCGCGTCCATGCTGGAGGTCATCAACCAGGACTACATACGCACCGCGCGCGCCAAGGGCCTGCGCCGCTTCCGGGTGCTGGTCCACCATGCCATGCGCAATGCGCTGCTGCCGATGATAACCGTGGCCGGGCTGCAGCTTCCGACCCTGCTCAGCGGCGCGCTGGTGACGGAGACGGTGTTCACCTGGCCCGGCATGGGCCGCCTGTTCCTCGACTCCCTCGGCTATCGCGACTATCCGATGGTGATGGGCCTGCTGATGTTCTCCGCCGCCCTCGTGCTGATCGGCAACCTGCTGGCCGACATGCTTTATGTCGTCGCCGATCCGCGCGTGCGCCTGACATGAGCGGCGTGGCCGCCGGCACGGCCCTGGGCGATACCCAGGCGGCAGCCCTGCCGCCCGCACGGCGCGTCAGCAGCGTGGGGCGCTTCATGCGGCACAAGCTGGCGGTGGCTGGGCTGGTCACCGTCGTCCTGCTGATCGCCGCTTGCGCGTTCGGCCCGATGCTGAGCCGCTACGGGCCGCTGTTCATCGACCTGCGCCACCGGTTCCAGGCGCCCCTCGCCGGCCCGCATTGGCTGGGCAGCGACCAGCTCGGCCGCGACCTGCTGGTGCGGCTGCTGGTGGCCGGGCGGGTCTCGCTGACCGTCGGCTTCGTCGCCATGGGCATCAGCACGGCGGTCGGCGTCGCCGTGGGGCTGCTCGCCGGCTTCTACCGCGGCTGGATCGGCGCGGCGTTGATGCGGCTGGTCGACGCGGTGCTGTGCTTCCCGTCGGTCTTCCTGCTGCTCACGCTCGCCGCCCTCATCAGCCCAAGCCTCGCCTCCATCACGCTCATCATAGCCTTGACCGCATGGATGGAGGTGGCGCGCGTGGTGCAGGGCCAGGTGATCTCGCTGCGGGAGCGCGACTTCGCGGTTGCCGCCGAAGCCATCGGCGCCAGCGACGCCGACATCATGCTGCGCGAGCTGCTGCCGAACATCATGGCGCCCATCATCGTCGCCGCCACGCTGAACGTCGCCCGCGCCATACTTTCGGAATCCTACATCAGCTACCTCGGCTACGGCATCCAGCCGCCGGACGCGAGCTGGGGCAACATGCTGAACAACGCGCAGGAATATTTGGAGTCGGCGCCATGGCTGGCGTTGCTGCCCGGCGCCGTCATCACCTTGGCCGTGACCAGCTTCAACTTCATCGGCGACGGCCTGCGCGACGCGCTCGACCCGCGGCTGGACCGATCTGCGTGAGGCGGGCTGCGTGAGGCGGGCTGCATGACGGAGCCGCTGCTGCAGGTCGAGGGGCTCACGGTGCGCTTTGGCGGCGTGCCGGCGATCGCCGACGTGTCCTTCTCGCTGATGCCGGGCGAGACGCTGGCGATCGTCGGCGAATCGAGCTCCGGCAAGAGCGTCACCGCGCTGGCCCTGATGCGCCTGCTGGGCGACGAGCGGAGTGTCAGCGTGGCGGGGCGGGTGCTGCTGCGCGACGCCCATGGGCGCCGGTCCGACCTGCTCGCCTTGCCGGAGCGGGCGATGGCCGACCTGCGCGGACGCAGCCTCGGGATGATCTTCCAGGAGCCGATGACCTCGCTCAACCCGGTGCACAGGATCGGCGACCAGATCGCGGAGTCGCTGATCCGCCACGAACGCCTTTCGACCCGGGCCGCCAGGGCGCGTGCGGTGGAACTGCTGGACCAGGTCGGCATCCCCGAGCCGGCCCGGCGCGCATCCGCCTACCCGCACCAGCTTTCCGGCGGGATGCGGCAGCGCGCGATGATCGCCACCGCCCTCGCCTGCCGCCCCCGCATCCTGATCGCGGACGAGCCGACGACGGCGCTCGACGTGACTATCCAGGCGCAGATCCTGGACCTGCTGCGCCGCCTGCAGCGGGAAACCGGCATGTCGGTGATCTTCATCACCCACAACCTTGGCGTCGTTGCCGAGATCGCGGACCGGGTGCTGGTAATGTATGCCGGCCAGGTGGTGGAGGACGCGCCTTTGCCGGCCCTGCTCGGCCAGCCGATGATGCCGTACACCGCCGGGCTGCTGCGTTCGGTGCCGCGCCTCGAGGCTGCGCTGGACGCCGGGCGCCGGCTGGCCGCCATCCCCGGCAACGTGCCGGACCCGCGCCGCCGTCCGCCGGGCTGCGCCTTCCATCCGCGTTGCGGCCACGCCCGACCCGACCCGTGCCAGCGTGTGCGCCCGTCGCTCGAGGCGGCGACGCCCACGCATTTCGTGCGATGCAGCCGCTGGCGGGAGATCGCGGCATGAGCGCGCTTGTCGAGGTGCGCGACCTCTGCAAGTGGTTCCCGCTGCCGCGCCACAGCCTGCTGCGCCCGCCCGAGCATGTCCGTGCGCTCGACGGCGTTTCGTTCGACATCATGCGCGGCGAGGTGCTCGGGCTCGTGGGCGAGTCCGGTTCCGGCAAGACGACGGCCGGACGCACGCTCATGCGGCTGACCGAGCCGACGCGCGGCAGCATACGTTTCCGCGGCCAGGACATCACCCATCTGTCGCGCGGCCAACTGCGCCCGGTGCGCCGGCATATGCAGTTGGTGTTCCAGGACCCGTACGGCTCGCTCAATCCGCGCATGAGCGTCGAACGCATCCTGTCGACGCCGCTGCTGGTGCACGAGCCGTCGCTGTCCCGTGCCCAGCGGCGGGCGCGGGTGGAGGAAGCGCTGCAGCTCGTCGGCCTGTTCCCGGGCGCCGCCGACCGCTTCCCGCATGAGTTCTCCGGCGGCCAGCGCCAGCGCATCGGCATCGCCCGCGCGCTGATGGCGGCGCCGGAGCTGCTGGTCGCGGACGAGCCGGTTTCGGCGTTGGATGTTTCGGTGCAGGCCCAGGTGGTCAACCTGCTGCTCGACCTGCGCGAGCGGCTCGGCCTTACTATCCTGTTCGTGGCGCACGACCTGGCCGTCGTCGGCGCCATCTCCGACCGTGTCGCGGTGATGTACCTGGGCCGCATCGTCGAGCTGGCCGGGACCGCCGCGCTGTTCACCGGGCCGCGCCATCCCTATACGGAGGCGCTGTTCTCCGCCGTGCCGCGGATCGGCCCGGCAGCGCGCCAGCAGCGCATCCTGCTGCACGGCGATGTGCCGAGCCCGGTTGCGCCGCCCTCGGGCTGCACCTTCCGCACCCGCTGCCCCTACGCGCAGCCGCGCTGTGCCGAGTCCGCGCCGGAGATGCGGCAGGTCGGCGACGGGCACTGGAAGGCCTGCCACCGCGACGACCTGACATTGGCAGCGCCCGTCGCCCGGCATCCCGTGCAGCCTGCACAGGCGTTCTCGTAGGGTTTATGCACTGATTTAGGGCCGCTGCATGGGCGGCGCGGCCGTGCCTTCCCAGCCCGGCGGTTCGAAAAGGCGCGGCTGATTCATGCATTGGTATTTCCTGGCGTCGGCGATCATCGTTTCCATGGGCGGCCAGACCTTGCTGAAGGCCGGGGCCGGACAGCCGGACTTCGCCGCCCAGCTCTTGGATTGGCGCACCTTGCTGGGCTTGTTCCTGTATGGCGGCTCGTCCCTGCTCTATATCGTGGCGCTGCGCCACATCCCCATGTCCGTCGCGCTGCCATGCACGGCGGTGTCCTATGTGGCGGCGATGGCCATCGGCGGCGTCGTATTCGGCGAGACGATCTCGGCGACGCATATCGCGGCGATCGGGCTGATCTCGGCGGGCGTCGTGCTGTTGGCGGTGAGGTGACCACGCTGTCCCGAGGCTGGTTGATTCGGATGGCTGCACCAAGGTTCTGTGGGGCTTGCCGGACTGCCCCCGAGAGGTAGGGTGCTGGGAAAATTTAGGAGGATCTTAAAATGTCTGAGGCATTCATCTGCGACTATGTGCGGACGCCGATCGGGCGCTATGCCGGTGCCTTGCGGGATGTGCGGACGGATGACCTGGCGGCGCATCCGATCCGGGTGCTGCGGGAACGCAACGCCGGGATGGATTGGGAAGCGTTGGACGATTGCATCATGGGATGCGCCAACCAGGCCGGGGAGGACAACCGGAACGTGGCGCGGATGGCGGTGCTGCTGGCGGGGCTGCCGGCTTCGGTGCCGGGCAGCACGATCAACCGGCTGTGCGGCAGCGGGCTGGACGCGGTTGGCACGGCGGCGCGGGCGATCCGGGCGGGGGAGGCCGGGCTGATGCTGGCAGGCGGAGTCGAGAGCATGACGCGGGCGCCGTTCGTGATGGCGAAGGCGACGGAGGCGTTCGCACGCTCGGCGGAGGTGCACGACACGACGATTGGCTGGCGGTTCGTGAATGGGTTGATGAAGGCGGCGTATGGCACGGACAGCATGCCGGAGACTGGGGAGAACGTCGCCGAGCAGTTCCAGGTGACGCGCGCGGACCAGGACGCATTCGCCTTGAGATCGCAGCAGAAAGCCGCTGCGGCGCAGGCGTCCGGGTTCTTTGCGCGGGAGATCGCGGCAGTGACGGTGAAAGGGCGGAAGGGGGAGATCGTTGTCGACCGGGACGAACACCCTCGGGCGGATACGACCATGGAGATGCTGGCTCGATTGAAGACTCCGTTTCGCCAGCCAGGGACGGTGACGGCGGGGAACGCATCCGGGGTGAACGACGGAGCTGCCGCTCTGCTGATCGCGAGCGAGGAGGCGGCGCGGCGGCATGGGCTCGTGCCGCGGGCCCGGGTGGTGGCGATGGCAACGGCGGGGGTGGAGCCTCGCATCATGGGAATTGGCCCGGCGCCGGCTGTGCAGAAGCTGATGCAGCGGACCGGGTTCAGGCTGCAGGATGTGGACGTAATCGAGCTGAACGAGGCGTTTGCGTCGCAGGGGCTGGCGGTGCTGCGCCAATTAGGCGTGGCAGACGATGATGCCCGCGTAAATCCTCATGGAGGCGCAATCGCGCTAGGGCATCCGCTGGGGGCAAGCGGGGCACGGCTGGCGATGACGGCGGTGAACGCGCTGGAAACGGATGGTGGTCGGCGAGCGGTGGTGACGATGTGCATTGGGGTTGGGCAGGGCATTGCAGCGCTGATCGAGCGGGTTTAGCGGCGCGGTCCCCGGTTTAAGGGACCGCCTACGCTTCGGAGATGTCGTGCGGCTATTTCTTGCCGGGTTCGGGGCGGGGCGGGGGAGCGTTCCTTGCCGCGGCAGCCTTGGTTGCAGCGGCGGTTTTCGTGGCTTTGGGTTTCTTGGCTTCACGATTGGATTTTTGCTGGCCTTTAGCCATGGCGACTCTCCTTGACCTACGGGATTTAGGGTCGGCTTGAGCGTGGAGAAATGCAAGAGGGCCGAACGTAGCGGCGAACCCGGTGCATGACGCAGCGTAGAGCGTCGTGTTCTAGGGAGGAAGTGATGTCGATAGTTAAGGTCGTGCTGGCTGCAGGGATTCTAGCGGCGGGGTTGACGGCCGGCGAGACGGTGGCGATGGCCCAGGCGGTGAAGCCGGCGCAGGGTACGGCAGAGTTGCCAAGGCGGCGGCCGGAGGAGGCGCAAGCCGATCCCATGCGGGCCTTCGATATCAACAAGGATGGCAAGCTGGATTTGGCCGAGGTCAAGAGCGCGGCAGCGGCCCGCTTTGACGAGTTGAACCCCGATCAAGATGACAGCCTGGATGCACGGGAGGCGCGCTCCGTCTTGCGAGGCCAAGCGTTCCGCAAAGCCGATCCGGACGCGGACGGCACGGTGAGCAAGGCCGAGTATTTGGCGTATGTCGAGCAAGCGTTCGCGGCGGCCGATACCGACAAGGACGGCAGTTTGGATCGGGCGGAGCTGAAGATGAAGGCCGGGCGGGCGTTGCTGGCGTTGCTGCGCTGAATGCGGATTGCGCATCGAGGCTGCCCGCTTCTAGCCGCTCATTGATCGGTAGGCGCATACGCACGTAGTCTGGCCCAAGGTTCAGGGGAATGCTTATGTTGCGGCGGGTTCATCCGGCTTGGGTAGTGGCGGCTTGTACGTTTCTGGTCTTGCTGGTAGCCGCAGGCATTCGATCGGTGCCTGGGGTGCTGATCGTGCCGTTGGAAACCGAATTCGGCTGGTCGCGGGCGACGATCGGGTTCGCGGTGGCGGTGAACATTGCGCTTTACGGGCTGATTGGCCCATTTGCGGCGGCAGTGTTCGAGCGATTCGGGCTGCGGCGGACGGTGGGGACCGCCCTTGCGGTGATCGCGTTGGGCGTGGCGTTGACGCCCTTCATGCGGGCATCGTGGCAGTTGGTGGCGTTATGGGGCGTCCTGGTGGGCGGCGGCAGCGGGGTGACTGCCCTGGTGCTGGCGACGACGGTGGCGAGCCGATGGTTCAGCACGCGGCGCGGGCTGGTGGTAGGCGTGCTGACGGCGAGCACGGCGACGGGGCAGTTGGTTTTCCTGCCGATGCTGGCCTATTTGGCCGAGCATGTCGGCTGGCGCTGGGTGAGCGTGCTGATCGCCAGCGTGGCAGCGGTGCTGATTGTGCCGGTCCTGGCATTCATGCGGGACCGGCCGTCCGACCTGGGCATCCCCCCTTATGGCGGAACGGCGGTGGTGGCGCGGGTTGTGCCCACCGTCAACCCGGCGGTCCGGGCGCTGCAGGCATTGCGGACGGGGTTCGGTTCACGTGACTTCTGGCTGCTCGGCGGCTCATTCTTCGTGTGCGGCGCGAGCACCAACGGATTGATTGGCACCCATTTGATTTCAGCCTGCGTTGACCATGGCATCCCGGAGGTCTTGGGAGCTTCGTTGCTCGCGGCGATGGGCGTGTTCGACATGGTGGGGACGACGTTGTCCGGCTGGTTGTCCGACCGATGGAACAACCGGATGCTGCTGTCTTGGTATTACGGCCTGCGTGGGCTGAGCCTGCTGTTCCTGCCGTTTGCATTCGATATCGGGTTCGACGGCGCCGGTTATCTAGGCTTAGGCGTGTTCGCGGTTTTCTACGGGCTGGATTGGATCGCGACGATACCGCCGACCGTGCGTTTGGCGGCGCAATGCTTCGGCGAGGACAACGCGCCGGTTATGTTCGGATGGATCGCGGCGATGCACCAACTGGGAGCCGCCGCGGCGGCGTGGTCGGCCGGGTTGGTCCGAGTGGGGACTGGAAGCTATTTGGCGGCCTTCATGACAGCCGGGGCCTTGTGCTTGGTGGCGAGCGTGTTGGTGACGTTCATCGGAAACCGGCATGCCGGGGTTGTCGAAACCCAGCCGGCCTGATGCATGCTTAATCCTTTCGTTACGCTATACGCCTATGCTACTCACGAGCGATCTTGATTACGGGTGATCCATCGAAGTATCGGAGCAGCCCACTTAGCGAACGAGCCAAGCGACGATTGCGCCAAGGGCGGAGAAGGCGCCGAGCAAGATGACGGCGCGAGCGGCGGCGCCTTGCAAGGTGGGTCCAAGGAACTTACGCAACATGGTATCGCTCGGGTCTGACATGGCCTCTTCCAGGTGTTTGAGGCTGCTGTAGCCCAGGCGGGCTGTTGCCGGCAACACCGTGGCAGGCCGCTTGCAGGAACTGATCGAACGAGACGGCGGTAATTTAGAGGGAGTTGGGGATGCGCGTCGCTGCCCTGACAATGTCGTATAACGAACCAGTTTGGGCGAAAGTCTGGGCGAAGCATTATGCCGGCCAGCTAGGGGCGGAACACTGCACTTTGTTGGACCATGGCTCTGATGATGGCAGTGCAGATGGCTTGCCGGTGCGGGTGCGGCGGCTAAAGCGGTCGGCGCTGAGCGAAGCTTGGCGCGTTGCGGTCGTCGCAGAGGAGGTGAAATCCCTGCTGCGGCACTATGATGCCGTAATATACACCGACGCGGACGAACTGCTGGTTGCAGACCCGTTGCACCACGCTGGATTGCGTGAATTCGCGGCTGCGATGGCTGAACCGGTGGTGACCGCAATCGGGCTCGACCTGCAGCATATTCCGGATTTGGAGCCTGCGCTGGATACGGCCCAGCCGGTTGGCGCGCAACGCGAGTGGGTTCGATTTTCGGCGGCGCTATGCAAGCCGGTGCTGGTGCGCCGGGCGGTCGAGTGGGCGCCAGGGTTTCATTGCTGCGACGCCCCAATGGTGCTTGACCGGCTGTATCTGCTGCATATGCGGTATGCCGATCTGGGCGCCGGGCTGCGGAGATTGGAGCGGACACGGACACAGGCAGTGGTCGGCCCGGCGGGATTCGAGCATCAACGGGTGCCAAACGCGGATTTTGAAGCAATGATGCGGGCGGTTGCCGGGCTTCCTCGGCAGGAAGGGACCCTCGATCCTTGGCTTGCGCCATTATCAGAATGGCTTGACCGGCTGCGAGCTTCGCGGGTCACGCGAGAGGAGCAGGTTTACAAGCTCGACCTTGGCTTATCGGGGGATGTGCTGTGGAGATTAACACCGAAGATACGAAGTTTGTTCTAGGTGCTTGATTTCCGGGGCGAGATGGCACGGGTCAGTTAAAGGGTATCGGAAATTATCGTCCAGTCGTGACGCATGGCTTCGAGGGATTTTCCCTCGAAGCGCATCAAGGTGCCTGGCAAAGTCTGTTCCAGTTCTTTAACACGTCCCTCTCGGAGCAAAATAGCCTCGCGACTCCCCGGGTTCAGACACTTCAGCTCAGGTTACTCGCAACCCATTGCTTCAGCTCGCTCTTTGGCGATGCACCCACCTTGGTAGCGGCCGGTTTGCCATCCTTGAATAGGATCATGGTCGGAATTCCACGAACGCCATACGTATTGGGCGACATCGGATTCTCGTCGATATTCACTTTTGCGACCGTCACGCGGCCTTTGTATTCCAACGCGATCTCCTCCAGCGCCGGAGCGATCATCTTGCAGGGGCCACACCATTCGGCCCAGAAGTCGACCAGCACAGGTTCCTTGGAGTCCAGCACTTGTGCCTTGAAGGTGTCATCGCCGACGGCAACAGTGTTCTCGCTCATTGTGCTCTCCTACACTTTCTTAACAATTGGGGTTTCTAGACGGGGGGATCAAGCGCCAGGCTGGTGCGCGTCCAGCAACAGCCCGGGAATGCTGGCGACGGTGGCCTGGTCGGTCCAGACCAGCGCGCAATGCACGGGGCGGCCGGGGTAGATGCCGCGCAGGACGGCGCGATACGCCGCCAACTGGCGCAGGTAGCGCACCGGCGTAGCCGCGACATCCACGGGTGCCACGCGATGCGTCTTGTAATCGGCGAGCAAAACCTCGTGCGGCAGGACCACCATGCGGTCGACCACGCCGTTCACCACCACGTCGCCGATCAGGCCCGTCAATGGCTGCTCGGCCCGGCTGCCTGGGCCAAAGAGCGGCGCAAGCTCCGGATGCGCCAGCACGGCCAGAGTCTGCCGAGCGAGCGCCTCAGCCTCGGCCAGCGTCAAACCGAAGCCACCAAATTGCAGGTGCGCGAGCGCCGCGCCGGGCCGAGCCTCCTCCGGCAGGTCCGGCAAATGCTGCAGCAGCGTATGCACCAGCTTGCCACGCAAGAAGCGCTGCCCGGCGTCATCGCGCGACAGCAACGGCGAAGCGGCACGCGGCACCGGCCCGAACGCCCCACCGTCTGGCCGGCTGGGCGCGAGCGGCATCGGCACCGGCGGCTCCGGAGGCGGCGGGTCCGGTCGCCAGTCGCCGGGACAGCCCGCCCAGGCAGGCAGTGGCGTGGCGGTGTCGGCAGACGGCGCTGCACCGCCTGACGCCGGCGCCGTTTGCTCGCTTTCCCGCATCAGGCATTCGCCCGGCCACGCACCCGGCACGGCATCGAACGCGGACGCGGCGGCCTCAATCGCCTGAAAGCCACGCTGGACCATGCGATACCAGCTCTGGTCCGGCACGCCCTTGCGGGTTTCCCAGCCGCAGATCAGCAACCGGTCTTCCGCCCGCGTCAGCGCGACATACAGCAACCGGTTGTATTCGTTGGTTTTCAGCTCCTGCTCCGCCGCCCGGGCCTGGTCCACCGCGGCGCAGCGGAACTCCTTGCGGGGCGACCATAGCGGCAGCATGACGCCGGTCCGCGGGTCGGCGCGCCAGCCGAACGGCTCGTCCTTGGGCGGCAGCGCCGTCGTGTCCGGCAAGATCACCAGCGGCGCCTGCAAGCCCTTGGCCCCATGCACCGTCATCACGCGCACGGTGCCGCCGGCGCCCTCGGCCTCCCGCTTCACCGTGGCGCCCGACCGGCGCAGCCAATGCACGAAGCCCTGCAGCGACGGCGCACGCTGGGCCGTATAGGCCAGGGCAGCATTCAGCAGCTCGTCGAGCGGCTCCGCGGCGTCCGGTCCCAGCCGCGCGAGCAGCCGGGCGCGCCCGCCGAGCGGCCCCAACGCCTCCGTGACCAAATGATGCGGAGTGACGTAATCAGCCCGGGCCTGCAGGGTGGACAGCAGGGTCCAAGCCTGGCTCCAGGCCTCATGCTCGCCGTTCCGGCCGCGCAGCGCGTCCCACAACGTGCCCTGCCGTCCGATCGACAGCCGCATCAGGTCGTCATCCGCAAGGCCGCCGAGCGGGCTGGTCAGCACGCAGGCCACCGCCAGGTCGTCCTCCGGCAACAGGACCGCGTCGCACAGCGCCAGCATGTCCTGCACCGCCGCCTGTTCGTCCAGCACCAGGCGATCCAGCCCGGCCACCGGCACGCCGCGCGCCTTTAGCGCCCGCACCAGCGACTTGGCGAAGTCGTCGCGCCGGCGCACCAGCACCAGCACGTCCCCGGGCGCCAGGGGACGGTTCCGGCTTTCCAGCCGCATGCCCGTGCGGACCGCGTCGCCGATCCAGCCCGCCAAGGCGTCCGCCAGCCGCTGCGGCGCGGAAACCTGGCCCAGGTTGCGTTCCGGCACGGTCCATGGCTCCGACTGCGGCGCCTCGGGCACCGGCGTGAGCGGCCAAAGCTCGACCTGGCCGGCCGCCCCGGCGCGGTCGGCGAAGTGGTGCAGCGGACCGTCATCCGCCACGCCCCGCGCCGCCTCCGGATCGGCGAACACTGCGTCCACCAGCGCCAGCACCGGCGTCGTCGAGCGGAACGACACGTCGAGCGTCACGTCCCGCCAATCCGCCGGTCCGATGCGGGCAGCCATCTCGGTGCGGGACCGCTCGAACTCCCTGGGGTCGGCGCCCTGGAACGAGTAGATGCTCTGTTTCGGGTCACCCACGGCGAAGAACGTGCGCTTGCGCCCCTCGTCGGCCGCGGCGCCCAAGCCGGCGAAGAACTCCTCCGTAAGCCGGTGCGCGATCTGCCACTGCTCCGGCGCGGTGTCCTGCACCTCGTCCAGCAGCAGGTGGTCGATGCCGCCGTCAAGTTTATACAACACCCAGGCCGCGCCGGGGTCGCGCAGCAGATCCGAGGTGCGGCCGATCAGGTCGCCGTAATCCAGCAGCCCGCCCTCCTCCTTGCGCCCGGCATAGGCCCGCAGCACCGGCGCCGCCAGGTGCAGCAGCGCCGTGGAGACCGCCGCCACCCGCAGCGCCCGGCGCTCGTCCTCGACCGCCAGCACCCGCGCCTGCTCGGCCGCCATCTGTTCGGCAATCTCCGGGTGCTTCGCGTCCAGGCCCTTGGCGGCGAACGAACTCCGCGCGCGCGGCTCGCCGGCGGCGGTGAGCAGCTCCTTCAGCCATTCGTCCCAATGCTCCCGCCGCAGGTCGGGCGGCAAGCCGAGCCAGCCGAGCAGGCGCTCCGCCTTTTCCCGCACGCCAGGGGACCCGTGCGCCTGGGCAATGCGCTGCGCCGCAACGATGCTCTCCCGCTCCGGCCAATCGACGGCGGCGGCGAGCAGCGTGGCGTCGTCTCCTGCCCCGGCCCCCGCCGCCCGCCGCATGGCGGCAATAAGCTGCGGCTCCGTCAGTGTCATCGCCGGCGCCAGCACGCCGCGCTTCGCATCGAGCGCCGCGACGAGCCGTCCGAACCCCTCCGCCGAGGTCAGGCCCGCCAGCTCCAACAGCGCATCGGCGGGGAACGTGGACAGCACGCCCTCGCGCGCCTGGTCCATGGCCGTCCGCGCGTCCGCATCCTCGACCAGGCGGAAGTGCGGCGAGATCGCGGCCTCGAGCGGAAACCGGCGCAGCAGCGACTGGCAGAACGCGTGGATGGTGCCGATGCGCATGCCGCCGGGTAGGTCCAGCACCTGGGCGAACAGCGCCCGGGCATCCCGCCGGGCGTCGTCGCCGGTTGGGACCAGCAGGCCCGCCAGTTCGGCATCGAGCGCCGGGTCGTCCATGGTCAGCCATTGGCCGAGCCGATGCTGCAGCCGGAGCGACATCTCCGCCGCCGCCGCCTTGGTGAACGTCAGGCACTGGATGCGGGACGGGTTCGCCCCGGTCAGCATCAGCCGCAGCATGCGGTCGGTCAGCAGCTTGGTCTTGCCGGACCCGGCCGACGCGGCGACGAAGGCGGACACCGCCGGGTCGGAGGCTTGGCGCTGCTCCGCCTCGGCGCGGGCGCGAGCGTCGGTTGGCCAGACGCGGGGGGTCGATTCGATAGAATCGTTCATTCGTCGTCTTCCAGCGCGGCCCACTCCGCAACCCGCGCGAGCTGGGCGTAGTCGGAAAACCGCGGCGCGGCGCCGGGATGCGGCCGGGACAAATAGGCGCGGGCGGGATCGTCGAAGGCGGCAATCAGGGCGATCAATGCGCGCTCCGCCGCCGCCGCCTCCGACGCGGTGACCTCCGGGTCGTGCTTGAACAGCTTGGTCTCCTTGCCGGGCTCGAAGCCGCCTGAGAGATGCCAATAGGTGAGCTCCGCGGTGCGGCCCTCCAGCTCGGGGCCGAACACCCCGGCGGCGGCCATCGCTGCCTCCAACGGCAACTGCGGCGCCAGGCCCTGCTCGACCTGGCCCGCCGTGGGCACCGCGCCGGTCTTGTAGTCCAGGATCGCGAGCGTGCCATCCGCCCGGCGCTCGATGCGGTCGGCCCGGCCGCTGAGCACGAAGGCGCGGGCGACGCCGGGCACCGACCACTTGCCGTCCACCTCGGCCCGCACCAGCGCCATCGGGCCACGCAGGCGGCGTTGGCGCTCGGCCTCGGCCACCCACTCGGCGATGCGGGCGAGTCGCGGACGCCACCACGCGGTCAGCGCCGGCCGCAGCCCAACCGCGTCCAGCGCGCGGTCCATGGCGGCCCGCAGCAACGCAGTCGCCTGCCGCGGATATGTGGGTGGCAACTTGGCCAGGAAATCGGCGAGCGCCGCGTGCACGATGCTGCCGTAGTCGGCGGCGTCAGCCGACTCCTCCAATGGGCTGAGCGCACGCAGGCGCAGCACGTGCTTGGCATAGATGGCGTAGGGGTCGCGCAGCCAGGTCTCGACCTCCGTGACGCTCAGCCGGCGCGGCCGGGTGTCGATCGGCGGACGGGGCTGCGGCGGCGCGACGGGGCGAGGCTCGCCGGCTGGCTGGTCCAGCAACCGGGCCCAGGCGGCGCTCGGATGCAGGGGCAAAGCGAAGCCTTGTCCTTTGAGATAAGCGTCCAGCCGCACCAGCCAGCGGGCCGGCACGGTCGGCGCACCCTCGCGCCGCCGCGGGCAGGACAGGACGACGGCGGGCGCGGCGCAGGCCAGCATGGCATAGTCGTGCGCCATCTGGCCCACGCGCTCCTCTGGCGACTCCAACCCGACGGCAACGCGCATCGGCCGGCTCATCCAGGGGCCGGGGTCGGTCGCCGGCGGCCAAACCCCCTCCGCCAGGCTGCCGAGCACCATCAAGTCCGCCGATTGCAGCCGTGCCTCCAGCAGGCCGAGGATGGCCACGCGCGGATGTTCAGATCCTTCCCGCCCGCGCAGTGCCCGGCGCGTGCGCACGACCGCGCCCTCCATCGACGCATCCAGCAGGCCCGGCAGGGTCGCGACCGGTTGCGCCGGCAATATCGGCAGCGCCGCCGATAGCGCAGAGAGATGGGTCGCCAGCGCCTCGCCTTCCTCCCCGGACCAGAGCCGGGCCGCGCCGGGCAGCGCGTCGGTCTCGGCGACGGCCTCGGCGCACTCGATCAGCGCCGTCAGCGCCTCGGCCGGCGTCGCGTCCGCGCGCGCCGCGATGCGGAAGATCGGCTGCATCCTAGCGTCGAGGCGGTCGAGCAGGTCCTGCGCCGCCGTGTTGGGCCGCAGTTCCAGCGCCGAGCGCAGCCCCTGCAACCCTGGCGCGGGAGCCGGGCCGCGCAGGCATGCAAGCTCCAGGCGGCGGGCGGCTCGGCGGGCCTCAGCCGGGCGCAGGCCAAGCGCCGCCAGCGGATGCTTCAACAGGGACAGCAGAGCCACGGGGGCCAAGCCGTCCGCCACGGCATGGGCCAGCAGACGCAGGAATGCGCCGGGCGGGGTATCGGCCAGCGGCTCCCCGGCGCTGTCGTCGACAACCACGCCGTATCGCCCCAACTCCGCCGCCACGCGCGCTGCGAGCTGCCGGTCGGGCGTGACCAGCGCCGCGCGGGCATGCGGCGTTTGCAGCGCGTTGCGCAGCGCCAGCGCGATGGCGACCGCCTCCTCCTGCTGGTCGGCCGGATGAAGCCGAGTCAGGCCCTCGATCTCCGGGGTTTCCGCCGTGCGCCATTCGCCAAGCGCCTGAGCCGGCAGCAGGGACTGCCATAGCGCGGCGCAACGGCCCGGCGTCACCGACGTCGTTTCTTCCTGCCACGGCTGCACATCGCCGCGCGACGCATTGAGATTAATCAATAACCGCCGCAGCCCGGCCTGAGGATGGCCGGCGTCCAACTGGTCCCAAACGGCGTCGTCCATCATGAGGTCGAGGCCCGGCAGCACAACCATCCCTTGAGGCATGGTGGCGACGACGCGGATGAGCCGGGCGACGGCCTTGATGCCGCCGGTGGTCCCGGCGACGATGACGGGACAGCTTGCCGGCTGTTGCGACCACGCGGCGGCTTGGGCGTCCAACAGCTTGATGTTGCGATCAGCGCCGTCGAGCAGGCCGTTATCGGCCAGCCATTCCGGCCAAGCGCCCGTGACGATCTTGAGGAACTCGATGATGCGGCCCCAATGCTCGGCATAGCCGGCCTCCGCCGCTGCCGGCAGCGCTTCGTGGAGTTTCACTTCGGACCGGTGCGCCTCGTCCAGCAAGTCGGCCAGCTCCATCGCGAGCTGCCAGGCCCGGTCGGCGGTTGCGGGTGCGCCGTATTGGCCGCCCATCGCCATCACCAGGCGGGTCAGCACTGCAAGCCGCCGCAAGCTGTCGACCGCCGGCGGCAGGGCAAGGGCGCCGGCGAGGGCCAATGGCGCTTCGTCCAACGCGCCCAATGCGGCGATGCGGGGCAGCAGCAGCGGGCGGCCGCCGGACTGGCGCAGGAACGCCTCGTTCAGCGCCCTTGCGGCCCGTTGGGTGGGCAGCAGGATCAGCCCGTCCGCCAGCGACAGCGGATCGGGGCCGGCGCGGCGCAGCCAATAGGCGGCCAACGCATCCAGGAACGGCACATGCGGCGGGATGGTGTGCAGGTTCATGCGAGGCGCTCCAACCGGCCGGGCCACCCGGTCAGCACCGCCCGGCGCGCATCGCCGTCCGCGAGGCCGAGGGTCACAGTGAGTGCGTCATCGGGCCGCAGGGCGCCGAGCCGGCCGGGCCATTCGACCAGCACGACGCCATCCCGCGCGTCGTCCCAGCCCAGCTCCGCAACGGCAGCCGGGCCATCGAGCCGCCAAAGGTCGAAATGGTGCACGGGGCCGATCGGCGCATCATAGAGTTGGACCAGCGTGTAGCTCGGGCTCGGCACTTCCAGCGCCGGATTGGACAACAGGGCGCGCAGCAGCGCACGGGCCAAGGCGCTCTTACCGGCACCGAGCGGGCCCTCGAGCAGCACGGCGTCGCCCGGACGCAGCAAGGCGGCGATGCGGCCGGCCAGGGCCTCGGTCGCGGCGAGGCCGGGCAGGAGAATCGCAATCGGCGGCACCCGCGCAATCTGCCCCATGGCGACGCCGCGGGCAAACTGCTTGATGTCCCCGGCATTGTCGCTAAGTAGCCGATATGCCTGATCACATCGAGACCGACGTCGCCATCATCGGCGCGGGCCCAGTCGGCCTGTTCGCCGCCTTCGAGTGCGGCATGCTGAAGCTGCGGTCCACCTTGATCGACGCGCTGGAGGAGGTCGGCGGCCAGTGCACCGCGCTCTATCCGGAGAAGCCGATCTACGACATCCCCGCGCATCCCGCGATCGCCGCCGGGCACCTGATCGGCAATCTGGAGCAGCAGATCGAGCCGTTCAACGTGCCGCGCCTGCTCGGCTGCCGGGTGGACCGCCTGCAGGGGGGGGCCGGGCATTTCGTGCTGGGGACCGATGGCGGCGATGAAATCCGCTGCAAGGCGGTGCTGGTCGCGGCCGGCGCGGGCGCGTTCGGCCCGAACCGGCCGCCATTGCAGGGGCTGGCGGCGTTCGAGGCCACCGGCGCCGTGCGCTACGCCTGCCGCCGGCGCGAGGACTTCCGCGGACGCCATGTGGTGATCGCCGGCGGCGGCGATAGCGCGGTGGACTGGGCGTTGTCGCTGAAGGACCTGGCGGCGAAGGTCTATGTCGTGCACCGCCGGGCCAAGTTCCGCGCTGCGCCAGAGACCGCCGCCCAGCTCGACGCCGCCGCAGCACGGGGCGAAGTCGAGATGGTGGTGCCCTACCAGCTCCATGCCGTGCATGGCGCGAACGGCGCGTTGGAGTCGGTCGAGGTCGCGACGATGGATGGGCAGACCCGGCATCTCGCGGCCGACACGCTGCTGCCGTTCTTCGGCCTGTCGATGGACCTGGGGCCGATCGCCGGCTGGGGCCTCGACCTCGAGCATAGCCATGTGCAGGTGGCGCACGCGAGCTGCGAGACCTCGGTGCCCGGCGTATTCGCCATCGGCGACATCGCGACCTATCCTGGCAAATTGAAGCTGATCCTGCAGGGTTTCAGCGAGGGCGCGATGGCGGCGCACGCGATCCACCCGATCGTGTATCCCGGCACGGCGCTGCATTTCGAGTACTCCACCAGCAAGGGCGTGCCGGCTGCCTGAACCTCTGCTAGCAAGCGGGCGGCAACAACGAGGCGCAGCATGACCAGCCCGCTGAAGGTCGCGGTCCAGATGGACCCGATCGAGACCGTCGACATCAACGGCGACAGCACCTTCGCCCTCATGCTGGAGGCGCAACGGCGCGGCCATGCGATGTGGCACTACGACGTGCGCCACATGTCGCTGCACGAGGGGGTGGGCGAGTCTCGGGGAGGCCGGCTGATGGCGCGCGCCCGTCCGGTGACGGTGCAACGCGTCGCGGGCGGCCATTACCGGTTCGGCCCGGCTGAGACGCTGGACCTGGCGGGCATGGACGCCGTGCTGATGCGGCAGGACCCGCCGTTCGACATGGCCTACATCACGGCCACACACATGCTGGAACACATCCATCCGCAGACTCTGGTGGTGAACGACCCGAAGCACGTGCGGGATTCGCCGGAGAAGCTGCTGGTCACGCACTTCCCCGACCTGATGCCGCCGACGCTGATCACTTGGGACACCGATGCGATCCGCGCCTTCCGCGCCAAGCATTCGGACATCATCGTGAAGCCGCTGTTCGGCAATGGCGGCGCCGGGGTGTTCCGCATCAAGCCGGACGACGAGAACCTGGCGTCGCTGCTGGAGATGCATTTCGCCCGGTCGCGCGAGCCGCTGATGATCCAGCGTTATGAGCCCGCAGTGCGCCGGGGCGACAAACGGATAATTTTGGTCGACGGGATCGCGATGGGTGCGGTGAACCGGGTGCCGGCGGCGGGCGAGGCGCGGTCCAACATGCATGTCGGCGGCCGGCCCGAGCAGTCGGCGCTGACGGAGCGTGAGCAGGAGATTTGCCGCCGGATCGGGCCGTATTTGCGCGACCATGGCCTGATTTTCGTAGGGATCGACGTGATCGGCGACTATTTAACCGAGATCAACGTGACCTCGCCGACTGGTCTGCAGGAGATTGCCCGGTTCGATGGGGTCGACCTAGCGGCGGCGATCTGGGATAGCATCGAGGCAAAGGTCGCGGCCCCGGCCGTTAAAGGTCCAGCGGCGTGAGTTCCAGCCCTTCGTAGAGGTCGGCCATGGGGATCTCGACGTCGATTTCGGGCATCGAGAGCGTTTCCGAAGCGTCCAGCATTTTGATATTCCAATCATCGCCAACATGCGTGATGACAGTCGCCACCGCTTGATCCTGCTCTAGCAAGACGTAGCGCCGCATCGAGGGAAGTGACTGATATTCAACAAGCTTCGTTGTGCGATCGGTTTTTGCGGTACTTTCCGAAAGAATCTCAAAGATGACGACGGGTTCAGCCGCGATCGTAGCGTTAGGCGCTACCCGTGTGCAGGATACGAATGCATCCGGATAGCGGTATTTTGGGCCAATCTCGACTTTGACCTCCGGACCACGCGGATAGCAGGGTCGTCCGCGTAGTCGGATATTGAGCGCCGTGAGGAGATTGCCCTGAATGGCAGCATGGGCGTCGGTAACGCCAGTCATCGCAACTGGCTGAAATCCGTCGAACTCCCATTTGAATTCCTGTTTGGCCTCCCAGACAAGAAACTCCGCGGCGGTCATCGGCTTGTGCTGCAGTTGGCTCATCGGCGGTGCCTTTCAGGCCTCAAACCATTATAGCCCATCCATACGCCGCACGCGCCCTATTTCCCCGGACGCACCCGGCGCAGCAATAACCGCACCGAGCCCGGGTTGGCCGCATGCGGATGCGCCGCCGCCAGCACCAAAGGCCGCAGCTCCGGCTGGTTCAGCCATAACGGGAACTCGCGCCGGATCACACCGCCGTTCTCCCCGCTGCCCCGCCCGGTGATCACCTCGACGCAGCGCAGCCGTTCGGCATGGGCGCTGCCCAGGAAATCCTGCAAAGCAAAGAACGCGCGCTGCGCCGTGCGGCCATGCAGGTCCAGGGTGCGCGAGGCCGTGAGCTTGCCGGTGCGAAAGCGGTTCCAGGTCGCCTTGTCGACGCCGGGCGGGTGATGGCCGATCGTCACCGCCGATAGGCGCTGCACGGCCGGCAAGGCGATGGACGCCGCGGCTTGCGACGCCGGCTGGGTCTGCGGCGGCTCGGGAGGCGCATCCGGCACCGGAACGCCTGCCAATGGGGCGACATTGCGGACAAAGAGCGCCCAGGTGGCGCGGTCGTGCTCGGACAAAGCCCTGCGGCGCGGAGCGCGCATCTAAAAGCCTTTACGGCGCGATGTGCGCATTCAGGCAGTACGGGCGGCCGGATCGTCCTCGATCAGCACCACGTGCAGGCGCCGCGGCCCATGCGCGCCAAGCTCAAGCGTCTGCTCGATGTCGGCCGAGCGCGACGGCCCCGTCACGAACATGACGTTGCGCGGCATGAAGCCACCCGTTTGCGGGTCATGGCGCTCGGCGCGCAGCAGGTCCCAGGCGTCTTCATACGCCCCCACGACCCGGCTGCTGCGCAGCACCACAATGGCCGTATCGGCAAGCAGATTGAGCGTGGTCGGACGCTCCGGCGCGCTCGGCAACATGAGCGTGCCGGTCTCGGCCACGCCGGCAAATCCGTGCTGCAAGCTGACAAGATCCGTCGCCTCCGCCCGGCCCTCGCGGATCAGCAGCAGCGGGCGGCTGGACCATGGGATGGCGCGCAGTTCTGGATGCGGCGCCATGACGAAGCTCGACGGCAGGTTTTGCCCGGCAAGGTAGCCCGCCACCGCCTCCGGCACGTCCTCGCTGCCGGGAACGCGGATGACGGTGCCAAACTCCTTTTCGATGTTGCGCACCAGCAATGCGACTTGCTCCGGGCGCGGCACCTGGCTGCGGGCCGGGATCAGGTGCCGCGGCGGATGCGCCATGCGCTCGCGCAGCATCGCGGCTTGGTCGCCCGGCAACGGCCCCCGCTTCAGCCCGCGGCGGATCGCGCCAAGGATCGCCTCTTTCGTCATCTTGCTAACCGCTCCGCGGCGGGGTTGGACCGCTGCTCGCGGGCGTAGCGGGCGAAGAAGGTGTCCCCCTCTGGCGCCGGCAGGTCCCGCCCGGCGGTCCAGCCGCCAGCAAGCGGCAGGCTGGCAAAGCGCCCACGCCGGCGTCCCATCAGGCCCAACGCGGCCGCGCCTACCCGCGTCGCCATCCGGTACAATGCCGGGCGCCGGGCGAAGAACGCCCACAACGCCAGGTTGGTCCGGATGCCGCCGGGCTGCAGGTGGCGTTCGAACTCACGCTCCCGCCAATGACGCATCATCTTGGGCAGCGGGATCTTCACCGGGCACACGCTCTCGCACTTGCCGCAGAACGTGCTGGCGTTCGGCAGGTGCCCGGCCTTGTCGACGCCGATCAGGCTCGGGGTCAGCACGCTGCCCATCGGTCCCGGATACACCCAGCCATACGCGTGGCCGCCGACCGCGCCATAGACCGGGCAATGGTTCATGCAGGCGGCGCAGCGAATGCAGCGCAGCATGTCCTGGAACTCGGTCCCCATCATCGCCGACCGCCCGGCGTCCACGATGACGACGTGGTACTCCTCGGGTCCATCAAGGTCCCCAGGCCGCCGCCCGCCGGTGCTGAAGGTGGTATAGACCGAAAAATCCTGCCCGGTCGCCGAGCGCGCCAGGATGCGCAGCAGGCTCGTCGCGTCCTCCAACGTCGGCACGCATTTCTCGATGCTCGCCAGCGCGATATGCACCCGGGGCAGCGTCTGCGTCAGGTCGCCGTTGCCCTCGTTGGTCACGATGACGCTGCTGCCGGTCTCGGCGATCAGGAAATTGGCGCCAGTGATGCCGACGTCGGCGGCCAGGAACTTCTCCCGCAGCTTGCCGCGCGCCTCGGTCAGGATGTCGCGCCGCTCGGCGAACACCCGGTCGGCCGGCAGGTCGGTGTGGGACAGGCGGAACTGCGCCTCCCAATCCTCGCGGTTCAGGTGGAACGCGGGCGCAATGATATGGCTCGGCGTCTCGTTCCGAAGCTGGATGATGTACTCGCCGAGGTCGGTCTCAATCGGGGCGATGCCGTTCGCCTGGAGGTGGGCGTTGATGCCCAGCTCCTCCGAGATCATTGATTTGCCCTTGGTCACTGTGCGGGCGCCTGCCTTGCGGCAAATCTCCAGCACAGCAGCGCGGGCGTCGTCGGCGGTGCTGCACCAGTGCACGTGGCCGCCGGCGCGCTGCACGTTGGCCTCGAACGTCTCCAGGTAGAAGTCGAGGTTGGCCAGCGCGTGATTCTTGATGTCGCGTCCGATGTCGCGCAGCCGCTCAAATTCCGGCAGGTTGGCGACGGCGGCGCTGCGCCGGGCCATGAACTGCGGCTTGCTGAATGCCAGCGCCTTTTGCAGGCCGGCGTCCGCCAGGGCATGGTGCGCGTTGGTCTTGAACTCGGGCGAGGTGGTCAGCATCGGCATCTCCCGGGCCACGCGCAGCGGACGTGGCGGATATCCCGGTAATCTAGCGCGGCCGTGGCTGTGCGCCAGCCCTGCACGTCCTTGATCAAGCCCCGCGGGCGCGCGCCTGGCCGATCGGCGGCACGTCGGCGGTCATGTCTGCGAGCACCTCGGCCACGTGGCGCACCCGCACGGCGCTGCCCTCGCGCGATAGCCGGCCGGCCATGTTCAACAGGCAGCCGAGATCCCCGGCCAGCAGCGTGTCCGCCCCGGACGCCGCCACATGCGCCGCCTTGTCCGACACCATCCGGGTCGAGATCTCCGGATACTTGACGCAGAACGTGCCGCCAAAGCCGCAGCACACCTCCGCATCCGCCATTTCCCGCAACTCCAGCCCGGCGACCCCCGCCAGCAAGGCCCGTGGCTGCGCCTTCAGCCCCATCTCCCGCAAGCCGGAGCAGCTATCGTGATAGGTGGCGACGCCGGAGTAGCTGGCCGGAACCGACGTCACGCCCATCACGTCGGCAAGGAACCCGGTCAGTTCAAATGTGCGCCCGCTCAGCGCCTCGGCACGGGCGCGGAGGTTGGGGTCGTCGTCGAACAGATGCGGCAGATGATGCTTGATCATGCCGCCGCAGGAGCCCGACGGGACCACCACGTAGTCATAGCCGCTGAACGTCTCCAGCACCCCGCGCGCAATGTCGCGCGCGGTCGCGCGATCGCCGCTGTTGAACGCAGGCTGGCCGCAGCAGGTCTGGGCGCGCGGCACCTCGACCTGGCAGCCCGCCTGTTCCAGCAGTTTTATGGCGGCGAACCCCACCGTTGGCCGGTGCAGGTCCACGAGGCAGGTGACGAACAATGCAACGCGAGGCCGGGTCTGGAGCATGGCGCTATTCTAGGCCACCACGGCCGCCTCCGCCAGGCGGCTACGTTCGTTAATCAAAACGCGATCACTGCGTCAAGTTCGGCCCCAGGTGACGGTGGAAGATAGTCGTCAGACGCTTTTCCCAGCCACCATTGCCGTAGTCAAAGGCATAGCGTGGAATCCGCTGGAGATCCTCTTGGCGCAACTGGAGACGGCCGGTAGGTCGATCACATCTCTGCTGTATACCAACAAGCAAGCTCTGCCATCCTCCGTTGGCTCCCGTCTCCGGAGCCTGACGAGACGGCGCTTCCATCTCTTGGACATTGAGCACCAAATCCATTGTTTTATTCTATGAATGCACCTCACCTCGGGTGGTTACGCTTTACGACTAAGACAAAGGCAGCCGTCGAAACACCGTGACTCCTCGAAATCGGTGATTGGTGGATTTCCACATGCCTATTGTAGCGTCCACCGAAAAGGCGTCCTTGCGATACATTGGCAATACCTGATCCAGCCAGACCACATGCGCTCCCTCCGGCAATCGACTTAGTGCCCGCATCACGCTATTACGCTTTATCATGCTCGTTCCGTAATGATCACAATCCTCGACGCTGTATGGTGGATCGGCTAGTACGAGATCGTACTTACCAAGAGGCACTTTCTCCAGCCTTTGCGCATCATCTACATAGGTAGGTTGCAGTCCGTCGTTAATATCAACTGTGTCGCCAGGAAACGCCGCGAGATCGACCTTGCCGCTGAACAAATGCAGCACCGCTTTCTTGTCAGGGAAAAGTGCCCGAATCCGGCGTAGATAACCAGCCGGATACCCACCGTAATAGCTCGACTTCACACGATAATTGTTTCCCATAATCCAGGTTCCAACCACTCTGCCGTCCTCGGCAATAAACAAGCTTCGAGGGAATTTTGTCAGTTGGACATAACTATCGATCCGTTCAGGCCATGTCATTGTCATAGCTGGCTGATCGCACACAGCCACTTCACTACCATAACTATTAATGCGACCCTGCCACGTCATTGTCACTCTCCCGTTTAAAGCTTCACGAGAGAGCAGAGTCCAAAAGCTGAGTAGGTACCAGCTTTTTTAATCGAAATTCGGAGAAGGACCGTTACTATTTCGGATTTGCAGTCGCCGTAGCTGCTATAGTCGATGCCGAGATTACGGGATGGCGAGGTGATGATGACGTCGACCGATGCCTCCTGCATCGTGGGCAGCACGTCTAGGCAGTCCGTGCAATAGAGCGTGTGCACCAATAGCCTTTGTTTGGTGGTCTGATTCAGCCAACGCCATGAACCAAGCGTTAGCATCAGACCACTGGCGTGTCAGGCAGCAAGCTTCAGCCGGAGCGGGCCGCGGACAGGCGCCAGGCCGGGTCCGGCTGCGACAGGTCGCGCTCGAAGGTCCAAACGTCGGTGATCTCGGCGACCGCGTCAGCGCCCGAGACAGGCTTCCCGTCACGGTCCAGCGTCTCGGCTACCTGGTCGGACACGATGCGGAGCGTGATGGCGGCCTGGCTGCCAGACACTGCCGCTTCCTTAACCGTCAGGCTCTCGATGCGCTTGATCTCGCTGCGCTGAGTCTCGCCGGCAGCCTCGCGCGCGGCGATCGCCGCTTCGAAGCTGCGGTAAGTGTCGTCCGACAATAACGGGCGCAATGCCACCCGGTCCCCGGCGGCGAAAGCGCCAACGACCAGCCGGAACGCCGCCTCTGCGCCGTTCAGGAAATGCTGCGGATCAAAGCTGCGGTCGACCGCCCGCATCTGTTCCAGCGCCGCGCCGGCTGGAGTGGCAGGGTCCGGCAACGGGCGCGCTGCCGGTTCCGCACGGCCGCTGATGACCGGCGGGGGCGTCGCGCGGCCGATCCCGGGCACCGGAGCCTGGGGCGTCTCGGGCTGGGCCGGCCGTTCGAAACCAGTCTTGCGGCCCAGTATGCCGCGCAAGCGCAGCACCAGGAAGGCGGCGATCATGCCAAACAGCAATAGGTCGATTGGAAAGCCGCCGCTGCCCATAACTCTTGATCCTCGGTGCCACCCATACATAGGCACGCCGACGCATCAGGACAATGAAACGTCCCGAGCGTTGCGGGCAGCGGCGGCAGGACGTTGCGGGCGGCAGCAGCAGGACATAGATGGGGGCATGATCCTGCTCCGCCACGGCCAAAGCGAATTCAACGCGCTGTTCACCGAAACCCGGCGGGATCCAGGCATCCACGACCCAAAGCTCACCCCGCTCGGCCACGAGCAGGCAATGGCGGCGGCGAAGGCGCTGCGGCATGAGGGCATCACCCGCATCCTCGCCTCGCCCTACACCCGCGCGCTGCAGACCGCCGCCCCGATCGCCCGTGCGCTCGGCGTGCCGATCGTCGTCAATCCGATCGTGCGGGAGCGCTATGCGTTTTCCTGCGACATCGGCAGCCCGCGCGCTACCCTCGCCGCCACCTGGCCGGAACACGATTTCTCCGGCATCGATGACATCTGGTGGCCGCTGGCCGAAGAGCCCGCGGGCCAGGTCATCATGCGGGCAGGCCTGTTCCGGGCCGAGATGGCCGCCCTGCCCGACTGGACGCAGACATTGGTGGTCAGCCACTGGGGCTTCATACTGTCGATGACCGGGCGCAGCGTGATGAACGGGAACTGGCTACGCTGCGACCCCACTGCCCCGCCGCCGGCCGAGGTCATCTGGAAGCATTGATCGGGTCGTGCATTCGGGTGGCGCGGCAACGCCCGTCATGCTACCCGGCCCGCAACGCCTGTCTGCTTCCTAACTTTTGAGGAATTCGATGTCCGAGACCGCAGCCGCACCCGAAGCCCAGCCGATCCAGCCGCTGACGGTCAACATCCAATACGTGAAGGACCTGTCGTTCGAGGTGCCCGGCGCGCCGGAGATCTACACGACGCTGCGCAGCCAGCCGAACGTGAACATCAACCTCGATGTCCAAGCACGCCGCATCCAGGACGGCCAGGACGTGTTCGAGGTCACCCTGCAGATCAAGGCGGAGGCGAGCGAGCCTCAGGCCCAAGCGCCCGCCCAGGCCGGCAACGGCCAAGCCGTCGAGGGCCGGCCGGTGTTCATCGCCGAACTGTCCTATTCCGGTGTCTTCACCCTGACGGGCGTGCCGGAGAACACGGTCGAGCCAATCTTGCTCGTCGAATGCCCGCGCCTGCTGTTCCCCTATGCCCGCAACATCCTGGCGGACGTGA
>CAXSGE010000022.1:0-48783 GCA_964236715.1 uncultured Acetobacteraceae bacterium | reverse complement strand
CGCGACCCGGCTGACCTGCTCGCCCAGTATGACGGCTCGCCCTTGTCCGAGGACGGCGGGCCTGAGTGACAGGGCGAACGCGAGCCCTGCCTATAGGCGCGAGATGTCCGTCCCATGGTCCTATAAAGCGGTTTCCTGCTGGCTTGGTTCGCCGGCCCGATGATAGCAACGCGTGGGTTGTATGGGTTCCTTCTCGCCACGGGCGACATCGTCCCAGCTTTCGGCGCAGGCAATCACCGTGCACACCGCGATACCAGGACATCAATCAGGCGGTGCCAGTCAAGCTATGATCCTTTGGTGGCAGTCAGGTACTCAACAATCGCCGGAACGTCAGCCGCGTCGACCGGGGCCTTGTAAACGCCGATCATCTTCTTGACCTCGCCTTCCCACGCCGCCTTCGAAAGGCTCGGCTGGTTCAGGATCATGCCGGGCGAATGGCAGGCCACGCAGTTGGCGCTGATGACCTCCACGCCCGGACCCTGCGGGAATTGGCGGTCCCCGCTTGGAAGCTCCACCGTAATCGATTTGAACACCGGGAGGCCAGCGTCCGTGGCTGCCGCATGGACCGGGTTGGCGACGGACCCGGCAATGGACGCGGCCGCGATGACGGCCAATGCAGTCCTGGCAAATGAGGAAGCCATCAGGAACTCCTTTGGAGGCGTGGGGTCAAATGGATCTCAAGCCAACGGTCTCGATTGGATTGCGCATGAACCCGCTGGGGTTCCAATTCGGCGTTGACGGCTGCACGAGCCCGTTGGCGTTCGTGCAGCGGACCATCAACGCGACCTCGCCCGCCTTGGGGACCACGGACGCCTGCCATTGCCGGAAGCTGTACTTGCCCTCGTCGCGGCCCAGGCTAGCCGGGCTCCAATTCGCTCCCCCATCGACCGAGACATCCACCGCCTGCACGCCGGCATCGCCGCCCAAGGCCAGCCCGCGCACCGCTGTTGCCGACCCGGCGTGCACCGTGTCGCCCGATTGGAGGTTGGTGACGAAGGCACGCGGGACCATGGCGCTGATGGGAACCATCTTCACCCCGGTTTCGCCCGGTTTCATGTTGGCGCCAGGCGTGTCCGGGATGGTGTAGGCCATCCTCATCCAAAAATTGTCGTCCGGCCGGTCCAGCACCTCGATATGGCTGAGCATCTTGACCCAATAAGTCGAGTACCATCCAGGCACCACCAAGCGCAGCGGGAAGCCGTTCACCAGCGGCAACTGCTCGCCGTTCATCTCGAATGCCAGCATCACCTCGCCGTCGCGGGCATGGTCGACGCTGATCGACTTCAGGAACTTCGGCGCGTCCTCAACCACGGGGTCGTCCAGCCCGGCAAAACGCACGTGCTGCGCCCCCGGCTTCACCCCTGCGCGGTCCAGCACGTCACGCAGCCGGACACCCGCCCATCGCGCGTTGCCCATCGCGCCGTTGCCCCACTGGCCGCCGGCGACGCGGGGCTGGAAATAGCCGCGGGAGTTGCCGGAACACTGGTTCACGGCAGCAAGCTCCACGCGCTCCATCGCCAGGAGGTCCTGCAGGGTGAGCGACTGCACGGTGTTCACGTGTCCATCGACCGTCAGCCGATAGGTTCCGACGTCGATTTCGGTTGGGATGGCCGACCAGTGCCAACGGACGAAGAACTGGTCGTTCGGCGTGAAGACTCCGCGGTCGAACACCTCGAACGGCGTTTCCAGCAGCGGCGGGCGGGTCCGCTGCAGGATCATGGCGCCCTTTTGCGGGAAGGCGGTCGTGATCTCCCGCTCGCCGGGTCCGCCGGGCAGCCCGAGGTCAACGCTGGCTGCCAGCGCCCGGCCGGTCAGCACAGCCAGCCCAGTCTGGGCCAGCAGCGCCCGGCGCGTGGTGGCCCAGGCAAATGGGTGCTTCATGCACGCCTCCGTTCAGTGTTCATCGGGCAGTGTTCATCGGATTCAGGCGCAAAGCCGCCCCAGGCGTTATCCAGGAAGTCATTGCGCCTCCACCTTGACGGTCGGATCGATCCGCAGGGAAAGCACGACGCCGGCCAGCAGCAGGACGACCGACGTCGCGAACGGCGCCTGCCAACTGCCGGTCATCTGCAGAAGGGCGCCGAACGCGACCGGCGACAGCACGCCGGCGACGCCGAACCCGGTGTTCATCAGCCCTCCAGCAATGCCGGCGTAAGACGGCGCGATATCCATGGGCAGTGCCCAGAGCACGGCATTGGTCAATTCCAGGAAAAAGAAGGCCAGGCTGAGGCAGATCGACACGATGATGAGGTCGTGCACGAACAAGCACGGCAGCAGCAGCAAGAGGGAGCCCATCAGCCCCACGACGAGGTTGAACCGCCGCGCGGCCTTGAGGTTGCCGGTGCGTTTCAGGATGGAGTCCGACAGCACGCCGCCGACCGTATCGCCGATGACGCCTGCGAACAATATGGCGGCGGAAAACCAGACGAACTTCGCCAACGGCAGGCGCCACTCGTTCGCCAGGAACGACGGCAGCCAGGTGAGATAGACCCACAGCGTCCAGCCATAGCAGAAATCCACCAGCGTCACCGGCAGGATGCGGCGGATAAGTTGCCCCCACGGAATGGCCTTGCCGACAGCAGCGGCGACCGGCGGAAGCTCGGCAAGCTCGCTCGGCAACATGCCGGGATGCGCGTGCGGATTGTTGCGGAACGAGAACGCCCACCACATCACCCAGACGAAGCTGACCGCGCCAAGCGCATAGAACGGCATCCGCCAGCCGTAACCGACGATCATGTAGCCGACGAGCGGGGGTGCGATGGCATTGCCCAGGCGCGCGAAGGAATGGGTGACACCCTGCGCGAAAGCGCGCCGATGCGGCGGCAGCCAGATCGCCATTGCCTTGGTCGCGGTCGGGAACGTCGCTCCTTCGCCAAGCCCTAGCAGCAGCCGCGCGGCAAAGAGCGTGACGACGCCGATCGACAGGCCAGTCATCACCGTCGCCGCCGCCCATAGCAAACCTGCCGAGAACAGCACCCAGCGAGGCCCGAAGCGGTCCCCCAGCCACCCGCCGAGCGGCTGCAGGAACCCGTAGGGTATGGCGAAGGCCGAGAAGGCCAAGCCGAGTTCGACCGGCGAAAGGCCCAGCTCCTTTTGCACGAAAGGGGCCGCCGTGGCGAGGTTCACCCGGTCGATGTAGGTGATCATGTACATGATGCAGAGGGTGCCCAGCATGACCCCCTGCGGCGACGCGAGGCGTGCCCAAAGGCTCCGCCGACGCGCCGGGTTTCGGATTGCAGCCTCGGCTTCGCTCATCAGGCCCTTCTTTGCCGGTCATTTCCGCCCTTGGCGCACGTGTCGCGCCAGCCCGGCAACGATGCGGTGTGCTTGCGGGCGCGAGACGCCCGGCACGTCTAACATAGGATTAGGCGGATGCTGCACCGCGCTAGCCAGATCATGCACATGCCTCACCGAATTTAGGAAAAATTCCTATTCGACAACAACCGCCGGTTACGCCCATTGCCGCAACAAGCCTTACGCCGTTACCGTCCCCGCGCTTTGCCTGCCGCTCATGCGGGCCAAACCAAAACGGATAACGAGCCACGGGAAGCCGTGCTCCCCTGGAAGGGACAGCCATGCCTGCACCGGCGACGCACAAATCGATTACGACACCCGGTCAATCAATCGGCAGGATCGCCCTGGCAAGCGCGATCGGCGCCACGATCGAATGGTATGACTTCTTCCTCTACGGCGTGGTCGCGGCGCTCGTGTTCAACAAGCTGTTCTTCCCGTCCTACGATCCGCTCGTCGGCACCCTGCTCTCCTATACGACCTTTGCCGTCGGGTTTGTCGCGCGTCCGATCGGCGGCATCATCTTCGGCCACTTCGGCGACCGGGTGGGGCGCAAGGCCATCCTGGTGCTGACCCTGCTGATCATGGGCGTCGCCACCACCGCCATCGGCCTGTTGCCGACCTACGCCTCCATCGGCATCGCGGCGCCGATCCTGCTGCTTGTGCTGCGGGTCCTCCAGGGCATCGGCATCGGCGGCGAGTGGGGCGGCGCTGTGCTGATGTCGGTGGAGCACGCGCCGCCGGGCCGCAAGGGGTTCTACGGCAGCTATCCGCAGGTTGGGGTGCCGGCCGGGCTGATGCTGGCGTCCGGCGTCGTCGCGCTGCTCTCCTTGCTCGATAACGACTCGTTCCTGCTCTGGGGCTGGCGCGTGGCGTTCCTGTTGAGCGCGGCGTTGGTCGTGGTGGGCTTGATCATCCGGCTCAAGTTGCTGGAAACGCCCGACTTCGAGGGGGTGAAAGAAGGCGGCGCATCGCGGGCGCCGTTCATCGAGGCGCTGCGCTCGCATCCCAGGAGCATGCTGCTTGGCTTCGGCGCGCGCTATGTCGAGGGCGCGTGTTTCAACATGTGGGGCGTCTTCATCATCTCGTATGCCACAACGCAGCTCCATTTGACCCGCGGCATGGCACTAAGCGGGGTCATCCTCGCCTCCGCCCTGATGATCCCGTTCGTCGTCATCTTCGGCGCCCTGGCGGACAGGGTCGGTAAGCACACGGTCTATTGCTGGGGGACCGTCGCCATCGGGGCGCTCGCCTTCCCGTCGTTCTGGCTGATGGACTATGCGGGCGCCGCGCATCCGATGCTGGTCTGGCTGGCGATCATCTTGCCGCTTTCCTTTGCCTATCCCGCGGTTTACGGCCCGCAGGCGGCGCTGTTCTCCAGCCTGTTCCCGCCGCGCGTGCGCTACACCGGCATCTCGTTCTGCTACCAGTTCTCCGGCGTGTTCGCGAGCGGGCTGACGCCGCTCATCGCAACCTATCTGCTCAGCTATGGCGGCGGCGCCCCATGGTATATCTGCGGCTACGTCGTGCTGACAGCGGCAATAAGCCTGGTTTCGGTGCTGGCGATGCCCCGTCCGGAAGCGCCGGCGTTCCAGGCCCCCCGCGCAGCAATGCCATGAGCGGCGGCCTGGATGGCACGGAAACGTTCGACTACGTCATCGTCGGCGCGGGATCGGCGGGCTGCGTGCTCGCCAACCGCCTTTCCGCCGACCCGTCCCGCCGTGTCCTGCTGATCGAGGCCGGGCCGCCGGACAGCTATGTCTGGATTCACGTCCCAATCGGCTACTTCAAGACCATGCACAACCCGCGCACCGATTGGTGCATGCGGACCGAGCCCGAACCCGGCTTGAACGGTCGGCAACTGCAATGGCCGCGCGGGCGTGTGCTGGGAGGCTCGAGTTCGATCAACGGCCTGCTGTATATCCGTGGCCAGCCGGAGGACTACGACCAGTGGCGGCAGCTCGGCTGCACCGGCTGGTCCTACGACGACGTGCTGCCCTTCTTCCGCCGGTCCGAGGACCAGGAGCGTGGCGAAGACACGTTCCACGGCGTCGGCGGACCGCTTGCGGTGTCCGACATGCGGGTCCGCCGCGACGTTTGCGATGCCTATATCGCCGCCGCGGAGGAGCTTGGCATCCCCCGCAACGACGACTTCAATGGGGCGGCGCAGGAAGGCGCGGGGTATTTCCAGCTCACCGCGCGCAACGGACGGCGTTGCAGCGCGGCTGTCGGCTACCTCAACCCGGCGAAGCGGCGGCCGAACCTGCGCATCGTCACCGGGGCGCTGGTGCATCGCGTCGCGCTCGCGAATGGCCGGGCAACCGGCGTGGAGCTGTCGGTTGGCGGCGTCGTGCGCCGCGCGCATGCGGCGTGCGAGGTGCTGCTGAGCGCCGGCGCGATCAACTCGCCGCATTTGCTGGAGCTGTCCGGCATCGGACGCGGCGAGGTGCTGCAGCGCATCGGCGTGCCGGTGGCGCATGACTTGCCCGGCGTCGGCGAGAACCTGCAGGACCATCTGCAAGCGCGGGCGGTTTACCGGAGCAGCCGCCCGACCCTGAATGACGAGGTGAACCATCCGGTCCGCAAGATGCTGATCGGCCTCGATTACATCGCCCGGCGGCGTGGGCCGATGACGATGGGCGCCAGCCAGGTCTGCATCTTCGCCCGCACCCACCCGTCGAAGGCGACGCCGGACGTGCAGTTCCATATTCAGCCGCTTAGCGCGGATAAGCCGGGCGACGGCCTGCACCGCTACTCCGCCTTCACCGCGTCCGTTTGCCAATTGCGTCCAGAGAGCCGCGGCCGGTTGGTGCCGCGCTCGTCCGATCCGCGCGAAACCGTGGCGATCCAGCCCAATTACCTGGCGACGCTTACGGACCAGCAGACCCTCGTCGAAGGTATGAAGCTTGCCCGCCGCTTGGCCGCGACCCGCGCCCTCAGTCCTTATATCGTGGAGGAGCTGGTGCCAGGCCCGCCGGTGCAAACCGATGCGGAGCTGCTCGAAAGCGCACGCAGCACGGCGACGACCATCTATCACCCGGTCGGCACCTGCAAGATGGGAACCGACCCAAGGGCGGTGGTCGACGCGCGGCTCCGCGTGCGGGGCGTCCGGGGATTGCGGGTGGTGGACGCCTCGATCATGCCCACGCTCGTATCGGGCAACACCAATGCGCCGGCGATCATGATCGGTGAGAAGGCCGCAGCCATGATCCTTGAGGACGCGCGAGGCGCCGCCGCGCACTGATGCGGCCGCGTCGGACTTCCTCCCCGTTGCCAACATTCTGTCCACGCCGTCGTCCACCGAGTTATCCCGGATTCACTGTATGTCTCCGGCCGCCTATGCCGGTGACGGCGACATTCCAGGCGTGCGCCGCGGTTACCCATTTCGCCGGCGTGGGCAAGCGGACAGCTTCCCACTATGCTCGCGAGCGTGCGGGGCCGGCGCGCATGCGAGTTGAAGCCGGCAGCGCCAGCCCCGCCAATCAGGAGAGATCAAAATGGACGACATCAAGGCATCCGCGGCCAAGCACCACGAGGACGCAGGGCACCATTTCGATGTGGCGGCGAAGATGCACCACGAAGCGGCCAAGCACGTCGCGTCAGGCAACTTCGAGAAGGCCGAGCGCCTCGCCACCTCTGCGGCCGAAGCGGAGGCGGTGGCGAACCGGCACGCTATAGACGCGCTGGACCTGCATCGCCAGCACACCCAGCAGATCGCTGACCGGAAGGCCGAGGCCGCCGGCGAGGAAGCGGCCCGGGCCGCCAAGCACGAGGCCAAGGCGTCCGCCGACGATTAGGCCAGGCAGGGCCTGAATAAGGCTGCAAGCAAGCGGAATGCTGGGATTTGTCAGGGCTCCGCTTGCTGTTCAGCCTTATTTGGGCCGACTGCGGCGCACGAGGATGAGGTCGTTCCTGCCTCCTGCTCAAGTTCGGCATTGAGCACTGCGCCGACCAGGACAGCCGCACTGGACATCCAGGCCCAGATCATGAACCCGAGCACCGCGCCGGCCGAACCGTAGAGCCAGTCAAAGCTGCCCACATGCTCGACGTACCAAGAAACCGCCACCGACCCGAGCAGCCAGGTGAACGCTGCCGCCGCGCCGCCCCAGCTTACCCAGTGCCATTGAGGACAGGCTCGGCTTGGGCCATGGCGATAGGCGAGCGCAAGGGCAATGGACACCGTGACGAGGAGGACCGGCCAGCGCAGGAGATGAAGCAGCCAGTCCGTCGTGCCGCCCTGGCCCGCCTGCCTGCCGAGCGCCGCCGGCAACGCCAGCACTCCCCCGAGCGCCACCGCGACAAAGGCCATGGCGGCAAGCGCGAAGACCAGCGCGGCGCCGATCTGGCGTAACAGGCTCCGGTTCTCCTGCTCGCCGTAGGCCAGGTTCAACGCCCCGAACAACTGCAGCGCCGCCGCCGTCGCGCTCCAGAGTGCGGCTGCGGCAAGGCCCAGGCCGAGGCCGAGCCTGCCGCCATGGGTCGCGCTCCGCCCGATGACTCCGCCCACCGTGCCCGCTGCCCCCGATGGCAACATGCCGGCCAAGTCCTGGAAGCGCTCGGCTATCCACGCGGGATCGACGACGAGGCCCAACAGCGAGATCACGGCGGCAAGCGCTGGGAAAATGGCAAGAAGGGCGTAGAACGCCACCGCCGCCGCCTCGCCCAGCAAGCTGTTGTCGATCACGCGCCAAATGCAGCGCCGCAACGCCTGCTTCCAGCCGGATGCGGGAATATGCGCCGGGGTGGACGCGCGGGTTCCCATGCCCAGATGCGCTCGGGCGTCAGGGCGAGAAGCCCGCGTGCCTTGAGTGTGGTTCAACGTCATCCTGGGCCAGAACGCAGTTCAAACGGCAAGAAGCGCTGATGTCCGAGGAAAGTCCAGGTATGCGGTGTCGCCAACGCCTTCTGTGGCAGCCAAGGCGGGCGTCCGAGGATCAAGCCCTTCGCAGGGTTGGGAGGCGAAAGGGCGAATCACATAAAGGTCATTACATTCTGACGTGAGGCACCGACTTCCATGCAACGATTGTCAGGTAGCCGCGTCATCATGTATGCCAATCTTACATCCTACCCTGTCTGAACGCCGGGTAGGTTGCGACTTGGCGCGTGCCGAACTCTCACATAGGAGCCTTCCACTCATGAAATCACTTGCTATCGCCCTCGCCGCCGGGCTGGTTGCCACGGCTGCCTCGGCCCAGACCACGCAGGTCCACCCGGCGGCGCCAGTCGTGACCACGCCCGGTGCAACCCTGCCGGCCGCGCCTGGCGTGAACACGAGCACAGGCACTGTGCCGGGCGCCGGCGTGGTCGACCGGAACGCAGGCGCTGCCGCAGCCGCGGGCAACCGCAACCAAGCGGTGGCGACCACGGGCGCGAACGCACCGCAGCCAGCCAAGGGCGCGAACTCGTTCAGCGAGGGCGAAGCGCGCCGCCGCATGGAGAGTGGTGGATTTTCCAACGTTGCCAGCCTTAAGAAAGACGCCGACGGCGTTTGGCGCGGCAACGCGATGAAGGGCGGCAGCCAGGTCGCCGTTTGGCTCGACTACAAAGGCAACATCGGCCAGCAGTAACGAGCGGTCTGGTTTCTAAACCCTAAACTTCAAGGAACGAAACATGCGACTGATTACACACAGCTACGACACTTACGACCATGCCGTCCGCGCCGTCCACGCCCTCGAAGCGGCTGGCGTGCCGCATGACGACATCAGCCTGGTGTCGGGCGACAAGGACCGCAACGTCGCAACCACCGTTTCTGGCGACACCGCCGAGAATACCGGGACTGGCACCGGCACGGGAGCGACGCTTGGCACGGTGCTGGGCGGCGGCGCGGGCCTGCTGGCCGGGCTTGGTTCGCTGGCCATCCCGGGCGTGGGGCCAATCGTCGCCGCCGGCTGGCTAATCGCGACGCTGACCGGCGCGGGCGTAGGCGCCGCGGCTGGCGGCCTGCTCGGCTCGCTCACGGGCGCAGGGGTCGATGAAGCGGACGCCCACGCCTACGCCGAACATGTTGGCCGGGGCGGCACGCTGCTCACGGTGCGCGCGAATGACGCCATCGCGCCGCAAGTGGAGTATATCCTCGAGCACGGCCAGGCTCCTGTGGCCACCGGCGTCGCTGCGCCAGTGGTTGCCGCGCCTGTCGCTCCCGTGGCGGCGCCGGTCGGCGTGGCTGCCACAGCGCCGGTGTCGGGCGACAAGCTCCAGGTCATCAAGGAGGACCTGGTGGTCGGCAAGCGTGCGGTCGAGCAAGGCGCCGTGCGCGTGACGTCCCGCGTCGTGGAAACCCCGGTCGAGGAGCAGGTGCGCCTGCAGGAGGAGCGGGTGATCGTGGACCGTCGCCCGGTCAACCGTCCGTTGACCGGTGTCGCGGCCGACGCGTTCCGCGAGCGCACGCTTACGGCCACGGCCCGGTCCGAGGAGGCCGTGGTTGGCAAGGAAGCCCGCATCGTCGAGGAGATCGGCCTGCGCAAGGAGGCATCCGAGCGGGTCGAAACCGTGCGCGATACCGTGCGCGAGACGAAGGTGGACGTGGAGCAGGTGCCCGGCACCGTTGGCACGACCGGTTTGTCTGGAACGACCGGTCCGGCAGGCAGCGCTTTGCCGGGCAATCCGGCGACCCGTGCGGTTGATGGCACCCTCGGCACCAACATCAGCGGCGCAAATCCGGGCCGTAAGGTCTAAAGCCAGGCCACTTTTTCAACGTTCCAAAGTCAACCAGAAAGATAACATCATGCGAAACATCTTAATTCCAGCCGCCCTCGTCGCGGCACTGGCCGTCGGCATGCCCGCCGAGCCGGCACAGGCTGCGGGCTGCATCAAGGGCGCGATTGCGGGCGGGCTTGCCGGCCACGCTGTCGGGCACGGGGTAATTGGCGCTGCCGGGGGTTGCTTCGCGGGCCGCACCATCGCCAACCGGTCGGCACGCCAGAAGCAACTGCAGCAGCAGAATGGGCAGAACGGCGACCAGGGCTACTCCCCCACTGGCGCGCAGACCCCTGGCAGCTACAACTCAGGCGTCCCGCAAAACCAGGGCTATGGTGCGGGACCGCAAGGCCAAACCTACAGCCCCGGCACCAACCGATAGGGCTTGGATTACGCGCCGGGCGCAACACTAGACCAAGCTTCGGAAACTTACGTCTCCCTTCAGTGAGGGCGGTTCCGACGGAGGCCGGTATCCACATCCAGGGATACCGGCCTTCCAGGGTGCCGGCTGTCATCATGGGGTGAGATTGAGCTCTTATGCTTCAGCGGCGACGGCCCTCTCGGTTGCGAGCCGCCGGCTTCCCTGGGAAATTGCGGATACGGTCAGTAGGCGTTTGCAAAGGTAGAACCGTCGGATGAGCTTGTTCCTTTTCTGCCTGGCCGGCACCGCGCTCAGCTACTTCACCGGTCTTAAAACGCCTGGAAAGGGTTCTGGCACTGTAAAAGGATGGACAGTGTCATTGGTGATTGGTTTGTTCCTGGGTATGCTGTATTTCGTATATTCAGCGTATGGACTCATCTTCTCGATGGATGCCCTATCTGCTCTAGACTCTTGGTTCTAAAGCCCTGCGCTCCCGGAATCCCCCCACGAAACCAGCGCACTAACCTAATCCGAGCTCGCCTTCTATCCAGTTGCGGAACATGGTGACGCGCCCGCCCCGGGCCGCCGGATACACCAGCCGGTGGCCGACATAGCGGCAGTCGGCCGCACGGCCCAGCAAAGGCTGCACCAGGCGTCCGCTGGCCAGCTCACGTTCGGCGAGGCGGGTGCTTTCGAGCGCGATGCCCATGCCGTCCGCCGCGGCCGCCACCGATAGGAAAGAACGGTCGAACCGCGGCCCGCGCAGCGCAGGCACGGGCATGGCGTTGGCCGCGAACCAATCAGCCCAGCGCACCATCTTGTTGTCGCTCGTGATCAGGGACTGACCCGCCAGGTCCCCCGGCGTCCGCAGCCCCTCGGCAAGCGACGGGGCGCATAGCGGCGTCACCACCTCCTCACCCAACGGCACCACCACCAGCCCCGGCGTGCGCGGCAGGCCGTAGATGATATCGGCGTCATACTCGTCCGCGGCGAACCGCGAGTAATTGGCGTCGGCATGGAGCCGCACTTCCAGGGAAGGGTGCTGCGCCAGCAGGCGGGGCAGCCGCGGCGCGAGCCACTGCGCCGCAAAGGAGGGGGCGCAGTGCAGCCGGAACAGCAGCGGGCCACCGGCGCCAACGGCGGCCATCCCGGCCTGCAGCTCGGCAAGGCCGCGCGACACGTGCCGCATCAGGGTCTCCCCCGCAGCAGTCAGGTGCATGGCCCGGCCATCACGCTCGAACAGCGCAACGCCCAGGCTCTGCTCCAAACGGCGGACCGCGTGGCTGACGGCGGAGGGCGACAGATGCAGCTCCGCCGCCGCCTGCCGGAACGAGCGGTTCCGCGACGCAGCCTCGAACACGCGCAGGGCAGGCAGCGGCAGCATGGCGCCAATGATGACGTGGAGTCACCTATGGGTGCAAACTTATCGTTTGCTTGCTGCCCATGCGGCGGCGAGCATCCCTTCCGACAAGAACGAGGGAACGCATGCTGCTCGATGGCAAGATCGCGGTCATATCCGGGGCTGCCAGCCCACGCGGGATCGGCTTAGCCACCGCACGGCTGTTCGCGGCCCATGGCGCCCGCGTCGCGATCCTGGACCTGCACGGATACACCGAGGCCGCCGAGGGGCTGGGGCCTGGGCACCGCGGCTATGCCTGCGACGTGACGGACCGCGCCGCCTGCGGCCATGCGGCGGACCGGGTCATCGCCGACATGGGCGGGATCGACGTGCTGGTGAACAACGCCGGGATCACCCAGCCGCTCAAGCTGATGGAGATCGGGCCGGAGCAATGGGACGCGGTGCTGGACGTGAACCTGCGCGGCGTGTTGAACCTCAGCCAGGCGGCGGTGCCGCACATGCGCGGGCGCCGGGCCGGCAGCATCGCGTGCATGTCCAGCGTGTCGGCGCAGCGCGGCGGCGGCATTTTCGGCGGTCCGCACTACTCCGCGGCCAAGGCCGGCGTGCTGGGCCTGGCCAAGGCGATGGCGCGGGAGCTGGGGCCGGACGGCATACGGGTGAATTGCGTGACGCCCGGGCTGATCCAGACCGACATCACCGGCGGCAAGCTGACGCCCGCCATGAAGGCGGAGATCGCGGCCACCATCCCGCTCGGCCGCCTGGGTGAGGCGGAGGACGTGGCCCGCATCTTCCTGTTCCTGGCGTCCGAGCTGTCGGCCTACGTGACCGGGGCGGTCATCGACGTGAACGGGGGGATGCTGATCCATGGATAGTGCGCGCCCGCGCCGGAACGTGCCCAAGGACCTGCTGCGCGACAAAGCGAAGATGATCCGGCGGGAAACGGTGAAGCTGACCGACATCTGCGGCAGCGGCCACTACGGCAGCGCCTTTTCGATGGCCGAGCTGGTCGCCTCGCTGTATTACGAGTTCATGCACGTCCGCCCCGACGAGCCTCAATGGGCGGACCGGGACCGCTTCACGATGGGCAAGGGCCATGCCGCCATCGGGCTGTATCCCGTGCTGGCCGACCTCGGCTTCTTCGGCTGGGACGAGCTTTACACCTATACACGCCTTGGCTCGCCCTATGGCGACCATCCGGACATGCGCAAGGTGCGCGGCGCGGACTTCAGTTCCGGCTCCATCGGGCACAACCTTTCGGTGTCGGTCGGCATGGCGCTCGGCCTGCGGCTGCGCGGCTCGCCGGGCCGGGTGGTGTGCATGATGGGCGACGGCGAGCAGGCGGAGGGCCAGGTCTGGGAGGCGGCGATGTCCGGCGCGCATTACAAGCTGCGCAACCTGGTCGGCATCGTCGACAACAACGCGGTCGGCAGCGACGGCGCAGTGGCCGAGACGATGAACAACGAGCCCCTCGCCGACAAGTGGCGCGCCTTTGGCTGGGACGTGCGCCGCATCGACGGGCACGACCTGGATTTGGTGGGGGAAACGCTGGACTGGGCGCTGAATGCCGGGCGCGATGGCCCGGCGGTCATCATCGCCGACACCATCGCCGGGCGCGGCGTCGGCTTCATGGAACATGCCTGGCAATGGCACCTGGGCTTCCTGGGGCCGGCGGACCGGGACGCCGCCTTGGCCGAGATCGCAGCGGGAGTGGTCGGATGAGCGGCGCCTACGCAGCGAATATCAGCCCGGGGGACAACCCGGCGGTCGACATGCGCGAAAGCAGCGTCCGGCCCGGCATGGACGCCAAATCCTGGGACATGGTCGGCAGCCTGAACCTGTCCCTGCAGTTGCCCACGGGCGAGGTGCTGATCCAAATGGCCGAGCAGGGCCGCGACGACATCGTGGTGTGCACCGCCGACCTGGGCCGGCCGACGCAGGTGATCAACTTCGGCCGGCGCTACCCGGACCGCTATTTCAACTTCGGCATCGCCGAGCGGAACATGATCGGCGCGGCGGCCGGGCTGGCGACGACCGGGCTGCTGCCGGTCATCAGCAACTACAGCTTCTTCCTGGCGCTGATGGGCGCGGAGAACATCCGCAACGACATCGCCTACCCCAACCTCAAGGTGCGCATGGTCGGAACCCATAGCGGCATCGCCATGGGCTTCTACGGCACCAGCCATCACTGCAACGAGGACATCGGCCTGCTGCGGGCCATCGCCGGGCTGACGGTGATGGCGCCCTGCGACGCCAACGCGATCCGGGCGGCGCTGCCGGCCACCCTCGACCATGACGGACCCATCTACTTCCGCGTCGGCCGCGGGCGGGAGCCGGTGGTCTATGACACGCCGCCGGCCTGGCGCATCGGCGGCAGCCACACCCTGCGCGACGGCAAGCACGCGACGGTGCTGGCCATCGGCAACCTGGTCCATTCCGCACTGGAAGCGCACGATATCCTGGCGAAGGACGGCATCGGGCTGCGCGTCGTCGACATGTATTCGGTCCGCCCCATCGACGAGGCCGCCGTGCTCGCCGCCGCCCGCGACCACGGCGTGGTGATCTCGGCGGAGGAGCATAACGTCACCTCCGGCTTCGGCTCGGCCGTGGCGGAGGTGCTGGCAACGCACGGCGCCGGCGCACGGCTGGTGCGGATCGGGATGCCGGACCAATACTCGATCCTGGGTCCGCCCACGCATCTTTACCGGCATTACGGCTTGGATGGGGAGGGTGTCGCCGCTGCGGTCCGGCGTGCGCTACAAGGCTGAACAAGGCGCAAAAAGGCGCGACCGTCCCGGGAGGACACAATGACCTACATAAACAAGCCCGCCGTTTCGCGCCGCGCCCTGCTGGCCGGCGCCGCGACCTTGCCGCTGTTCGCCATACGCACCCGTCCGGCCGGCGCCGCAGAGTTCGAGTTCAAGTTCGCCACCGGCCAGTCGCCGACCAACCCGATCAACACTCGGCTGCAGGAAGGCATCGACCGCATCAAGGCCGCCACCGGCGGGCGCGTGGAGATGCGCCTGTTCCCCAACAACCAGCTCGGCTCGGACACCGACCAGATCAGCCAGTTGCGCGCCGGCGGGATCGAGTTCCTGAACGTCGCGGGATCGGTGCTGTCCACCCTGGTGCCGGCGACAGCGCTGGTGAACGTGGGCTTCGCCTTCAACGGCTACGGCCAGGTGTGGCGCGGCGTGGATGGGGCGTTGGGCAAGTATATCGAGGGCCAGGTGGATAAAGCGGGGATCGTCTTGATCGCTCCGCTGGGCGACAACGGCTTCCGCCAGATCACCACCGCGGAAGTCCAGGTCAAGGGGCCGGCGGACCTCAAGGGTTTCCACATCCGGGTGCCGGTGTCGCCCATCTTCACCTCGTTGTTCCAGGCGCTGGGCGCGGCGCCGACCTCGATCAACTTCAACGAGGTTTACACGGCGCTGCAAACCCGGCTGGTCGGCGGCCAGGAGAACGGGCTGGTGACGATCGACACGGCGAAGCTGTACGAGGTGCAGAAATACTGCTCGGAGACCAGCCACATCTGGGACAGCTTCTGCGTGCTGGCCAACCGCCGGGCGCTGGGCCGGATGCCGGCCGACGTGCAAGAGGTCGTGCGGCGGGAACTGCGGCAGTCGGTCATGGACCAGCGCGGGGACGAGGAACGGCTGGACGCCGGGCTGAAAGCGATCCTGCAAGGCAAAGGCATGACCTTCATCGCCGTCGACAAGGACGCCTTCCGCGCCGCGTTGAAGTCGTCCACTTATTACGCCGATTGGCGCGCCAAGTTCGGCGACCAGGCCTGGGCCGCGCTGCAGTCGGTTTCGGGCGAGCTCGCCTGACGGCCGTGCCCAACCCCGTGCTTGCGTGGGCATCGTCCGGCTGGGTCCTCGCCGCCGTCACCCGTGGCCTGGCCCTGCTGGTCGAGGTTCCGACCGTGCTGCTGGTCGCGGCGGAGGTCGTGGTGCTGTTCTGCGGCGTCGTTGCCCGCTACGTGTTCCACCGGCCAATCATCTGGTCGGACGAGCTGGCGTCCATCCTGTTCCTGTGGCTCGCCATGTTCGGCGCCGCCGTCGCCCTGCAGCGCGGCGGCCACATGCGGCTGTCCTATTTGGTGGACCGCCTGCCGCCGGGGGCACGCGCCATTGCGGAAGTGTTGAACATCGGCGTGCCGCTGCTGTTCGTGGCACTGGTGCTGCAGTCGTCCTGGGACTACGCCGACGACCAATCGTTCATCGAAACGCCGGCGCTGGGCTGGTCGGGCCTGGTGCGCGCGGCGGCCATGCCGGCCGGGCTGGTGCTGATCGGGCTGAGTGCCCTGGCGCAGCTTGCCCGGCGCCGCGTGCGCGACCTGCTGGCGGCGGCGCTGCTGCTGGGCGTGCTGGCTGTGCTGCTTTGGATGGCTGGGCCGGCGCTGCGCCATATGGGCGCCTGGAACCTGCTGGTGTTCTTCGTGCTGCTGCTAGGCGCGGGCGTCATCGCCGGCCTGCCGATCGCGTTCGGCTTCGCGCTGGCGACCATCGCCTACCTGCTCACCGTCACGTCCACCCCGCTGTCCATCGTGGTCGGACGCATGGACGAGGGCATGAGCTCGCTGATCCTGCTCGCCGTGCCGTTGTTCGTGCTGCTGGGCCAGTTGATGGAGATGACGGGACTGGCGCGCGTGCTGGTCGCCTTCCTGGCGGCATTGGTCGGGCATGTGCGGGCCGGGCTGTCCTACGTGCTGATCGGCGCGATCCTGCTGGTCAGCGGCATCAGCGGCTCCAAGACGGCGGACATGGCGGCCGTCGCCCCGGTGCTGTTCCCCGAGATGAAGCGCCGCGGCGCCGACGAGGGCGAGCTGATCGCGCTGCTGGCGGCATCCGGCGCCATGAGCGAGACCATCCCGCCCTCCATTGTGCTGATCGTGATCGGGTCGGTGACGAGCGTGTCCATCGCCGGGCTGTTCACCGCCGGGCTGCTGCCGGGCCTGTTCCTGGCCTTGGTGCTGTGCCTGATGGCCCGGCGCGCCGCAGGACGCGAGAACCTCGCCGGCGTCGTGCGCGCCCCGGCCCGCGTGGTGTGGCGCGCCTTCATCGTCGCCATCCCGGCGCTGCTGCTGCCGTTCGTGATCCGCGGCGCCGTGGTGGAGGGGGTGGCGACGGCGACGGAGGTGTCGACCATCGGCGTCGCCTACACGGTGGTGGTGGGGCTGCTGGTTTATCGGCAGTTCGACTGGCGGCGCATCTATCCGATGCTGATCAACACCGCGACGCTGTCCGGCGCGATCCTGCTGATCGTGGGCGGCGCGACGGCGATGGCCTGGGCGCTGACGCAGTCGGGCTTTTCCCAGTCGCTCGCCCAATTCATGGGCAGCCTGCCTGGCGGGCACTGGAGCTTCCTCGGCATCTCCATCGTCGTGTTCGCGGTGCTGGGGTCGGTGCTGGAGGGCATCCCCGCCATGGTGCTGTTCGGCCCCCTGCTGTTCCCCATCGCCCGGCAGATCGGCGTCAACGAGCTGCACTACGCCGTCGTCGTCATCCTGGCGATGGGCCTCGGCCTGTTCGCCCCGCCGTTCGGGCTTGGCTACTACGCCGCCTGCATCATCGGCCAGGTGCCGGCCGAGGCGGGGCTGCGCCGCATCTGGCCTTATCTGGGGGCGCTCGCCGCCGGCATCGTCGTCATCGCCCTGGTGCCTTGGCTGTCCACCGGGTTCATTCCCCAACCATGAGGACCTCCCCATGAACCTGTTCCCCATGCTCGGTGCGCGCGCCGAGGCCGGGCGTCCCGTCCGTGTGGGCCTGATCGGCGCCGGCAAGTTCGGCTCGATGATCCTGGCGCAGGCGATGCGCATCGAGGGGCTGCATGTCGTGGGCATAGCCGACCTGGACGTGGGCAAGGCGCGCGGGTCATTGAACCGGGTGGGGTGGCCGGCTGAGCGTTATGGGGCGGCCACGCTGGACGAGGCGATGCGGACCGGGGCCACCTGCGTGCTGGATGACGCGCACGCCCTGGCCGCGCACCCCGGCATCGAGTGCATCATCGAGGCGACGGGCCACCCGATTGCCGGAGTCCGCCACGGCTTGGCCGCCATCGAGGGCGGCAAGCACGTCGTGATGGTCAATGTCGAGGCGGACGTGCTGTGCGGCCCGCTGCTGGCAGCGCGGGCCAGGGCGCGGGGTCTGGTGTATTCGATGGCCTATGGCGACCAGCCGGCCCTTATTTGCGAGCTGGTGGACTGGGCGCGGTCCTGCGGCTTCGAGATCACTGCCGCCGGCAAGGGCATGAACTTCGAGCCGCGCTACCGCTATTCGACGCCGGACACCGTTTGGGGCTTCTTCGGCTGGTCGGAGGAGCAGGTCGCCAAGGGCGATTTCAACCCGAAGATGTACAACAGCTTCACCGACGGGACCAAGGCGGCGATCGAGATGGCCGCCGTCGCCAATGGCACCGGGCTGGACTGCCCCGACGACGGACTGGCCTTTCCGCCGGCTGGCTTGCACGACCTGGCCCGGGTGTTCCGCCCGGTAGCGGAAGGCGGGCGCCTGCCGCGTGCCGGGCTGCTGGACATCGCCGCCAGCCAGGAGCCGGACGGGCGTGAGGTGCCCAACAACATCCGCTACGGCGTGTTCGTCGTGCTCAAGGCGCATAACGAGTATGCCCGCGCCTGCTTCGCCCAGTACGGCATGCAGACGGACCCGTCCGGGTGGTATGCGTCGATGTGGCGGCCGTTCCACCTGATCGGGCTGGAAACCAGCATCAGCGTGCTGTCCGCTGTCCTGCGCAACGAGCCGACCGGCTGCTCCAAGGAGTTCCGCGGCGATGCGGTGGCCACGGCCAAGCGGGACCTGCGGCCCGGCGAAATGCTGGACGGCGAGGGCGGCTATGCCGTTTGGGCCAATGCCATCCCGGCCCGCCGCAGCCTGGCGCTGGGCGCATTGCCGATCGGCCTCGCAGGCAATGTGCGCCTTAAGCGCGCGGTGGCGCGCGACACGGTCATCGCATTCGACGATGTGGAGCTGAAGGACGACGCCGACGTGGTCGCGCTGCGGCGGGAGATGGAGGCGAGCGCCGGCCGGGCCTAACGCTGAGCGGCTGTTTGAGTGAGTTTTACTTACGATTTCAGAGCTTTTCCACTGTCATGCCTCCGGTTTGCCCATGACCTGGTTCAGACAGTGCCCGGCGAATCAACCCGCAAGCAGGCGGGCTTAGGCCACGGAGATGCGGCGACCCAAACCTTTTGTTGAGGTATCGACGCAGATGGGCTTGTGCATCCGTAGCTACGTTCTATATCTATATTCCTGTAAAGCATGATACCAGCTATCCCATTGGTGCTAACCTTCGAGTGAGACGAGGAAAAGCGCCTCTCCAACATAGAAAAGCATAGCCTGGACTTCCTGGACTCCAACATTCTGTTCAGCAGTCCGCGAATAGAAGGGAATGCCAAAGCTGTTGACGGGGAGATTCGGAGGACAACAACGGGCATGATTGAGGATGTCTATGTCACTGCCATCTTCACGATGCGTGGGGACGCCGTTCGCATGATTTCCCTACGGAGAGCCAGAAATGGAGAAAAGAGACGCCATCAGGAGTTACACGGCTGCTGATCTGGATGACCGCCGCGCGCGTGGCGAAAGCCGAACCGACCTGGCCCGTGTGCGAGCTAAGTCGGATGCCGAGCTTGAGCGCGACATTGCGAGCGACTCTGACCTCCGGGACGTTCCCGAGGACTGGCACTTGGCCGCTGAGGCGGTCATGCCTGTTCCCAAGAAGCTGCTGTCCCTCCGCCTTGATGCTGAGGTGGTCGAGTGGTTCCGGAGCCAAGGGCCAGGCTATCAGACGCGCATGAACGCCGTCCTGCGTGCCTTCGTGGAGCAAAGGACAAAGCAGACCACGACCAGCGCCAATAGTTCCAGCTCTGTCTGAAACGGCGGGCTGGCCCTGCCTGTGTAGCTCAATCCCGCCGGCCGCCTTGAAATCATCGTGTGCCGGGGACGGAAGTCCCGCCAACGCGTTTCAGCATTGCAACAGAGATGCCCGATCCTTGAAATCGTCCCTCGCCATCTGCCTCATGCTTTCCCTCGTCGCGTGCGCCGGCCCAAGGCTGCCGCAGCCGAACACCGCCGAGGTGCGCTACGATGCGCAGAACCGGGCGGTGCAGGTGATGATCAGCGGCCTGCAGCCTGCATCGGATGTCGCGCTGATCTCCGCACAGGGCTCGCGGTATCCCGCGGCGGCGATCTCGCCCGTGAGCGGTCCCCATGTGCTCTACAATCCCCCGCCATCCGTCAGCCTGGGGATAGGCGGGTTCGGCTTTTCCGGCTGCTGCAGCGGGCTCGGCTTGGGGATCGGCACGAGCGTGCCCGTCGGCCGTCCGACGCCCGCGGAGGTGAGCGACCAGTATGTCGCCTCGGCGCTGATACCCGTTCCCGCCGACTACGCGGCGAACTGGGCCAGCTATCATCTGCTGGTATCGGTAGGGAACCGCTCCATAACCCTGGCCGCGCCCGCCCCATCGGCTTGACCGGGCGACGACACAAAACTATTAGTTCGCCGGGCAAAATGGCGTTGTAATGCCTGCAATGCCTCCGTAGCTTACTCCTTTAAAGACGATTGGCGCAGCGGAGTACCGCGAGTTGCCGGCATGGGGGGGAGAGAAATGCGCAAATCAGCGGATTGCCGTGCAGTTGACCGCTTGCCAAAGGCCGGTTGGTAGCGGCCAGGATGACAGCGTACCCGCGTGAGCTGAGCCGACGCGTGCCAGGACCCGGCCTCGAGCTGGTCGAGGTGCCGCGCAACGGGTCGTTCAAGGTTTGGTCGCACGGATATCCGTTCCGGACCGTCCGTTGGCACTTCCATCCGGAGTACGAGCTGCACTTGATTACCGCGACCACCGGGCGCGCCTTTGTCGGCGACTATGTCGGCACGTTCGCCCCGGGGAACCTGGTGCTTACCGCGCCGAACCTGCCGCATAATTGGATCAGCGACGTGCCCGCGGGCGCCGAAATCAGCCAGCGGTGCCTCGTGCTGCAGTTCACGGCGGCGTTCGCATCCGGCATCACTGCGCTGTTCCCCGAGATGGCGTTCCTCGACGGGATGCTGACCGAGGCCAGCCGAGGCCTGCAGTTCACCCCGCAGGCCGGCGACGCGGCCCGTCCGATCATGGACGAGCTGCTGTCAGCCGCCGGCGGACGCCGCATTGAACTGCTGTTCGCCCTGCTCGGCCTGCTGCAATGGGACTGCGGGCGGCGTCCGCTGGCCAGCGCCGGCTATCGCCCTGTGCCGGACGGCGGCCCAGGCGGCGCCCCAGGCGGCGTCATGGACCAGCCGCTTAACCACGTGCTGGAGCACATCAGCCGCAACCTCGGCACCGACCTGCGGGAGGGCGACCTGGCAGCGCTGAGCGGATACAGCCGCGGCGGGTTCTGCCGGGCGTTCCAACGCCACACCGGCCTGAACTTCGTTGCCTACGTCAACAGCCTCCGCATCGCCCGCGCCTGCGAACTGCTGACCAGCGGGGACCGCCGCATCGTCGACATCTGCTTCGAGGTCGGCTTCAGCAACCTATCGAACTTCAACCGCCAATTCCTGGCGCAGAAGTCGATGGCTCCCTCGGCCTACCGCAACCACCACCTCGGGCAGGCGGCAGCCTCGCTCGAGGGCAAGAACAACCAAAGGAACCTGCAATGACTAGTTTTAAGACCCTGGCCCTGGCGGGCGTCGCCGCCCTCGCGTTCGGCGTCGCCAATGCGCAGGCCGCGCCGCTCAAGATCGGCATGACGTTCCAGGAGCTGAACAACCCGTATTTCGTGACCATGCAGAAGGCGCTGCGCGACGCCGCCGCCACCATCGGCGCCACCGTCATCGTCACCGACGCCCACCACGACGTGTCGAAGCAGATCTCCGACGTGGAGGACATGATCCAGCAGAAGATCGACATCCTGCTGGTCAACCCGACGGACACCGCCGGCATCCAATCCGCCGTGACATCGGCGCACAACGCGGGCATCGTCGTGGTGGCGGTGGACGCCAACGCGTCCGGCCCGGTCGACAGCTTCGTCGGCTCGAAGAACGTCGACGCCGGGCAGATGGCGTGCGAGTTCCTCGCCAAGGCGATCGGCGGCGCCGGCGAGGTCGCGATCCTCGACGGCATCCCGGTCGTGCCGATCCTGGAGCGGGTGAAGGGTTGCCGCGCGGCGCTGGAGAAGTATCCCAACATCAAGGTCGTCGACACCCAGAATGGCAAGCAGGAGCGTGCCAACGCCCTGAGCGTGACCGAGAACATGATCCAGGCGCACCCGAACCTGAAGGGCGTGTTCAGCGTCAACGACGGCGGTTCCATGGGTGCGCTGTCCGCCATCGAGGCCAGCGGCAAGGACATCAAGCTGACCTCCGTCGACGGCGCGCCCGAGGCGGTCGAGGCGATGCAGAAGCCCGGCTCGAAGTTCATCGAGACCTCGGCGCAGTATCCCGCCGACCAGGTGCGCATCGCCCTCGGCATCGCGTTGGCGAAGAAGTGGGGCGCGAACGTGCCGAGCTCGGTCCCTATCGATGTGAAGCTGGTCGACGCGAGCGGCGCCAAGACGTTCCATTGGTGAATGCGACGAACGCTCGGGGAGCGCCGCTGCTGGCCTTGCGCGGCATCGGCAAGAGTTTCCCGGGCGTGCGTGCGCTGAACGGCGTCGACCTCGACATCCACGCAGGCGAAATCCACGCGCTGCTGGGCGAGAACGGCGCGGGGAAGTCGACGCTGATGAAGGTCCTGTCGGGCATCTACCAGCCGGACGAGGGCAGCATCACCCTGGACGGCCAGCCGCGCGTGCTGGCCAACTACCATGACGCGATCGCCGCCGGCATCGGCACAGTGTTCCAGGAATTCAGCCTGATCCCCTACCTGAACGCGGTCGAGAACATCTTCCTCGGCCGCGAGCGGCTGCGCTTCGGCCTGCTCGACCGCGCGCGGATGCGGCGCGAGGCGGCGGCGCTGTTCCGGCGCCTTGGCGTGCAGCTCGACCTCGCGGCCGAGGTGCGGCGGCTGAGCGTGGCGCAGCAGCAATTCATCGAGATCGCCAAGGCGCTGGCGCTCGATGCGCGCATACTGGTGCTCGACGAGCCGACCGCGACGCTGACGCCCACCGACGCCGAGCACCTGTTCGCCATCATGCGCGAGCTGCGCCGCCAGGGCGTCGCGATGGTGTTCATCTCGCACCACATGGAGGAAATCTTCGAGATCTGCGACCGCATCACCGTGCTGCGCGACGGCCAGTATGTCGGCGACACGACCGTGGCCGACACCGACCACGACACGCTAGTGCAGATGATGGTCGGCCGGCGCATCGACCGCGCCTTCCCGCCCAAGCCGCCGCGCCCGGCCGATGGCCGCAAGGTGCTGGAGGTCGAGGGCCTGCAGATCGAGCGCGGCGGCCCCGTCAACGCCTTTGCGCTACATGAGGGCGAAATCCTGGGGTTCGCCGGGCTGGTCGGCTCCGGCCGCACGGAGACGGTGATGGCGGTGCTGGGCGCCGACCCGGTGCAGCGCAAATCCGTCAAGGTTGACGGCCGCGACGCCGCCCTGCGCAGTCCGGCGGAGGCATTGGCGCTGGGCCTTGGCGTCTTGCCCGAGAGCCGCAAGGTCGAGGGGCTGATCACGAGCTTCCCCATCAAGGAGAACGTCTCGATCAACAACCTGGCCAAGTATCCCGCATTCGGCGTGTTCATCGACGGCCGGGCGGAGCGGCGCGCGACGGCGGCGGTCATCGCCAGCGTCGGCGTGAAGGCGCCGGGCATGGGCACGGTGGTGGAAACGCTGTCGGGCGGCAACCAGCAGAAAGTCGTGCTGGCCCGCTGGCTCAACCACCACGCCAAGATCCTGTTCTTCGACGAGCCGACCCGCGGCATCGACATCGGCGCCAAGTCCGAGATCTACACCCTGATGCGCCAGCTCACCGAACGCGGCTACTCGATCATCATGGTGTCGTCCGAGCTGCCGGAGATCATCGGCATGTGCGACCGCGTCGCGGTGTTCTGGGAGGGCCGCATCGTCCGCATCCTGGAGGGCGGCGACATCAACCCTGCCGCCGTGATGCGCCACGCGACCGCGGGAGGCAGCCATGAGCTCCACTAAACTGGCCGCGCCGGCGCCGGGCGGGTCGCTGCTGCCGGGCGGCCTGGCAGCGATCCGGCGCTCGACCATCTTCTATCCCCTGATCGGGCTGATTGTCGTCTGCGTCGTCATGACCTTCGCCAGCGACACGTTCCTGTCCGCCGGCAACATCACCAACATCCTGCGCCAGGTTTCCATCAACGCGATCATCGCCGTCGGCATGACGCTGGTGATCCTGACCGGCGGCATCGACCTCTCGGTCGGCGCTGTCATGGCGCTGTCGGGCACGCTGATGGCGGGCTTGATGGCGGGTGGGCTGAACGGCGGGCTGGGGCTGCTGGTGTGCCTTGGCGTTGGGCTGGCGTTCGGCCTGGCGAACGGCGGCTTCGTCGCCTATGCCAAGATGCCGCCGATCATCGTGACGCTCGCGACCATGGGGATCGCCCGCGGATTGGCGTTGATCTACACCGGCGGCTACCCGATCAGCGGGCTGCCGGCCTGGATGCGCTTCTTCGGCGGCGGCTCCATCCTCGGCGTGCAGACGCCGATCGTGGTCATGGCCGTGCTGTATATCCTGGCCTGGGTGCTGCTCGAACGCACGCCGTTCGGACGCTACGTCTATGCCATTGGCGGCAACGAAACGGCGACGCGGCTGTCGGGCGTGCGGGTCTCGCCGACCAAGCTCGTGGTTTACGGCCTAAGCGGGCTTGCCTCCGCCATCGCCGCGGTCGTGCTGACCTCGCGCTTGATGAGCGGCCAGCCCGGCGCAGGCGAGGGCTTCGAGCTCGACGCCATCGCCGCGGTGGTGTTGGGCGGCACCTCCATCGCCGGCGGGCGCGGCTCGCTGATCGGCACCCTGCTCGGCGCGCTGCTGCTGGGCGTATTGAACAACGGCCTGAACATGGTGGGGGTGAACCCCTACGTGCAGACGGTCGTGAAGGGTGGGATTATCTTGTTGGCCATCTACATTGGACGTGAGCGCCGGAAATGAGCCAAACCAAACCGAACGACCGCATGACCGCCGTCGTCTGCCACGGCCCGGAAGATTACCGGGTCGAGCAGGTCGCCCGCCCGAACCCCGGCGCGCGGGAGATGGTCATACGCATCTCCGCCTGCGGCATATGCGCCAGCGACTGCAAGTGCTGGGGCGGCGCCAAGATGTTCTGGGGCGATGCGGCGACCGGCACGCCCGCCTACGTCAAGCCGCCGGTGATCCCCGGGCATGAGTTCTTCGGCCTGGTCGACGACCTCGGCGACGGCGCCGCCGAGCATTTCGGCGTCAAGCCTGGCGACACCGTCATCGCTGAGCAGATCGTCCCTTGCGACCGCTGCCGCTTCTGCCGCTCCGGCCAATACTGGATGTGCGAGGTGCACAACATCTTCGGCTTCCAGCGTCAGGTCGCCGACGGCGGCATGTCCGAATACATGCTGATCCCCACGACGGCGCGGGTGCACGTCATCCCCCCCAGCATGCGGCTGGAGGATGCAGCGATCATCGAGCCGCTGGCCTGCGCCATCCACACCGTGCAGCGCGGCGACGTGCAGTTGGACGACGTGGTGGTGATCGCCGGCGCCGGGCCGATCGGGCTGATGATGGTGCAGGTGGCGAAGCTCAAGACGCCGAAGAAGCTGGTCGTGATCGACATGGTGGCGGAACGGCTGGAACTCGCCCGCGGCTTCGGCGCCGACGTGGTGATCAACCCGCGCGAGCAGGACGCGCTGGCCATCGTGCAGGGGCTGACCGGCGGCTATGGCTGCGACGTGTATATCGAAGCGACCGGTTCGCCGGCGGGCGTCACCCAGGGACTGTCGCTGATCCGCAAGCTCGGTCGCTTTGTCGAGTTTTCCGTCTTCGGCTCCGACACGACGGTGGACTGGTCGATCATCGGCGACCGCAAGGAGCTGGACATCCGCGGCTCGCACCTCGGCCCGTACTGCTACCCGATCGCGATTGACCTGCTGGACCGCGGCCTCGTCACCTCGCAGGGCATCGTGACGCATGGCTATCCCATCGGCGAGTGGGACGAGGCGATCCGCGTCGCCAACTCGCTCGATTCGATTAAGGTCCTGCTGAAGCCGGTCGCCTGATGCCTTACGTCCTCGGCGTCGATATCGGCACGCAGAGCACCAAGGCGCTGCTGATCGATGCCGGGTCGGGCCGCATCGCCGCACAGCACTCGCACGGCTACCAGCCGGACACGCCGCGTCCTTTGTGGGCGGAGCAGCACGCGTCGGTGTGGCTCGACGCCGTGATCGCCTGCATCGCCGGCTGCATGGCCCGGGCTGCGGCTTCGACCGCGGTTCCGCCCGGCGATGTCGCGGCCCTATGCGTCAGCAGCCTGTATGGCGGCTCTGGCATCCCGGTCGACGCGGACATGCAGCCGCTGCACCCGTGCCTGATCTGGATGGACCGCCGGGCGGAAGACGAGGTGGCGTGGGTGCGCGCCAACATCGACCAGGACCGCCTGTTCGACATCACCGGCAACGGCGTCGACAGCTACTACGGCTACACCAAGATGCTGTGGCTGCAGCGGCACCGTCCGGAGGTGTGGTCGCGCACGCGCTATCTGCTGCCGCCCAACGCCTATGTGGCGCACGCGCTGACCGGCGAGCTGGCGGTGGACCACTCGTCCGCCGGCAACATCGGCGGCGTTTATGACATGCGCCGCCGGGCCTGGTCGGACGAAATGCTGGGCCTGCTCGGCATCCCGCGCGCGATGATGCCGGACCGGCTGGTCGAATCCAGCGCCCCCGTCGGCACGTTGCGGGCCGAATGGGCCGGGCGCACGGGCCTTGCCGCAGGCACGCCGGTGATCGCGGGCGGCGTGGACGCGGCGGTCGCGACCCTCGCCGCCGGGGCGACGCGGCCCGGCCAGCACGTCGCGATGATCGGCACCAGCATGTGCTGGGGCAGCATCGCGCAGGCCGCCGACGCCCGGCACGGCCTGATCGCCATGCCGCACGTGCTGAACGGCCTGCGGGACCTCTATGTGTTTGGCGGCGCCATCACCGCCGGCGCCTCGGTTTCCTGGTTCCAGGAGCAGCTCGGCGCGGCGCTGCCGCTGTCCAGGCTCGACGGCGAGGCGGCCAGCATCGACGCCGGGTCGGATGGGGTCGTGTTCCTGCCCTACCTCATGGGCGAGCGCAGCCCGGTGTGGGACGGGCGGGCGAGCGGCGCGTTCGTGGGCCTCAGCCTGTTCCACACCCGCGCCCACCTGTATCGCGCGGTGCTGGAGGGCGTGACCTTCGCGTTGCGCCATAACATCGAGGCTGGCCGCCGCAACCTGCAAGCGCTCGACGACACCCTCATTGTCGTGGGCGGCGCGGCGCATTCCGACCTTTGGATGCAGATCGCCGCCGACATCACCGGCTACCCCGTCCAGACCATCGAGCAGAACGTCGAGGCGGCGTTGGGCGCAGCGCTGCTCGCTGGCCTCGGCGTTGGCCTGGTCACGCCGGAGCAGGCCGCACGCGGCTGGGTCACGCTGGTGCCCCGGACCCGGACGAACCCAGACGTGCGCGCGGCCTATGACCGGCTGTTCGGCGTCTATACGGACCTCTACCCCGCGCTGAAGGACACCATGCACCGGTTGCGGGACAGGCAATGACTTCGCTCCCCGGCGGCAACCGCTTCGACACCGTCGTCATCGGCCTCGGCGCCATGGGCAGCGCCTGCCTGCTGCAGCTCGCCCAGCGGGGCCAGCGCGTGATCGGCCTCGACCGCTACGACCCGCCGCACACCTTGGGCTCCACCCATGGCGAAACACGGCTCACCCGCTGCGCCATCGGCGAGGGCGAGGCCTATGTGCCGTTCGTGCTGCGCTCGCACGAGATCTGGCGCGAGCTCGAGCAGGAGACCGGCGTGGAGCTGATGGTGCAGTGCGGCGTGCTGATCCTCGCCAAAAGCTCCGGCACGGCCGTGGTGCACGGCAAGGGCGACTTCCTCCGCCGCACCATCGCCGTCGCCGAACGGTTCGCCATTCCGCACGACGTCCTGTGCGCCGAAGCGGTCATGCAGCGCTTCCCGCAGTTCCGCCTGCGCGGCGACGAGATCGGCTATTTCGAACCCGGCGGCGGCTACGTGCGGCCCGAGGCCTGCGTCGAGGCGCAGCTCGCATTGGCAAAGCGCCGCGGCGCCACCGTGCGGACCGGGACGCAGGCAACGCGCATCGAACGCGACGGCTCCGGCGTCTGCGTCACCACCCAAGGCGGCGACCGTTTTTTTGCTGCCGAGGCCGTGCTGGCCGCCGGGGCGTGGTCGGCCGGGCTGCTCGGCGGCACGCTGGCGCCGCACCTCACCGTGACGCGGCAGGCGCTGCATTGGTTCGAGCCGATCGCGGCCGCAGAATTCGCGCCGGACCGCTTTCCCGCATTCATCTGGCTGCATGGCGACGGGCCGGAGGACAGCTTCTACGGCTTTCCAATCCCGCCGGCGACGCAGGGCGTGAAGGTGGGCACCGAGCAATACTCGCTGGCGACGCCCGATCCCGATGCGCTGCGGCGCGAGGCGTCCGCCGCGGAGGCGCAGGCGACGTTCCGGGACCAGGTTGACGGACGCCTGCCCGGCCTGTCGCCGCGTCCGCTGCGCAGTGCGACGTGCCTGTACACCAGCACGCCCGACGGGGATTTCCTCATTGCGCGCGCGCCGGAGAACGACCGGGTGCTGCTGGTTTCGGCGTGCTCCGGGCATGGGTTCAAGCACTCGGCCGGGCTGGGCGAGGCGGTGGCGAAGTCGCTTGTTGCGTCCGAGACCACGCCGAAATTGGCAACGTTCGACGCGGGACGGCTCCACGCGATGGCTGCACCCGCGCTTAGCTGAGGCGCACGAGGGCAGCGATGAACGACGCACCAACCGACGGATTGTCCCCCTCCGCCTATGCGCCCTACCGCGATCCGCGCGACTACATCCGGAGCTGGACCGACGCGATCTGGATCGGCCGCGGCCTGGGCCGGCTGCACGGGCACTACGCCGCCGACGTGAAGATCCATAGCGCTTACGGCGAGACCTACGATTTCAATCATGTCATGCAGAACTCGCTGCGGAAGTTCGCCTCGGTGTGTTCTTAATCGAGGGGCTTGGGTCCTCACTGCGCAGGATGTCTTCGATTGCTTGCGCAGAGACGGAATGTGCCGTTCTATGTTCAAGCCCAAGCCCGAGCAGCGTCAAAGCAACGCATTGCTGGGCAAGCCAGGCGGCGGCATCACGTCCGTTCACAGTCTGCAAGCGCGACATCAGCACAGCCGTTTGCCCGATCACCAGCAATGCTGCGGCTTCAATTGATGGCACGACCAGCTTACCGGTCCGGAGCCCTTCGGCGATGTCCCGAACCAGGCCGGCATTCGCCGACGACCCAATGGACAGAGAGTCCACCTGTCCCAAGGTTATGATCCGTGCCTCATCCGGCGAGGTCAGGGCGAACCGTGCATAGACGGTCATGGCACGCGCGATTCTGACGGTTGGCTCCTGAACCGCTTCGTTGGCAGCGTCGATCTCGCTTTCTTCCTTGGCCCGGATTGTCCGGTAAACTTCGTCGGCCAGCGCTTCCTTGTCTGGGAAATGATTGTAGAACGATCCCTTGGCGACACCGGCAGATTGGACGATATCGTCAATGGTGAACCCGTCCCGTGGCCGCGCAGCCATCAATCCGCGCCCCGCCGACAGCAACGCTTCACGCGTCTTGGTGCGCCGACGAAGCATCACCGTCGCCGGTCCCGTACCTCCAACGTCTGCTGGCGTAAGCGAGGGCACGACCGCCTTGCCCGCTTGCCTGACCACGTTCGTCATCTCTCGCCCTCGCCATTGGCTCCATCAAGACTTTAGGATGACTGTCCACGCGCGCGCGCGCGCAAGCAGGCCGGACGATCACGCTGGTCTGTCGGTCATGCCTATCACGCGTCGGCCCGGTTGCAGAAATCACTTGCCTAAAATGACTAAGAAGTACAAATAGAGAGAAGGGGGGATCGCCTTGCGATGGCGGCAACCGTCAAGCGGAGTCGTCTGCGTGTGGCTTTCCCTCAAGGCGGTGCTCGGAAGGAACGGAAATGGACGGGATCAAGGTTCGCGACGTCGCCAACGTCAGTTTCGCAGCGCCGGATCTCGCGCTCATGCGGAGCTTCCTGGAAGACTTCGGCATGTCGATCGCGCCTGAAAGCGGCGAGGATGTTCTTTACATGAGGGCTGCCGGTGCGAAGCCCTTCGTCCATTGCACCCGCTTGGGGCCACCCGCCTTCCTCGGCGTCACCCTGGAGGCGGCGTCGCTGGCCGACCTCGAACGGCTGGCCCAGAGCACCGATGTTCCCGTCGTCGAAGCCCAGACCCCCGGCGGCGGCTATGCCATCCAGTTGACCGATCCGGACGATATGGCGGTCACCGTCATCGCCGAGCAGGCACAGATTCCTGCTCCCGTACAGGAGTCGCGCGTCGGGTGGAACGACGCGGAGATGCGCAGGCGCGTCCGTGCGGTCAAGCGGGTACCTGCTTCGCCCTCGCAAGTCGTGCGGCTGGGCCATGTAGTGTTGTCAGTCAGTGACTTTCGCGCGTCCGAGCGTTGGTGGAAGGACCGCTTCGGCCTGATTACCTCGGACGAGATCCAGCTCCCCAACGGCTCTGCGCTCGGCGCCTTCTTGCGCTGCGACCGTGGCCCGGAGCCGACCGACCATCACAGCGTGTTTCTCGTGCAGATGCCCGGAGGCGCTCCCGGCTTCCATCATGCCGCCTACGAGGTGCGGGACCTCGATGACCTGATGGCCGGCCACAACCACCTCCAGCGCAAGCAGTATCGTTCCGCATGGGGCGTGGGCCGCCATACGCTCGGCAGCCAGGTCTTCGACTACTGGCTGGACCCTTGGGGCCGGCAGTTGGAGCATTGGACTGACGGCGACCTGTTCACCGCCGAAGATGCGCCTCATGTCGCCACGGTCCAGGAACTCATGGGAACCCAGTGGGGTCCTGCGGCGCCGACGGCGCATTCATGATCGCGGCTGCCGGGCGGCACGTGGCCGCAGCGGAAGCGCGGGCATGAAGCTCGCAACGTTCGGGGCAGGCGGCGGCCCCGAACTTGGGCCCGAACTTGGGATCGTGGCCGGAGACCACGTCCTCCCGCTCTCGCGCGTCGCGCCACGCCTGGCCGTGGATATGATCGACCTGATCGCGCGATGGCCGACGCTGGAGCGAGAGGTGCGCCGGCTCTCGATCGAGGCCAAGCAGGCCATTCCGACCGAGTCCGTGCGATTCATGGCGCCCGTCCTGCGCCCCGGCAAGATCATGGCCATCGGCCTCAACTATGCCGACCACATCGCCGAGAGCGGCGCTGAGATGCCGCCGCACCAAATCTGGTTCAGCAAGGCCGTCACCGCCGTGAACGGGCCGTTCGACCCGATCCAGCTGCCGCGGGTCTCGCCACATTCCGATTACGAAGCCGAGATGGTCGCCGTGATCGGCACCGGCGGATGCCATGTGTCGCGCGAGGCCGCGCCGGGCGCGGTGTTCGGCTGGTGCATTGGCAACGACGTCACCGAGCGGGCATGGCAGCACCGCACCTCGCAATGGGTAGTGGGAAAATCGTTCGACAGCCACGCCCCGTTCGGCCCCTGGATCACGACAGCCGACGAGGTTGCCGACCCTCACTCCCTCAGCATCCAATGCCTGGTCAACGGCGAGTTGCGACAGTCCTCAAACACATCCCAGCTTGTTTTCGATGTCTGGAGCCAGGTCGAGCACCTGTCGCAGGCGATGACGCTGGAGCCGGGCGACCTGCTGTTCACCGGCACGCCCGGCGGCGTCGGCGCGGCCATGAAGCCGATGCGCTTCCTGGCGCCCGGCGATCGGGTCCGCGTCGAAATCGACGGCCTCGGCGCCATCGAGAACGTCTGTGAGCCGGAAGCGTGAGCGGGAGGCACGAGGCCTGTGATTGCGACGTCCTGATCTCCGGGCTTGGCCCGACGGGCGTCGCCTTGGCACTGCTTCTCGTCGGGATGGGCGTCAAGGTGATCGCCGTCGAGCGCAGCATGGACGTCTATCCGCTTCCCCGCGCGGCGCACTTCGACCACGAAATCATGCGGCTGTTCCAGCAATTGCGGGTGTTGGACGGGATCGCCGATTCGATACGCCCGGCGCCGCCGTACGAGTTCCGCGCGGCGGACGGGTCGGTGCTGCTGCGCTTCGATCCTGACGCTGCCGGGTCGCCCTCTGGCTGGGCGGCGGGGTACATGATCCATCAGCCGGGCATCGAGCGCGCGTTGCGGGCAAAGCTTGCGCAGAGCGAACTTGCCGAACTGCGGCTGGGTGCTGCGGTGGAAACGCTGGCGCAGGATGCAGGCGGGGTCAGTGTCGGGCTGTCGAGCTTGGCCGGATCGTCAACGATCCGGGCGCAATACCTGGTCGGCTGCGACGGAGCCTCCAGCCGCGTGCGTGAAAGCCTGGGAGTCGAACTCGACGATTACGGTTTCGACGAACCCTGGCTAGTCATCGACGCCCTGGTGCCCGACGCTGAAGTGGTTCCGAAAATCAACCTGCAGATCTGCGATCCCGGACGTCCTACCACTTGCGTGCTGATGAGCGCCGGCCGCCATCGCTGGGAGTTCATGATGCTGCCGGGCGAAACGCCTGAGCAAGTGCTGGACGACGGCTTTATCCGGACCCTGCTCGCCCCTTGGAACCTAGGCGATGACGTGACACTTGACCGCAAGGCGGTCTATCGCTTCCACGCCCTGGTCGCACGGTCCTGGCGCGAGGGCCGCGTGCTCCTCGCCGGCGATGCGGCGCACCAGATGCCTCCTTTCGCCGGCCAGGGCATGTGCTCGGGATTGCGGGACGCTGCCAACCTTGCGTGGAAACTTGAGGCGGTGCTGAAGCGGGGTGCAGCGGACGACCTGCTGTGCACATACCAGTCGGAAAGGTCGCCGCACGTTCGCGCCTACATCGACTTCGCCATCGGCATGGGCCGTGTCGTCTGCACGTTGGACCCGGCGGCAGCCGCCCGCCGCGACGCCGCCATGCTGGCCGCCCGCGCCCAGGGCGGGTCGATGATCCCGCCACTTCGCCCCCCCGTGCTCGGCGGGGGCTGTATCTTGGCGGGCAGCCCGGGTGCGGGCGAGCTGTTCCCACAGCCCTGGGCCGACACGAATAAAACCGCGTTGCGGCTGGACGACGTGCTTGGGCAAGGCGCGTGGCTGATCGGCGCGGTGGATGGGTCCGCGCGGGCCGACGCACCGGCAGCGGTCACGTTCGTGCCGCTCGACGACCCGCTTGTGGCTCCGTTCCGCACGAAACTCGAGGCCTGGCTCGCGATGCGCAGCGCCGAAGCCGTTCTGGTGCGCCCTGACCGTTACGTCTTTGGCACAGGCTCATCGCACGCGCTGCTCGACGCTTTCCGGACTGCGTTGCCGATGACGCAGGCGCTCGGATGAGCGGGCCGTCGTCCGACCAAGGACCCGAGCCGCTGAGCGGCTTCGAAGGCCGTGATTTCCGCTCGCTGATCGACGCGCAAGCGGCGCTCCGCGGCTCCCACCCCTTCCTGATCTGGCAGCCGTTCGACGCGCCGGGGCGCACCTGGTCCTACGCTGAATTCCGGAGCGCGATCCGCCGTTTTGCTGGTGGGCTTCATGCGCGCGGCGTCCGGCCGGGCCAGCGGCTGCTGATCCATTTCGACAACTGTCCGGAGTTCATGGTCGCATGGCTGGGCTGCGCCTATGCGGGGGTGATCTCGGTCACCACGAACTCCTGCTCCACCCGGGACGAACTCGCCTACTACGTGCGCCACAGCGGCGTGGTGGGAGCGGTCACGCAACCTTGTTTCGCCACGCTGCTGTCCGCGGCCGCGCCGGACCTGGCGTGGATCGCCGTCAGTGAGACCAACGGCGGCGTGGCCCCAGTTAGCAAGACCGACGGCGGCGTGGCCGCCGGGGCCACCGCTGGTTTCGAAGCCTTCGCGGCAGTCGATGGCGATCCCGAACTCCTGCCCGGCCGGCCGCATGATCCGGCGGCGCCTTTTGGCATCCAGTACACTTCGGGCACCACGGCCCGGCCAAAGGCCGTGCTCTGGTCGCACGCGAATTTTCTCTGGGGCGGGCAGGTTTCCGCCATGCACGAGGGGCTCGGCTCAAAGGACGTGCATCTCGTCTTCCTGCCGCTTTTCCACACCAATGCCCAGATCTACTCGGTCGCTGCCTCGCTCTGGGCTGGCGCCAGCGTGGTGCTGCAGCCGCGGTTTTCCGCGTCCCGGTTCTGGCCCGTGTCCCTGCGCCATAGGTGCACCTGGGCCTCCATGGTGCCGTTCTGCGCGCGGGCCCTGGCCGAGCATCCCGTTCCCGAGGCGCACGCCTACCGCTGCTTCGGCGGCCCGGTTTGCCAGCCGCCCTCGGACCGGCTCTTCGGCGTCAAGACCATCGGCTGGTGGGGAATGACGGAAACGGTGACCCACGGCACAGTCGGCTCGCCGCATCTGCCTGATGAGTCGATGTCGATAGGCCGCCCGTCGCCTGCCTACGGGATCCTGGTGCTCGACGCCGGCATGCGCCCGGTCTTGCCTGGCGAGACCGGCAGCCTTTACGTGCGCGGCCGCCGCGGCGTGTCCTTGTTCGTCGGGTATGACGGCGACCCAGAGGCTACCGCTGCGGCCTTCACCCCGGATGGCCTGTTCATCACCGGCGATCGTGTGCGCTTGGGCGAGAACGGGTCCCTCTACTTTGCCGACCGCGACAAGGACATGCTGAAAGTTGGCGGCGAGAACGTCGCCGCCTCCGAAATCGAGCGGGTGATCAGGGAGGTCGCCGGCGTATCCGAAGTCGCCGTCGTCGGCCGCCGCCATCCCATGCTCGACGAGGTTCCGGTCGCGTTCGTGATAGCAGCACGACCGGCCGATCCAGAACTGGCCATGCGCATCACGGCAGCCTGCGTGTCTGAACTGGCGTCGTTCAAGCGGCCGCACGAGGTCCGCGTCGTGGAAAGCTTGCCGCGCGCGGCCCTCGACAAGGTTGCCAAGTCGGAGCTGCGCAAAATCATCGCAGCAGAGTTCGGCGATGCCACGGGCTTGCCACAGGAGCGCATTGTGAATGCAACGCAACCACGCTGATCACGGTGACGGGGACGCAACGCAAGTGTTTAGGTTTAAGCAACGATGAGCAGAGTGTTGGTGACCGGCGGCTCCGGTTTCATCGGCAGTCATTGCATCCTGCAATTGCTGGCGAACGGCCATCAGGTGCACGCCACCCTGCGCAGCCTCAAGCGCGAGGACGATGTGCGCGCCATGCTCAGGCAGGGCGGCTACGCCGGCCCCGCCGGCCAGCTGATGTTTTTCGCCGCTGATCTCGAAGACGATTCGGGTTGGCCGCAGGCCGTGGCCGGTTGCGACTACGTGCTGCACGTGGCCTCCCCGTTTCCACTGACGGTTCCGAAGCGCGAGGACGACCTGATCAGGCCCGCGCGCGACGGCGCCCTCCGGGTCCTGCGCGCCGCGCGCGACGCCAGGGTGAAGCGCGTCGTGCTGACCTCGTCGTTTGCAGCGATCGGGTATGGCCACAAGGAGCAGCCGGCGCCGTTTGACGAGACGGACTGGACCGACCTCGGCGGCACGGCCGTGTTGCCCTACACGAAGTCGAAGACGGTGGCCGAACGCGCGGCTTGGGACTTCATCGCGGCGGAAGGGCGCGGCCTCGAGCTCGCCGTGGTCAATCCGGTGGCGGTGTTCGGGCCGCTGCTGGGCGCCGACTATTCCACGTCGATCCTGCTGGTGAAGCGGTTGATGGACGGCTCCGTGCCGGGTTGCCCGCGGTTGTGCCTCGGCGTGGTGGACGTGCGGGACGTGGCCGACCTGCACCTGCGCGCGATGACCGACGCCGCCGCGAACGGGCAGCGCTTCCTCGCCGTGGCCGGCAATTTCATAATGGCGCGTGATCTCGCGCAGATGCTGAGGACGCGCATGGGCGAGGCCGGGCGGCGCGTGCCGACCCGGGAGATCCCGGACTGGGTGCTTCGCCTGTCCGCCGTGTTCGACTCGGCCGTCAAGCAAGTTCTGCCTGACCTCGGCAAGCGGAAGAACGCCACCAATGCGAAGGCCAGACGCGTTCTCGGCTGGGCGCCCCGTTCGAGCGAGGACGCCATCATCGCGACGGCCGAAAGCCTGGTTCGGCTTGGGCTGCTGCGACGTCCTGCAGGCAATCAACAGTAACAACGCAAGGTGACAACTATGCCGGTCGATGGAACGTGGAACCTCACTGTGCAATCCCCAATGGGCGAAGAGAAGTCGGTGCTGACGTTGACGCTCGATGGGGAGCGGCTGTCGGGGACGATCTCGGGAGCGGAGGGGACTTCCGACCTCAAGCAGCCTAAGCTCGCCGGCAGCGTGGTGTCGTGGAACACGGACATCACCAGGCCGATGCCGCTCACGCTCGAGTTTTCCGGCACGGTCGAGGGCGATGCGATGGCCGGGCAGGTGAAGCTCGGCATGTTCGGCAACGTCCCGTTCACCGGCGTCCGCGGCTGATCGAGCCGTTACCTACATACAGCTTCAAGGCGGATCGCCATGGTTGAGTCTGAACGTGTGCCGGTGATCGCTAATACCACGTCTCTGAGCGGTTGACTCAATCGTGTTTTGTCCGACGCGGCGACGATTTGGCTCAAGGTGGCGAACGGGTGGGGTTTGCCATGGCGACAGCGTTACGGGACGATTTTGATGCTCAAGGCCTGCGGGCGCTTGCGCGTCGGACAAGCATGCCGGTCAGGCGTGACGTTGCAGATTGTGCGGGACTGGGTGTTCAAGTTCAACGCGCGCGGCCCGGCCGGCTTGATCGACGGCAAGGGTCCCGGCCAGCCGTCACTGTTGAACGACGCGCAGCGTGCGGCTCTGGCGGCGGTGGTCGAGAGTGGCCCGATGCCTGCGGTGCATGGCGTGGCGCGGTGGCGGTTGGTCGATCTGTGCCACTATGGCAACCATCTCGCCGGCACTCGTCGAGGAGTTGAAGGACCTGCATCGCAGCGCCGGAGTCGCCTATGTGGCAGCGACCGTGTTCGGCGTGCCGGCCGTCGCGGCCAAGGCGCAGTTGAACATCATGGCGGCCGGCGATGCCGCAGCCGTTGCGGCCGTGCAGCCTCTCCTGGATGCCTTGGGGCAGAAGACCTGGCAACTCGGCGGCGACCCCGTGCATGCCAACGTGGCGAAGGTCGCCGGCAACATGATGATCACGCTTGCCATCGAGGCAATGGGCGAGGCGACGGCGCTGACCGAGAGCTACGGCCTGAAAGCGGCCGACTTCCTCGACGTCATCACCAACACGGTGTTCGCGAGCCTGAGCTACAAGCGCTACGGCGGCAACATCTCGAACGACAGCTACGAACCCGGCTTCAAGCTGACCCTCGGCCTCAAAGACGTGAACCTGGCGCTGGATGCCGCCAAGGCGAGGAACGCCGTCCTGCCGGCCGCGGAGACCGTGCGCGAGAACATGGTAACAGCGGTCGAACAGGGACTTGGCGCCAAGGACTGGTCGGCCCTGGCCAAGGTGACGCGCCGCCGGGCAGGGCTGGCCGAAGGAATGGCGTAGCGGGCGCCTCAGACTCGAGCGCCTGCCGTCCAATTCTGTGTTCAAGGAGACCCATCGTGACGAAGACCTGGCTCATCACGGGATGCTCGACCGGCCTCGGCAGCATCCTCGCCGAGGCGGTGCGCGCGCGGTGACAACCTGGTCGCCACTGCCCGCATCGCCAGCTCGCTGGACAGCCTTGCCGGCCGCTATCCCGGCACCGTCCGCACGACCGCGCTCGACGTGACCAAGCCGGGTGACGCCGCCACACGCTTCGATTGCGTGTACTATGTCCGCGCGCACCTACCGCTCGTGATGCAGGCCTGAGGACCGTATGGGCTCGAAGCCGCTGCCGCCTTCTTTCCTTCCGGCAACGGTGCGGAGACGATCGCGGTCTGCATGTGCGGGTTCCGTGACGATGCCGCGTTCGACGCCTTCCTCGCACCCTATAGGCCGCTTCCGGCCGATTTCAGGCTGTCGCAGGAGATGGATGCGGACCGGCTTGCCCGGCTGCTTGACCGGATCGGGCCTGCAATCATGGTGGACGCATTCGGCGTCCGGTCCGGACGGCTGGCTCGTGGCCGACCGCCGCCCGGGCCTGGTGAAAGCAATCGTCAGCATCGAGCCGATGGGCCTCCGTTCGGCCACACGCCCGGCTTCGGACCACTGGAATGGGGGCTGACAGCGGTGCCCGTCACCTACGACCCGCCGTGCGCCACGCCCGAGGAGGTCCGCGCCGCCGATCCAGCCTCGCTGCGCATGCCGGCGCTGGCCGGGTTGCCGGTCGTGGTGATCACTGGCGAAACCTCGCTGTTCGTCAAGCTCGCGGACGCGGCGGCGCACCCAGGCATGCGCGAGCACTTCCCGGTTGTCGCCGAGGCCCTGCTCACCAGCGCCTCCCCTGGCGTGCGGAACCTGGCGACCCTCGGCGGCAACCTGCTGCAACGCACCCGTTGCGGCTGCTTCCGCGACGTGGCCACACCCTGCAACAAGCGCGAACCCGGCAGCGGCTGCCCGGCGCTGGACGGCCGCAACCGCATCCTCGCCATCCTGGGCACTAGCGACAACTGCGTGGCCACCTATGCCGGCGACTTCGCCAACGCGCTGCTCGTGCTCGACGGGCAGGTGCGGATCGCGGGGCCAGACGGGAGAGCTGATCCTCGCCATCGAGATCCCGCCCAGCCCCGCCGCGCGCCGCTCGCACTATCTCAAGGTGACGGACCGCGCGAGGTATGAATGGTCCATTGCCTCGGCCGCAGTCGCGCTCGACCTCGCCGGAGACGGCACGGTGCGCGATGCGCCGCGACCCCTCCCGAGTGTTCACCCCGGACGAGATGGCCACGGCGTGCGGGTCGTCGCCGACGGGGATGTAGTGCAATGCCATGCCAGGGATCAGCGTTGCGGGGACTTGCCCCTCAGAGTTGCGCTCCGATTGGATGGGCCTCCTCGATCTGAAGCTATGTGAGACGGGACAGGACGATCAGCACGACCGTAACCGTGATCGCACCGCCGATCCGGGTCGCGATCTGGGCAAACGGCATCAGCGCCATGCGGTTCCCGGCCGTAAGGATCGCTACGTCACCCGTGCCGCCTTGACCGCTGTGGCAGGCGTTCACCATTGCAGTCTCGATCGGATACATGCCCATCCACCGCCCCACCACGAAGCCAGTGCCCATCAGCGTCACCACGGTGGAGACGATCGTGACGACGTTGGCGAAGTGGAACGCAGCCATCAGCTTGTCCCAAGGTGTCAAGGCCACGCCGATGGCGAACAGCAGCGGATAGGTCACCACGGTGGAGAAGAACTTGTAGATCTGGTAGGCGCCCTGCTGCAGCGCGGGCGAGACAGCCTGGGTCAGCTTCAGGACCACGGCCAGGAACAGCATCGTGACCGGCGCCGGGAAGTCGAACAGCCGCTGACCCAGCACACCGATCAAGTACAGCGTCACCGCCGTGACCAACGCCGCGCCGATGGTGTACATGTCCACCAAGCGGACCACGTTGTCGTCGCGCTCGTTCAACACGACCTCACCATCGCCGGGCGGTTGCAGCCGGCCTTCGCCGGTCAGATGCGGATAGCGCTTGCCGACGTAGTTCAGGGTGCCCGCGAGCACGATGGCCGTGAGGCTGCCCATCATCACGGGCGGGAGGATCTGAGCGAACAGGTCGCCCTGCGCCTGGTTCAGCAGCGTGGAGTAGCCGATCGACAGCGGGATGGCGCCCTCGCCCACGCCGCCGGCCATGATCGGCACCACCACGAAGAAGAAGGTGTGATAGGCGCTCATGCCCATTGCCACGCCGACCGCCGTGCCGACTGCGCCGCCGACGAGGGAGCCGATGGCGAGCGGGACGAATATCTTCAGGAAGCCCTGGATCAGCACTCGCCGGTCCATGCCCAGGATGCTGCCCACGATGATCGCGGCAATGAACAAATAGAGGAAGTTGCTGACCTTCGTGAACTCCGTCACCGAGGCCAGGATCGAGGCCGGCAGCAGCTTGTAGTATGCGAGCGCCGAGGGGATGAACGTCGCCAGGATCGCCGCCGCGCCGATGTTGCGCAGCACCGGCAGCCGTTTGCCGATCTCCGCGCAGGTGAACCCGCCCATGGCCAGCAGCACGATCGCCATCAGGATATCCGACGGCACCTTCCCGGTCAGCGTGAAGCCGGTGATCAACGCCAGCAGCAGCACATAGACCGGGAGCGGCACGATACCGATCTTGAAGTCCATGATCTTCCACCAACCGTAAGGCCAGACACCACCCCGCAAGGCTTTCTGGTCAACGGCAGCGGTCGGCGGTGACAACGGCAATCCAGACATCTTATTCCTCCTCATGTGCCCGCGTTGGCCTGGCAGCCGCGGAGCGCGTTGATTGCTTCAAGCAATACCGTCGTTTCCTTGGCTCGTGCCATCATTCTTGCATGAGCTACGCGCTTTTTGTTGGCCCAACCGGATCGGGCGAGACGCCGCGGCCAATCGGCCATCAAACTTTTCGCTGGGTGTCCTCGTGAGTCTGAAGCTGAGCTATGCTGGGATTTGGGTGACGCCGTGATCAGGCGGCGTCCTGTGCTGGCGTGTTGATGACCTCGACGCCGTTGCGGAAGGTGACGCCCCCGACGACCTTGGGCACCTGGTTCTCGCCTTTCAGCCGATGCCAGGTTGCTCGGCCGGGAAGTCGTAGAACGTCAGCAGCGCGTCACGGCCCTCAGTGTCTATCCGGGGTCATTTTGAGCGGATGTTGCGGGTTGTGGTTCACTCGGCGACGATTTGATGGTCTGAGGCATGCTGATGCGGACCAAGGAGATCCGTAGTCGTTATGACCGCAGCAAGCTGCGCTACCCGAGCGACCTGACCGACGATGAATGGGCGCGGGTCGCCGTGCTGATCCCGCCAGCCAAGCGCGGCGGCAACAAGCGGCCCCGCATTTGCGACGAAATGCTGCAACGTGACAAGGAACGCTAAGAATAGCCCAAAAGCACCAAAAGGACGATAGCGCTAAACCGTTGTTCCGTCCAATGGATTGCCCTAAGCTGCACCAAAAGGGTTTCCTCATAGCTTGATCAACAGGTGGATTCTATCAACCGTCGGGTTCGTTGACTCCCTTCATATGACCCGTGCTGTTTGGTGGCCGCCAAAGTTCCGATCCGCCAGCGCAGTAGAAGCATCCAGCCTCGCAACGGCATAAGCGTGCGGCCGGCGACATTATTTCTGATTGTCATGGTCCTGTGCTGACGCCGAAGCTGCCACGCTGCGACTATGCCCAGCCGCCAGCACGGCATCAAGAAAGGAGCGCCATGAACGCCAACGATGCTTCCAAGGCCGCGCACCTGAAAAGCATGGCTTCGTGGGCATGAGGGAAGCCCTGCTCACGCTCAACGCTGGGTCGTCCAGCATCAAGTTCGCCGTGTTCGAGATCGTGGCCGGACATGATCCCGTGCCGCTCAACCACGGGCAAATCGAGGGCATCGGCGCCGCGCCCCACTTCCTGGCGCTCGATAAATCCGGCGCTAAGCTGGCGGAGCGCCGTTGGCCGGATGGCGTCAAGGCCACCCATGAGGAGGTCCTCACCGAACTGCTCGGCTGGATCAGCTCTCACCTCGACGGCACGCGATTGATGGCGGCCGGGCACCGGGTGGTGCATGGCGGGCGCAGGCTCGTTGCCCCCGCCCAGGTCGCCCCCGTTCAAGCCGACGGCGGCGTAATGGCGGAACTCGAAAGCCTGGTCCCGCTCGCGCCGCTGCATCAGCCGCACAGCCTCGACGCAATCCGGGCGTTGGCGAAGCTCCGTCCGGGGCTGGCGCAGATCGCCTGCTTCGACACCGCTTTCCACCGCACGATGTCGCCCGTGGCCCGCCGCATCGCCCTGCCGCGCGAGCTGGCCGACGAAGGGGTCGAACGCTACGGCTTCCACGGGCTGTCCTACGAGTACATCGCCTCCAAAATCCCGGACGCGATGCCCGGCCTCGCCGCCGGCAAAGTCGTCGTGGCGCATCTCGGCAACGGCGCCAGCCTTTGCGCGCTGGCGGCGGGCCGCAGCGTCGACACGACCATGGGTTTCACCGCGCTCGACGGCCTGCCGATGGGCACGCGCTGCGGCGCCCTGGACCCGGGGGTTATCCTATACCTGCTCCAGGCCAAGGGCATGTCGGCCGACGGCATCGAGCATCTGCTCTACGCGCAGTCGGGGCTGCTCGGCGTTTCCGGCGTCAGCAGCGACATGCGCACGCTGATGGAAAGCCGCGATCCGCATGCGCGGGAGGCGGTCGAGCTGTTCGCCTTCCGTATCGCCCGTGAGACCGGGGCGCTGGCGATGACGCTCGGCGGGCTGGACGGCTTCGTGTTCACCGCGGGCATCGGCGAGCACGCCGCCCCCGTGCGCCGCCGGGTCTGCGAACGCCTGGCCTGGCTGGGCGTCGCCCTCGACGATGCGGCGAACGAGCGCGGCGGCCCCTGCATCAGCGCGCCCGGCAGCCGCGTCGCGGTCTGGGTGGTCCCGACCGACGAGGAGCTGATGATCGCCCGGCACACGCTCGCCTTCCTGTCCAGCGCGAAGGGGCCAGGCGGCACGTCTTAGTATGATATCGAAGTAAGGATATGGAAATGGACGAGCAGCACGTCATCACCCTTAAGGACCAAACCCTCTCGGCCGACGACGTTGGGCGCATGAACGCGTATTGGCGGGCGGCTAATTACTTGTCAGTCGGGCAGATCTACCTGATGGACAACCCATTGCTGCGGGAACCGCTCGAACCACATCACGTCAAGCCGCGCCTGCTGGGACATTGGGGCACCACGCCCGGCCTCAACTTCGTCTATGTCCATCTGAACCGCGTTATCCGGCGCGACGGCCTGAACGTCATCTACATCGCCGGCCCCGGCCATGGCGGCCCCGGCATGGTCGCTAACACCTACCTCGAAGGCACCTACAGCGAAGTCTACCAGGACATCTCGCAGACCGAAGCCGGCATGAAACGGCTGTTCACCCAGTTCTCCTTCCCGGGCGGGATACCGAGCCATGTCGCGCCGGAAACGCCGGGCTCGATCCATGAGGGCGGCGAGCTCGGCTACTCGCTGCTGCACGCCTATGGCGCCGTGTATGACAACCCGGGCCTGCTGGCCTGCTGCGTGGTCGGCGACGGCGAGGCGGAAACCGGCGCGCTGGCCGCGAGCTGGCACTCGAACAAGTTCCTCAACCCCCGGCGCGACGGCGCGGTGCTGCCGATCCTGCACCTCAATGGCTACAAGATCGCCGGGCCGACGGTGCTGGCCCGGATCGACGAGGACGAACTGGAGGCCCTGTTCATCGGATACGGCTACAAGCCGCATATCGTCGCCGGCGACGATCCGGAGACGATGCACCGCCTGATGGCGGCGACGCTGGACACGATATTGGCGGAAATCCGCGACATCCAGGACCGGGCGCGGAAATCGGGCGCGCAGTCTGGCGGCGACACGACGCGCCCGCGCTGGCCGATGATCATCTTAAGAACGCCAAAAGGCTGGACCGGGCCGAAGATGGTCGACGGCAAGCCGGTCGAGGGCACCTTCCGCGCCCATCAGGTGCCGTTTGCCGAGGTGCGGACCAACCCCCAGCACCTCAAGCTGCTCGAAGATTGGATGCATAGCTACCGTCCGGAGGAGCTGTTCGACGCGGACGGGCGGCTGCGGGCCGAGTTCGCTGCCCTGGCGCCCGAGGGCGACCGCCGGATGGGCGCCAACCCGCATGCGAATGGCGGCGTGCTGCTGCGCGACCTCATCCTGCCCGACTTCCGCGACCATGCGGTGGCCGTGCCGACGCCGGGCGCCGTTGACGCCGAGGCCACGCGCGTCATGGGCATGTTCCTGCGCGACGTCATGGCGTTGAACTCGGACGCTGCCAACTTCCGGGTGTTCGGTCCCGACGAGACCGCCTCGAACCGGTTGAACGCGCTGTTCGAGGTGACGGGCCGCACGTCCGTCGCCACGATTTTGGCAGGCGACGAAAACGTGTCCCGCGACGGCCGGGTTATGGAGGTGTTGAGCGAGCATCTGTGCCAGGGCTGGCTCGAAGGCTATTTGCTGACCGGGCGGCACGGCTTCTTCTCGTGCTACGAGGCCTTCATCCACATCATCGACTCGATGTTCAACCAGCACGCCAAGTGGCTGAAGGTCACGCGGCACATCCGCTGGCGCAAGCCGATCGCGTCGCTGAACTATTTGCTGACCAGCCACGTCTGGCGGCAGGACCATAACGGCTTCAGCCACCAGGATCCCGGCTTCATCGACCACGTGATGAACAAGAAGGCCGACATCGTGCGCGTCTATTTGCCGCCGGACGCCAACACCCTGCTGTCCGTCACCGACCATTGCCTGCGCAGCCGCAACTACGTGAACGTCATCGTCGCCGGCAAGCAGCCCTCGCCGCAGTGGCTGGACATGAATGCGGCCGTCAGCCACTGCACGGTCGGCGCCGGCATCTGGACCTGGGCCAGCAACGACGCCGGCGCCGAGCCCGACGTGGTGATGGCCTGCGCCGGGGATGTGCCGACGCTGGAGACGCTGGCGGCGGTCGACCTGCTGCGCACGCATCTGCCGGAGCTGCGCATCCGAGTGGTGAACGTCGTCGACCTCATGACCCTGCAGCCGAAGTCGGCGCATCCGCACGGCCTGTCCGACGCCGAGTTCGACAGCATGTTCACCGCCAGCGCGCCGGTGATCTTCGCCTATCACGGCTATCCCTGGCTGATACACCGGCTGACCTATCGCCGGACCAACCACGACAACTTCCACGTGCGCGGCTACCAGGAGGAGGGCACCACGACGACGCCGTTCGACATGGCGGTGCTGAACGGGCTCGACCGCTTCCATTTGGCGATGGACGTGGTCGAGCGGGTGCCCCGGCTGATGAATGTGGCGGCCCACCTGCAGCAGCATTTGCGCGACAAGCTGGTGGAGCATCGCCATTACGTGCAGAAACACGGCGAGGACCTGCCGGAAATCCGCGATTGGCGGTGGCCAAGCCGGGAGTAGCCCACTTCGCATGGCGCCGCTCGACCCGGCCTTCGTCAAACAGCCTGAGCGGCCGCATTTGCGGGATATCATGGGGCCGGGCCTGATCACCGGCGCCTCCGATGACGACCCGAGCGGCATTGCAACCTACTCGCAGGCCGGCGCGCAGTTCGGCTACGACCTTGGCTGGACCCTGCTGCTGACGTTTCCGCTGATGGCCGCGATCCAGCAGATTTCGGCTTGGATCGGCCGGGTTACCGGGCGCGGGCTGGCGGGCAACCTGCGGCGGCATGTGCCGGCGTCGGTGCTGTATGCCGTCGTCGGGCTGATGGTGGTGGCCAACGTCATCAACATCGGCGCCGACCTCGGCGCTATGGCGGCGGCGCTGCAATTGCTGGTCGGCGGGCCGCTGCTGCCGTACGTCGCGGCGTTTGCGGCCGTAACGGTCCTGCTGGAAGTGTTTGTCCGCTACTCGCGCTACGTCACAGTGCTGAAATGGCTGACGGTTTCGCTGTTCGCCTATGTGCTGACGGTGCTGGTTGCCGGGGTGGGCTGGGCCGCTGTCGGCATCCACTTGGTCGTGCCGCATATCCAGTGGTCCAATGCTTATTGGACCGTGGTTGTCGCGGTGTTCGGCACGACCATCAGCCCATACTTGTTCTTCTGGCAGGCGGAGCAGGAGGTCGAGGACGCGCATGAGCGTGCGGGATCGAGGCCGTTGCTGCGCGCGCCGGATCAGGCCGGGCGCGAGTTGGCACGCATCCGCATCGACACCTATGTCGGCATGGCGTTTTCCAACCTGATCGCGCTGTGCATCGTCGTGACCACGGCCGCGACGCTGCATGCCCATGGCGTGGTGGACATTGCGACGTCGTCCCAGGCAGCCGAGGCGCTGCGGCCGATCGCCGGGCGGTTCGCCTTCGTGGTGTTCGCGGCCGGCATTATTGGCACCGGGCTGCTGGCGTTGCCGGTCCTGGCGGGTTCGGCTGCCTATGCGACGGGCGAGGCGCTTGGTTGGCACGTGGGCCTGGCGCGGCGGCCTCGCCGGGCGCGGGCGTTCTATGTCGCGATCGCCGCTGCAACTTGCGTAGGAGCGGTGCTGAACGTGGTCGGCCTCGACCCGGTGAAAGCACTGTTTTGGAACGCCGTGGTGAACGGCGTGGTCGCGGTGCCGGTGATGGCGGCGATGGTGGTGCTGGCGTGCCGCCCGGCTGTGATGGGGCAATTCACGCTTGGGCGCACGTTGCAGGTGCTGGGCTGGGTGGCGACGGCGGTGATGGCGGCTGCGGCGGTGGCGATGTTTGCGACTTGGTGAGGGTGGCAGCTACGCTGGATGTTCGCTCTTTTTCTGCTACAATGCCACCGTGATGTTAGTCGATCTAATTAAGAATGTTGAGGAAAAAAAGGAGCAACTCGACCGCTTGCGCCCGCTGTCGTCGGCTGCCTTGGCGCAGCTTCAAAGATATTATGACGTCGAACTAACCTACACCTCGAACGCCATCGAGGGGAACACCCTCACGCATCGCGAAACCGCTGAGGTCATCGAGCACGGCATCACGGTCGGCGGCAAATCGCTGCGCGACCACCTTGAGGCGGTTGACCACTATGACGCGGTCCTGTGGATGCGCGAGCTGGCCTCGCACGCAACGCCGGTCAACGAAAGCACAATGCGGGAACTGCACCGGCGCATCGTGGCGCGCAGCGAGCCGGGGATTGCTGGTGCCTATAGCGCCTTGCCGCGGCGCATTGCCGGTTCGCCGGTGATCTTTCCGAACCCGGCCAAAATTCCCGCGCTCATGAAGGGTCTCGGAGGGTGGTTGCAAGACGCGCCGCCAACTCCGGCCTCCGCATTCGAGGCGCATTTCCGTCTGACGGCGATTCACCCATTCAGCGATGGCAACGGGCGAACCGCGCGGCTTTTGATGAACATGCTTTTGATCCGGGGCGGCTATCCGCCGGTGGCAGTGCGCCCCGAGGACCGGAAGCCGTATCTGGACAGCCTCGAACGCGCCTCGCTGACCGATGACTTGGTGCCTTACCAAACCTTCATGCATGAGCGGCTGGACTCGACCTTGGGGGAGTATCTGAGCGCTGCGCAGACGGCGCTCTCACTACCCGCATTTCCGCCGCGCCTCGACTGAGTCAGAGCCAGTATCAATCAGCATCGCTCGATTGAGTCGCCGTCAGGCCATAGCGACAACTGCCCGCGTCGCCACCGCCAAGCCAGCGAAGTCCAGCGCCGCCGCGGCTTCGCGCGCAAGCTGCAGCACCGCGGGCGCGCCGGGCCGCTGTGCCGGGTCTGCACCGCGTATCGCAGCCCGGGCGAGGCCGATCTGCGCCGCCATAAGATCGGCGAGCAGGGCCGCCTTAGCCCGCCCGGCAAAGCTGCCCACCACCGACACTGCGCCAATCGCAGCACGCAGGTCCTCGATACCAAGCGATTGACCCACCTGCTGCCACGCCGCAGCAGCGTCCGCTGGCGGCACTCCCAGGCTCTCGGCAAGACGCACAATGGCGGGCGCCGCCGCAAGGAAGGGTGCCGCCGCGACCTGCGCCGCCAAGTTCTCTGGTAGCCCGGCGTCGCGCAGCCGATGTGCTGCTGGCCCCGCCGCCGCTTGCAGCGCGGCCGATGTGGCCAGGGCGGCGATGCCCGGACGGAGCGTAGCGAGCGCTGCATCGAGCGGGTCGTCCAACTCCGCTGCGCCGAGCAGGTCGCGGGCCGCCAGCTCATGCAGCCGCCGTATGGTCGACATCGCTTCCAGCCGGACCACGGCGGAGGCCGACGCGGCGTCGATTGCGTCATATAGGCCCTCAAACCCAAACAGCGCTCCCGCCAGCCAGGCCGCCCGGGCGACGCGGATCGGGCTGCCCTCGGTTGCCAAGCGCCCCAGCGCCGCCGGGCCAAGCCGGTTGGCGACGGTATTGGCAATCCCCGTCGCGATGAGCTGCCGCCGCAGGCGATGGCTCTCGACGAACCGCGCGAACCCTTCCCGAAGCTCCAGGGGAAAATAGGCGATCAATGACGGCACGAACGCCGGGTCGGCGGTGATGTCATCGGCGGGCGGCGCGGCCTCGATGGCGTCCGTCAGCCAAAGCTTCACGACCGGCAGCAGCGCCGCCACCTCCGGCCGCAGCAGCGCCTCGTTGGCGGCCCCGCGAGCCTGCAAGGCAGCCGCATCTGGCAGGCCGGAGACCGCGCGGTCCAGCGTGCCCTCGGCCTCCAGCCGCGCCATCAGCGCCGCATGCGACACAACGTCGCGCACGCCGTCCTGCATTTCCAGCGACACCGCGAGCGACTGCTGATGGTTGTCGCGCAAAACCAAGTCGCCAACCTCATCCGTCATGGCGATGAGCAAATCGTCGCGTTGGCGCCGGGTCAGCACGCCCTCCCGCTCGGCGTCGGCCAGCAGGATTTTTATGTTCACCTCGTGGTCGCTGGTCGACACACCCGCCGAGTTGTCCAGCGCATCGGTGTTCACCCGGCCGCCAGCGCGTGCATACTCGATGCGGCCTGCCTGGGTGATGGCGAGGTTTGCGCCCTCGCCCAAGACACGCGCACGCACTTCGGCGCCGTTCACTCGGACAGCGTCGTTGGCGCGGTCCCCAGCTTCGGCTGGGCTCTCCGTGCCGGCCTTTACGTAGGTGCCGATGCCGCCGAAATACAGCAGGTCGGCCGGGGCGCGCAGGATCGCCTGCATCACCGCCGCGGGCTCGGCCGGTCCCGGCGGCAGGCCGAGCAATGCAGCCGACGCCGCCGGCAGGGTCAGCCGCTTTTCCGCCCGGGAGAACACGCCGCCGCCGGCGCTGATCTTGGCCCGGTCGTAATCCGCCCAGGACGACCGCGGCAACGCGAACAGCCGGGCACGCTCGTCATACGATGTTTCCGCGTCGGGATCGGGGTCGATGAAGATGTGGCGGTGGTCGAACGCCGCAATCAGCCGGGTCTTGCGGCTGACCAGCAGGCCGTTGCCGAACACGTCGCCGCTCATGTCGCCCACGCCGA
>CAXSGE010000021.1:0-50665 GCA_964236715.1 uncultured Acetobacteraceae bacterium | reverse complement strand
TTCGCCATGGCCCGAAGGCGGTAGGCGCCCCCCGTCTAGTCTCTACACCTTCCCCGCCGCCTAATGGGGCGCCGAGGCTTGGCTCGGGATTGGCCTGGGCCGGTCGCCGGCCGTTAGCGTTCCCCGAATTTGGGCGGTTCTACGCCGCAGGTTTCCCCACGGGCACTCCAATCAAAAGTCTGCAGCGTCTACCATTCCGCCACGCCCACACACCGCTGCATCATAGCACAGCCAGCGGTGGGGTCGCCAAGATGCGGCTTACGCCTTTGCCACCTCGCATGCGATATCCTGGGCGCGGCGGATCAGCGTCTCGCTGGCCTCAGGCGTGCGGAACGCGCTGTGGGCAGACAGCGTCACATTGTCCAACGTCGTGAGCACGTCCCCCGGCGGCAGCGGCTCGTGGTCGAACACGTCCAACGCCGCGTGGCCGATCCGGCGCTCCCGCAACGCCGCCACCAGCGCCGGCGTGTCCACGATGGCGCCGCGGGCGGTGTTCACCAAAATCGCCCCCGGGCGCATCGACGCCAGCCGGACCGCGTCGAGGAACCCCCGCGTCTCGTCCGTCAGCAACAGATGCACCGACACCACATGGCTCTCGGCCAACAGCCGGTCGAGCGGCACGAACTCGATGCCGGCGGCCACGCGCGGAGTGCGGTTCCAGGCCAATACGCGCATGCCGCTGCCGCCGGCGATGCGCGCGACCTCTGCGCCGATGCCGCCATAGCCGATCAGGCCGATAGTCTTCCCGGTCAACTGCACCGCCTCGGTCCGCAGCCACTGCCCGGCCCGCATGCCGCCATCCATGCGCGCGATGCCGCGTGCCGCCGCCCACATCAGCGCGATCGCGTGCTCGGCCACCGCCGTGTCGCCATAACCCTTGATGGTGTGGACGGTGATGCCGAGCGCCGCGAGCTCCTCCGGGTTCATGTAGCTGCGTGCGCCAGTACCGAGGAAGATCACGTGGCGGAGGCTGGCGCAGCCCTGCATCGCTTCCGTTGGCATGAACGTGTGGTCGTTCAATACGAAGTCGTATCCGGCGAGCATTGCAGGCAACTCGCCGGGCGCCACTTGTGCTTGTATGTTCACGTCGATCGGCGGGTCGCCGTCCCGGCTGGTGGCGCGGAACACGCTCGCCAGGTCCTCGCTCGCGTCTAGGAACAACCCTTTCATGCCGGCCTCCATCATTCCCACAATCCTGCGATGCGTGGCCGTGCAGGGCAAGGCCGGGCTTCTGGTGTGCGGCCTGCTTGCGGCCATGCCAGCGATGGCGCAGAAACCGCCGCCCCTTGGCGCGCTGGACTTGACGCCTAATCCGGGGCTGCATCGACGGACTCAGCCGACCGAGGCCGGGCTGCCCGGCAAACCGCCTCCATTGGGTGCGCCCGATACCGCCGGGCCAATGCGGCCGGAGTTCCCGGGCGAGGACGGCCCGCCTGCGGCCAATGAACGACCGTCCTCAAGCGGCACCGGTTTCGTGGTCGCGGAGGGCCGGGTGCTGACCAACAACCATGTCGTCGCCGAGTGCGTCCGGCTGGTGGTGCGCAACGCCGCCGGCGCACGCCTGCCCGGCCGGGTCGCCGCAACGGACCGGCGCCGGGACTTAGCGCTCGTCGCCGTGCCGGCCGCGGTTGGCCCGGCTTTACCGTTCCGCGATGGCCCGGCGGTGCGCCGCGGGGAGAGCGTCGTCACCTACGGCTTTCCGCTCTCGGGCCTGCTGTCGTCGGGTCCGACGTTGACGACGGGCGACATCAACGCGTTGGCCGGGCTGCGGGACAATCCCGCCAATTTTCAAATCAGCGCCCCGGTGCAGCCCGGCAACTCCGGCGGGCCGTTGCTGGACAGCCAGGCCAACGTGATCGGCGTCGTGGTGTCCAAGCTGAACGCCGCCCGGATCGCCGAGATGACCGGCGGCGACATCCCGCAGAACGTGAACTTTGCCGTGAAAGGGACCGAGGCGCTGGCGTTCCTGCGGGCGAACGGCGTGCAGCCCCGCACCGCCGGCAGCACCGGCGCCGACAAGCGCGCGTTCGAGATCGGCGACATCGCCAACCCGTCGACCGTTTCCATTCAGTGCTACAACTAGCCCGGTGCTGCTGGTAGGATTATAGAAGCGGGCATGATCCCCACCAGTCGGCGCTGAAGCATGGCCCGCGCGCCGATTTCGGCACCCTTCCAGCGACCCAGGCCGCCCGTGGCGCCCGCGCCTTCCACGCTGGCCCGAAACCGTCAGCTAGCCTGGCGGCTGCTGCGTTACGCCATGATCGCTGCCGTGTGGGGCGTGTTGGCGCTTGCTTTGGTGCTGTTGTGGTTCGGCCGCGACCTGCCGCGCCCGGAAACTGCGCTCGATGCGGCCCGGCGGCCGGGGCTCACGTTGCAGGATCGCGCCGGGCGCACCTTCGCGACCTTTGGCGACGTGGTCGGCGACCCGCTGCGCCTGGGCGACCTGCCGCATTTCCTGCCCGCGGCTGCGGTCGCGGTCGAGGACCGCCGGTTCTACTGGCATCCCGGCCTCGACCTGATCGGCATCGCCCGCGCCGCCTTCGTGAACCTGCGCGCCGGACGGCTGGTGCAGGGCGGGTCCACCATCACGCAGCAGGTGGCGAAGAACCTGTTCCTGACCAACGCCCGCACCTTCCACCGCAAGGTGCAGGAACTCATGCTGACGCTCTGGCTGGAGCATACCTTCTCCAAAGCCGAAATTCTCGAGATCTGGCTGAACCGGGTCTATCTCGGATCGGGCGCTTGGGGGGTCGACGCGGCGGCACGGATGTATTTCGGCACGTCCGCCCGCAAGCTGAACCTGTGGCAGTGCGCGGTGCTCGCGGGAATACCCCGGGCGCCATCCCGCCTGAACCCACGCAACGACCCGGTCGCGGCGGCGGCGCGAGGCCGGGAGGTGCTGGCCGCGATGGCCGACACCGGCGTCATATCAAAGGCGGAAGCCGATGCCGCCGCCGCCCGCATCGCTTTCACCGGACGTCCTGCCGCCGCAGGCTGGTTCGCCGATTGGGCCGCGGAAGCGTCGCAGGCGTTGATTTCCCCAGGGGCCGACGCCGTGCTGCACACCACGCTCGATACCCGTCTGCAAGCGGCGGCCGAGGCTCATCTGGATGCGATGCTGGATGGCCCGGGCGCTGTGGCCGGCGTTGGGCAGGGGGCCGTGGTGGCCCTGGATGCGGCGACCGGCGCCGTCCGCGCCATGGTCGGCGGGCGGGATTGGCGCCTCAGTCCCTATAACCGCGCCACCGCCGCCCGGCGCCAGCCTGGATCGGCCTTCAAACCCATCGTATGGCTTGCGGCGCTTGAGCATGGCCTGCGCCCGGACGACACCGTGCTCGACGGGCCGCTGCGGATCGGCGGTTGGGCGCCACAGAATTTCGACGGCGCGTTCCACGGCGCGGTGACGCTGGAGGAGGCGCTTGCGCAATCCTTGAACACGGCGTCGGTGCGGCTGATGCAGCAGGCTGGCGGACCGCGCGCGGTGGCCGCGGTGGCGCGCCGGCTCGGCATCGCGGACAGCCTGCCGGACGACTTGTCGCTGGCGCTCGGCACCGGGGAGGTTGGCCTGCTGGAGCTGTCGGTGGCCTATGCCACGCTGTTCAACGGCGGGCGCGGCGTGACGGCGCAGGCGATCGACACGATCGAGGCCGACCGGCGGACGGTGCCGGTTACGCGGCCGTCCGGGGACCGTGTGGTCGATGCGGACCTCGCGGCGATGATGGTGCGCATGATGGCGGCCGTGGTGTCGCGCGGCAGCGGCCGGGCGGCGGCGGTTCCGGGCAAGTTCGTGGCCGGCAAGACGGGGACGACGCAGGACTACCGCGACGCCTGGTTCATCGGCGCCGCGGGCGGAACGGTGATCGGCGTGTGGCTGGGCAATGACGACGGCCGGCCAATGCGGGCGGTTTCGGGCAGCGGCCTCCCGGCGCGGTTGTTCCGGGAGATCGCTTTGGACCTGCGCTAAGGGCGTTCAGTTTATCGGTCCCCCAATAGACGGCGATCAAGTCAGGCTTTTTGCCCGTGGCTTGTTGGCGCCGACCTTGGCCGTGAGCTCGTAGGCGTCGGCGAGCAGCGTCAGCTTCGCCGTGTTCGGCAATTTCCGGAACGCCTCAAGCAGCAAGAATTCCTCATTGGAAGGCACTGAGCCAGAATACTCGCCTTCCATCAGCGCCCCGATCGGCACATTCAACGCTTGGGCTAGCTTGATCAGCCGCGAGGTCTCCGGGAAGCACGTGCCCCAGATCCAGGCGTGCACGGCGACGCGGGACACATCCATGGTGCGCGCAAGCCCGGCCTGGGTGATCCCCCGATCGGCCATGACGCGAGCAAGGTTGTGCCGGAACCGGTCGCGCGATGGATTTGGCTCGGGCTTATCGTTGGCGGGCCATCCCCGAAGCACGACTGGCTGCGGTGCGTTCCTCATGATCCAACCAGCCCGGCAGACAGGCTGCAGGCGGTTGGGTGTGGCCGTCTTGGCTCGATGACGCACTTCACCGCAGTTCTCCCGACATACATTCTAGCGTCAGACCCAGGTTTACCACGTTCTTGAGAGCATACAATGTTCTATTTATGAGTTTTTGTTGACCCGGCGCGTGAGACCATATGCGTCGTTTGAACGCGATGAACATTACTTTTGAGAACAGCATAACGATTCATGCTTTGTCACGATACGGCAACTCATCAACTAGGCCGAACCGGCCCCAATGTGCCATCGAAAACGGCGGCCCAGGCCTGGAACATCCTCGGCTGATCGAACTCACGCTCCGCCTTGGCGCGGTTAGCAGCGCCCAGTGCCCGTCGGACGGCGCCCCCAACGATCAAGGCGCGCAGCCCTGCCGCCAGCGCCGCGTCGTCCAGCGCGGTGACATACGGGCCGTTCTCGGCCGCCAGCATCGAACGGACGTCGCCCACGTCGGTCGACGCCACCGGAAGCCCGGCTGCCATCGCTTCCAGCAACGATAATGGCATTTGCTCGGTGTCGGACGACATGGCGAACACGTCGAACTGCTTCAACAGCGCCGCTGGCTCGGCAACGTGCCCAGTGAAGTGCACGCGGCCGCCGATGCCGAGCTCGGCCGCCATGGCCTGCAGCGCAGCACGCTCGGGACCGTCGCCGACAATGGTCAGGCGGGCCTGCAAGCCGGGCGTCGCCAGGGCAAAGGCGCGGAGGAGCCGCCCGATGTTCTTCTCCGCCCGCAATGCCGCGACGGTGCCGATCGAAGGAGTTCGACCCGGCGGCCCCAGCGTCGCGGGCAATGCTGCAAACCGATCAACGTCGATGCCGTTCGGCACATAACGCAAACGGTCCGGGTCGAGGCGCCATATCTGCGTGGCGATCGTCCATAGAGTGCGCGACGGCAGGACCGTGACGCGGTTCCGCAGCAGGATGCGGCGCGCCAAAGCCCTGCGTGGCAGCCGGCCGCCGCGGTCGTCCGGGCCAAATCCATCTTCGATGTGCACCTGCCGCACGACGGGGATCGCGTTGGCCATCGACCACTCGATCGTGCCCCAGTTGCTGGTCACCAGCAGGTCCGGCCGCATTTGGCGCAGCCGCTGCCGAAAGCGCAACGTGTTTCCAACCGTGTCGCCCTTGCATATTCCGATGGTGGGGAACTCCAAATCGAGTCCGGGATCGAGCCGTTCCCGGCACGAAAGGTCGCCGTCCATCGCGATGACCGCATGTCTCCAGCGGCGGCCGAAGTGGTTCACGATCGAGGCGAACCGGACTTGCACCCCGCCCACCGCGAACGAGGAGAACACGTGCAATAGCAACGGCGGGTATGCAGAGTCCGGCATGGCGCCCGTTATGGAATTTCGTTAACGTAATGGAAATAGCCATTCAGTGAAATATTAGAACCAGCACGACGCCGCACACGATCAGCGCCAGTCCGGCAACGTCTGCGCGCCTCAATGTCTCATGCAGGTAGAACCGGCTGAACAGCAGGGTGAAAATCATTTCCACCTGTCCCAGGGTGCGCACCAGCGCGACCGGCGCCAAGGAGAACCCGGTGAACCAACAGGCGGAGCCGCCAGCCGACAGCGCGCCGACCCAAGCGGAACTGCGCCAGGAGGTGAACGCGGCCCGCAAGCCGGACGGTTCGCGCCAGGCCATGTAGCCGCCCTGCATCAGCGTCTGCAGCACGTTGGTCACCACCAACGCGAACAGCGCGCCCAGGATGGTGTCCGACGCCGCCAGCGACACCGAAGCGGCCTTGATGCTGACGCCGGCCACCGCAAAGCCGGTGCCAGCGCCCAGCCCGCACAGCGCCGCCGGCTGCACGGTGGCACGCAGCAGGGCGCCAGGCTGCAGGCCGCGGCCGGCCAGCGACAAGGTCATCACCCCGCACACCCCGACGCCGATTCCGAGCCAAGCCACCGGCGCCAACGCCTCGTGCAGCAGCAGCCATGACATCAGCGCCGCCTGCACCGCGTCGGTCTTCGAATAAGCGGTGCCGACGGCGAAGTTGCGATAGCCGAACGCCATGATGAGCAACGAGGTGCCGAGCACCTGCGCGACCCCGGCTATTGCGCAGGCAACGACGAAGCCCAGCGTCGGCGTCGGCAGCGCGGCCCCGATCGCCGCGCGGTAGCCCAGCAGCAGGACCAGCCCGACCGGGACCGCATACAGATAGCGCACCAGCCCCGCGGTGCTGACCGACAGGTGGCCCCGCAGCCGCTGCTGCAACGCGGTGCGCCAGGTTTGGAACAACGCCGCCACCAACGTGATCGGGACCCAAAACGGCATTGGCATCGAACTCCTGTCATCCAGTCCGTGCGCGGCCGAAACCTCGGGACCCGCCAGGGCGTTTCGATTGTCGAAGGGGTCACCACTATGCGATTGCTCATTGCGATCTTCGTCGCCGGCCTATTTCTGCCAGGCACCGCATACGCGCAAAAGGAACCGAAGGTCTGGACGGCCGCGCCGGTGCCGGGCACCTTGCCACAACGGGGCAGCCCGGCGAACCGCGACGGCGGCACTACCGGGCCGGAGGAGTCCGCCCCATTCAGCTCGTTGCCCAGTGGTGGACCGTCGGGCGATCAGCCGAGCGAGACTTCGGGTGAGAACGGGCCGACGACCGGCTCAATAAGGCCCAACCTTTCCAAATAGCTTCAGCGGCCAGTGAAAGCGGCGGCGCGCTTGCCCAGGAAGGCCGCCTTGCCCTCGGCGTGGTCGGCGGTCAGGAACAGGGTCGACTGCACGTCCCGCTCCCATTCCAGTGCGGCGTCCAGCCCGGCGGCGAGATACTGTTTCGTCATGGCGGCTGGCAGGGGCGCGGCAGCGTGGAACAGGGCGGCGCGACTCAAGGCAGCTTGCAGCGCCGTGCCGGGTGGCACGACATGGTCGACCATGCCGATGGTCTCGGCCCGTTCGGCGCTGATCTGCTCGCCATAAAGGAAAACCTGGCGCGCCCGGCCTTGGCCGATGCGGGCCGGCAGGGTGTGCAACAGGCCCAGGTCCGCGATTAGGCCGATCTTGCCGAACCCAGCCGCGAACCTCGCGTCGGCTGCCGCCACCACGGTGTCGCAGCACATCGCCATCGAAAGCCCGGCGCCGACGCACCATCCCTCGACCGCGGCGATGACCGGCTTGCTGCCCTTGATCAGCAGCCGAACCAGCCGGTGGGTCATGCGGAACCGCTCCCGCCCCGCCGCCAGGTCCGTCACGTTCATGCCGCTGATGTCGCCGCCGGCGCTGAAGGTGCCGCCTGCGCCGGTGATGACGATGGCGCGCAGCTCCCGGTCGGCCTCGATCGCTTCCAGCGCGTCCATCAGGCGCTCACGCATCGGCATCGCCAGCGCGTTGCGCCGCTCCGGGTAATCGAGCGTCAGGATGGCCACAGCGCCATCGCGGGATTCGGTCAGCATGGTATCAGCTCCGCCTCTGTTCTTGCCTGCAGTTCCGCATGGGTGACGCCAGGCGCCATCTCGACGACGGTAAAGCCGCGCGGCGTCACGTCGAGCACGGCCAGGTTGGTATAGACACGCGCGACGGCCGCCGGGGCGGTCAGGGGATAGCCGCAGCGCCGCATCAGGCGGGGCCGGCCGTCCTTGGTCGTATGCTCCATCACGACCCAGAGGCGCCGTGCGCCCACCGCTAGGTCCATCGCGCCGCCGACCGCCGGGGCCGTGTCGTTCTCGCTGGTGGCCCAGTTGGCGATGTCGCCGTTTTCCGCGACCTCGAACGCGCCGAGCACGCACAGGTCCAAATGGCCGCCGCGTATCATCGCAAAGCTGTCGGCCTGGTGCACATAGGCACCGCCACGTTGCAGGGTCACATGCTGCTTGCCGGCGTTGATCAGCCACGGGTCGACCTGGTCCGGCACCGGGGCCGGCCCCATGCCGAGCACGCCGTTCTCGCTATGGAAAATGACCTCGCGATCGGCGCCTACGTGGTCCGCGACCAGGGTGGGAATGCCGATGCCGAGGTTCACGTACCAGCCCTCGGGAATGTCCTGCGCGACGCGGGCAGCCATGGCGGCACGGTTAAGAGGTTGCAAACTGCTCTCCGCTTACAGGACGGGATCGCCGCAGGGAACGTGCAGCACGCGGTCGACGAAGATGCCCGGGGTGGCGACGCACTCGGGGTCGAGCTCGCCCAGTTCGGCCAGATGCTGCGTCTGCACGACCGTGAGCCGGCCTGCCATCGCCATCACCGGGTTGAAGTTGCGTCCGCTGCTGCGGAACACCAGGTTGCCCCAGCGGTCGGCGCGCCAGGCTTCGACCAATGCGACATCGCCGTGCAGCGCGTGTTCGAACACATACATGCGCCCGCCGATCTCGCGCTGCTCCTTGCCGCGGGCGAGCTGCGTGCCGGCGGCGGTCGCGGTGTAGAATGCGGGGATGCCCGCCCCTGCCGCGCGCAGTCGCTCGGCCAGGGTGCCCTGCGGCACGATCTCCAATTCCAGCTTGCCGGCGCTATACAGCTCCTCGAACACCACCGAGCCGACGCTGCGGGGAAAGCTGCAGATGATGCGGCGCACCCGGCCCAGCTCCATCAGCCGGGCAAGGCCGGTATGCCCGGTGCCGGCGTTGTTGGCGACGCAAACAAGGTCGCGGGCGCCCTGCTCGATCAGGCCCTCCAGCAGCGCATTCGGCTGGCCGACCGAGCCGAAGCCGCCAATCAGCACGGTCGCGCCGTCCGGGATGCCGGCCATCGCGTCGGCCATCGACTGCACGCGCTTGTCGATCAATTCCCGTTCCCAAGCTCGATGACGGCATCGGCGGCGTAGGCCCCCTCCCCGTCCGGCATGGCGAACACCGGGTTGAGGTCGATGGACCGGAGCCGCGGCCCGGCCTGGTGCGCGAACACCGACAGCCGGGACAGCATGGCCGCGAGCGCCGTGATATCCGCTGGCGGGCGGCCACGCGCGCCGAGCAATACCGGGGCGGCACGCAGCGAGCGGATCATGCGCTCGGCCACATCCGGGCCGAACGGGCAGCGGTGCAGTGCCACGTCGCGCAGGATCTCGACGAAGATGCCGCCCAGGCCGAACATGGCGACGGGGCCGAACACCGGGTCGCGCTGGATGCCCAGGATGCACTCGACGCCGCCGCGGAGCTGCTTGGCGACCAGGATGCCTTCAAGCTTCGCGTCGGGCATCGCCGCCCCGGCGCGGTCGATCAGGGTGGCAAAGCCGGCGCGCACGGCGTCTGCGCCACGCACGCCCAGGATCACGCCGCCGATCTCCGACTTGTGGGCGATGTCGGGCGACAGGATCTTGAGTACCACGGGATAGCCGAAGCGGTCAGCCGCCTCGACTGCGGCGTCGACGGTGGCGCAGGCGGCCTCGGGCGCGGCGGGGATGCCGGCCTGGACCAGGATGCGCTTCGCGGCGGCCTCGGAGGGGTTGGTGAGCGGCAGTTCCACTTGCGGGACCGGAAGCGGCGGCAGGCCAGCCGCTTTTGCGAACGCCTCGCCGAAGCAGCCCATGGCGTGGATGGCGACCGTCGCCCGGGTCGGGTCCTCGAACACCACGAAGCCGTCGTCCTCGTATTCGCGGATGCGTTCGGGCGGGGCCACGACCGAGAGCACGAACAGCCGGTCCGGATGCCGGGCCTTGGAGGCGTTCAGCTGTTCCCGCAGCTTCGGCGCGATGCTGGCGGCCCCGCCGACCTGGCTGAAAAAGGCGAGCACCGAGCTGTAGCCGCCCTCCTCGATCATCGCGTCGGTGAACTTGCCGATCAGGCTCATGTCGTTGAACGCCTGCGCGGTGCAGTCCACCGGATTGCGCGGCGCGGCGAACGGCAGCATGGCCTTGAGCCGCGCCTGGGCATCGGGCGGCATCTCGGGCATCGCCAGGCCCAGCGCCTCGGCGGCGTCCGAGATCAACACGCCTGCGCCGCCGCTGATGGTGATGACGCCCAGCGTGTTGCGGGCCGGGTAGATGCGCCGGGTCGCGGTCAACGCAATGTCCAGCATTTCCTCGGTGGTGCGGGCGCGGACCACGCCGAACTCCGCCAGCACCGCATCCGTCACCGCGTCGTTGCCGGCGATGGACGCCGTATGCGACTGCGCCGCATGCGCGCCAAGCGTGCTGGTGCCGACCTTCATCATCACCACCGGCTTGTGCGCGGCGCGGGCGGCGGCGAGAGCGGCGAGGAAGCTGTCGGCCTCGCGGATGCCCTCGGCATAGGCGGCGATGACGTCGGTCTCGGGGTCCTCGGCCAGCCAGCCGATCACGTCGCCGATGGTGACGTCGCCCTCGTTGCCCGTGGTGACGCAGATAGGCGTGCCGATGTTGCGGTTGCGCGCGGTGGCGAACATGTGGGTCCCGTATGCGCCGCTCTGGCTGGCGATGCCGATGCGTCCGGGCCGCGGCCAGCCGTTCTCGAACGAGGAGGAGAAGATCGGGTAGAAGCCGATATGCGCGTTGAACAGGCCGAGGCTGTTGGGTCCCAGCAGGCGCATGCCGTGCCGCCTAGATACCTCTAACATGCGGTCCTGCGCGACCCGGCCCGCGTCGTTCATCTCGGCAAACCCGGCGGTGAACACGATCGCCGACCGCACGCCGCGCGCGCCCAAGTCGTCGACCGCCTGCACCGCAAGCTCCGCCGGCACCGCGACGATGGCGGCGTCCGGCACGCTCGGCAAGTCCGCGACACTGGCGTAGGCCGGCAAGCCCTGCACCTCCGCACGGTTCGGGTTCACCGGCAAGATGGCGCCCTGGAAACCCTGGGATAGCATGTAGGAGATCGGCCGGCCGCCAATGCGCGTGGGGTCGTTGCTGGCCCCCAGCACCGCGACGCTGCGGGGCCGCAGCATGCTGTCCAGGCTGGAGAACCGGGTGCTCAAAGTGCTGCCGCCGTGCCCAGCAGGGCCGTGCATTGGCTGGACAGCGTGCCGCCGTTGCCGTGCACGAGCGCCACGTCGAGGCCCGCCACCTGCCGCTCCCCGGCGTTGCCGCGCAACTGGGTCACGGCCTCCAGGATCAGGAACATGCCGTACATGCCGGGATGCACGCAGGACAGCCCGCCGCCGTTGGTGTTGACCGCGAGCCTGCCGCCGGGGGCGATGGCGCCGCCCTGGACGAAGGAGCCGCCCTCGCCCTTGGCGCAGAAGCCGAGGTCCTCAAGGAACAGCAGCGTGTTGATGGTGAAGGCGTCGTAAAGCATGGCCAGCCGCACGTCGGACGGCAGCACGCCCGCCATCGCGTAGGCACGCGGGCCGCTGTCGGTGGCGGCTGACATCGTCAGGTCCGGCATGCACATGATCGCCCGGTGCCAGCCTGCGCCGGCTGCGCCCAACAAGTAGGCTGGCGGATGCGGCAAACCGCGGGCGCGGTCGGCCCGCACCAGCACGCAGGCGCCGCCGCCATCCGTCACCAAGCAGCAATCGGCGACGGTCAATGGGTCGCTGACCATGCGTGCGCCCAGCATGTCATCGATCGAGAGCGGGCCATGAGCAAAGGCGGCCGGGTTCAGGTTGGCCCAGGCGCGGGCGGCGACCGCGACCTCCGCCAGCATGGCGCGGGTGGTGCCGAACTGGTGCATGTGCCGACTCGCCGCCAGCGCATAGGCGGTGATGGGATGGCGCGGCTTGTATGGCGCCTCATGCGGCTGCGCTTCGCTCATGGACACCAGCCGCCCGCCGGCACTGCGCTGGTTGCTGCCGTAGCAGATCAGCGCCGCGTCGCACAGCCCGGCGTCGAGCGCCAGCGCGGCGCTGAGCAGATGCGCCTCGAAGCTCGAGCCGCCGACGTTGGTGCCGTCGAAGTAGCGGGGCCGCAAGCCGAGGTATTCGGAAACCGACAGCGTCGGGAAGGCGTGCGTGCTGGTAGCCGCGAACACTCCGTCGATCTCGTGCAGCGCGAGCCCGGCATCGGCAATGGCGGCCAATGCGGACTCGGCCATCAGCTCCATAGCCGTGCGGCCCGGCGCGGCGCCGCAACCGGCCGATCCAATTCCGACGATGGCGGCACGTCCGCGCAATGGATGCGTCATGCTGGCGACTCCCCAGTCTGGTCCGGAATGAAAACGACCAAGGGCGCGCCGTTCTCCTCGATGATGCGCGCACGGACGCGGGCGCCGATCGGCACGGTCTCGACGCCGTCGATGCGCGTCATCATGCGCGGCCCCTCGTCGAGGTCCACGAGCGCCACGTTGTATGCGCCCTCCCGCGTGCGGTTGACGGTGATGGCGTAGACCGTCGCGAGGCCGCTGGCCGCGACCCACTCCAAGTCCTGCTCGCCGGTGCCGGGGATGGCGATGCGTGGGTAGAAGGTGTGCACGCCGGTCGAGCGGCTGCGCTGGAGCATGAAGCGCCCACCCTGCAGATGCGCGCGATACTCGGCCTCCGGACCCGGGCCGGTCATGCCCGCACCAAGGGGCAGCCGCCTTCATTGAGCGGTCGCCACGCCTGATCGGCCGGGGTGGTGGCCACGAGGTTCAGCAGGTCCCATTGGCCGTGCATGTCGCCGGGCGCCTTGGCCTGGAACAAATAGGCTGGGAACATCGCGCGGCCGTCCGCACGGATTTTGCCGGGGCCGAACGCCTCGTCCATCGTCGGCATCGCCTTCATGGCGGCCACCGTCGCTGCGCCGTCCTGCTTGGCGTTCGCAGCGCCCATGGACGCCACCGTTTTCAGGTAGTGCAGCGTGCCGGCGTAGCAGCCTGCCTGGATCATGTTCGGCGGGCGCCGCTGCGGCATGCGGGCCAGCACGCGCTTGGTGAAGGCGCGGGTGCCCTCGTTCATGTCCCAATAGAACGTCGAGGCGAGGAACAGGCCCTGCGCCAGCTCCGGCCCAATCGCGTCGACGTCGGTAGGGTGGGACAGCAGCGCCGCCATCTTCATGTTCTTGCCAAGGCCGAACTCGTGCGCCTGCTTCACGCCGTTCACCGTGTCGTTGCCGGCGGAGGCGAAGCCGATGACGTTCGCGCCGCTCGCCTGGGCTTGCAGCAAATAAGAGGAGAAATCCGTCGTTTCCGGGAACGGGTAGGCCGCCCGGCCCACGACGGCGCCGCCGCTCGACTTCACGAACGCCGCCGCGTCACGCTCCAATTGCTGGCCGAACACGTAATCGGCGGTGATGAAGAACCACTTGTTGCCGCCGAGCTTCACCAACTGCGACGCGGTGGACCGGGCCAGCATGTAGGTGTCGTAGGTCCAATGCACCGTGTTCGGCGTGCATTGCGTGCCCGTCAGGTCCGCCGTGCCGCCGCCGGAGTTCACGCAGACCTTGTTGCGCTCCCGCACGACTGCCGCGACGGCGAGCGCCACGGACGAGGTTGGCACGTCGAGCACCATGTCGACGCCGTCGCGGTCCAGCCACTGGCGCACCAGGCTGACACCGATGTCCGGCTTGTTCTGGTGATCGGCCGAGATCAGCTCGACCTTGAAGCCGGCATTCTTGGAATGGTCTGCGCTGAATTCCTCGACCGCTTGCTGCGCGCAGGCGACGGACCCGGCGCCGGTGTTGTCCCGATACGGTCCCGACTGATCGTTCAGCACGCCGATCTTGATGGTGGGGGTTTGCGCCCACGCTGGCGCGAACGGCGCGGCAACCGCCAAGGAGGAGCCGAGCAGGTGGCGGCGGGTCAGGTCCACGACGATATTTCCCCAGATGCTGTTAATGAGCGTTGGGCGGGAGCATGGCAGGTCCAGACCCGCGCGTGTAGCTGCCGCGGGCGTATTACAGAGTTGATCCGAGCTTTTCCCGTGCGCGGTTGCGTACCGTGGCTGGGTTGCGGCACAATTCGGCTCCTGCGACCGATGGTTGCCAGGCAACGACATAAAATACGGGAGAGAGACAATGACCATGCACATTGCGCCGACGCGCCGCCGGCTGCTGTCCGCTACGGGCCTGGGCGCCGCCGCCCTGGCCCTGCCCGGCGCCGCTTGGGCCAAGGCTCCGCTGGGACAACAGGCACAGGCGCCCTACTTCTACCGGTTCAAGCTCGGCACCGCCGAGGCGACCATCGTGTCCGATGGGCCGCTGCCGCTCGGCGACCCGAACGCGTCGTTCCTGAAAATCGACAAGGCCGAGATCGGGCGCGAGCTGACGGACAATTTCCTGCCGACCAACAACGCCGTGCTGGAACAGAACATCATGGTGCTGAATTTCGGCGACCGCGTGGTGCTGTTCGACCTCGGCATGGGCACGTCGCGGGTATTCGGCCCTACGACGGGCAAATTGATGGCCAGCCTGCGCCAGGCCGGCATCGATCCCGCCAGCGTCGACGCGCTGGTGATGAGCCACGCGCATATCGACCATTGCGGGGGCATCATGGCGGATGACGGCAGCCGCAACTTCCCCAACGCGCAACTCTATATGTCGCAGTCCGATTTCGACTATTGGACCAGCGACGCCATCGTGCCGGCCAATTATCCGGCGCGGAAGGATTTCCTGGGTCAGGCGCAGAAGAACCTGCTGCCGAACCGCGACCGCATCCACTATTTCAAGGATGGCGAGGAGTTCCTGCCCGGCATCACCGCGATGGCTGCGCCGGGCCACACGGTCGGCCACACGATCTTCATGATCCAGTCCGGCAACGACCAGCTTTGCTATATCGGCGACCTCGCGCATCATCCGGTGCTGCTGCTCGAACATCCGCGCACGCAATTCGCCTTCGACACCGACCCCGCGCAGTCCGCGGAAAGCCGGGTGCGCATGCTGTCGATGCTGGCGGCGAACCGGACGACGCTGCTGGCCTATCACTTTGCATGGCCCGGCATCGGCCATGTCGCCAAGGCCGGCGACGGCTTCCGCTACTTCCCGCAGCCGATGAACATGGTGTTGTAGGGCGGCGGAGCGAGGCGTCAGCCGAAACCGAGGAACCCCGAGGCATCGCGTAGCGGTGGCGCACCCGCCAGCGCCGCGAGGTCCGGGACCGGGCGTGCGGTCCGGGGATCGTCGGCCAACAACCGCTCCAGTGCCGCAGCGACCGCCAGCACCTGGGCGTCCCCACCCCGGCGGCCGACGATCTGCAGGCCGAATGGCAAGCCGTTGCGGTCCAGCCCGACCGGCAGCGAGACCGCGGGATGGCCCACGACGGTGACGGCATAGGCCAGCGCCAGCCAGTTGAAGTACGTGCGTGTTGGTTTGCCGTCGATGCTGGAGGGGAACAGCTCGGACCAGGGCCGCGGGCTGATGGTGACGGCGGGTGACAGGATGACGTCGAAGCGGTCGAAAAAGAGCTGCCACCGCCGATACAGCACGGTTTGGTGCTGCGACGCCTGCGCCACGTCGAGCGCGCTGAGCCGCAGCCCGGCCGCTACGTCCGCGTGCACGTTGGGGCCGACCGCATCCGGCGTTTCCCGCACCCGGTCGTGGTGGCTCGCCAGGGCCGAGGTGGCGCGCAGCACCTCGAAAACCTTGTCCGTGCCGGCGCAGTCGGGCGACGTGTCCTCGCTGGCGGCAAAAACATGGCGAAATAGAACCGTCTTCTCGGCGAAGACTTCGGCGACATGCCGCTCCGTCGGCGCGAACCCGAAGTCGGGCGTCAGCGCGACCCGCAGCCCGGCCAGGTCGACCGCGGCGGGCATCGCGAAATCCGCGCCCCGGCGGACCCTGCGCCCGGCGGCCGTGGTTGCCAGCGGATCGCACGCGTCATCCGACACCATGCAGGACAGCAGCAAACACAGGTCCGGCACCGTGCGCGCCATCGGCCCCAGTACCGCAAGCGGGCTCCAGCCAAGCGCGCGTTTCTCATTCGGCACCAAGCCCGGCGTAGGCCGGAAACCGACGATGCCGCAGAACGCCGCCGGGTTGCGGAGCGAGCCGCCCATGTCGGACCCGGTGGCGAGCGGCGTCATTCCAGTCGCCAGCGCCACCGCGGACCCGCCGGACGACCCGGCCGCGGAACGCGTGGGATCGAACGGGTTTCCCGTCGCGCCGTACACGGCGTTGCGCGTGTTCGCCCCGGCGCCCCATTCCGGTGTGTTGGTCTTACCCAGCACGATAGCGCCGGCCCGGCGGGTCGCCTGCACGATCAGTTGATCCTGCGCCGGCACATGGTCGCGGAACAGCACGCTGCCATACGTGGTCCGAAGGCCCGCCACATCCTCCAGGTCCTTCACGCCCAGCGGCAAGCCGTGCAACGGCCCGAGCGCGTCACCCCGCATCGTGGCAGCGTCGCAGGCCGCAGCGGCATCGCGCGCGCGGTCGAAGTCGCGGGCCACCATGGCGTTCACGGCCGGGTCGACGGCCAAGATGCGGGCGATGCAGCTTTCGGTCAGCTCGGCGGCGGACAGCTTCTTGCAGCCGATCAGCCGGCGGGCCTCGACCGCATCGAGATCGCAGGGTTCGGTCATGGCATAGGCTCCATTAGGATGGTTGCCCGGAGGCGCAGGCCAGCACCGTCCAATTGGCCTCGCCATACGTCCTCACGGGCCTTCGCTCGTTGTCCAAACCGTGGCACGCTCGGCGGGCATCGTCCAGCAGGAGGGCCGCATGGCCGTGATCGTCGCTGCCACTGTCACCAACCTGCCGCCCGCCGCGAAAGGCGCGGTGTTGCTGACGGGCTCGCACGGCGGCCGTTACGTTGGGACCGTGGCGCTTGCGGCCGGGGTGCGCGGAGCGGTGTTCCATGACGCCGGCTTAGGTCTTGACGAGGCAGGGATCGCGTCGTTGCCGCTGTTCGATAGCCTGGGCGTCCCCGCAGCAGCCGTAGGGCATGAGACCGCCCGGATCGGCGACGCGCACGACATGCTGGCGCGCGGACGGCTGACCCGGGTGAACGCCGCTGCCCGCGCCCTAGGCGTCCGTCCCGGTATGGCCTGCGCGGACGCCTTGCCGCTGCTCGAAGCCGCAGCCGATCCCCATTACGATCCGCCGCAGGCAGCCGAGGCGCGCACCACGCTCGAACTGCCCGGCGCGACGAGAGCGGTGGTGTTGGTTGACAGCGCGTCGCTGGTCGGCGCGGACACAGACCGTGGCGCGATCGTCATCACGGGATCGCATGGTGGGCTGGTCGGCGGAGATCCGGCGACGGCGTTGCGGACCGACGCCTTCGCGGCCGTGTTCCACGACGCTTGCATCGGCATCGATCAGGCAGGGATCGGCCGGTTGCCGACGCTCGATGACCGCGAGATCGCCGGGTTGGTGGCGGACGGCATGACTTGCAGGATCGGCGACGCGCGGTCCGTGTTCGAGACCGGAATCGTCTCGGCCTGCAATGAAACGGCGGCGAGGATTGGAGCGCTGCCGGGCATGACGGTTCGCGAGTTGGTGCTGGACTGGGCGAGCTGAGCTTTGGCGGCAGCATGGCCAGGCCCGTTCCAAGCAGAGGCGCCCATCACGCCATTTGGCCAAAGCACGACGCGGAACGTCTGCAACATGATAAGAACGTCAAAGAACAAGCTGAAGTTCTTGATATAATATAAGTCATAGCTCAGCTTCGACCGCGCATCGTCGATCGACGCTCCATAGGGGTAGTTGATCTGCGCCCATCCGGTTAGCCCAGCCTTCGCGATGTGCCGTTGACAATACAACGGGATCTGCTGCGCTAGCATGTTGACGAAGTCCGGGCGTTCCGGACGTGGGCCGACAAACGACATGTCGCCGCGCAGCACGTTGAACAATTGCGGCAGTTCGTCGATGCGGCTGCGGCGCAGCACCGCGCCGATGCGGGTGACACGCTGATCATGTGCCATCGCCCAGACCGCACCGTTTGCCTCGGCGTCGACCCGCATCGTGCGCAGCTTGTTGATATGGAACAGCTTGCCGCCGCGGGTGACGCGTACCTGGCGGTATAGCACCGGGCCGCCATCCTCTAGCTTCACCGCCAGCATCGCCGCCAGCAGGAAGGGCGATACCAACAGCAGCACGCTGGCACTGACGAGCAAATCGAGCGTGCGTTTCAGCACCCGGTCGACAGTTCCAAAATAGAACCCGTCGCAATACAGCAGCCAGCCCAGCTCCATCCGCTTCAGGTCGATGCGGCGCACCTCCTGCTCCAGGAAGCTCAGGTATTCGGCCACGGGAATGCCCGCGATCTTGCAGTCCAGCAGTCCCGCCAACGCGAGGCCTCGGCGCTCATCCGGCGCCACCACGATCTGGTCAGCACCGCATCGGCGCGCCAGGCCTAGGAAACCGTCTGCGGGCAGTGTCGCAATCGAGTTGGGGGCCAGCCGAGGGTCGAGCTCTCCCCAGCTTGGATCGTGCGCAAAGGTAATGCGGTAGGATAGGTTAGGCCCCTCCTTCCGCAGCATCCAAACCAAGTCCCACGCCCGGCGTCCGGCGCCGACAATCAGCAGGGTGCGGCTGAACAGGCCATGCCGCCGGAGTCCGTCAAATGCGATCCGGGCAGCGCTGCCGCTGAGCAGGAATGCAAGCATCGCGCAGGCCATCCAAGGCAGTTGGCCGGACAGCCCGTCCAGCGCTGCCATGGCGCCACCCGCAATCACCGCGCCCGCGGCGGCGACCAAGGGCATTCGAGCCAGCGACTTGCGAAGTTCGATGCCCACGTCCCGGCGGTAGAGCCCAAGCATATAAAGACAGACGAAGTTCGCAGTTGGATAGAGCAACGCCGCCGCCCAGGCGTGCGCGATCGGCCGCGCCGGGCCGTTGGTCACCACAAGCAACATAGCAGGCCAAGCCAGCGCCACCGCGGCAACGTCCAGCAGGCACAAGGCCCAGCCTGTCGTAAGCTTGGTCAGTCGATGGAGCATCGCCTGGTGTAAACCTATAAGTTGTATTTTTCAACAAACAAACGCCTAAATAGATTACACTCCAAACGTGAACGATTAGTGAATTGCTGCCGAGCCGGCTACGTGCCCACAGCGCCCGCCCACAGGCGGCGGTAAACCCCTCTCTTGTCCTGCTGCCGGCGCGGATGCATATGCGCGGCCACGCAGCGAGGACGCGGGAAGCTTATGGAACTGGGCTCTGCAGCACGCCGGCCCATGGCGCCGCAATCAACCTAGCCCACCCAGACTCGGTATGAGCACGGCCCTGCTGCGGACCCGGCGGTTCCTGCCGCTGTTCCTGACCCAAGCGCTGGGCGCGCTGAACGACAACCTGTTCAAGAACGCGCTCGTCGTGCTGGTGGTGTTCCGCATGGCCGAGGGCGGGCCGGCGCTGGTCGCCGTGGCCGGCGGCTTGTTCATCCTCCCCTTCGCCCTGTTCTCGGCGCCTGCCGGGCAGTTGGCCGACCGCTTCGACAAGTCGCGCCTGATCCGGGTAACGAAACTGTTCGAGGCGGCGCTGATGGTGCTGGCGGCCTGGGGGTTCCTCGCAGGGCAAATTCCGGCGCTGTTCGCCGTGCTGTTCGGCCTGGGCGTGCAGGCGGCGTTCTTCGGCCCGCTGAAATACGGCATCCTGCCCGACCATCTGGCGGAGCACGAGCTCATGCGCGGCAACGCGCTGATCGAGGCGGGCACGTTCGGCGCCATCCTTGCCGGCACGATCGCCGGCGGCGCATTGATCGGGCTGCCGTCCGGGCCGGGCATCGTCGCGGCGGCGGGCTTCCTGGTCGCTGCCCTCGGCGTCGCAGCGGCGTTCATGGTCCCGCGGGCGACGCCTGCCGACCCAGGGTTACGCATCGATTGGAACGTCCCGCGCGAAACGCTCAAGCTTCTGCGCGTTGCTCGCGCCAACCGCCCGGTATGGCTGTCGATCCTGGGCCTATCCTGGTTCTGGGTCCTCGGCGCGACCTTCCTGGCCGAGTTCCCGGTCATGGCGAAGCAGGATTTCCACGCTGGCAACGGCGTCGTGACCTTGCTTCTGGCCGGCTTTGCGGTCGGGGTAGGCGCAGGATCGATCCTGGCGGGCCGGCTGCTGCGAGGCGAGGTCTCGGCTCGGCATGTGCCGTTCGCGGGGGCGTCGCTGTCGGCGTTTACCCTGGGCTTCGCGCACCTGGCCGGGCGGCCCGAGGCAGCGGGATGGATCACCCCCGCCGCCATGCTGGCGTCGCCCGGCGGGCTGGGGGCGCTGGCCTGCCTGTTCGGAGCCGCCGCATGCGGCGGCGTGTTCTCCGTGCCGCTCTATGCCATCCTGCAGGAACGGGCGGAACCCGCGCAGCGGGCGCGTATGATCGCGGCCAACAACGTGCTGAACGCGGCATCGATGGTGGCAGGCGCCGGCGTGATCACGGCGTTGGCTGCCCTGGACGTGCGGCCCCCGTCCGTGCTGATGGCGGCGGGCGGGCTGAGCCTGTTGGTCGCCGTTCTGGCATTCCGCCCTGCTACCGGGACAGCGCCGGCGCAGCGGCTGCGCAGCTTGAACAAACCGCGGGCATGAAGGCGCGTTCCATTCGTTCGTGCATACGCATCGCATAAGAGCATCTTACTGAATTACCGGACCGGGTTCGCCTCAGCGGGGAGGCCCAAGTCCCGATCGGAGTAGCGCATGTCTAAGTTTACAAAGATAATCCGTCCGTTGCCTCATGCTGCGCTGGCGATCGCCACTGTCCTCTTGGTTAGCGGCTGCGCCACGCGGCCGCCTGCGACCGATCCTGATGCCGTGGCGGAATACCGGGCCAACAACGACCCGTACGAGCCGACCAACCGGTTCATCTACCGGGTGAACGACGTCATCGACACCAACGTGGTGCAGCCGATTGCCCGGGGCTACCGCTATGTCGTGCCGGCCGTAGTGCGGCGCTCGATCGGCAATGCGGTCACCAACATTACCAGCCCCGTTATATTCGCCAACGACGTGTTGCGCGGCCATCCGCGCTATGCGGCCGAGACGGTGACGCGTTTCGTGGTGAACTCCACCGTTGGGCTCGCCGGGTTCTTCGACGTGGCCAATGACCTCGGCCTGCCGCCGCATGGCGGTGCCGGGTTCGGCACGACGCTCGGGGTATGGGGACTGGACGGCGGCCCGTACCTGTTCCTGCCGCTACTTGGCCCATCGAACCTGCGGGACACGGCGGGATTGGGCGGCAATGTCGTGCTCGATCCCTTCACCTGGGCAAGTTTTGGCGGCGTGAATGTGCTGGAAGGTTCGCAGTTCGGCCTCACCGCGTTGGACACGCGGGAGCGGCTGCTCGACCCGCTCGAGCAGATCAAGAAGGACAGCCTCGATCCCTATGCGACGCTCCGCAGCCTTTATCAACAGAACCGCAATTCCGACATTGAGGCGGCACGCCACGACGGCAAGCCGCTGCCGCCGCCGAAATACGTGGAGCAGTAAGGCTCGTCAGCCAATCCCGTCAGATCGAGCTGACCACATGGCCGCCGTCGACCGGCAGCACCACGCCGGTGATGAAACGCCCGGCGTCCGAGGCCAGCAGCAGCAGCGCGCCGTCCAGGTCCTCCGGCTGGCCTAGGCGCCCCAGCGGCACGCGGCTGGCGATGCGGGCGCCGGCGGGGCCTTGCAGGAACCCGCGGTTTAGGTCGGTCTCGACATAGCCCGGCGCCAGCGTGTTCACCGTGATGCCCTTCGGCCCCAGCTCCATCGCCAGCACCGACGTCATGTGGACCAGCCCGGCCTTCGACGCGCTATAGGGCACGACGCCCTTGATCGTGCGCAGGCCCAGGATGGAGGCGACGTTGACGATGCGCCCCCCCTGCCCCGCCGCTATGGCCGCCCGTGCGAACTCCCGGCACATCAGGAATGCGCCGCGCAGGTTGGTGTTGAGCACGCTGTCCCATTCCTCGGCCGTGCCTTCGAGGAACGGCTTGCGCCCGGTGACGCCGGAGTTGTTCACCAGGATGTCCAGCGTGCCCAGCCCCGCCGACGCATGGGCGACCGCGTCCACGACCGAAGCCTCATTGGTCACGTCGCACTCGACGGCGAGGGCCGTGCCGCCGGCGGCTTTGATCTCGCCAGCCAAGCTCTCCAGCCGGTCGATGCGCCGGGCCGCGAGGGCCACCTTGGCGCCCTGCGAGGCCAGCAGCCGGGCAAAATGCGCGCCCAGGCCCGAGGACGCGCCGGTGATCAGGGCCGTACGGCCGTGCAGGGTGAAAGGCTGGTCCATGGCGCATCTCCCGATGTTTGCCGCAGAAAACACCAACTCCGTGGCCTGGGCCAGCCGATGCCAACAGGTTTTGTCGAGGTTCAGGGGATCGTGCTGTTGAAAAATGCGTTGGGGTGCTCCGGACAACCAATCAGGAGGCCAGCATGACTGGAGAGTTTTTGATGCGCCGGCGGATCGTGCAGATCGGCGCTGCCGGTGTCGGTGGCGCCTTGCTCGCGCGCACCGCCGCCGCCGCGGTCCCAGAGGTCGACACCGGCAAGGTGCAGGAGGGACGCGTGGAGTTTCCATCCGAGATCGCTCCCACCGAGCGCCCATCGGGCGAGCCGCCCAGCCCGATGCCGGTGAACGAGCGGGTCGGCTTCGCCGTCGTCGGCCTGGGCCGGCTGGCTTTGGAGGAGGTGCTGCCGGCCTTCGGCGAGACCAAGAAGTCCCGCCTGGTCGCCTTGGTGAGCGGCACACAAGACAAGGCCGCGCGAATTGCCGCCGAATACGGCGTGAAGCCCGAGGCGGTGTATGACTACGCCGGGTTCGACCGCATCCGCGACAACCCCGAGATCACAGTCGTTTACATCATCCTGCCCAACTCGATGCACAAGGAATACACCCTGCGCGCCGCCCAGGCCGGCAAGCACGTGCTGTGCGAAAAGCCGATGGCGGTCTCGGCGGCCGAGGGCCAGGCCATGGTCGACGCCTGCCGTGCCGCCCAGCGCAAGCTGATGATTGCCTATCGTTGCCAATACGAGCCTTATAACCGCGAGGTGCTGCGGATGGTGCGGGAAAAGACGCTCGGACCCGCCCGCTTCATCGATGCGGTGAACGTGCAGAATCAAGGCGATGGCAAGCAGTGGCGTTTCGACCGGGCGCTCGCAGGCGGCGGCTCGCTGCCGGATGTCGGGCTGTATTGCTTGAACGCGGCCCGTTTCCTGACCGGGGAGGAGCCGATCGAGGTCATCGGCCGCACGTTCTCGCCGCCGGGCGACCCGCGCTATGCCGAGGTGGAGGAGACGGTCAACTTCATGCTGCGTTTCCCGAGCGGCACGGTCGCCAACTGCGCGTCGAGCTATGGCATGCACGAGAGCCGGCTGCTTCGCGTGCACACGCCGGCGGGCGCGATCAGCCTGGACGGCGCCTTCTCCTATGACGACAAGCAGCTTCGCATTGCCCACCGCGACGGCAAGGCCGAAAGCGTCGACGAGCGGCGGCTTCCCAAGCAGAACCAGTTCGCCCTGGAGATCGACCACATGGCCGATTGTGTGCTGGCGAACCGGCAGCCGCACACCCCCGGCGAGGAGGGCGTGCAGGACCACAAGGTCATGGAGGCGATCTATCAATCCGCGGCGAGCGGCCAGCCAGTGGCCATGCCGCGCGTCGAGGGGCTGGACCGCACCCGCGGGCCGGCGCCCACTTCGTCATGACCGACTGATTGCGCTCCCTCCGCGCCCGGCTCCTGGTGCTCTGGGCGTTTTCGCTGGCCGCCTGCGTCGCAGCCGGGGCGTTGCTGGTGCAGATCTCCGGCCAGTCCACCACGGCGCAGGTGCAGCGGGGGGAGGCCGTGGCGGCGCGGGCCTGCGACCTGATCCGGGAGCGCTATGCTTTCTATACCACGGGCTGGCGCGGCCCGGTCCCGCCGCTGGACGACAGGGGATTGCGGGCCGACCTTGGCGCAGCGGTGTCCCTGGCGCTCGCGCGGCAGGCCGGGGTGGAGGGCGGCGTCTGGCAAGCGGAGGCCGGGTCGTTGGCCTATTCCTACCCAACCAATCCCAATGCGGCCTTGAACCCTGGCCTGCCATCAGCCGAGTTCGGAGGCGTCCAGGCCGCGAACGAGCAGGCGGCGCGGGACGAGGCCGCCGCCGCCCGCGTTACCGTCTCGAGTGGCCAAACCCTGTTGCTGCATGCCTGCCCGCTGCCGGGGCCGATCGAGGGCCTGACCGCCTGGGCCATGACGCGGGTGCAGGCGGCGACGGCTGCGGACGAACTGCGCAGCGGGCTCGGCCTGCTGTTCGCGCTGATGCTGGGCATGTCGGCCTGGCTCGCCTGGATGCTGCGCGCGTGGTCCCGGCAGGTGGGCGCGGTCGAGGCCGGGCTGGGCCGCCAGGCGGACGACGCACCGCCTGTGCTGCATCGAACCGGGGAGCGTGACCTCGACCGCATCGTGGATGCCTTGAACCAGGCCGGCCGGCGTCTGGCGCAGGCCCGGCGGCGGTCGGCGGAGCTGGACGCGCGCGTTGTCGCGGCGGAACGGCTGGCGGCGTTGGGCCGGGTCGCCGCCGGGGTGGCGCACGAAATCCGCAACCCGCTCGCGGCGATGCGGCTGCGGGCGGAGAACGGCCTGGCGGGCGACGACGAGCGCCGGCGGCGCGCCTTGGCCGCGGTGCTGGAGCAGATCGGCCGCCTCGACCGCCTGTTGGGCGAATTACTGGCCATGACCCAGCGCTGCGACCCGACGCCGGAGCCGGTCGACACCGCGGCGCTGCTCGCGGCTTGCATCGAGCGGAACGCCGGCCTGGCTGCGGCCGGGGCGGTCGGGCTGGTGGCCGAAGGCGCCGGGACGGGCAATATCGACGCGGCGCTGATTGGCCGGGCGCTGGACAACTTGGTGTCCAATGCCATCCAGCACACGCCGCCAGGCGGCCGGGTGTCGCTGCGCGCCGAGCATACGGACGACGTTTTGCGCCTTGTCGTGGAGGATAGCGGCCCCGGCGTCGCGCCCGGCCTGCGCGACACGCTGTTCGAGCCGTTCGTGACCGGCCGCGCCGACGGCACCGGCCTCGGCCTGGCGATCGCGCGCGAGTTGGTCGAGGCGCATGGCGGCCGGCTCACCCTTGCCTCATCGGCGCAGGGCGCGCGGTTCGTGATCGAGCTTGGGGGCATGGCCTGATGGCGACCATCCTGATCGTGGACGATGACGCGGCCCTGCGCGAGGGACTGGCGGAAACGCTGGGCGACCTCGGCCATCAAGTGGAGGAGGCCGCCGACGGCGCCATGGCGCTGCATCGGCTAGGCCGCCCGGGCATCGACGCCGTGCTGCTCGACCTCCGCATGCCCGGGCTTGATGGGCTCGAGGTGTTGCGCCGCATCCGCGCCCTGCCCGCCCCGCCGGGCGTCGCGGTGCTGACGGCGGTGCCGACCGCGGCCAACACCATCGAGGCGATGCGGCTCGGCGCCGTTGACCACCTGGCCAAGCCGATCGGCCGCGCCGATCTTGCCGCCTTGCTGCCCCGGCTGTTGCCGGCCAAGCCCGACGACACCGCACCCCCCATGGCGGACTCGACGCCCGACGGCGAAATGGTGGGCGCGAGCGCTGCATTGCGGGAAGTGCAAAAGGCGATCGGGCTGCTGGCCGACAGCGACGCGACCGTGCTGATCACCGGGGAGACCGGCACCGGCAAGGAGGTGGTTGCCCGCGCGCTGCACCGGCATGGACGGCGCGCGAAGGGTCCGTTCATCGCGGTGAACTGCGCCGCCATCCCGGCCGAGCTGCTGGAAAGTCTGCTGTTCGGCCATGTGCGCGGCGCGTTCACCGGCGCCGTGTCCGACCGCGCCGGGTCATTCCGAGAGGCCGACCACGGCACGCTGTTCCTCGACGAGATCGGCGACATGGCGCCCGCCATGCAGGCCAAGCTGCTGCGCGTGCTCGGGGACCGCATGGTGACGCCGGTCGGCGGCCGTCCGGTCGCGGTGGACGTCCGCGTGCTGGCGGCGACGCACCGCGACCTCGCCCGCGCCGTCCGGGACGGCAGTTTCCGGGAGGATTTATTCTACCGTTTAGGGGTGGTGCCGCTGCATCTGCCGCCGTTGCGCGAACGGCTGGCCGACATCGTGCCCTTGGCTGAGCACGTGCTGGCCCTTGCCGCAGCGCCGGGCGGGGTCGTCAAGCGCCTTTCGGCTACGGCGGCGGCACGGCTGATCGCGCATCCCTGGCCCGGCAACGTGCGCGAACTGCGCAATGCCATGGAGCGCGTCGCCGCCCTGGTCCGCCATTCGGTGATCACGGCGGCCGACCTGGACTTTCTCGGCAATCCCACTGCACCGGTCCCCGACGCGCCGGACTGGCTGGCCGGGGACCTTCCTACTGCGTTGGCCCGCCTGGAGGCCGAGATGATCCGCCGGGCGCTGGAGGCTAGCCGCGGCAACCGGGCCGAGGCGGCACGGCGGCTGGGCATACACCGCCAGCTTCTGCACACGAAGCTCGCGCGGCTGGATGCGTCCGGAATCCAGACAGCTCCCGTCGCGAATGCGGACAGCGGGACCGAATAGGGCCGGGTAATTTCCAGTCAAAACAACATTTTATAACTGGCATGGCGGTTGCGGTGGTGTTGGTGTGGGCGAACCGCCCATGACGATGGAGAACACCATGACATTTCCAACCAAGCGGCTCCGCTACGCCCTGCTCGCCGCGACGGTCATCGCCGGGGCAGCCGGAGTGGCGGTGGCGCAAACCGCGCCGACCTACGACCCCGCGCAGTTGCCAGCCACCAAGGGCAAAGTCGCCCAATACAGCCTGACCCCGCGCGGCGACGTGGACGGCCTGATCCTCGACGACGGGACCGAAGTGCACCTGCCGCCGCACCTCGGCGCGCAGCTTGTCTTCGCCGTGAAGCCCGGCGATCCCGTGACGGTGCGCGGCCTGCGCGCGCGCGACGTGCCGATGGTGCAGGCTATGCAAGTCACCAACGACACTAGCCACCAGAGCGTGACCGATAACGGCCCTGTCGGTCCCCGGGGCATGGGTGGCCCGCATGGCCGCGAGCATGGCCCTGGTCCCGCCGCTGCCCGGCAGCCGCTCGAAGACCAAGGCGCGGTGAAGGCGCAGTTGCATGGACCGCGCGGCGACATGAACGGCGTGCTGCTGGCCGACGGCACCATCGTGCGCCTGCCGCCGCACGAGGCGCAGAACCTGGGCGCGGCGCTCGCCGTGGGCCGGACGGTGTTCGTGCGCGGCGAAGGCACGGCGAGCGGGTTGGGTAAGGTGATCGCCGCACGGGCGATCGGCCCGGACGCGCAGCAGCTTACGGAGATCAAGGGGCCGCCAATGCGTCATGGCGGCGCGGATGCGACTGGTCCGGACGGCGACCGTCATGGCCCAAGGCATGGCGGCCCGCGTGGCCCCGACGCCCCGGCGCCCAACGCTCCGCAGTAAAGGCAGGTTCCTCCCGCGCTAGGCTTGGCGCGGGAGATGCTTCGCCGCTAAACCTATCGCGGCCGCAGCAGGGGGCGCGCGATGGCGAGGATCAAGACGGTCGAGGAGCTTGCAGCGCTTTATGGCCCGGTCGGCGAGGCGTCGACCGCCAAGGTGGCCCGCCGCGTCACCCCGCAATACCGCGCGATGATCGCCGCCTCCCCGTTCGCGGTGCTCGCCACCTGCGGGCCGGAGGGCCTTGACTGCTCGCCGCGTGGCGACAAGCCGGGCTTCGTGCGGGTGCATGACGAGCATACGCTGCTGCTGCCGGACCGCCGCGGCAACAACCGGGTGGACAGCCTGTGCAACATCGTGCGCGACCCCCGGGTGGCGCTGTGTTTCCTGATACCCGGCAGCGGCAGCACGCTGCGGGTGAACGGCCGCGCTTTCTTGGAGACCGATGCGGACCTGCTGAATTCATTCGCAGTCGAAGAAAAGGCGCCGCGGTCCGTCATGGTGATCGAGGTCAACGAAATCTATTTTCAATGCGCCCGCGCCATCGTCCGTTCACGCCTGTGGGACCCGGCCGCGCATGTTGACCCCAAGACGCTGCCCACCCCCGGCAAGATCCTGGCCGCCATGAGCGACGAACGCGTTGGCGGGGCCGAGTACGACCGCACCTGGGGCGAACGTGCGCGCCAGACCATGTGGTAATCTGTTCTTAACCGGCGTAGGGGCACAGTCCGAAATCAAAGGGACGCAGACATGATGAAGCTGAGCGCGCGCAACCAGATCAAGGGCAAGATCACGGCGGTCGCCAAGGGGCAGACGACCGGCCACGTGCATATCGACATCGGCAACGGCATTACGATCCATTCCTCGATCACCAACGAGGCCATCGACGACTTGGCGTTGAAGGTCGGCGACGACGCCATGGCCGTGATCAAGTCATTCGACGTCATGGTGGCGAAGTAGCCGATGCGGCCTGGGCCAGCACGGCGGCGCTGGGCTGCGGCGGCATTCGTCCTATGGCTCTTTGCAGCCGGTGCTCCGGTGCCCGCCGCCGCACAGGCCACGCCGCCCGCTCCGCTTGAGCTTGCGTTGCAGGGGCGGATCGAGCACCCCCGCACCCTCACCCTGGCGGAACTGCAGGCCCTGCCGCCCGTCACGGTCGCCGTCGAGCGCACGGAGGCCGATAGCACACAGCGGATGTCCTTCACCGGCGCGCTGCTATGGACCTTGGTCACCACGGCCGGGCCGGTGGACGAACCGGGCAAGCGCACCTTCCTGCAGCATACCCTGCTGGCGCGCGGGCGGGACGGCTACGCGGTTGCATTGGCGATCGCCGAGCTCGACCCGCATTTCGAGGGCAAGCAAGTGCTGGTCGCCTATGCCGAGGACGGCAAGCCGCTGCCGGCGTTGCGACTGGTAATTCCGGCCGACGCGCATGCGGGCCGCAGTGTCCAGGATTTAGCGTCGATCGAGGTGCGCTGAATTTCAGCCGTGGTCGAACGCGGTGGACTTCACCAGCGCGAACACGGCCATGCCGGGCGCCAGGACAAGCCGGGCCACGGCGTCGCGCGTCAGCCGGGCGACCAGCGGCGTCGGGCCGACCTGCAGCGTGACGAACGCCTCGTGCGGGCCGGCCGGCGCGATGGCGGCGATCGTGCCAGGCAGGATGTTGTGGCTGCTGATGCCCCGCGGCGGCTCCGTTGCCACCGACACATCCCGGGCGCGCAGGCGCAACCTTAGCTGCGTGCCCACCGGCTCCGCCCGCAAAGGCACCTGAAGCTCGCCGCCCGCGAAGCCGAGCCACGTCAGCCCGCGCGCGGCGTCGTGCGCAGTCACCGAGCATAACAGCACGGCCCCGGCGTCCCGGCGGCCGCTGAGCGTCGGCAGGTCGGTGCGCACGGCCAGGACCTCCAGCGGCCCAGCCGCCAGCACCCGTCCGGCTTCCATGAGCACGAGCGTGTCCGCCAGCCGGTCCACCTCGTCCAGGGCATGGGTCACATACAGCATCGGCAGCCCCGACACGTCGCGCAGGCGCTCGATGAACGGCAGGATTTCGGCTTTGCGCGGGCCGTCCAGCGCCGCCAGCGGCTCGTCCATCAGCAGCAAGCGCGGGCGGGACAGCAGGGCGCGTCCGAGCGCCACCCTTTGCCGCTCGCCGCCCGACAGCATCCGCGGACGGCGGCGCAGCAATGGCGCAATGCCCAGAAGCTCGACCACCTCGGTGAAACCCGGCCCGGTCGCGTCCCGCGGCGCACGGCGTTCGCCATAGCGCAGGTTGGCCTCGACCGAGAGATGCGGCAGCAGCTTGGCGTCCTGGAACACGACGCCGCAGCGCCGCCGTTCCGCGGGCACCTCGACGCGGGCGGCGGTGTCCAGCAGCGCCACCCCATCTAGCGCCACCCGTCCCGACTGCGGCCGCAGCAGCCCGGCGACGATGGCCAGGATCGTGCTTTTCCCCGAGCCAGAGGCGCCGAACAGCACCGTGACGCCGGGCGTCGGCGCGTGGAACGCCACATCGAGGGTGAATGCGCCGAAGCTGTGCTCCGCCGTGACTTCAAGCACTACATGCCCAGCAGCCGGTGCATGCGCCGCGCGATCAGCTCCGACAGCAGCAGCCCGGCGATGGCGAGGGTGAACGAAACGGCGGACAGCTTGGCCGCGGTCGCCTCGCCGCCGGGCACCTGGGTGGCGGCGTAGATGGCGAGCGGCAGGGTCTGCGTCTGGCCCGGGATGTTGGAGGCGAAGGTGATGACGGCGCCGAACTCGCCCAGCCCTGCTGCGAAGGCCACCACCGCGCCGGCCAGGATGCCCGGTGCCATCAGCGGCAGGGTGACGGTCAGGAACCGGTCGGCCGGCCCGGCGCCAAGAGTGCGCGCCGCCGCCTCCAGCCCGGGGTCGACGCCCTCAAGCGACAGCCGGATGGCGCGGACCATGAGCGGGAACGCCATCACCGCCGTGGCGAGCGCGGCGCCGGCGGTGGTGAACACCAGCCGCACGCCGAACCAGTGCTGCAAGGCCGACCCGAGCGGCCCGCGCACGCCGAACAGCAGCAGCAGCCCCCAGCCGGTCACCACGGGCGGCATCACCAGCGGCAAAAGCACCAGCGCGTCAAGCAGGGAGCGGCCGGGGAAGCGGCCCCGCACCAACGCATAGGCAGCCATAATGGCGAGCGGCAGGCCAAAGGCGACGCTGCGCGAAGCGACCACGAGGCTAAGGCGGACCGCTTCCCACTCGTCTGCGGAAAGCCAGCCGACTGGGTTCACTCGCGAACGGAGAAGCCCAGCGTCCGGTAGGTGGGCGCCGCCTCCGGCCCCGTGAGGAAGGCAAACAGGGCCTGTGCGTCGGGCCGGTCGCCGCGCCGGGTGAGCGCGAAGGGGTAGCTGATTAGCGGGTGCGTGTTGTCCGGGAACGTGCCGACGATCCGCACCCCCTTCGACACGGCGGCGTCGGTTGCATAGACAATGCCCAGCGGCGCTTCCCCGTGCTCGACCAGCAGCAGCGCGGCGCGCACGTTATCGGCGCGGGCGAGCCGTGGGGCGACCTGGTCCCATACGCCGAGCGACGTCAGCGCCTGTTGCGCATACTTGCCCACTGGCACGCTGGCCGGGTCCCCGGTTGCGAGCCGTCCTTGCGGTCCCAGCCGCGCCAGCAGGTCGACGCCGGGCGTGAGCGCGATGTCGCCGGGCTGATCGGCGGGGGCGATCAGCACCAGGCGGTTGCCGATCGGGCTGGTGCGGCTGCCCGGCACAAGGAGGTCGCGCGCCTGCAGGTAATCCATCCAGGGCTCGTCGGCGGAGGCGAAGATGTCGGCCGGCGCGCCCTGCTCGATCTGCCGGGCCAGGGTCGAGGACGCTGCGAAGACGAAGCGGGGCGCGGCGTTGCCCCTGTCTCCCCAGGCCCGGCCGAGCGCCTGCATGGCGTCCGTCAGGCTGGATGCGGCCATGACCGTGATCTGGTCCGCCCAGGCTGGGCTGGACAAGGCGGCGGCGCATGCGGTGAGAAGCAGCTCGCGGCGTTTCATCGGCGTCGAGCCTAACGTGCCCCGGCCACGACGGCAACGCCAAGCGGCGCGGCGTGACCGTATTGCAATGCTTAATCGTTAAATGCCCGCGCCATGCGCAGTTTTCCTAACCTAGCCTGGAATGCTAAATGCGAATCCCGTAGGAAAGCCTGCGTCTCCGGCGTGATTGGACCATGGCTATACTGCGGCGATATCAGCCATAGGTCTGGACTTATCTATACGGCCTCGAAATAGGCTCCGCTGTCGAGGAAAGGATAGGATTGCTTGCTGCAACGACGCATCGTCTTTGGTCTCCGGTCCCAGCCTGACAGCAACACCGTCCGGCCTCGGAACAAATCTCAGCCTATACTGCTGTCGACCGACGCCATGACCTTGATTGGGCATGGGACCGGGTATGGAGTTGCTTCGGGTTGGCGGCCTTTGGTGTGGTTCTGGTGCTCCATCGCCTCCGCCGCCTTGGTGGGCGGCACGATACTGGCGTTGCTCGGACCGCCCGCCGAGCAAGCCATGCCCCAGCCCACCGCCGCGAATCCTGCGGCCCCCGAACCTGCCGCCCCCGAGCAGGCCGCAGCGCGGACGCAACCCGGCGCGGGTGCACCGGCCAGGGCAGCGTTGGCGCCATTGAAGCCGCCAACGCGGCGCGCTGCGGACGTATCGGCGCAGCCCGAAACCCCCATTATGGCGCCCGCGTCCCCGCCGTCCGCTCCGGTGCCCGGCACCATCGTGCAACAGGAGGCGTCGCCCCGCGGCCGGACCGCTGTGGTGCTGCATCCCGCACGGGGGGAAGGCGGCGCGGCGCTCGCGGACCGGCTTGCGGCCCGCGCCGGGATCGCTGCCGGCCAGGTCAGTGTCGGGGAAGTCAGCGAGGGACGTTCCGAGGCCGCGATCCGGTTCTATTCTGAAACCGAGCATGAACTTGCACGTCGCCTCGGGCGGGAACTCGGCAGCATGGGTTACACGTGGAAGCTGCAGAACTACTCGCAGCGCTCCGGTGTGCCAAGGGACGGGGCGATCGAGGTCTGGCTGCCGAACCAGTAGGCAAGCCACCGTGGCGCCGCCGCCATTTAGAACGCGGCGGTTGAGGCATCCAGCATGATTTTTCGTGACTGCGCATACAGTTCGTGCTGCATAAGCAATTGTGTCGATAACATTACGAATTTCCAGCTTTTCCCAAAACCTCCTGAGCGAGGCGGTGGACCGATTTATCGTCCGGTGGGACGGCACCGGCAGGGCAGAGCGGGCGAACTACTCCGCCTTCCTGCACGAACTCTGCGATGTGCTGGGCGTGCCGCGTCCCCATGGCGCGACCGGCGGCGGCGGCGACTACCGTCTCGAGCGCGCGGTCAAGCATCACGACGACGACGGCGGCACCAGCAGCAAGCGGATCGACCTTTATAAGCGCGACTGCTTCGTGCTGGAGGCCAAGCAAGGCGCTGCGCCGGACCGCAAGGCAGCGCCGTTCGCGCTGACCGTCGACGCCCAGCGTCGCTCCAATCTGACTATGGACAACCAGCGCCGCTCCAACGTCCGCAACACGCCGGAATGGGCGCGATACATGCAGCAGGCGAAGGGCCAGGCGGAGCGCTATGCCCGCGACATCCCGCCGGAGGAAGGCTGGCCGCCCTTCCTGATCGTCTGCGACATCGGTTTCTGCTTCGACCTCTATGCCGATTTCTCCGGCACCGGAAAACACTACGCGCAGTTCCCCGACCGGGAGCGCTTCCGCCTGTACCTTACGGATTTGCGCCGGGCCGAGGTGCGCGCACTGCTGCATGCGGTCTGGACCGATCCCAAGGCGCTCGACCCGGCCCTGAAGCGCGCCGAGGTGACGAGCGGCATCGCGAAGCTGCTGGCCAAGCTGGCAGGCGCGCTGGAGGGTCCGGCCAGCGCTCCACGCCACGCGCCCGAGCACGTCGCGACCTTCCTGATGCGCTGCATCTTCTGCATGTTCGCGCAAAGCGTGGGGCTGCTGCCGCAGGCGAGCTTCACCAAGCTGCTGGAGCGCTGCCGGGCCAATCCGGTCGCCTTCCTGCCGCTGGTCAGCAATCTGTGGGCGACGATGGACACTGGCGGCTTCAGCATTGCGCTGGAGCAAACCGTGCCCCGCTTCAACGGCGGCCTGTTCCGGCATGGCGCGCATGGCGGCGTCGAGCCGCTGCCCGTGGACCGGACCGAAATCAGCTTGCTGCTAGAGGCCGCCAGCAAGGATTGGGCCGAGGTGGAGCCGGCGATCTTCGGCACGCTGCTGGAGAATGCGCTGGACGCCAATGAGCGCGGCCGGCTGGGCGCGCAGTTCACTCCGCGCGCCTTTGTGGAGCGCCTGGTGCTGCCGACGGTGATGGAGCCGCTGCGCGAGGAATGGGACGGCGTGCGCGGCGCGGCCGAGGGGGCGATGCGGGCCGGCAACACCGCGCAGGCCGCCGGGTTCGTGCGGGATTTTCACGCCAGGCTCTGCGCCGTCCGCGTGCTGGACCCGGCCTGCGGCAGCGGCAATTTCCTGTATGTCACGCTGGAGTTGATGAAGCGGCTGGAGGGCGAGGTGCTGGACGCGCTGGAGGGGTTCGCGCCGAACGAGGCCGGGCGCATGGACATGGCGGGCGTGACGGTTGATCCGCATCAGTTCCACGGCCTCGACGTGAACCCGCGCGCAATGCCGGTGGCGGAGCTGGTATTGTGGATCGGCTACTTGCAGTGGCATTTCCGCACCAATGGCAAGACGCCTCTTGCCGAGCCGATCCTGCACGATTTCCGCACCATCCAGGAGACGGACGCCTTGCTGGCGCATGACGGCGTGGAGCTCGAGCGCGATAAGGCCGGGCGTCCGGTCACGTCGTGGGGCGGGCGCACCAAGCTGCATTCGACGACGGCGAAGGCGGTGCCGGATGAGACCAACCAGATCGAGGTGATGCGCTTCCTGGGCGCCAGGCAGGCGCCCTGGCCGGAGGCGGATTTCATCGTCGGCAACCCGCCCTTCGTGGCCGGTAAAGATGTGCGGGCGGAGTTGGGGTCGGGCTACGCCGAGGCGCTATGGGCGGCGTATCCAAAGGTGCCGCGGTCGGCCGATTTGGCGATGTTCTTCTGGTGGCGCGCGGCGCAGGCGGTGCGGGAGGGCCGGACGCAGCGTTTTGGCTTCATTACCAGCAACAGCATCCGGCAGGTGTTCTGCCGGTGGGTGATTGCCGCGGCGATGGAGGGGCCGAAGCCGCTGCGCCTTGCATTCGCCATCCCGGACCATCCATGGTCGCAGGGCGCGGGCAGCGCGGCAGTACGAATCGCCATGACGGTAGCGACGCAGGAGGACAAGCCTGGGCGGCTGCTTGTAGTCGAGCAGGAGACTGCGGCGACGGTGCCTGAGGTGGTGCTGGCGGAGAGTTTTGGCGTACTCAATGCGGATATGACGATAGGCGTCAGCCCGGACTTCGCTCACCCACTTCGGGCTAATGAACACTTAGCAGCTATGGGCGTAAAACTGCACGGCGAAGGCTTTATCGTTTCCGAGAGCACCGCCCGGGATCTTGGCTTAGGCTCTACTCACGGCTTGGACAAGCATATTCGACCTTTCGTCAACGGACGCGACGTAAATCAAAGGGCTCGGGGAGCTCTGATCATTGATCTTTTCGGGCTCTCCGAAAACGAGGTGCGTCAACGTTTTCCAGCCGTGTTCCAACATCTATTACTGCACGTCAAGCCAGAACGGGATGCAAGGAGGGACAACGGTCCGGATAGCGCCCAATACGCGAAAGACTGGTGGCTCTATGGCAAGTCACGTCCTTCACTTCGCATTGCTCTAGGCGGATTAGATAGATTTATTGGCACTGCATATACTGCTAAACATCGAATTTTCAGCTATCATGACATTGGGACCATCGCTGAGAGCATGGTGATCGTCGTGGCTTTAGATGACGGCTACAGCCTTGGTATTCTGTCCTCTAAAGTACATGAACTATGGACACTTGCCGCCTGCAGTTGGATTGGAGTTGGCAATGACCCACGATACAACAAAACGCTCTGCTTTGACCGATTTCCTTTTCCTGCAACTACACTTGCTCATACTGCCAAAATTGCATCACTTGCAGACGAACTCGACGCATTTCGTAAGTCCCGGCTAGCAATCCATCCACATCTTACGTTGACGATGCTCTACAACGTCCTGGGCGCAATCCGCGTCGGCCGAACTTTGTCGCTTGTTGAGAAAGGCATTTTGCACGTCGGGCAGGTCGAGTTGCTGCGTCATCTCCACGACCGTCTCGACCAAGCCGTAGCTGCCGCCTACGGCTGGCCCGCCGATCTCTCCGCCGCCGCCATCGTCGAGCATGTCGTGGCCCTCAACCGCGAGCGCGCCGCCGAGGAAGCCGCCGGCCAGGTCCGCTGGCTCCGCCCCGCCTTCCAGGCCCCCCACCGAACCGGCCATGCCGAAACAGCAGCTCGCGATGGCCGTCGACCCCGGTGCGGCACTGCCCGCCTGGCCCAAGCACGTCCCGGCCCAATATGTCGCCCTGCGCGCCGCCCTGGCCGGCAAGGGCATTACCAGCCCCGACGAACTCGCTCAGCACTTCAGCGGCGTCCGCCCCGGCAAGCTCGCCCCTATGTTGAAAAACCTGGCCGCGCTTGGCCAGGTGCGCGACGCCGGGTCAGGACGTTACGCTACTTAGAGGTGTCCCAAGGGTCCAACACGTCCGTATCGAGATCGGCAAAGTGCCGGACGTTCCGCATCGCCACCGCCGCACGGCGCGCGAGCGCTATGCCGCCGATCAGCGTGTCCCGCACGTTCAACCGTCTGGCCCACCGCCTCCCGCCGCGCCGCAAGCAATCCTGCGGCCTCCGCCGCCGCCCGGTCGACTGGGGCCACCCGTCCGGATAAGTCATCGCGCAGCAGCGCCTCGAATGCCTGTTCCAACGCCTGCCGCCAACGCCCCGCCGCCATCCGGGCCAGGCCGAAACGCACTTCGAACGCATTCACGGCCGTGGTCCAGACCCGCTCCGGCGGCTGATTGTCCAGCCAGCCCACGACAACCGGATCGGGTTCGTTGCGCATCAGCGCCGAGAGCACATTGGTGTCCAACAGGATCAATGGTCCAGGTCCGCCGCCTGCGCCGCCTGCCCGCGCACCTCACGGATAGCATCGGACAGCCTCAACCCGGCAAAACGCCGGGCGATGCGCTGGCCCAGCGGTTCCGGCGCAGGCGCGTCAGAACCCAGGGCCGCCGCCCGCAAGATTTCGCGCACTGCCTCCTCCATACTGCGCCCCTCCCGCGCCGCACGCTCCTGCAACCGCAGTTTCACGTCGTCATCCAGGTTGCGGACCACAAGCTGGGCCATGATACCTCCGGAACCCGCACGATACGATGATATCGTTAACCGGCCATCAGTGAAACATTTTGCAAGGAATTGGCGGACCCGACGAGATTCGAACTCATGACCTCTGCCTTCGGAGGGCAGCGCTCTATCCAGCTGAGCTACGGGTCCCGCATGCTCTCATAACCCGGCGCGCCCACCACGCCAAGCCTCCTTATGAGGCGATGCAGGGCAATCGCATTTGCCAACCTCCGTCATTGCGAGAAGCGCTTGCGACGAAGCAATCCAGGCCGCGTCTGGATGTGGGGCCAAACGCGGTAGCCCTGGGTGCAGGACGCCATCCATTGACGGATCGGCCGCACGCACGGAGTGTCGGGGCGCAGACATGAAGGACGCGCCTTGCCCGCCAGACCGACACATTGCCTTTCCGGCCTGGCCTGAGCCATGGCCGCGGCAGCCCAAAGCGCAGGAATGTTGCCGCTCGCGCCGGGCGTGCTGGTCAGTTTCGCCATCGCTGTCCTCGCTGTGGCGATCCGGGACGGCACCGGCCTTGCGGCAATGAACCCGGTTGTCGTGGCGCTCGCCATCGGCATCCTGCTGCGGGCGGCGTTCGGCCTGCCCGAGCTGCTGCGGCCCGGTGCGGCGTTCACGGTGCGGCCAGTGCTGCGGGCCGCGATCGTGCTGCTGGGGCTGCAGGTCACGCCGGGCCAATTGATCTCGCTGGGCGGAGGCGCGCTGCTGCTGGCGTTGGCCGCGGTCGCGCTGACCATTCCGTTCACCGTCTGGCTTGGCCGCCGGCTGGGGGTCGGCGACCCGCTGTCGCAGTTGATCGGCGCCGGCACCGGCATCTGCGGCGCCAGCGCCATCGTGGCGGCGAACCAGGTGGTCCGAGCGAAGCAGGAGGATGTCGCCTACGCGCTCGCCATCGTCACGGTGTTCGGCACAGCGGCGCTGCTGATCTACCCGGCGCTCGCCCTGCCGCTCGGCCTCGGCCCGCGCGCCTATGGCCTGTGGGCTGGGGCGAGCATCCATGAAGTGGTGCAGGCCGTCGGCGCGGCGGCGGCGGGCGGCCCGGCGGCGGCCGAGGCCGGCACCATCACCAAGCTGGCCCGAGTCGTGCTGCTGGCGCCGGCGATCCTGGCGCTTGGCCTATGGGCACGTCCAAGCGGCGACCAAAGTGCCGTGCGCGCACCGGTGCCATGGTTCGCCTTCGGCTTCCTGGCGCTGGTGCTGCTGGGCGGGACGGGGCTGATCCCGGCGCAAGTGGTCGCGGGGTCGCGGGTTGCGGTGCCGATCATGATGGGCGCTGCGGTTGCGGCGCTCGGGCTGAACACCGACCTCAAGGCGCTGCAAACCCGCGGGCTGCGGCCCCTGCTGCTGGGTTTTGGCGCCACGGTGTTCATCGCGCTGCTGGGCTTGCTAGGCGCCACGCTGGCATGACTTAGCGGGAGATGCTGGCCACCACCGCGTCGCAGTTGAACCGTCCGGACATCAGGCAGTCCTCGATCCGCGCCTGGTCGCGCAAATGCTGGATCAGGAACAAGCCAGATACAACCAGCATCAACGCCACAGCCAGCCCAGCCAGGCTCGCCGTCAGGCGGTTTTCCTCTGCCGCCTCGTCCTCGATCGTGTGAAGGCGCATCCAACTCATGACGCGTTCCCTTAATCGCCGATGCTGCATTCCGGCCCATGCCAGCACTGACGCCTCAATGTAGGAACGGCAGGGGCAGGCTGGCAAGCGGCAGCGTCCAGGTTTAAAGCAACGCGATGCCGCACGCCGCCGCCCACCTTGCCGCCGCCGACCCGGCCTTTGCCACGCTGATCGCCCGCATCGGCCCCTGCACCGCCACGCCGAAGCTGCGGGAGCCGTTCGAAGCGCTGGTCCGCGCCATCGCCCACCAGCAATTGCACGGACGCGCTGCCGAGGCTATCCTCGCGCGCATGGCTGCCCTGCATCCCGGCGAGGCTTTCCCGCAACCTGAGCAGCTTGCGGCGACGCCGGACGGCGCGCTTCGTGCCTGCGGCTTCTCCGGCAGCAAGATCGCCGCCATCCGCGACATCTGCGCCCGCACCCTGGACGGCACGGTCCCTACCCTGCAGGACGCCGCCGCCCTGTCCGACGACGAGCTGATCCGCCGGTTGGTCGCCATCCGTGGCGTCGGGCGCTGGACGGTCGAAATGGTGCTGATCTCGACGCTTGGCCGCCCGGACGTGCTGCCTGTCGACGATTTCGGCGTGCGGGAGGGCTGGCGGCTGATCAAGCAGCTCGCGGTGCAGCCCCGTCCCAAGGAGCTGGCGGCGATCGGCGAGGCCTGGGCGCCGTGGCGTTCGACCGCAGCATGGTACCTGTGGCGCGCATCCGACGAGGGCAAAAAGATAAAGCAGTCGAACTGATCGTATCAGCCGTCCAGGAACGCCTGCAAAACTGCGATGAACGCGTCCGGGGCGTCGGCGTGCAGCCAATGCCCCGCGCCCTTGAGCGAGGTGAACCGGGCGGCGGGGAACAGGGCGCGGATGGCCGGACGGTGTTCGGGCTGCACGTAGTCGGACCGCTCGCCCCGCAATACCAGGGTCGGACCCGTGAAGCATGACGCTGGCGGCGTCTCCCATCCCTCGATCGTCGGCAGGTTCGCGGCGATCCCCTGCAGCCCGATACGCCAGTGCGGCGCCGGGCCGAATTGAAGGTCCTGCAACAGGAAGCCGCGCACGCGGGCATCGGGGACGACGGAGGCCAGCGCCAAGTCGGCCTCGGCCCGCCGCAATCCCGGGGCCAACGGGATGGCGAGCATGGCGTCCACGAAACTGCGGAACGCCGGCGCATAACGGACCGGGGCGATGTCCGCCACGACCAGCCGGCTGACGCGGTCCGGTTGCATGAGCGCCGCCGTCATCGCGACCTTGCCGCCCATGGAATGGCCGATCAGCGCAGCCCGCGGCGCCCCAAGGCCCGCAAGGCTGTCCAGCACGTCCGCTGCCATTGCGGCATAGGGCATGGCGGGGTCATGCGGACTGTATCCATGGTTGCGCAGGTCGAACGCGATCACTCGACGCCCGCTGGCCAGCCGCCGCTGGATCGCACCGAAATTGGCCGCTGCCCCGAACAGGCCATGCAGCAGAACCACCGGGACGTCCTCGCCCTGTTGCGTTCCGGCCTCGACGGCATGCAGGATCATTGGCGGCGTCCCGGCACGATCGCGGACGCCAAGAAGCGCTTCATCTGCCGCTGATAAGCTGTTGGTAAAGTTCAGGATCGGTCGCGCCTTCGGTGCTGAACACCAGCGCGCGGCTGGCTGGGCCGAGCGCCAGCGCCGCCCGGGCTGCCGGGTCCCGCGCGGCGAGCAGCAACCCTCCGAGCCCGGCCGCGCCCGACTCGCCGGACACGATGTCCAGCCCGGCCAACAGGCGCATCGCCTCCACGGCCGCCACGTCCGGAATGGCCAGGAACGCCGCCGCCGCGCGGTCGAGTTCCTGCCACGCGATCAGGCTAGGCTCGCCGCAGGCCAGCCCGGCCATGATGGTGTCGAGATCGCCGCCAACCGGCGTGGGCGTCCCGGCTGCGGCGCTGGCCAGCAGGCAGGCGGCGCGTTCCGGCTCGACCACCACGACATCCGGCGCCGGGTCGAGCCGCGCTCGCATCTGAACGGACACGGCCGCCGCCAAGCCGCCGACGCCGCCCTGGATGAACACATGGGTGGGCGGCGGCCCCGGCCATTGGTCCAACGCCTCGTCCGCCATCAGCCGATAGCCCTGCATGATTTCGCGCGGGATTTCGGTGTAGCCGGGCCACGAAGTGTCGGACACGACGAACCAGCCATGCTGCGCGGCCTCATCGGCGGCGGCGCGCACAGCATCGTCATAGGTCCCAGGCACGACGTGGATGGCGGCGCCGTAGCGTGCGATGGCGTCGATGCGGCCCTGGCTCACGCCGGCATGGACGAAGATGACGCAGGCGGCGCCAAAGCGCTGGGCGCCCCAGGCGACGCTGCGGCCATGGTTGCCGTCGGTGGCGCAGGCGACCGTGATGTCCCGCGTGTCCGCCGCATAGCGCCCGGAAAAAAGGTCGGCTGTGGTCGCCGACAGGGCCGCGCCGCGCCGGGCAAGCTCCGCGGCGAGCACCCCTGCCACGGCATAGGCGCCGCCCAGCGCTTTGAAGCTGCCCAGGCCAAATCGCCCCGCTTCATCCTTGAGGTGCAGCGCCGCAATGCCGGCCTCATCGGCGACCGACGGCAGGGATCGCAGCGGCGTGGGCGCGTAGTCCGGCCAGCTCGTGATATCGGCCCGTGCCCGGCGGAAGCCGCCGCTCGGCAGCACCACGATTCCCGGGGCGCCCCGGCGCGGGTTGGGCAGGAATCGAAGCGGGAGAGCTGCGGTCACTCCGGCACAATTGCGCGGCAGCCGTGCCGCCGCTAGTGCTGAACCGACAGATCAAGGGGACGCCATGCACATCACGATCCTGGGCGGCGCCGGGTTCCTGGGCCGCAAAGTGGCGGCTCGGCTGGCGGCGGATGGCGCGCTGGGCGGATGGTTGGTCAGCAGCCTGACGCTGTTCGACCTGGCCGCCCCGCCCTCGCCCACTGGCGCGCAATTTCCCATCCACAGCCTCGCCGGCGATTTGGCGGATTTGCCAGCGGCCGCCATTCCGCCCGGCACGGACGTGGTGTTTCACCTCGCCGCCGTCGTCAGCGCCGCTGCCGAGGCGGACTACGAGCTGGGCCGCCGGGTGAACGTGCGGGGAACGGACGCGGTGATCGACGCCTGCGCCCGGCTCGCGTCGCCGCCGCGCGTCGTGTTCACCAGCTCGGTCGCGAGCTTCAGCGGCGGCCAGGGCGCGATGCTGCCGGACGACGCACGGCAAGTTCCGGCCAACACCTATGGCGCGCAGAAGGCAGCGGCCGAGCTGTTCTTGGCCGACGCCAGCCGCCGGGGCGCACTGGACGCGGTGTCGATCCGTCTGCCGACCGTCATCGTGCGGCCCGGCCGGCCCAACAAGGCCGCGAGCAGCTTCGTCAGCGCCATCCTGCGCGAGCCGCTGCTGGGACTGCCGGCGACCCTGCCGGTGCCCGACGACTTCGCCGTATGGGTCTGCAGTCCTCGCCGGGCGGTCGAGTGGCTGCTGCACGCGGCGTCGATGGACACGGGCGGGATGGGCCTCGACCGCGGCATCAACCCGCCCGGCATCAGCGTGACCGTCAGCCAGATGTTGGAGGCAATGGACAGCCTGCGGCCCGGCGCATCCGCGCTGGTGGAGCGCCGGGCCGATCCGGCCATCGCCGCCATCGTCGGCGGCTGGCCCACGGCATTCGCTCCGGTCCGCGCCGCCGCCCTGGGCTTTTCCGCACATGAGGGCCTGGCCGAGCTGGTGCAGGCCTTCATCGATGACGACTTGGAAAACACACGTCGCGAACGAAATGCAGATGGTTGACAAAACAACGGTGTTTTTAATGCTTTCGTTACGGTTTCGGGTTGATAATCGGGCGTTACAGTCGCAGTAGTGCGATAGCCCGGCCAAGCTGGCTGGTTTCCCGAAGCTCCGTCCTGGCTGATCCCGCGCAATGCCCCTTCTCCCCCGCAGCATGAGTCTCTCCGGCGCGAGCGCCGCGGCGAGGCCGCGCGTTCAGCGGGAGCGCCGTCCGATTGGCGACGTGGTGGCGCATGTCCCGCAAACCCTCCGCGCCCTGGTCCGGGCGGACGAGATCTGGCTGGTCATGCTGTCGGCCTTCGTCGGCATGGGCGCCGGCTTGGTGGTGGTCGCGATGGAGGCCACGGCCCAGCTCATGCATCGTATGCTTTACCGTCTGGCGCCGGGCGAGTTCCTATCGGCCATGCCGGCGGTGCCGCCGTTGCGCGCGCTGCTGGTGCCCAGCTTAGGCGGGCTGGTGCTGGGAATTGCCGGGCTGGCGTTGGCCCGCTGGCTGCCGCGCCGGACGATCGATCCGATTGAGGCCAATGCGCTGTACGGCGGCCGCATGTCCTTCATCGACAGCCTTATTGTGGTCGCGCAGACCGTGTGGTCGAACGGCGTCGGCGCCTCGGTGGGGCTCGAAGCCGGCTATGCGCAGATCGGCTCAGCGATCGCTTCCCGGCTGGGCCGCGCGTTCCGGGTGCGACGCACTGATCTTCGGTTGCTGGTGGGCTGCGGCGCGGCTGGCGCCATTGCGGCGGCGTTCAATGCGCCGCTCACCGGCGCGTTCTATGCGTTCGAGCTGGTGATCGGCACCTATTCGCTCGTGACGCTCGCGCCCGTGGTGATGTCGGCCATCAGCGCCGTGACCGTCATGCGCTTGCTGGCCGGCGCCGGCGACGGCTTCGACATCCGCGTGCCGACCGTGATCGAGACGGTGGACTACGTGCCGATCCTGGCGCTCGGCATGTTGTGCGCCTTGGGCGGGATCGCCCTCATGCGCGGCGTCACGGTCGTTGAGGACCTGTTCCGCCGAAGCCGTATGCCCGTCTGGCTGCGACCGGCATTGGGCGGGCTTGCGGTCGGCGCCATGGCACTGCTGTCCCCGGCGGTGCTCTCGTCCGGCCACTCGGCGTTGCGGGTTGCACTCGACGCGCCATACAGCCTGCAGCAGATCGGGCTGCTGATCCTGCTGAAGGCTGTGGCGTCCGCGATCAGTATCGGCTCCGGCTTCCGCGGCGGGCTGTTCTTCGCCTCGCTGTTCCTGGGCGCGCTGATGGGCAAGCTGTTTGCCGGCGCATTGGCCCTGATCACCGTCGTGCAGGCGCTGCCGGCCGTAATTTGCGCGCTGGTGGGCATGAGCGCCCTTGCCGTCGCCGTGGTCGGCGGGCCACTTACCATGGCGTTCCTGGCGCTTGAGAGCACGGGATCGCTGCCGATGACAGTCGCCGTGCTGGCCGCGAGCGTCGTGTCGACCATCACGGTGCGCCGAACCTTCGGCTACAGCTTTGCAACCTGGCGTTTCCATCTGCGTGGCGAGGCAATCCGCAGCGCGGTCGACATTGGCTGGATGCGCAACCTGACTGTGGGTCGGATGATGCGGCGGGAGTATCGCCGGGTGCCGATCGACATGACGCTCGCCGCCTTCCGGCGCGAGTTCGCAATCGGCGCGGTTGCCCGCGTCGTCGCGGTGGACGCTGCCGACCGCTACGCCGGCATTCTCGCGACGTCGGAGGGCCATGCCGCGCCCGAGACCGCGACCAAGCTGTCCGAGGTTGTGCATCACCGCAAGACCGTGCTGCTGCCGCAGATGACCATCAAGGAGGCCGTGCAGATGTTCGAGACGGCCGAAAGTGACGAACTTGCCGTCGTCGATAGTGCCGACACGATGCGGGTGATTGGCGTGCTGACCGAGCAGTATGCGTTGCGGCGCTACAGCGAGGAACTGGAAAAGCGCCGGCGGGAGCTGTCGGGGGAGTGACGCTTTAATTCATCGAGGAAATGCGCGCCGAGCAGTTCCCGAACTAGGCTATCCGGCCATGGCAGTGCTTGTACTTCTTGCCTGAACCGCAAGGGCACAGCGCATTGCGCGGCGTATCGCGCCAAGTCAAGGGATTAGCCGGGTCAATTGCCGTTGCGGCCTGCGTTCCCACCGCCACCCGCGGACGCTCGGCTTCCAGCACGTCGCCCCCGGCGTAAGGGGCGCTGGCAGCCGGGTCGGAGTACTGCAGCGCCTGCTGCTCCACTGGTTGATAGACCGGCTCGGGCGGCGCTTCCGGGCCGAACTCCACGCGCGCCAGCATGCTCGTGACACGCTCCTTTAGCTCGTCCAGCATGGCGTTGAACATGGCGAACGCCTCGCTTTTATACTCGTTCAACGGGTCGCGCTGGCCGTAGGCGCGCAGCCCAATGCCCTGGCGCAGGTGGTCGAGCGCCAGCAAATGTTCCTTCCACACGGCATCGAGCATCTGCAGCAACAAGCTCTTTTCGACGAACCGCATCACTTCCGGACCCATGTTGGCGAGCTTGGCCGCCATGTGCGCCGCCGCCGCCTCCTCGATCCGCTCGCGGATGCCGGTCTCGTCGATCCCCTCCTCCCGGCCCCATTCGACAACGGGAAGGTCAAGGTTCAGCAGCCGGCGCAGGTCCTCGCCCAATGCCTCGGTCTCCCACTGCTCGGCGTAGGCCTTCTCGGGGATGCGGCGGGCCACCAGGTTCTGCACCACCTCGGCCCGCATCTCCGCCACAGTCTCGGACACGTCGTCGGCCCGCATGAACTCGCGGCGCTGCGCATAGACCTCGCGCCGCTGGTTGTTCATCACGTCGTCGTATTTCAGCACGTTTTTGCGCGTGTCGAAGTTGCGCGCCTCGACTTTTTTCTGCGCCTTTTCCAACGCCTTGTTGATCCAGGGATGCACGATCGCCTCGCCGTCCTTGAGGCCAAGCTTCTGCAGCATGCCGCCCATGCGGTCCGACCCGAAGATGCGCATCAGGTCGTCCTCCAGGCTCAGGAAAAAGCGGCTGGCGCCCGGGTCGCCCTGCCGGCCGGAGCGTCCGCGGAGCTGGTTGTCGATGCGCCGGCTCTCGTGCCGCTCCGTGCCGATCACCAGCAGCCCGCCCGACGCCTTCACCGCCTCATGATGCGCCGCGACCTCCTGCAATATCTTCGCCTCCAGCGCCGCACGCGACTCCGGCTCGACGTTGGCGAGCTCCAGCTTGATGCGCATGTCGGAGTTGCCGCCGAGCTTGATGTCGGTGCCCCGGCCCGCCATGTTGGTTGCGATGGTGATGGCGGCAGGCGCGCCAGCCTGGGCGACGATGGTGGCTTCCTGCTCATGGAAGCGCGCATTCAGAACGGCGTGCGGCACCTTCTTGCGGGTGAGAATCTCGCTGATCACCTCGCTTTTCTCGATGCTGGTCGTGCCCACCAGCACCGGCTGGCCACGGCCCCGCGCCTCCTCGATCAACCCGGCGACCGCCTCGTATTTCTCGGCCGCCGAGCGGTAAACCTCGTCGTCGGCGTCCTTGCGGGTCACCGGCACGTTGGTCGGAATCTCGATCACCTCAAGTTTATAAATCTCAGCGAACTCGTCCGCCTCGGTCATCGCAGTGCCCGTCATGCCTGCCAGCTTGGGATACAGACGAAAGTAGTTCTGGAAAGTGATGCTGGCGAGCGTCTGGTTCTCCGGCTGGACCGTGACGCCCTCTTTGGCCTCCAGCGCCTGGTGCAGCCCTTCGGAATACCGCCGGCCCTCCATCATGCGGCCGGTGAACTCGTCGATCAGCACCACCTTGTCGTCCCGCACGATATAGTCGACGTCGCGCTGGAACAGCGTGTTGGCGCGCAGGCTCTGCTGCACGTGGTGTATCACCGAAACGTTGAAGATATCGTAAAGATTGCCCTCGGTGATGATCCCCGCGTCGCGCAGCATCTGCTCCACGCGCTCCGAACCCTCCTCCGTCATGGTGACGGTCTTGAACTTCTCGTCCTTCTCGTAGGTCGTGGCATCCTTCACCAGCTCGCGCACCACCAGGTTCACGGTGCGGTAAAGGTCGCTGCTGTCCTCGGCCGGGCCGGAGATGATCAGCGGCGTGCGGGCCTCATCGACCAGGATGCTGTCGACCTCGTCGACGATGCCGTAGAAAAAGTCGCGCTGGGCCATGTCGTCCAGCCGGTATTTCATGTTGTCGCGCAGGTAGTCGAAGCCGAACTCGTTGTTGGTGCCGTAGGTGATGTCGGCGGCGTAGGCGGCCCGGCGCTCGTCGTCATTGAGCCCATGCACGATCACGCCCGTGGTGAGCCCGAGGAAGCCATAGACCCGGCCCATCCACTCGCTGTCTCGCGCCGCCAGATAGTCGTTCACCGTCACCACATGCACGCCCTTGGCCGCGAGCGCGTTCAGGTAAACCGGCAGGGTCGCAACCAGCGTCTTGCCCTCGCCGGTCTTCATCTCGGCGATCTTGCCGTCGTGCAGCACCATGCCGCCAATAAGCTGCACGTCGAAGTGCCGCAGGCCCAGCACGCGCTTCGACGCCTCCCGCACCACCGCAAATGCCTCGGGCAGCAGGTCGTCAAGCGTCGCGCCCCCAGCGAGCTTCGCGCGAAGCTCCACAGTCTTGCCCTGCAGGGCTGCGTCGGACAGGGCCGCCATCGCCGCCTCGTGGGCGTTGATCTGCGGCACCCGGCGCTGGTAAGCCTTCAGCGAACGGTCGTTGGCGGAACCGAACACGGTCCGGGCAATGCTGGCGAACATCATGACCCCTCGGGGTGGCGCGGCCCAGATCGCAGCAGGCCGGGCGCATTTGGTTTTTCTGCAACGCTCAGATAGGACCCGCGTAGGCCAGGGTCAACGAGCGCCGTCCCTAAAGCTCGGACCGTGCCCTGGACCATGCCCCGTGGGAAAGGTCTTCTTGTCCCGTCCGGACGGTTCGGGCATTGTCCGCCGGCCTGAATGCCATAGCCCCCGAATATCTAAGCCGAGGTTCCCCATGCGACGACTGAGCCTACATGCCGCTGCTTTGCTATTGTGCTCCACTGGCCTTTCGGCCGCACAAACCCCTGCCCCAAGGCCATCGCCCGCTCCGGCGCCTGCCGCGAAATCATCGCCCGCCCAAGCCGCGGCGCCCGCAAAATCTCCGGCCGACCCCGTAGTGGCGCGCGTCGGCAACGATGAAATCCATGCCTCCGAACTGTCCGACGCCGCGCAGGCGCTACCTGAGGAGCTGCGCGGCATGCCGCCGGCTTCGCTCTATCCGATCTTGCTGGACCAGTTGGTCGACCGCGAAGCTATCGTGATCGCCGCCCGCAAGCAGGGCATGGAACGCGACCCGGCGGTGCAGCGCATGGTCGCCCGCGCCACTGACAGCGCATTGCAGAACGCGTTGCTCACCAAGGAGATCGCGCCGACGCTGACAGATGAGGCCATCCACGCCCGCTATGAACGCGATTTTGCCGGCAAGCCCGGGGAGACCGAAATCCGCGCCCGCCATATTCTGGTTGCCGACGAGGACACTGCCAAAAAGGTCATCGCCGAGCTGAATAACGGCGCCGACTTCGCCGAGCTTGCGAAGAAGTACAGCACCGATCCCGGCGCGCAAAGCGGCGGCGAGCTTGGCTTTTTCAAGAAGGGCGACATGCTGCCCGAGTTCTCCGACGCCGCCTTTGCGCTCAAGCCCGGCGAAACGACGCAGACGGCGGTCAAGACCCGGTTCGGCTGGCATGTGATCCAGGTCGAGGAGGTCCGCGCCGCGCCGCCGCCGTCGTTTGAGCAAGCGCGGGACGAAATCCGGCAATCGCTGATCCAGGAAGGCGTGACCCGCGTGCTCGCCGCCGCCAAAACCGGACTGCCGATCGAGAAGTTCAATCCCGACGGTTCGCCGATGACCGCGACGGCAGCGCCGGCGACCCCTGCCCCGGCGAAGTAGGTGGCGCTGCCGACCAGTCCGCTTGCGGCGCCGATGCCGGAGCTGCCACCGCTGGCTGGCGTGCGGCTAGGCTCGGCGGAGGCTGGAATCCGTTATGCAGGCCGCACCGACCTCGTGATGGCGGTGCTGCCGCCGGGCACGTCCGTCGCTGGGGTGTTCACCCGCAACCGCTGTCCCGGCGCACCCATCGACTGGTGCCGCGCGGCCCTGGCGCATGGCCGCGCCCGGGCGCTGGTGGTGAATGCGGGCAACGCCAACGTGTTCACCGGACGCGCCGGGATCGAGGCGGTGGATGCGACCGCCGAGGCCGCCGCCGACCTGCTGGGCTGCCGCGCCCATGAGGTGTTCATCGCCAGCACCGGCGTGATCGGCGAAACCTTGCCGCATGCGAAGCTGATCGCCGCCCTCCCCGCCCTGCACGCCTCGCTATCCGAGAACGGCTGGGACGCCGCCGCCCGCGGCATCATGACGACCGACACATTCCCGAAAGCGGTGACCCGCGTTGCCCTGATCGACGGCAGCCCGGTCCGCATCACCGGGTTCGCCAAGGGCAGCGGCATGATCGCGCCCGACATGGCCACCATGCTGGCCTTCATCTTCACCGACGCGAAGCTTCCGGCCCCGTTGCTGCAGGACATGCTCGCCCGCGGCGTGAAGCGCAGCTTCAACTGCACGACGGTCGACAGCGACACCTCGACCAGCGACACCGTGCTGCTGTTCGCCACCGGCCAGGCCCAGCACGCCCACGTCGGCAAGCACGACACGAAACTCGTCCGCGGCTTCCGCGACCAGCTCGACGCCGTGCTGCTGGATCTCGCCTTGCAGGTGGTCCGCGACGGCGAGGGCGCGCAGAAGCTGATACGCATCGACGTGACGGGTGCGCTCACGGGAAAGTCTGCCCGGCGCGTGGCGCTTGCCATTGCCAACTCGCCTTTGGTCAAGACGGCGGTGGCCGGGGAGGACGCCAACTGGGGCCGCATCGTCATGGCGGTGGGCAAGTCCGGCGAACCCGCGGACCGCGACAAGCTCTCGGTCGGCGTCGGCGGCACCTGGATGGCGCGCGACGGCGGCGTGGTGCCGGGCTATAACGAGGCGCCGGTCGTCGCCCACATGAAGGGGCGCGAGATCGGCATCACCGTCGACCTCGGCCTCGGCAAGGGCAAGGGCACCGCCTGGACCTGCGACCTCACGCACGGCTATATCGACATCAATGGCAGCTATCGGAGCTGAACCGTCCCGGAGGCACGGCTGATGGCCCTGTCCCTGGTCCCCGACGAGCCCGCGTTCGTCCCGCTCGCCACAGAGCGGCTAACCCTGCGCCCGCTCCGCGCCAGCGACGCCGAGGAACTGCACCGCCTGGTCAACGATTGGGCCGTAGTGCGCATGCTGTCGCGGCTGCCCTTCCCGTATCCACGGCAACTGACGGATGAGTGGATCGCCTCCACCGCCCGGCAGATCGCCGGCGGCACCGGCTATCATCTGGCCATCACCGGACACGAGGATGGGCAGGAGATGATCGTCGGCTGCATCGGCCTTCGCCTCGACCTCAAGCCGCGCACGGGCAACCTGGGTTACTGGGTCGGGCGGCGCTTCTGGGGACACGGGGTAGCAACCGAAGCGGCAGGGCGGCTGTCGCGCTGGGCGCTCGCCAACCTCGACCTCGACCGGCTGGAGGCGCACGTGGCGGAGGACAACGCCGCCTCCGCCGCGGTGCTGCGCCGCATCGGCTTCCGCATGAGCGGCACCGGGCGCGAGCGGTTCCTGGCGCGCGGCGGCGAGCATCCGGTGCAGCGGTTCCAGGCGACGCGGGACGACATCTCGCCGCGGCCGCTGCTGCGCGACCAATTGCTCCCGGCCGCTCGTCCCCCGCCGGATAAGACGGCTGCGCCCGAGCCGCCGGCGATGCCAGCCCGGACCGTCGTGCTAGTCGCTGCCTGCGCGTTGATCGACTCGGACGGCCGCATCCTGCTGGCCCGGCGCCCCGAAGGAAAACCGATGGCCGGCCTGTGGGAGTTCCCCGGCGGCAAGCTCGACCCTGGCGAGACGCCCGAGGCCGCGCTGATCCGTGAGTTGCGTGAGGAACTGGGCATCGACGTCGCCGAGAACTGCCTGGCCCCCTTCGCCTTCGCCAGCCACGCCTATGACAGCTTCCACCTGCTCATGCCGCTGTTCCTTTGCCGCCGGTGGGCCGGCCAGCCGCAGGGGCGCGAAGGCCAGGCGCTCGCCTGGGTCCGCCCGGCCAAGCTCGCCGATTACCCAATGCCCCCAGCCGACAAGCCGCTCATCCCCCTCCTCCGCGATTTTTTGTAGGACACGCTATGCCTAATCCAATCGCCTGCCTGCTGGTGATCGGCAACGAGGTCCTGTCGGGCCGCACCCAGGACCTCAACATCCAGTTCATCGCCAACGGCCTGGGCGCCATCGGCATCCCGTTGCGCGAGGTGCGCGTGATCCCCGACGTGCGCGAGATCATCATCACAACTGTGAACGAGTGCCGCGCCCGGTTCGACCACGTGTTCACCACCGGCGG
>CAXSGE010000020.1:0-54522 GCA_964236715.1 uncultured Acetobacteraceae bacterium | reverse complement strand
ATAAACCCTACAATCCCAACCATCGCCCCGCTTGACAGCCGCATTACTCAGCCGCTGCGGCGACGGCGGGACTCTGCTTGCCCATTCGAACAGGAAGTAGCCGAGGAAGATGCCGGCGCCCATCGCCCGAGTTCCAGCTCCACTTTATTTGGGAGGGAGGGCTTTAACTATTCGTTGCAACAACTAAACGTTGGACGGCCTCAGCCGTATCGGTCGCTTTCGTGTTGAAGCAGAGTTTCGCCTGTGGGGCGTGCGTGTGCACGATGTTGATGACTGTCTCAAAAAGCGCCGTGTTCCCCGCGTTCAGCCGTATGCCGGCCCCAATGAGAACGCAGTCGAACGACTGCTGCTCCAGATAAGTCCTGAGCACCCATGCAGCGGTCATTCCAAAGTCGATCATGCATAGATGAGCGTCGAACCCGAGGGCGTTGAGGGTAGCCTCCTCGCGGTCCAGCGCGGCCCGAACCGCCTCCGCGTTCAGTCCAGGGTGGACGCTATAGCCCTCCTCGGAGAAGTCGATCAACAAGGGGTCCAGGCCGATCACCAACACGCTTGTCTTGCCCAAAGCTCTTTCTCCATCCGCGTCCAAAAAGTAAAATGAGCGCCGCCGGCGTCACCAGCGCAGCGAGAACACCGCCATACACTCCGTAGAAGAGCAGCATGACGCCGACTTGCAGCCGCTCGCCGGCCAATTGCGCCGATACGATGCTGGTCAAGAACATCGCAAGCAATGTGGATGTCGCCGCCAAGGACAGCGCGACCGATAGGGCCTGGATGACCGTCGGGCCGCCAGTGTCCAGGCGCGGTTGGAGCTTGCCCTTGCAATACCTTCGCCGGGTCAGCAGCGATGGGACAAGCGCGCTCATGAAGGCGCTCATGAACACGGGCGCAACGGCGGTGGGCGCCATGCCGTGGGCGGAGATCAGGACGGTCTCCTGGCCGCTGAGGGATATGGCGGCCGGCGCTACATTCACGACGGCGTTGATGATGACGCTGACCGCTGTCTCGATGGCGATGTAGCGTGTCGCGTCAAACCGTCTCATGCGGGTTCTCGGCCAACGCCCATGCGCGCAAGGAGGCGGTCCCGCTGGTAGAATTGATGGTATAGCGCGGCGCCGAAATGGAAGCAGATCAGGGCGGCCATCGTGAAGGCGCCGGCCGCGTGGACAATCATGGGTGGGAAATCCGAGAACTGCGGCAGCGGCCCTGATGCCCCGAGGAACAGCACGCCACCCGCCCCGGAGAGTATCAGAAGCCCGATGCCGCTGGTCCCCATCACGATCAGGACCAGATAGAGCAGCCCATGGACTGCATGGGCAGTGCGGCTCTGCCACGGCCGCTGCCCGGCGGGATCATCCGGCCTCCTATCGAAAAACCACCAGGCGACGCGCGCGACGGTCAGAACCAGGACCAATGCGCCGAGCGGCACGTGAAGTCGAAGCAGAGCCGCCTTTTGTCCCGCGTCCGCCAGGCTCGCCGCCCGGAAACCTAGCACGAGGAGGGCTAGGATCGCGACGGCTGAGATCCAGTGAAGCGCGATTGCCAACGAGCCGTAGCGGCCCGCATTGCCTTTCAATGCCATCGGAATGCCTTGCCTTATGAAACTTACTGGCATATGTATAGCATACGATATAACAACATAGCAAGCTATATATGAATAACGATTCGTCGATCGGACACATGATGAATCGGGCCGCAAGGCTATTGAGGCGGTTGGCCGACCAGAAGCTGGAGCCTCTTGGCCTTTCCTCCGGGCACCTTCCGGTGCTGACGGCACTCATGGGAAGCGAGTCCATGTCGCAGAAAGCCCTGACGGAATGCGCTGGCATCGAGCAGCCGACCATGGCGGCGACGCTTGCTCGAATGGAACGGGATGGGATCATTGAGCGGCGGCCCGACCCGCACGACAAGCGCAGCTTTCGATTTTCTCTGGCGCCCGCTGTGCGCGACAAAGCGGGGGCGATCAAGGCAGTGATCGAGAGCATGAACGTCGAGGCCCTGACCAGCCTTCCTGAAAAGGATCGCGAAAAGTTCCCGAAGATGCTGCGCAAGGTGATCCTGTCGCTGGGACAGGCGGTGGGTTCATAGGCCGGGGCAAAGGACCGAGGGCGTTTCGCACGCGTGTCTTTGACGGCGCGGTGTCGCCTTCTTGCAGTTAGGTAGCGGCTGGGGTGAACGGATGCGCAGATGGCGGCGTTCTTTCGAACGTTACATCACACGAACCGTTGTCGTCATCTTTCGGGATTGCCCTGTAATCGAGGAGCATCGGGATGGCTGGCGGCAAGTGGCAGACATGGAAAGAGTTGCTTGAAACGGGGAGCTGATCTTGTTGCCGTCGGCGCATGATGGGCTGACGGCCAAGCTGATCGAGCAGGCGGGCTTCCGAGCCTTCCAGGTCGGTGGTTTCTCCGTCGTCGGCGCCCGGTTTGGCCTGCCGGACATTGACCTGGCCCAGTTCGGTGAATTGTCGCAGACTGTGAGCGAGGTGCTTGCCGCCTCGAACCTGCCCGTGATGGCGGGTTGCGACGACTGCTACGGCGACGACAAGAATGTCGCGCACGTCGTAAGGTCCTACGAAAACATGGGCGTGTCGGCGATTTTCATCGAGGATCAGCAGGCTCCCAAACGCTGCGGCCACATGGCTGGCAAGCAGGTAATCCCGTCAGAAATCACGGAAGGCAAAATTCGCGCCGCAGTCGGCACCAGGCGCGAAAGATTGTTTGTGATGGCACGTACCGACGCGCGCGCCGCTGGGCCTGGACGAGGCTCTGGGCCGCGGCAAGGCGTATTTCAAAGCCGGGGCAGACGCCTTGTTCGGAGGCGCCGCAGGACGAGAAAGTGGTCGAACGGATAGCTAGCGCCTATCCCGGCCAGGAATCTGCCCCGGTTCCTGGTGCTGTTGCCTAAGCCCCTCAGAACATTGGGCCACTGGCGTTAACGAAATAGTTATCTGCCGCATCTATCATCGATGCACGCCGCACACTTGATGAGCCGGTGCGGCAAAGGGCAATGACAGAATGAGTGTATCTTTAGTCCGCACAGGCACGCTTGACACCGCCGCCGCTCGCTTTGCAGCGACGGGCCCGTACTGCGCCGGGCTGACCGAGGCCGTCCTGAGTCGCGCCACGGTCGGCCTTGTAGGGCTGGATGCCGAGTTGCGCATCGTGCTGTGCAACCGTTGCGCCGCCGAGATGCTGGGCATGGCCGTCCCGACGCTGTGGCATCCGGTCCCGATTCGGCAACTTTTGGCGGACAGCAGCAAGCTGGACGACACCGGACGGCTCGCTTTCGAAAAAGCGCTGCGCGGAGATGTGTCGCAAGCTGAATGCGTGAACGTTGGCGTGGGTGACCGCCTGGCAAGCATTGCCCTAGACAATGGGCGCAGGCTGAATGTCACCATCAGCGAGGTCGCTGGCGGCCATCGGCTCGCCACCCTTCACGTCGAGGATGTCGGTATGCCGAAAGAGCGGATCGACAGCCTCACCGGCCTGTCCGACCGGCAATGGTTCCGCGAGCGCCTGGCTGCACTACTCCAGATTCAGGACCCGGCGGACGACGTCGCCGTGCTGATGATCGACCTTGACCGCTTCAAGGCGATAAACGACAGCCACGGTCACCCGGTTGGCGACGCCCTTCTGCAGGTGGTGGCACAACGATTGCGCTCCGCCGTGCGCAAGGGCGACGTGGTGAGCCGCTTGGGAGGCGATGAGTTCGCCGTGGCACTGCCGGTAGCCGCGGCGGCGGAGGGACTCGGAGCGCGCTTGGTGGATTTGCTAAGCCGCCCTTATTTGATAGAGGGGCATGTCGCGATCATTGGCGCCAGCATCGGCATTGCCGTTGGTCCCCGCGACGGCGCCGATGCGGCTGCCCTGGTGCGCGCCGCCGACCTCGCGCTGTATCAGGCCAAGGAGGATGGCCGCCAAATGGTGCGGGTATTCAACCAGGAGATGGATAGCCGCGCCCGCGCCCGGCACATCCTGCTGGACGACCTCCGCCGCGCCCTCGCGCTGCAGCAGTTCGAACTGCACTATCAGCCGCAAACCAACCTGACATCGCGCGAACTCGTCGGTTTCGAGGCCCTCATACGGTGGCGCCATCCCGAGCACGGGCTCGTGCCGCCAGACCGGTTCATTCCCTTGGCAGAGGAGATGGGCCTGATCGTGCCGATCGGTGAATGGGTGCTGCGGACCGCGTGCCGGGAGGCGATGTCTTGGCCAGGCGAGCTGACGATCGCAGTCAACGTATCCGCAAAGCAGTTGGCGGATCGCGACCGGCTGCCGCGCGTCGTCCAGGCGGCGCTCGACGCCACCGGCCTTCCTGCACGGCGCCTGGAGGTTGAGATCACCGAGAGCGCCCTGGTGCGCCATGAAAAAGAGGCGCTGCACGTGCTCCATGCCTTGCGGGCCATAGGCGTGCGGGTGAGTATGGACGATTTCGGCACCGGCTACTCGTCGCTGAGCCAGCTCCGCAGCTTTCCGTTCGACAAGCTCAAGATCGACCGTTCCTTCGTACGCGACCTTTCCGGCAACGGCGAAGCCATCGCGGTGGTGCGCGCCATCGCCGCCCTCGGCGCCAGCCTTGGCATGACCACCACCGCAGAAGGGGTGGAAACGGCCGAACAGGAGGCGATGATCCGTGCCGATGGCTGCACCGATATGCAGGGCTATTTGGTGAGCCGCCCCGTTCCAGCCGGGGATGTGGCTGGGCTGATCGAACGTCTTGGCGCTGTGTCAGCGCCCAGCTTGGAGGCTACATCATGAGCAACGAACTGTTTCGCCTAGTCTACTGCAGCCGCAACACGATTGTCGGCCAACAACGCGACCCATCGGTGGAGGTCGCGAGCATCTTGGCCGCATCGCGGGCCAACAACGCGCGTGATGGCGTGACCGGCGCGCTGTTATACAGCGATGGCTGCTTCGCCCAGGCGCTGGAAGGAGAACTTGACGCCGTGCAACGGACGTTCGAGCGCATTCAATGCGACCCGCGGCACGGCGACGTCATCGTGCTGCAGGCAGGACGGGCCACCGGACGCTTGTTCGGCGCCTGGAGCATGGCGCTGGCTGAGGCCGCCGACCCCGCGAAGGCGAGTGCGACATTAACCCGGGCGTTGGCGCGGCAAAATGCGGATGCGGGCTTGGGAGCAGACGTTGTGGCGCTGCTCGACGGGCTGGTGCGCCGCGAAGGCGACTGGGCCCACGCTTCGGCTTAGGTTTGAGAACAGGGCGCGGCGTTCGACATCTACGCCTTCGGCGGCCTCGCCTTCGTCATTGCGCTGTATAGGTCCACGTCAATACGATGGAGGGGTTCTGGTCGCTGCTTCGTTCCTGGCTGCGCCCGCACCGGGGCATCTCGCAAGACAAGCTGCCGCTCTATCTCGGCTTCTTACAGTTCGTGCACAATGCACGCCGACGCGGCAAAGCCCTGCTTGGCGCCCTCATCGCCGGCTTGGTCGCGTGACAGGCCCAGCACCACCCCGGAATCCGATAACAGCCAAGCGCATATGCAGGAAGCGGGCGTCGATGAGCCGCTGCGCTTCACCGCGACTCTGACCGACGGGCATACGGTCTGGGCGCTCCGCCGGGCCTGCGACGCACGCCCGGCGACGCTGTATCACAAGGAGGGCGCGGTCGGGCTGCTGCTCGTGTCCGAGCCGATCGATGGCGACCGCGGCTGCTGGCGCGAGATCCCGCGCGGCGGCACCTTGATTGCGACGTCGGGCCAGCCATTGCGCCTGGAGCGGATGGACGCCGATTTGGCGCTGATGGCCTGAACCCAGCCGGCCCGGTCCATCCAGGCCACGACAGCCAGCGCCGCCAGCCCGCCATGCACCATCACGGCCCCGGCCGCGACATGCTCGAGTTGCCAGATCAGCCCGGCACCGGCCGCCATGCTGGTTATCGCCGCGACGTAGGCCAACGCTGCCGCCGGTTGCACCGGCCCATTCAGCCGCCACGCGACCGACACAGCGGCTGCTATCACCATCGCAGCTTTCACAATCGCCATGAAGCGCAGCAGCATGGCCAACTCGGGATCAACCGCGCCGCCGCTGGTCATCATGCCCATAGCCGCAGCGCCAGCCGCACTAAGCGCAAGGATTGGAACCCAACTGGAAAGATTGGTCGGATAGGACATGCTGGCTATAGAACCCTGCTTGCAATCCGCGCGCAACGGCGTATACCCCGCCGCTTCCCTGCCGGGGTGGTGGCATCCGCTCCGGCTATGCCCGTTTTGGGCCGACAACAGCCATAGGGGTAGCAATGCCATTGTATGAATGCGTGCTGATCGCACGCAACGACGTGACGCAGCAGCAGGTCGAGACTGTTGCCGACAACATCACAACCGAGCTTGAAACCGACGGCGGCGCGGTCAAGAAGCGTGAGTACTGGGGCCTTCGCAGCCTGGCCTACCGGGTCAAGAAGAACCGCAAGGGCCATTATATGCTGCTCGGCCTCGACGCCAAGCCGGCTTTCATCACCGAAATGGAGCGGCTGCTGCGCCTGAACGAGGACGTGCTGCGCTTCATGACGATCCGCGTCGAAGAGATCGTCGAGGAGCCGAGCGCCATCCTGTCCCGCAAGTCCGACGACCGCGAGCGCGGCTTCCGTGGGCCGAAGCCTGCCGGACGGTTCGAGAGCGGTCGCAAGCGTGGCTTCGATGACCGCGAGGAATACCGTGCACGGTCCGATATTGACGGGTTCCGCCCCCCCGAGCTGGGCGAGGAGTGAGCTGAATGTCCGACCGTATCGACCGTTCCGACCGTAATTCATCCGATGGCGACGACCGCCGTGGCGGAAGCGCCGCAGCCGGAGCCCGCCGCCCGTTCTATCGCCGCCGCAAAAGCTGCCCGTTCAGTGGCCCCGGGGCGCCGAAGATCGACTATAAGGATGTCCGCCTGCTGTCCCGCTTCCTGAGCGAGCGCGGCAAGATCGTGCCCAGCCGCATCACCGCGGTTTCCGGCAAGAAGCAGCGCGAACTGGCCAACGCCATCAAGCGCGCCCGTTTCCTGGCGCTGCTGCCCTACGTCGTGGCCTGAGGGGCAGGGATCATGGCAGTCGTGGAACTGATCCTGTTGCAGCGGATCGAGAAGCTTGGCCAGATGGGCGACGTGGTCAAGGTGAAGCCGGGTTTCGCCCGCAACTTCCTGCTGCCGCAAAAGAAGGCGCTCCGGGCCAACAAGGCCAACCTGGCGCAGTTCGAGGGCCAGCGCGCCCAGCTCGAGGCGCAGAACCTGAGGCGCCGCGAGGAGGCTGAGCGGCTGTCCGAGCGGATGGCGGGGCTTTCGGTCGTTATCATCCGCCAGGCCGGCGAGAGCGGTTCGCTCTATGGCTCGGTGTCGGCGCGCGATATCTCGGACGGGTGCACCGGCGCGGGGCTTACGGTCAACCGCAATCAGGTGGTGCTGGAGCAGCCGATCAAGTCGCTCGGCCTGGTCGGCGTCAAGCTGGTGCTGCATCCCGAGGTCGTTTTGCCGATCACGGTCAACGTGGCCCGCAGCACCGAAGAAGCCGAGAAGCAGGCGCGCGGCGAGCAGGTCGGCTTGGCCGGCGAGGAAGACGTGGAACCTGAGGAGGAACTTGAGTTCGGCGCCGCCCTGGCCGAGGCCGGCGGCGACCGTGACCGTGACCGTGACCGCGGATGAGCCTGCCCTGATACACTAACCTGGCGCGCCCGACATTGCGACGCGTCCTCGACGGGCTGATCCGGCGCTTCCTGGTCGTCGGCAGCTTGTCCGTCCGCTATCCCGACGGCCAAACTTCTACGCACCAAGGCCGTGAATCCGGCCCCAGCATCGCGTTCCACGTCACCGACTGGCGCGCCATCCGCCGCATGGTGTTGAACCCGGCGCTCGCGTTCGGGGAGGGCTACATGGATGGCGCCATCATCCCAGTCGGATGCAGCATCTATGACGCGCTCGACCTGCTGCTGACCAATGTCGCGGCCGGCGGGCGGCAGCCGGTGATGACCGTCCATGCCTTGTTGGGCGTCGCGGTGAAGCGGTGGGCGCAGTTCAATCCGGTCCGCCGCGCGGCGCGCAACGTGGCGCACCATTACGACCTCAATGGCCGGCTCTATGCCCTGTTGCTGGACCATGACCGCCAATATTCCTGCGCCTATTTTCCGACCGGGCAAGAAACGCTGGACCAGGCGCAAGCGGCAAAGAAGCGGCATATTGCGGCAAAGCTTTGCCTGCAGCCCGGCATGCATGTGTTGGACATCGGCTGCGGCTGGGGCGGCATGGCGCTGACCCTGGCCCGCGACCACGGCGTCCGGGTCACCGGCATCACCCTGTCGCAAGAGCAACTCGCTGCCGCCCGCGTCCGCGCCGAGCAGGCGGGCCTTGCCGACCGGGTCCATTTCGAACTGCTGGACTACCGCGAACTCCGCCCCGCCTTCGACCACCCTACCTTTGACCGTATCGTCTCCGTTGGCATGTTCGAGCATGTGGGCGTCAGCCACTACCGGCAGTTCTTCCAGGTCCTGCACCGCAACCTGGCGCCCGGCGGCGTGGCGCTCGTCCACTCGATCGGCCGCAGCCACGGCCCGGCTGCCACCAATCCCTGGCTCGCCAAATACATCTTCCCCGGCGGCTACGCCCCGGCGTTGAGCGAGGTGATGCCCGCCGTCGAGCGCTCCGGCCTGATCACGACCGATATCGAGGTGCTGCGCCTGCACTATGCCGAGACGCTGCGGCACTGGCGGCGCAATGCCTTGGCGAAGCGCGACGCGATCACTGCCCTATACGACGAGCGGTTCCTCCGCATGTTCGAATTCTATCTGTCCGGCGCCGAGCTGGCGTTCCGCCGCAAGGGCCACATGGTTTGGCAGATGCAGCTTGCCCGGCAGGTGGACGCGGTTCCGTTGACCCGAGACTATATTACCGACAAGGAACGCCCCGTGGCGCGGATATCACAACCCGTGTGATCCCAAGGTTGTCCCCCTGATCCACAGATGTCCACAGGGCTGCGCCCTGCCCCAGGGCTTGCGGATGCGCTAATGTGTTAACGAATGAATAGCATCGACTCGCCGCTGCTCGGGCTGTCCCAGCGTCACCCCCCCTCCAACGACCGGGCGGAGATGGCGCTGCTGGGGGCGTTGCTGGCCAACAACAAGGCCTATGAGCGGATCAGCGAGTTCCTCGCGCCCGAGCATTTCGCCGACGCCGTGCACGGCCGCATCTACCAGGCCATCGTGCGTCGGGTCGAGGCCGGGCAACTTGCCGACGCCATCACGCTGAAGGCGGAGTTCGAGCATTCCGGCCTGCTGGATGAGGTTGGCGGCACCGCCTATTTCGCGCAGTTGCTGACGTCGATGGTCGGCATCATCAACGCCGGCGAGTATGGCAAGGCGGTGCATGACGCCTGGCTGCGGCGGCAGTTGATCGACATCGGCGAGGTCGTCGTCAACAACGCCTTTGGCGCCGAGGCCGAGACGGACGGGCGCCAGCAGATCGAGATGGCCGAGAGCGCCCTGTTCCGCTTGGCGACGCAGGGCGGCAACGACGGCGGCTTCGTCACCTTCGAGCGCGCGCTGACCGAGGCGATCCTGGGCGCAGAGCGGGCGTTTCGCCGATCGGGGCATGTCAGCGGCCTGACCACGGGGCTGCGCGACCTCGACAAGAAGATCGGCGGGTTGCATACCTCCGATCTGATGATCCTGGCCGGGCGGCCCGGCATGGGCAAGTCGGCGCTGGCCACCAAAATCGCTTTCGGCGCCGCGCACGCTTTGATGCGAGAGGCGCGGGCGGACGATCCGAATGGCGTTCCCAAGGGCTCGGTCGCGATATTCAGCCTGGAGATGAGCGCCGAGCAGTTGGCGACTCGCCTGTTGGCCGAGGAAGCGCGGGTCAGCGGCGACCGCATCCGCCGCGGCGAGATCGGCCAGCGCGACTTCGACCGCTTCGTGCAGGTCAGCCGGGAGATCGCCGGGCTGCCGTTGCACATCGACGACACGCCGGCCATCACCCTGTCGGCGCTGCGGACCCGGTGCCGGCGGCTGAAGCGCACCAAGGGGCTGAGCCTGGTGGTGATCGACTACCTGCAACTGATGCGTCCGAGCGTGGGCACCAAGCCGGAGAGCCGGGTGCTGGAAATCAGCCAGATCACCCAAGGTTTGAAGGCCATTGCCAAGGAGCTTGCGGTGCCGGTGCTGGCGCTCTCGCAGCTTTCGCGCGCGGTCGAGAGCCGGGAGGACAAGCGGCCACAGCTCTCGGATCTGCGGGAAAGCGGCACGATCGAGCAGGACGCCGACATGGTGCTGTTCATCTATCGCGATGAGTACTACTTGCAGCAGCGTGCGCCCAAGCAGATGGCCTTCGACAGCGAGGACAAGTTCCAAGCGGCGCTCGACAAGTGGCAGCGCGACATGGAGCTGGTGCATAATAAGGCGGAGATTCTGATCGAGAAGCAGCGGCACGGCCCGACCGGCAAGATCGACGTGCTGTTCGAGGGCGAATTCACCCGGTTCGCCGACCTCGACGTGGTGCACGCGGGCGACGACTGATCTTGGGTGCCAGCGCCGGCGCCGTGCTGGAGGTCGACCTGGGCGCCATCGTCGACAATTGGCGCACGATATGCAGCGTGCATTCTTCGGGACCGGTCGCCGTCGTGCTGAAAGCCAACGCCTATGGCCTGGGCGCGTCGGCCGTGGCGTCGCATCTGTTCGCCGCCGGGTGCCGGCACTTCTTCGTGGCGCATCTCGATGAGGCGTGGCCGCTCCGCCCCTTGTTGCCTGGCGCCATGCTGGCAGTGCTGAACGGGCTATGGCCCGGCGATGCGCCCGCCTATGCCGACGCCGACCTTGCGCCGGTCCTAAATTCCCTCTCTGAAATCGAGGAATGGTCCGCCCGCGCCCGAACCGTCGGCCATGCCCTGCCGGCGCTGCTGCACATCGACACCGGCATGAACCGCCTGGGGCTGTCGCCAGCGGAGGTCGACGCGCTGGTGGCCGAGCCAGCCCGGCTGGAAGGTGTCCGCCTGCTGTATGTGATGACGCACCTGGTTTCGGCCGAACACCCGGACGATCCGATCAACGCACGGCAACGGGAGCGCTTCGCCCAGGCCGCCGCACGGTTGCCGCCCGCGCCGCGCAGCCTGGCCAACTCGTCCGGTTGCTTCCTTGGACCCGGTTTCGCGTCTGACCTCGCGCGGCCCGGCGCGGCGCTGTATGGCGTCAACCCCACGCCGAGCCGGCCCAATCCGATGCGCGCGGCGGTACGGCTGCGGGCGCGCATCCTGCAGGTCCGCGACGTGCCGCCCGGCGCCCGCGTCGGCTATAATGGCGTCTGGACCGCCAAACGGCCCAGCCGGATCGCGACGGTTTCCGTCGGGTATGCGGACGGCTATCCGCGTGCGCTCACCAATCGGGCGGCGGCTTGCTTTGACGGGCAGGCGATACCACTGGTAGGGCGTGTGTCCATGGACCTTTCGACATTCGACATCACCGACGCGCCAGCCGCCGGACCCGGCAGTTGGCTTGACCTTATTGGACCTGGCATTCCCGTCGACGAAGTGGCGCGGCAGGCCGGCACCAATGGGTACGAAATCCTGACGCAACTTGGCACGCGGTATCGCCGGGTCTATCTGGGCGCATGATCGAACCTTTGGATGCGGTCGCCGCCGTCGGGCGCGGCACGATCGGCGCCGTGCGCGCGACCGGGGCTGTGGCGCTGTTTGGCGCCTTGGGCTTGTCGCATTTGCTCCGCCCGCCGTTTTACGGCCGGATGTTCCTGTTGGCCTTTATCGATTTCAGCTATTTCAGCCTGCCAGTCGTCGCGCTGACGGCATTGTTCTCCGGCGCGGTCATCGCACTGCAGTCCTATACCGGCTTCTCCCGCTACAACGCGGGCAGCGCCATCGCTGGGATCGTGGTGCTGTCCGTCGTGCGCGAACTCGGCCCGGTGCTGGCCGGCCTGATGGTGGCGGGCCGCGTGGGCGCGGCGATGGCGGCCGAGCTTGGGACGATGCGCGTCACCGACCAGATCGACGCCCTGGGCACGCTGTCGACCAATCCGATGAAGTACCTGGTGGCGCCACGGCTGCTGGCGGGCGTGCTCGCGGTGCCGCTGCTGGTCGCGGTCGCCGACGTGCTCGGCGTGGCCGGCGGGTTTCTGGTCAGCACCGTGAAGCTCGGGTTCAATCCGTCGGCCTATCTGGCCGATACGCTCACGATCCTGACGGCGGCAGATGTCATGGCGGGCTTGGCGAAGGCGGCGGTGTTCGGCTTCCTGATTGCGCTCATGGGCTGCTACCACGGCTACAACAGCCGCGGCGGCGCGCAGGGGGTAGGGTCGGCGACCACCAGCGCCGTCGTGACTGCCAGCATCTTGATCCTGGCATTCGACTACGTGCTGACCGAACTGTTTTTCGCGCAATGACCGAGCCCAAGATACGCATACGCGGCCTGGTCAAGGCGTTCGGCGACAAGACGGTGCTGGACGGCATCGACCTGGATGTGGAGGCCGGCACCTCCATGGTGGTGATCGGCGGCTCCGGCAGCGGCAAGTCCGTGCTGCTGAAGTGCATCCTCGGCTTGATCGAGCCCGACGCCGGCGCCATCGCGATCGACGGCCAGGACGTGCTGCACCTGTCGCGGCTGGAGCGGGAGCGGGTGAACGCCCGCATCGGCATGCTGTTCCAGGCCGGGGCGCTGTTCGACAGCCTGACGGTTTGGGAGAACGTCGCGTTCGGATTGCTGGCCCAGCATAAGGCCAGCCGTGGCGACGCCCGGCAGCGCGCCGGTGCGATCCTGGCGCAGGTGGGCCTGGACCCGAGCGTGGGCGACCTCTCGCCGGCCGAGCTGTCCGGCGGCATGCAGAAGCGCGTCGGCCTGGCGCGCGCCATCGCCGCCCAGCCGGACATCCTGTTTTTCGACGAGCCGACGACGGGGCTTGATCCGATTATGGGCGCCGTGATCGACGGGCTGATCGTGGACTGCGTGAAGCGCCTGGGCAGCACCGCGGTCGCGATCACGCATGACATGGCGAGCGCCACGCGCATCGGCGACCGGGCGGCGATGCTGTTCCACGGCAAGCTGGTCTGGCAGGGGCCGGCGGCGGAGCTGCTCGACAGCGGCAACCCATTGGTGGACCAGTTCACCCACGGGCGGCGCGAGGGGCCGATCCAGATGGAGTTGCGGCGGTAAGGGGGATATATTGCAGACATGAAGTCATCGCAAATTGTTGAAAAAGTCCGAGAGATTGTTGGGCGTCACCGACTGCCTGATTTCATTATCGGCTTCGACGTTCGGCTTGGGGACTTTGACGGCGATCCCGCCATGTGGATCGCGTTCAAGATGGTTCCGGGTCCAGGACGGTTGACTCCGGAGACCGAGCGCCGCGGTGAAGGCATTAAGGCTTTGACCGAAGCATTGACACCTGAGTTGCTGGAAGAATTTGAGGATCGTTACCCCTATTTTAGATTCGAAGCGGACCGCGACCCGAAAACCCTAGCCCTTTGATCAACGCGTGGGACTGGCTGCAACACGCGACGGATTTGATATCCATTTCGCCTGATCGAGCAGGCGCAACACCCAGTCAAATCGAGTTACGTCGTGCAATTTCGAGCGCGTACTATGGCCTGTTCCACCTTCTGGCCACCGAGGGTGCAAGGTCGTTTATGGCTGGAGGCTCTCGACTGCACGTTCAAGCCACCCGCGCATTTAACCATGCGGTCATGCGCAAAGTTTGCGACACCTATGCTCGGTTTCCTTCGAAGCCGTTTTCCGTCAGCCTTAAATACCTGAATCCGCAGCCGCCTCCGCCGCAGCTCATTCGAATTGCGCGCGCTTTTGAAGTGTTGCAGGAGGGTCGCCATGAGGCAGATTACGACCTCTCAGCTATAATCGAATTTGAGAATGCCGCGGAGCTTGTTCGGCTTTGTAGGTCCGCTTTCCAAGATTTTGAAGCTGTGAAGACCCTCCCCGAAACCACCGTCTTCCTAACCGCCCTCCTGCTCGCCGACCGCTGGACCCGGCGTGGCTAAGCCCGTCGCCCGTTACGTCTGCCAGTCCTGCGGCGCCGTGTATCCGAAATGGGCCGGGCGCTGCGATGCGTGCGGGGAGTGGAACACCCTGGTCGAAGAGGTCGTCGAGGCCCGCCCCGGTCCCGTCGGACGCGCCAGCACCGGGCGGCGCGTCGCCTTCGTCGGCCTGCAGGGCACCGTCGCCCCGCCGCCCCGCGCCGACACCGGCATCGCCGAGCTCGACCGCGTGCTGGGCGGCGGCCTGGTGCCGGCCTCCGTCGTGCTGGTCGGCGGCGACCCCGGCATCGGCAAGTCCACCCTCATGCTGCAAGCCGCCGCCACGCTGGCCCGCGCCGGCCGCCGGGTAATGTATATCTCGGGCGAGGAATCGATCGACCAGGTCCGCCTGCGCGCCCAACGCCTGGGCCTCGCCGACGCCGCGCTCGAACTCGCCGCCGCCATCAACGTGCGCGACATCGCCGCCACCTTGGAGCAGGAGCGCGACCTTACCCTCGTGGTGATCGACAGCATCCAGACCATGTGGCTCGACACCATCGAGAGCGCGCCCGGCACCGTCGCCCAGGTCCGCGCCACCAGCTTCGAGCTGATCCGCCTCGCCAAGTCGCGCGGCTTCTCCCTCGTGCTGGTCGGCCATGTCACCAAGGAGGGCGCGCTGGCCGGCCCGCGCGTGCTGGAGCACATGGTCGACGCGGTGCTGTATTTCGAGGGCGACCGCGGCCACCAGTTCCGCATCCTGCGCGCGGTGAAGAACCGCTTCGGCGCCACGGACGAGATCGGCGTGTTCGAGATGACCGAGCAGGGCCTGGCCGAAGTGCCCAACCCGTCGGCGCTGTTCCTGGCGGAGCGCCGCGGCAATATCGCGGGCTCGGCGGTGTTCGCGGGGCTGGAGGGCACCCGGCCGGTCCTGGTCGAGGTGCAGGCCCTGCTGGCGCCCAACAGCGGCGGGTCGCCCCGGCGTGCGGTCGTCGGCTGGGACAGCGGACGCCTGTCGATGCTGCTCGCGGTGCTCGAGACCCGGGCCGGGCTTCGCCTGGGCAGCACGGACGTTTACCTCAACATCGCCGGCGGCCTGCGGGTGAACGAGCCGGCCGCCGACCTCGCGGTGGCGGCGGCGCTGGCCTCTGCCTCGACCGACACGCCGACCAACGCCGGCATGGTCTATTTCGGCGAGGTCGGCCTGTCCGGCGAGGTTCGCCAGGTCGCCCAGGCGGAGTCGCGGCTGAAGGAGGCGCACAAGATGGGGTTCGAGATGGCCTGCCTGCCGCGCCGGGTCGCGCGCGGCGGCCGGAAGGCGAACGTGCCGGAGGGCCTGAAACTGGACGAGATCGGCCACCTGACCGACCTCGTCGCCACGTTCACCGGAAAACCGCCGGTTGTGGATTGAGCGCTAAGCTTGCGCCAAGCTGGTATGCCCGCGAGTCGGCCGGAACCGCCCGGCCCGCAACGCGCCCTCGATGTCCTCCAGGCTGGCGCCGGCGGTCTCGGGCACCAGGAACAGCACATAAAGGAACGAGGCCAGGTTGACGGCGGCATAGAACCACATCGTGCCGCCCAGCGTGATCAGTTGCACCAGCGTCAGGGCGGTGCCGGTCACCAGCAGGTCGCTGCCCCACAGCATGGCGGCGTGCAGGCTGGTGGCCTGGCCGCGCATGCCGAGCGGGAACATCTCCGACCCCAGCAGCCAGCCCACCACCTGGATGCCGCCCGAGTTGAACATCATGAACAGCAGCAGGAAGAAGATCACCAACCACCCGCCGATGCCGCCCTTGGCGTCGAGCGCGAACATGATGCCAAGCCCGACCAGGGCCAGCGCGGAGCCGGGCGCGGTGATCAGCACCAGCCGCCGCCGGCCGATCCGGTCCACGTAAAGGCAGCCCAGGAACGTCATGAGGGCATAGACGATGGCGACGCCCAGGCTCGACAGCAGGGCCGCGGACGCGCCGAAGCCGACGTTGGAAAGGAAGGTCGGCGTGTAGTAGATCATCATCTCCAGCCCGCAGAACTGGGTGAAGAAGGCGACGCCGAGCGCCGCCACCAGCGCCGGGCGCACCCAGGGCTGGGCGATGCCGTGCCAGCCCTTGGTCTGCGGGTCGGTGTGGCGCGCGACCTCCTGAATCTCATGCACCTCGTCCCGGATCTCCTCGCGGGAGGAGCGGACCTTGGCCAGAATATCCACCGCCTCGCCCATGCCGATGTTCTCCGCCGCCCAGCGCGGGCTGCGCGGCAGGAAGAACATGCACACGAACACGAAGCCGGCTGGCAGCGCGGAGATCACGATCATGGTGCGCCAGCTCCACACGTCCGTCAGGAGCGAGCCCACGATGTTGGCGAACAGGATGCCGATGCCGATTGCCACGTTGAACATCGTCACCATGTTGCCGCGCTTGTTGGCCGGCGCGAGTTCCGAGATGTACATCGGCACCACCTGGGTCGCGCCACCCACGGCGAAGCCGAGGAACACCCGCGCCGCGATCAGCGCCCCCACGCTTGGCGCCAGCGAGCAGGCGATGGCGCCGACCACGAACACGGCAGTCACGATCTTCACCGTCGTGCGCCGGCCATACTTCAGCGACAGCCAACCCGAGCAGAGTGCGCCGATCACCGCGCCGGCGAGGATGGCCGAGGCGACCAGTTCCTGCTGCGTGTTGCTCAGATGGAACTCCCTGGTTATGAGCAGGAGCGCGCCGGAGATGATGCCGGTGTCGTAGCCATAAAGGCCGCCGCAAATGGCGGCGATGGCGGCGACGATACGCATGTATCGCCCAGAATTTGGGGTAGTGTCTCAGTTTGAAATTGAGGGGCGGCGGCGGCTCACTTTTCTGTGATGCAATATGGGGGGGGCGTCAAGGAGCCTATGTGTATTAGAATACACATAGGCCAACCATTCCGGAAGATTGCCCGGTTGGCGTAGAGGAGTAGCAGATGGCGAAGGGACCACGAGGTGAGAACCGACCAGCCGACGTGATCGGCTGCGCCGTCCAAGTGGCACGGATTGCTACGGGTGAGATTACTGAGGAAACTCGCTTGCCGTCTGGCAAGGTCCGGAGCGGTCTCGCGGGCGGCAAGGCCCGTGCTGAGAAGATGACAAAAGAGGAGCGTAGCGCGGTGGCACACAAGGCGGCAAACGCGCGGTGGGGATAATGCGATGTCTGACCTATTGAGAGCAGACAAACCATCCATTCCGCTAAAACCCCAGCACGCAACGATTGTTAATGTTGCCATTAACAATTCTGACTTTGTGTTAGTGTTTGCTGTAATTGAGCCTCACTTCAGCAACGAAGGACTTACACCACAGGTTTCTCTTGAGTCAGTGGCAACAGTCAGCCTGAGCCCAATTGCAGCCAAGCAGCTACTACGTGGCCTCTCTCTAGCAATCCAAAACTTTGAGATTAGCACAAAAAGCACAATTCCTCAAATGGGAGAGTTGTCATCTAGTGACGCTTCTTCTAAAGAGGTATGATTTTATGGCCAAAATTGACTTAATCTTTTCCGTTGTCTCCCGAGCTGACTTGGGACTAGAGCGCTATTTCTTGGATGAAGAGGGTTATTACCATATCCTTTTAGGACATCGTGACCTCAAAAACGTTGTTATAATGGGTATTGAGGAGACTGTAAAAAGTCCAACGCATGTCTATAAGTCTACATATGATAACAAGCGGTATCAGTTCATCTCCCATGAGGTCGTGACAGCCAGAGGACATCCAATGAATGTAATCATTCAAGTTGAGGGTGAATCTGGTCGTGTCATAACAGCGACTCCTAAGAAGAAAATAAGTGGAGACATCATATGGGATGCGGAGACTGGGCTATACGTATCGTACGATAACCGATCAGATGTACTCTATTTTTCGCACGGAGACTCACGCCCTTCGTATGCTGACGACGAGGAAGATGATGAGAGGGTCTGGCTTCGTTTTCATGAGGATGACGAATCCCCGGCGGGAGTGACCATTTTCCAGGCCGCTAGCATATGGAGCGAGCAAAAAGACAAACTTACTGCGCGCATCTCGGATTTCCTCCAGGTTCAACCAACTGATGTTGTTGCCCGAGTGAATGCCCTGCTCATTCATAATGAAAAAAATGCTTGTTAATTTCACTTAGCTTTGCTATAACAGATGCATGAACAAGCTCCCTCTTGCAAAGCGTGTCCAAATCCTCTCCATGCTGGTCGAGGGATCATCCATGCGATCCATCTCCCGCGTGGTGGACGTGTCGATCAACACGGTATCGGGACTGCTGGTCGATGCCGGGAAAGCTTGCGCCAAGCACCATGACGAAGCGGTACGGAACGTCCGCAGCAGGCGCATCCAAGCCGACGAGATTTGGGCGTTCTGCTATGCTAAGGAAAAGAACCTTGCTACGGCGAAGGCTGCGCCGGAAGATGCAGGCGACGTTTGGACCTGGACGGCCCTGGACGCTGACAGCAAGCTGATCGTGTCCTATCTCGTTGGCGGGCGCGATGCGGGCTACGCACATGAGTTCATGCAGGACGTAGCGGGGCGGCTCTCCAACCGGGTGCAACTCACCACCGACGGCCTAAAAGCTTATCTGGAAGCCGTAGAAGGTGCATTCGGGGCGGACATTGACTACGCGATGCTCGTTAAGCTCTACGGGGACACTCCAAGTCCCAAAGGGCGCTACAGCCCAGCGGAATGTACGGGCGCGATCAAGACCCGCATCGAAGGCCGTCCCGCCGATAAGCACGTCAGCACCAGCTACGCAGAGCGTCAGAACCTTACCATGCGGATGTCCATGCGCCGGTTCACGCGGCTGACCAACGCTTTCAGCAAGAAGGCCGAGAACCACACTCACGCGCTGGCGCTCTACTTCACTTATTACAACTTCGTGCGTATGCATAAAACGTTGCGGTGCAGCCCGGCGATGGCGGCGGGCCTCACGGGTCAGCTTTGGGGCATGGAGGACGCGGTTGCACTGATCGACGCTCAATTGGAAGCTCCAAAGCCGCGCGGCCCCTACAAGCCACGCGCGCCGAAGCTTTAATGTAATGCAAATTGCAATACACTCTAACGGCGCTGCAGTTTTGTAGTGCAATCTGCAATACAAAGAATGAAGCCCTTGCGCTTGTAACGCAACTTGCATTACAATTAGGCTATGACCCAGCGAGACCATATTCTTCAGGTGCGAATGACAGCATCGGAAAAAGCTTCTTTCGATTTAGCGGCTGACACGGCTGGTTTAAGCCTGTCGAGTTGGGTTCGCGAGCGGCTACGCTCAGCGGCGCTGGTTGAACTTCAGTCGATGGGCGTGAAAGTGCCGTTTGTAGAAGCGATGAAGGCCATCCGATGAACGCCAAGGGAGTCTCTAAGACTTTCGATTTCAAGACATACGGCATCGCCTCAGTCCTGAAACAGCATCGCCTAGCGGTTCCGCCCTATCAACGCGAGTATGCCTGGGACTCTGGTAGGGTTGATCAGCTTTACGATGATCTCGCACTTTCCAAAGCGGAACATCGTGATTACTTTCTTGGTACAGTCGTAACGATCCCGCATCCTGCGGAGAACGTCCTTGAGATCATAGACGGGCAGCAGAGACTTACGACAACTGCAATTCTGTTGATTGCAATACGAAATCACCTTAAGGCGGACGGTTCAGCGCCGATGGTTGTGGAGTCCATTGAGAATGAGTTTCTGTCCACGATAGATAGGACCCGAGGCCAGCGCGTCCCTCGGCTTACATTGAACGTAGACGACAACGATTTCTTTCACGATCTGGTCAATAGCACCGGAGAGGTAAAACTTAACCCGTCGCGCGAATCACACCGGCTTCTCATTGCCGCAAGAGATGTTGCGCGTCAGAGGGTGTTGAAGATTGTCAGCCAATTCAGTCCTCAACACCGGATAGACGTACTCAACGACTGGTTAGAGTTTCTTGAGCACGCGGCACAGGTGATTTTGGTCACCGCTCCTGATGGAGCCCAGGCTTACCGCATGTTTGAGACCCTGAATGATCGAGGGCTGAAAACTTCTCAGGTTGACCTAGTTAAAAGCTACTTGTTCGGTCAGGCCGACCGCCGGATCACAGAGGCGCAAGCTAAGTGGTCCTCAATGCGCCGGGTGCTTGAAGAAATTGATGACGATGACCGGGATATAAACTTTCTTAGACATACGTTGATTACCACGCGCCAGCCCACAAGAGCTGATGACGTTTATACGACGGTCCAAAAAGCTACCCGAGGCGAAACGGGATCGCTCGCATTCCTATCTGACCTTGAAGAGCTATCACGCGCTTACGTCGCCACTTATCGGGCTGACTCTGAACACTGGTCGGGACACCTGCCGAGAACCGTCCAGGCAATCAGGGTTTTGAACAGGTTTGATGTGAAGCCGCTACGCCCGCTGTTTCTGGCGATCGCTCTCCGCTTCAAAGATAAGGAAACGGCTTCTTCTCTGCAATTCCTTGTTTCATTGAGCGTCCGTCTGCTTATCGCAACATCAACACGGAGCGGGTCTATTGAGGCTGCCGCTGGGGATGCAGCACTGAGCATTTACAAGCAGGAGATCACAACCGCGCAGGCGCTTAAGAATGCGCTGCGCAAGATTACGCCAGACGACAGAGTTTTCAAAGAAGCCTTCTCTAGAGCAACATCGACAAAGCCTGACTTTGCCCGTTATTACTTACGGTCGCTTGAGAATGCCTTTGTTGGCGAGGCCGAACCTTGGAAGCTGCCAAACGAAGACCCGACCGAAATCAATTTAGAACACATCCTGCCAAAAACTCCCAAACCGGAAGAGTGGCCGGGGTTTAAGCCAGACGAACTGCAAGAATATTCTCGTCGGTTGGGCAACATGTGCCTCATGCAGCGGACTCCAAACTCAAATGCTAAAAACGTCCGGTTCGAGATCAAGCGCCAAATGTATGAAGCTTCTCCCTACGCTTGGACCAATGAACTGGCATCCGAAACAGGACAGTGGACCACGGCTAATGTGGACAGCAGGCAAACGCGAATGTCAGAAACCGCTCTTAAAGCTTGGCCCATTTGATAGCTGATGCGACGCTAATTTCAAACTGAGACACTACCGAATTTGGCGACAGTTGGACCGAGTCGATCTTTCGGTTTAGGGATGCATCCGCCTCGTCTGAGGCCACATGCGTTGCTTCCTCGTCCATATGTTTGAACCTCTGCTGGTTTCTGGTTATGGCTTGCGTAGGTTGGCAGAAGTACTATTTCTATTGCAATTACACATCTCTGCGATCTTATCGATCTTCTTCCACTCCCGGACCAAGTTTAGGCTTGGTCTCAATTTTGCTGCTCCGGCACATACGTGACCGGTGAGGGCCCCGGTCACGCAACGGCCACGATTGGCTAAATCCGTTTGGGGCGGCTATACCCCGCCGTGGACGGCTTGGGGCAGCGGCGGCATGAATTGGGTGGACCTCGCGGTCCTTGCGCTGTTGCTCGTGTCAGCACTGCTGGGCGTCTTGCGCGGCCTGGTGCGCGAGGTGCTTGGCGTCGCCGCCTGGGCCGCCGCCGCCTTCGCCGCAAGCCCCTACGGCCTGTTCCCGTATGTCGCGCCCTGGATGCGCCGCCAGTTCTCGGACCCTGCGGTCGCCGACGCCGTCGCGTTCGGCAGCGTGTACCTGGCCGTGCTCATCGTGCTTTGGCTGGTTGTGCGGACCATCAGCAACGCCGTCCGCGGGTCGGCGCTGGGGGGCCTCGACCGTACGCTGGGGCTGGCATTCGGCCTGGCCAGGGGTGCAGTGCTGCTGGTTGTCGCCTATATCTTGTTCGGCATCGGGCTGGCGATCGAGCAATGGCCAACGCCGATATTGGAGGCACGCAGCCTGCCTGTCATCTATCATGGGGCCGAGTGGCTGGCCGCTCAGCTTCCGCCGAACTACCGGCCCGCCGTCGCCCGGCCGCCAACCGGGCGGACAACGACCTCGGCCGACCTGCTGCACGCCAACCCGGTAGGCCGCGCCCTGGGCGCCAGGCCGCCCCGGGAGTAGGAGAGCGTCATGGATTCGACCCAGACCGGCGACGACGACAAGCTGCATGAGGAGTGCGGCGTGTTCGGCGTGTGGAACGTCACCGACGCCGCCGCGGTCACGGCGCTCGGCCTGCATGCCCTGCAGCACCGCGGGCAGGAGGCGACTGGGATCGTCAGCTATGACGGCCATCGCTTCAACAGCCACCGCGGCCTGGGCTTGGTCGGCGACAACTTCGGCCAGGCGTCGGTCATCGCCTCCCTGCCCGGCGCCAACGCCGTCGGCCATAACCGCTACGCCACCACCGGCGACACCATCCTGCGCAACGTCCAGCCATTGTATGCCGACTTCGAGTTTGGCGGATTCGCCGTCGCGCATAACGGCAACCTGACCAACGCCAACACGCTGCACCGCGCGCTGGTCCGCCGCGGCTGCCTGTTCCAGAGCACCACGGACAGCGAGGTGTTCGTCCACCTGATCGCCATCAGCCTGTATTCAACCGTGGTCGACCGGCTGATCGACGCATTGAAGCAGGTGGTCGGCGCCTACTCGCTGGTCGCGCTGTCGAACGAGGCGCTGATGGGCGTGCGCGACCCGCTCGGCGTGCGCCCATTGATCCTCGGCCGCATCGGCAACGAGGGCACCGGCGGCTGGGTGCTGGCCAGCGAGACCTGCGCGCTCGACATCGTCGGCGCCGAGTTCATCCGCGACGTGGACCCCGGCGAGATCGTCGTCATCAACGACCAGGGCGTCCGCAGCATCAAGCCGTTCGGCAGCTCCAAAAGCCGGTTCTGCGTGTTCGAATACATCTATTTCGCCCGGCCCGACTCGGTGATGGAGGGCACGCCGGTTTATGACGCCCGCAAGCGCATCGGCGCCGAACTCGCCCGCGAAAGCCATGTCGACGCCGATGTGATCGTGCCGGTGCCCGATAGCGGCGTGCCATCGGCGATGGGGTTCAGCGCCGAAAGCGGCATCCCGTTCGAACTCGGCATCATCCGCAACCACTACGTCGGACGCACCTTCATCGAACCGACCGACAGCATCCGCAACCTCGGCGTGAAGCTGAAGCATTCGGCCAACCAGTCGGTGCTGAAGGGCAAGCGGGTGATCCTGGTGGATGACAGCATCGTGCGCGGCACCACCAGCCGGAAGATCGTCGAGATGGTGCGCGGGGCCGGGGCGGCGGAGGTGCACATGCGCATCTCATCGCCGCCGACGACGCACTCCTGCTTCTACGGCATCGACACGCCGGAGCGCGGCAAGCTGCTGGCGGCCCGTCACAGCGTGGACGAGATGGCGCACCTAATCGGCGCCGATAGCCTGGCGTTCGTGTCGCTCAACGGGTTGTATCGCGCGCTGGGCAAGTCGAACCGGGACGCCGCCAAGCCGCACTACTGCGACGCGTGTTTCACCGGGGAATATCCGATCCCGCTGCCGGACATGACGGACAACTCGGACCGTCAGCTCAGCCTGCTGACCGAGATGCGCTAAGCTTGATGGCGGACCAGCGTGTCGCCCTTGTCACGGGCGCCAGCCGCGGCATCGGCGCCGCCACCGCCATCGAGTTGGCCCGGCGCGGCGTCCACGTGGTGATCACCGCCCGCACCCAGGGCGGGCTTGAGGAAACCGATGACGCGATCCGCGCGGCAGGCGGTGCCGCGACGCTGCTGCCCATGGACCTTGCCGACGGCCCGGCGCTCGATCCGATCGGCCCGAGCCTGTTCGAGCGGTTCGGGCGTTTGGACATATTGGTGCACAACGCCGGGGCGCTCGGACGCCTGACGCCGGTGCCGCATATCCTGCCCAAGGACTGGGACACGGTTGTCGCGGTGAACCTCGCGGCCACTTGGCGCTTGATCCGCACCTGCGGCCCGCTGCTGCTCGCCTCTCCCGCCGGGCGCGCCGTGTTCGTGACCGCAGGCCGCGCGTCGCAGCCGTGGGCCTATTGGGGCGCATATGGCGCGACGAAGGCCGGCATGGAGCATTTGGCGCTCACCTGGGCGCACGAGGCGGAGACGACGAACCTACGGGTCAACCTGTTCGACCCCGGCGTGGTCGCGACCCGTTTGCGGGCGGAGGCGATGCCGGGCGAGGACCGCAGCACCCTGGCGCAGCCGGCGGACGTAGCACCCGCGCTGGCCGACCTGTGCGAACCCGGCGAGACCCGGCATGGACAGGTCGTCCGGAGATAGTTGCCCGCCTTACTCCGCGCTCGCCTTATTCCGCTGCCGTCCGCAGCGGCTCCGTTTCCCGTTCCGCGCCGGCCTGCTCCAGCTTAGCCTCATGCGGCAATGACAGGGCGACCAGCATCGCCAAGAACACTGTCCCGGCAACCGCCAGCAGCCCGACCGCATAGGAGCCGGTGGCATCTTTCATCTTGCCCATCACGAAAGGCCCAACGAAGCCCGAAAGGTTGCCGATCGAGTTTATGATCGCGATGCCGCCCGCCGCCGCCGTTCCGCTCAAGAAACCGGTCGGCAGGGTCCAGAACACCGGCAGCACCGCAAAGATGCCGAAGCCTGCAATGGACAGCGCGATCATCTTGCCGGTCGGGTCGTCGATCAAGGTAGAAGCCGCTATGCCGGCGCCCGCCACCAGCGCGGCCAGGGCCACGTGTTCCCGCCGCTCCCCCGTGCGGTCCGAGTGCCGGCCCCAGTAAACCATGCCGATGGTGCCCACGACATAGGGTATGGCGGTGACGACGCCGGTCCAGCCGAAGCTCAGCCCAAAGTCGCGCACGATCTGCGGCAGGAAGAAGCCCAGGCTGTAGTTCGACGCCACCGCGCCAAAATACACGAACGCCAGCAGCAGCACCCGCGTGTCGCCCAATGCCTGCAGCACCGAGAAATGCTTCGCCGCGACCCGGGCCTTGAACTCGTCGTCAAGCCGTTGCGCCAGCCACGTCCGCTGGTCTGCCGGCAGCCATTTCGCATCCGCCGGACGGTCGGTGAGATAGAAGAACACGACGAACGCCAGGATCAACGCCGGCACCGCCTCGATGACGAACAACCATTGCCAGCCTGCAAGGCCCATAAAGCCCTCGAGGTTGAGCAATTGACCGGAAATAGGCGAGCCGATGACGCTGCTGAGCGGGATGGCGGCCATGAAATAGCCGATGATGCGCCCGCGATAGGCGGCGGGAAACCAAAGCGTCAAGTAAAAGATGATCCCTGGGAAGAAACCGGCCTCGGCTATGCCCAGCAAGATGCGGATCACATAGAACACGGTCGTGGCGGACTGTCCGGTTGCCGCCGAGATTTGCGGGATGAACGCCATCAATCCGGACAGCAAGCCCCAGGAAAACATGATCCGCGCAATCCACTTACGCGCGCCGAACCGCTCCAGAAACAGATTGCTTGGCACCTCGAACACGAAATAGCTGAGGAAGAATATCCCAGCGCCGATGCCGTAGGCCTGCGCCGTCAGCCCAAGGTCCTTGTTCATCGTCAGCGCGGCAAAGCCGACGTTCACCCGGTCGAGATAGGCGACGAAGTAGCAAACGATCAGGAATGGCACGAGGCGCTTCGTCACGCGCGCGATAGTGCGGGTCTCAAGGTCCATGGCGGCTTCCCCAGTGTGATCCGCATTCCGCGGACATTGTGTCGCGGCGCGGTTCCCGACCCGGCGCCCCTGCCACGAACCTCCGGCCTGGCAACCAAATTTGCAAGCTGGATTTTCACCGGGCGTCCGCACATGGCCGGCTGCCTTGCGCGCCGCGGACGGCGATCAGCGGCTGCTGATGGTCAGGCGTGGTGGCCCAGGGCGGCGACCAGCTCGGCCTTGTTCATCCGGGACCGCCCGGCGACGTTGCGTTGCGTGGCGCGTTTCATCAACTCCGTGCGCGGCAGGTCCGCCAACCGGGCGTCGGCGGCCTTGGCCGCAACATCGGCGGGCTGGGCGGAGAACTGCTTGCCCTTTGCCGTATCGGCGCGTTTCTTCGCCGTGGTGCGGGCGTACTCCTCGTCGGACAGCGCCTCCCGTGCGTGCTGGGGCAAGTAGCGCTCCCCAGTCTCCTTGCTCGCTTCGCCGGACTTGGTGCCCCATTCCTCGCGGGTCCACTGCGCCAAGTGGTTGTCGGCGGCCTTGCCGCCCTTGTAGCCGCCGCCCTCCGCTTTATAGCGCCGCACCGCCATCTGCGCCTTGCGGGCGGACCATTCGCCAGCGTTGCCGCCTTTGTCGCCTTGGGTGACCTCGTGCTTGATCCGCTCCCAAAGCGCCGGGTCGGACCGTTCTGCGTCGGATGCCATGCTGCCTCTCCTTGGCCCGGCAACGTCGTGAGACTCCGCCGGGTTACAAGGGAAAGCCTGCCGCTACGGCGCTGGCAGCATTCGGCTCATGCGGGCGTTCCTACTTGGATTGAGGAGTTGGAATGGGCCAGGGATAGTCGGGCCACAGCCCGTCCGTCAGAAGCGCCCGCGCCTCCCGGTCAAAGGCGATCACGTCGTCCACGAAGCTCGGGGGATAGCCGCTCTCGGGCGGAAGGAACCGGTATGTAAGGAGTTGCCCTGTTGCCAGCATATAGCCCACCTCGCAAAAGGCCGGGTGGTGGGGCTGCCCGGCTCCAAGATCGCAAGTGAACATGAATGGACCACCACGTGGTGTCCCGTAGCGTGTGGGCGAAACCCGGTAAGAGCGGCCCCAGTGTTCCGATGATTTCCAGTTGGCTGGCAATGCTTCCTTCGGCCGGACAAGGCAGGTCTCGACACCGTCGCTCTCGGACCGGTCCGGGTTCGTGGGCGCGCACCGACGCTCAACAAGCTCCATGCGTGAGAAAGTCGGTTCCAGGTCCGGGTAATTCGGCGCGGGCTTTGGATAGACCACAATGCTTTCAAGCCGCAGCCCGGAGGATTGCGTCGCCCATAAGCCTTGCAAGCTCTGGCCGGGCCGTATGGGATCACTGGACAGCGGCAGAAAGGCGATCAAGCCTTGCCTTTGGACCTGCGCCGGGTTGTTCGGACAGCCCTCCGGCTCCGCCGGGTCGGGCGGTCGCAACATCGCCTCTTTCGGCACGGGCTCGCCAATGTTGCCGTTCGCGTTGGGAGGCGGCAGGCCCAGCACGGCCCGCCCAAGCGCGATGTAGACCTTTCCCTTGGCGTCGGTCTTGCACCGTGGCAGCTCATAAGGCTTCTGCGCCGCCGCTGGCCGGCACAGCCCAAGGGACAGCAACACGGCTCCGGCAAGCGCAAGACACCGCTCGTCCAACAGGCGCAGCCGCCTAATCGTCCATATACGGGTTCTTCGTCCCTCGCAGCAGCAGCCGGATCGGCACCCCCGGCAGGTCGAACTTCTCGCGCAGGCTGTTCACCATATAGCGCTGGTAGTCTTCCGGCATCTGCTCCGCCCGCGTGCCGAACGCGATGAACGTCGGCGGGCGCGCCTTCGCCTGGGTGATATACCGCAGCTTCAGCCGCCGCCCGTCCACCAGCGGCGGCGCATGGCGCTCCAGCGTGTCCTCGAACCAGCGGTTCAACGCGCCCGTCGCCACCCGGCTGTTCCACGTGTCGTGCACCGCCCGCACCGCCGGCAGCAGCTTGTTCACCCCGGCCCCAGTCAGCGCCGAGAAGTTCACCACCGGGATGCCCTTCATCTGCGCCATGCTGGTCTCCAGACGGTCGCTGATCGCCTTGCGCGTCGCCGTCCGGTCCGCCACCGCGTCCCACTTGTTCAGCGCGAGCACGCAGGCCCGGCCCTCGCGCTCGATCAGCCGGGCAATCTGCAGGTCCTGCTCGTGCAGGCCCTCGGTCGCGTCCACGCACAGCACGACGACCTCCGCCATCTTCAGCGCCTCGATGCTGGCGCTGACCGACATCTTCTCCAACGGCAGGTCCACCCGCGCCTTCCGCCGCAGCCCGGCGGTGTCCACGATCTCGATGGGTCCGTGGGCGTCGCTCAGTTGCACGGCCACGGCGTCGCGCGTCAGGCCCGGCTCCGGACCCGTAATCATGCGGTCCTCGCCCAGCAGGCGGTTCAGCAAGGTGGACTTGCCGGCGTTCGGGCGGCCGACGATCGCGAGCTTCAGCGGCCGGTTCAGCGCGTCTTCATCCTCGCCAGTTTGCGCCGGCACGCGGTCAGCGATCTCGGTCATCAGGTCCGAAAGGCCCTCGCCATGTTCGGCCGACATCGCCAGCGGCTCGCCAAGCCCCAGGCTATAAGCCTCGAGCGCCGCCGACGCGCCGACCCGGCCCTCGGCCTTGTTGGCGACCAGCAGCACCGGGCGGCCCTGGCGGCGCAGCCAGGCGGCGAAGTGGCTATCCGCCGGGGTGATGCCGGCGCGGGCGTCGACCACGAACACGATCAGGTCGGCCAGCGCCACCGCCGCCTCGGATGACGCGCGCATGCGGCCCGGCAGCGTGTCCGGCGCAGCCTCCTCCAGCCCGGCGGTGTCGATCAGGCGGACGCGCTTGCCGCGCATCAACGCCTCCGCCTCCTTGCGGTCGCGGGTCACGCCGGGCGTGTCGGACACGATGGCGGACCGGCGTCCGGCCAGCTTGTTGAACAGCGTGCTCTTGCCGACATTGGGCCGGCCGGCGATGACGACGGTCGGCAACCGCGCCGGCGGCAAGCGGGCCGGGGGCAGCGTCATCAGCGGAACGCCTGCAGCGTGCCGTCGTCCGTCACGATGAACAGCGTGCCCGCGGCGGCGATCGGCGCGACCGCAGCCGAGCCGCGCAACTCCTGCTGCCCCATGATGCGGCCATCGCCCGGGTCGACCGACAGCGCACGTGCATTGCTGCCGGCCAGCACCAGCCGCCCGCCGGCGAGCACCGGACCGATCCAGAACAGCGGATCGCGCTTCTTGTCGGGATTGTCGTAGCGCGGCAGGTCGGTGATCCAGCGCACCCGGCCGTCGTCGCGCCCGATCGCCGCCAGCGACTGGTCGAGCGTCTGCACGAACAGCCAGTCCCCGGCGAGGCACGGCGTTTCGCTGCCGCCGACCTCACGCTCCCACAGCCGCCGGCCCGAGCGCAGGTCGAGCGACACCAGCAGCCCGCCCACCCCGATGGCATAGACCCGGCCGCGGTCCACCACCGGAAGCCCGCTGATTGCCGACAGGTCGACCAGGCTGTTGCGCCCGCGCGACGAGGCCAGGCTGTCGCTCCAGATCAATGTCCCGCTGTCGGCCCGCACCGCCACCAGGTCGCCGGACCCGAACCCGGTGACCACGAACCCCTCGCTCACCGCCGGGGACGCCGCGCCCAGCAGGGTCGTGGCATTGGCCGCCGCCTGATAGGCCCAGAGCCGCTCCCCGGTCGAAGCATCGAGGGCCAGCAGCTTGTCGTCGATCGTCGTGGCATATAGATGGCCATCGGCCACCGTGGGCGCCGACCGCGCCGGGGAGCCCAGCGGCTTGCGCCAGCGGATGACGCCGGTGCCGGCATCGAGCGCCAAGGCATCTGCGCGTCCGGTGGTCGCATAAACCGTCCCATCCACCACCGCGATCCCGCCGCCCACGTTCGTGCTGCGGTCCTTGTCGTCCTGCGTCCCCCTGCGCCAGACGCGGGCGCCGGTCGCCAGGTCGAATGCCGAGACCAGCGCATCGCTGTCCATCGTGAACACCCGGCCGCCGGCGACAACGGGCTGGGCGGTGATCTTGGCGCGGTAGCCGCCGCCCTCGCCGATGCTGGCGCGCCAGGCCGGCGCCAGGCCGCTGACGGCGACGTTGCCAACCGCATGGGTGACGTTGCCGCCCGCCTGCGGCCATTCGGGTGTCGCAGTCGGCGGCGGCACAGTGACGGCGCGGGTATCGCTGGCATCGACCGAAAGGCCGCGCCGGGTCTCGCTCACGGCCTCCCGCTTGCCGGGAATCGGGTCTTTGCTGTCGCCAAATATGCTGTCGAGGGTGCCGCAGCCGGCGGCGGCCAGTGTCAACAGGAGCGCGGCGCGGCGTTTCATCCACGCGGTTCCGCTGTAGGCGCGGCGGCAGGGGACGCACCAGGAGACACAGCAGGGGCTGGACCGCCCAGTTGCGCCAGCAAGCCGTTCGCCCGTCCGCGCACGCCATCCTGCGCGGACGGGTCGGCGACGAGTTGGCGCAGTATGTCCCGCGCCTGGTCGGTCCGGCCCATGCGCAAGGCGAGCCACGCCTGGTTTTCGAGCGCCAGGTGCCGCCAAGGACTGTCGGGGGCAATCAATGGCTGCAGCCGTCCCTCGACCGCGGCCGGATCTCCGGAATCCACTTGGTGCTGCACCCACATCAGGTTCGCGACGCCGCGCAGCAGCGGGTCGGCCGCAGTATCGGCAGAAAGCTTGTCCCATTCGGCGAGCGCCCCCGGCAGGTCGCCACTACTGGCTTGCAGCGCCGCGCCGCGCAGGCGAGCCAGGCTGCGGTAGCCCTCGGGGGCCGTGTTCGCCAGCCGGTCGAACTCTGCCATGGCGGCGCTTTGGCCGGGCGTTGCCTGTCCCTCCGCTGCTGCGGGTCTATCCGCCTCGCGCGCGGCGCCAAGGTAAGCTGCGGCAACGTCGTTCGCCTGCTGCCCTTGATGACGGTGCCAGGCCCGCCACGAGCCGATGCCGCCGGCCAGCAGCGCCGCCAGCAGCACAACGAGCCAACCGTAGCGAAGGGCGAAGCGCTTGGCCCGTTCCGCCCGCAGGTCCTCGTTCACCTCGTCGAAAATGTCAGCCACGTCCAGCCCTTTGCACGTTCCAGCCCCTTGATCGCGGGCGGACCATAGCGACGGAGGAGAGTCCAGGCAAACGGCGCTTAACGTTATGTTCATTCCGGTGTGGTGAGATGCGCCATGCGCGCAATCCTGCTGACTCTGTTGATCGGCCTGGCCGGATGCGCCCACATGGCAACGCCAGTGGGCGTATTTGCTGCGGTCGAAGTCGCGTCGGTGGTCGTGTTCGGCCGTGGCATCGCCGACATCGGCATTTCGGCCATCAGCGGACGGGACTGCTCGATCGTGCGGCTGGACCGCGGGCTGACCTACTGCGAAGCGCGGGATCTCCCGCCCAGTGCAGGGCCATTCTGCACCCGCAGCCTGGGTGTCGTGGACTGCTGGAGCGATCCAGCGGCGCTGCCCGGTTCGCCGCGGGAAGTAGCCGACCGGCCGGCGCCTACCGCAGAGCAGGAGCGCTACCGTCGCGCGCCTTGGCCCAAGTCATTGACCGCCGACTGACCTATGCAGAAGCAGCACTCCGCCGCTGCCTCGCTCATCCTTGCGCCCACGTCGCATGCAGACAATAAGGTTCAGCAACATTTCACTTGACGTTGCGTTACTGTGCTGGGTTCTTTTGCCGACACTTAGATTTGGAGCATGCCTTGACTCTTACCCGCCGCCTTTCTTTCGCCGCCGTCGCCGCGACAATGCTTGCGGCCATGCCCGCCATGGCGCAGCGCCGTGATCCCGGTGTGTCCGGTCCGGTATCGGGCACCATCACCATGACCGCGCGTGGCGCTGCCGTCGGGGTCGGCTATACCTGGGGCGACGGCCTGCTGCGTTACGGCGGACGGACCTACCACTTCTCCGTCAACGGCGTAACAGTCGCCGACGTCGGCTATTCGCGGGTCAGCAGCCGCGGCCGGGTTTACGGCCTCAAGCGCCTGCAGGATTTCAGCGGAACCTATGCGGCGGCGACTGGCGAGGCGACGCTGGTGAACGGCATCGGCGGCCAGATTTTGCGGAATGCCAATGGCGTCCAGATTCGGGTCGACCAGGTCACCCGCGGCGCACGCCTGCAGGGCTCTGCTGACGGCATTACGCTCACCCTGAAGTAGTCGCGGCTTCGCATCGCCGCCGCAAGGCCACTTCGGCGCGGCGCGTCAACGCCGCGCCGAAGTTCTTACCCACCGAACCGCACAAGCCTGCCGACCGGGTTTCCCAGCGCCTCGTCGTCCTGCATGACAACCTGGCCACGCACGACCGTCGCCATCGGCCAGCCAGTCACCTGCATGCCGTCAAACGGCGTCCAACCGCAGGGCGACACAATCCAGCGGTTCTCGATGACGCGCCGATGCTTCAGGTCCACCAGGGTGAAATCGGCGTCGTATCCGGCAGCGAGCCGGCCTTTGCCGACCGCGCCGTAAACCCGGGCCGGACCCGCGCACATCAGGTCCACCATCCGCGCCAGGGAAAGCCGGCCTGCCGCCACGTGGTCCAGCATGATCGGCACAAGCGTCTGCACGCCGGTTAAGCCGGCCGGGCACTCCGGCCACGGCTTCAGCTTCGCCGCCCGTGGATGCGGCGCATGGTCGGAGCCGATCGTGTCCGCCGTGCCATCCCGGACCGCCGCCCAGGCCGCATCCCGATGGCGCGGGCCACGGATTGGCGGGTTCATCACGCCGAAACCGCCAAGCTGCTCATAAACCTCCGGCGCCACCTGCGTCAGATGATTGACGAGCAGTTCGACCGTCGCGACGTCGCGGAAGTCGCGCAGATATTCCAACTCCTCCGCGGTCGAGACGTGCAGGATATGCGCGGGCCGCCCGGTTCGACGCGCCAGCGCCATCAAGCGCCGGGTGCCGAGGAAGGCGCATTCCTCGTCCCGCCACTCCATATGGCACGCATACGGATCACCCGACTTGAACAAGCCCTTGCGCGCCTGCAGCCGGGCTTCGTCCTCGCTGTGAAAGGAAATCCGGCGCCGTCCGCTCCGCATCACCGCCGCGATCGAAGCGTCGTCGTCCACCAGCAGGTCCCCGGTCGAACTGCCGGCAAAGACCTTGACGCCGCAAACGCCGCGCTCAAGCTCCAGCGCCGCCAACTCGGGAATGTTCGACTTCGCGGCGCCGACATAAAGCCCCATGTCGCACCAGGCGTTCTGCTCGACATACTCCTGCTTCCAGGCCACGCGCTCCGCAGTGGTGATCGACGGCGCGGTATTCGGCATGTCGAACACCGCGGTCAACCCGCCCAGCACGGCAGCCCTGGTGCCGGCCGGCAGAGTCTCGACCGCGGGATCGCCGGGGTCGCGCAGATGCACGTGGGGGTCGATCAGCCCCGGCAGCACATGCAGCCCGGCGGCGTCCAGCACCCGATCGGCACTCGCGCCCGCAACGCCCAGCGCCGCGATCCGTCCGTCGCGCACGCCGACGTCGACCGCGTGCTCGCCCCAAGGCAGCACGCAGATGCCGCCTTTGATCAGCAGGTCGAAATGGGCGGGCATGGCGTTCTCCTAACTGGCAAGAGCCTCGAACACGTCGCCCTGGGGAGCTTGGCCCAGGATGTGGGTGCGGTGCCACAGGGCGTAGAACAGCAGCGTCCAGGCCGCGAAACCCTCATGCCGGCCCGCCGCGGCGCGGAACAGCGCCGCCACACGGCTGGAATCGGCGATCTCGGCCACGCCGGGCTGCGCTGCGACCAGCGGCCCCAAGCGCGCGCCCTGGGCCGCAATCCAGGCGCCAACCGGCACGGTGAAGCCCTGCTTCGGTGCGAACGGCCGGGCCTCGGGCATGTGTTGCGCCAGCCACTGCCGCAGCAGCCACTTGCCGCGGCCGTCGCGGACCTTCATCCCATCCGGCAGGCGGAACGCCGCCGCGGTGATGGCCGGGTCCAGCAACGGCGTGCGGCCCTCGACCCCATGCGCCATCAGGCAGCGGTCAAGCTTCAGCAGCAAGTCGTTCGGCAGCCAGTCGGCCATGTCGGTCGCCTGCGCCGCAGCCAGCCGGGTGCGGCCCGGCGACGCAGCGTGCGCCTCGCTTGCCGCCAGGCCGTCGCGCCATCCCGGTGGGCGCGACCGCAACACCTCCAGCCGGTCGAAGACGCCCCGTGCGCGCATCACGCGGCCACCCTGCCACCACGGGCGCATAGCGCTGCGGTAACGGCCATAGCCGCCGAAGATCTCGTCCCCGCCCTCCCCGCACAGCACGACCTTCACGTCCTGCCGGGCGCGCTGGGCCAGGAACCAGCTTGGGATGATGGCGTAATCCGCGGCCGGGTCGTCCATGGCGGCGACGATGCGGGGCAGGTCGCGCCAGACCATCGCCTCGGTGACCTCGATGGTCTCGTGCCGCGCCCCGGCCGCGCGGGCGACGGCGGCGGCGTGTTCGCGCTCGTCCGCGGCGCCCGGCGCTGCAAATCCGGCGGTATAGGCCAGCACGGGCCGGGCATTCAGCCGGGCCATGACGGTGAGCACGGCCGCGCTGTCCACGCCGCCGGACAGGAACATGCCATACGGCACGTCGCTGCGCTGATGCAGGTCGACGCTCTCGTTCAGCGCGCGGTCCAGCCGGTCGAGGGCCGCGTCCTCGGTGATGCTCTCCGGCCCGCCCTCCGGCAGCGCATCGACACGGCTGCGGTCGAGGATGTGCCCGTCGGCGACGCGCAGGGTCTCACCGGGCAGCACGCGCTGGATGCCCTCGAAGATGGTGTCGGCGCCCGTGGTGAACTGCATCTGCAGCAACTCCTCCCGCGCGGCCGGGCGCAGGACGCGGCGCACCAGGCCGGCGGCGAGCAGCGCCTGCGGCTCGGACGCGAAGGCCAGGCCGCCCTCGATGGAAGCGATATACAACGGCTTGATGCCGAAGCGATCGCGGGTCAGCGTGACGCAGCGCTGGCCGCGCTCGTGGATCGCGATGGCATACATGCCGCGCAGCGCATTGGCATAGGCGGCTCCGTCGCGCTGCCATAGATGCAAGGGCGGCTCGCAATCGCTATGGGTGGCGAAATGCGCGCCGGGCAGCGCGTCGCGCAGCTCGCGGTAATTATAGACCTCGCCATTGGCGATCAGGGTGGCCGCCCCGGCAAAGAACGGCTGGTCGCCGCCTGCGACGTCGATGATGGCGAGCCGGGTCTGCACCAGGGCGGTGCGGCCGACCATGGCATGGCCGCTGCCATCGGGTCCACGGTGCGCGAGCGCCTGCGTCAAAGCGTCGAGCGTGGCCGGGCTGGGCGGCGGCGCGCCCGGCGCCATGACCATGCCGGCAATGCCGCACATCAGGCCCGCTCCATCGCGGCGAGCGCCGTGCGCCAGAGCGCCACAACCGGCGCCTCGGCGTGCCCGGCCTCATAACGGGTGCGGCCGGACTGCGTGAGGCGGGCGGCCAGCGCGGGGTCGGCCAGCACGGCGCCAATCGCGGCAGCGAGCGCGCCTGGGTCCTCCCGCGGCACCAACAGGCCATCGCGGTCCGGCACGATCAGCTCCGACGGCCCGGCGGCATCGGTGGCGACCACGGGGCGGGCGGCGGAGAAAGCCTCGATGATCACGTTGCCCAGGGGTTCGTGCCGGCTCGGACACGCCAGCAGGTCGCAGCGGGCCAGCAGTGCCGCCTGGTCGGTGCGCCATCCCAGCAAGTGCAAGCGGTCCTGCACAGCCAGGCTGCGGGCGAGCGCCATGAGGGCCGCACGCTCCGGCCCCTCACCAGCGATCACCGCGTGCACGCCGGGCAACAGCGGCAGGGCGCGGACCAGGATGTCGAAAGCCTTGTTGCGATGCAGCCGGCCCAGGGCCAGCACCACGGGCGCACCCGGCGGCAATGGCAATGCGGCCGGAACCGCGCCGGCGAGATCAGGGACGAAGTTCGGCAGATGATGCACGCGGCCGGGCGGCCAGCCCTGGCCGCTGATCCAATCGACAATGCCCCGCGTATTGCCGATCAGGTGGTCGCACGCACGGTAGTAGCGCAGGTCGTAGTAGCCGCCGAGCCGCCCGGCCAACACCCAGTCGCCCCGGGGCATCTGCCGGGCCGCACGGTTCATCCATGCAACCACGACCCGCGGCATGAATGCACGGAGCACGGACGCGACGCGCGGCCGGGTCAGCAGATCGAGCGCGCCGCCAAAACGGAGCTGCACCGGAGCAAGCCCGCCTGCGGTCAGCCGCCCGGCTCGGCCAGGGTCGCGGCGGATCACCGGCAGGACCGCGTCGCCGGCGTCGTGCAGCGCCAGCACCAGGCGCTCGAAGAACAGCTCTGCGCCGCCGGCGGGCGCCCCGGCTATGACGTGGGCCATTCTCACTCCTGCAACAGCCCGCATGCGGCCGTGACGGCGGCGGCGACCGAAAGGCCCTCCATCGGCGCTGCGCCGGCCGGTCCCATCGCCACCGCCACTGCCGAACGGCGGCCAACGGGGGCGTATTCAGCGGCTGAGGACGGGCCGAACAGCCCAAGCGTGGGCGCGCCGGCAGCGGCTGCGAGATGCATCAGTCCCGAGTCGTTGCCCACGAACAACGCGCAGCGGGCCAGGCAGGCCGCGGCCTCCGGCAGCGACAGCCGCCCCGTGAGGTCGATCGCGTCCGGCAGGGCGGCAAGCACCGGCGCCGCCATGGCCTGCTCGACCGAACCGGGGCCGGCGAATATGACGGGGCGGGCACCGGGCAGCATCTGATCGCGCACGGCGCAAAACAACGCCGTGAACCGTTCGGGCGGCCAGGCCTTGCCGGACCAATTGGCCGTGGGACCCAGGCCGATATAGCGTCCGCCCGGCAGCAGCAGCGTGTCCGCCCGCGTCTGGTCAGCGGCGCTCGTCCAGCTTACCGGCTGCGGCGGCGTCGCCAGGCCGAGGGCTGCCGCCAGTTGCACCAGCTTATGCCCGGGCCGCCGGCCGCCACGCATGACCGCGCGACGCCGGGCAATGAGGAAAAACGATAGCGCCGAGCCACGCAGGTCCACAACCAGATCCCAAAGCGTCCCAATCGTGTGCCGCCACAGGCGCAGCCAGTGCAGGTCGAAGCGCTGCTTGTCGACCACGAGCGTCGCCTCGCGCCGCGGCATGCGGGCGAACACGCCTTCGGCCACCGGACCGCAGGCGATGGTGAAGCGCGCCTCCGGATGAAGGCGCAGCAGGGTGTCGAGCAGCCCGGTGGAGAGAACGGCGTCGCCGATTCGGGTCGCGGTGATGAACAAGATGCGCATGTCCGCTGCGTGTAGCACGGGTCGCCGCCGAGTGCGCGCGGAGGAGACGTGCGCGAGGCGGGCCGCTTGAGTTCAGGGCGCTTGAGTTCGGGGCGCCGGGGCACCACGTCGCCCGGTATGAGCATGCTTGCCCTGCTGCCCGGACGCGCAGTGATCGAAGTGAGCGGGGACGACCGCGTGTCGTTCCTGCAAGGACTGGTCTCGAACGATGTGGCGGAGGCTGCGCCGGACCATGCGGTCTGGGCGGCGCTGCTCACCCCGCAGGGCAAGTGGCTGGCGGACTTCTTCATCCTGGCGGACGGCGGACGGCTGTTGCTGGACTGCGAAGCCGGCCAGGCTGCGATGTTGGCCCAGCGCCTGGCCCGGTTCCGGCTGCGCGCCAAGGTGGCCGTGCAACCCTTGCCGCTTTTGGTCTATGCGGCCTGGGATGGCGCTACGCCCGATTTTGGCATCGCAGCGCCCGATCCCCGCATCGCGGGCGCTGGCTGGCGAATATTGTCCGCCGCGCCACTGCCGTCGAACGCGACCGTGGCGGATTGGGACCTGCACCGCCTGGCGCTCGGCTTGCCGGATGGGCCACGCGACATGGAGACCGAGAAGACCACGCTGCTGGAGGCCGGGTTTGACGAGCTGAACGGCGTGTCCTGGACCAAGGGCTGCTACATGGGCCAGGAGCTGACGGCCCGGACCAAGTATCGCGGCTTGCTGAAGCGGCGCCTGGTTCCCGTGCGGATCGACGGTCCGGTGCCGGCTGCTGGGACGCCCGTGCTGCGCGCCGGCGTCGAGGCCGGCTCCATGCGGTCCGGCGTTCCCGGATTGGGGATGGCGCTGCTACGGCTGGATGCGATCGGCGCTGCGGATTTGGCGTGCGGCGAGGCAGTCCTGCATCCGACGCCACCGCACTGGATGCAGTTGGAGCCAATCAGGCTGGCGGACGTGCCCCCGGCATAGCCAGGCGGCGGCCTACCCAATCCGGCCGGGGCAGGACGGCGTGCGCCTTGGCTCCGGCCGCAATCATCGCCGCGACCTCGGGCAAGAACGGCACCACCCGGCGCGTGACGAGGCTTACATGCAGCAACATGGCCTCTTGTTGCGCGACGACGGCGCCGGAGTCCTCCCGCCGCATTTCATGCGCCAGGTGGATGCGCTTGTTGTCGGCGGCGAGGATTTGCGTCGCGACATGCACGCGGTCGCCGTGCAGCAGTTCAGCGCGATAGTGGATATGCGCTTCCGCGGCGAAGGTGCCGTGCCGGGTGCGTTGGCGGTAGGGTTCGCCGAGACCGAGCGCCGACCACAGATGGTCTATCGCGCCATCGAACACGACGACATAATAGGCCATGTTCATATGGCCATTTTCGTCGATCCACTCGGGACGCACGACGGCCGTGTGGCCGGTGAACGGGGCGGGAATGCCGCCCCGTTGAACAGGCATCAGGCTTTACGTGTTGTCGTCGAACCCGCCACTGTCGAAACCGCCGCCGCCACCGCTGAACGGATCGCTGCCGCCCTGGTCGAAGCCGCCTTGGTCAAAACCGGTCTGTTGGGTGAAGCCCGCGCCGTCATCATAGCTTTTGGGATCACCGCCGCCGGCAAACGGGTCCGGAGCGGTGTTGCCGGCGTCGGTGGAGAACCCTGCGGTCGGGTCCGTCCCAGCGCCGTCGAACGCAGTGTCCGACGACGTGTTGTTGGCGAACCCTCCCATGCCGGCCTCGCCGCCGCCGCCATGCCCGCTGAATGCGCCCATCAACGCGTTGCCGACGACCATGCCGCCCGCGACCCCGGCGGCTGTCGTCAGCGCCGACCCCAGGAAGCCGGAGCCGCCGCCACGCTGGAACATGCCGGGCTGGTAGTTGGGCGGATACTGCGGCGGCGGCGGGGCGGAAGTCGGTTGGAACTGCTGGCCATAGCCGGGTTGGCCGCCAAAGCCACGCTGCTGCTGCGGCTGAGCCTGCCCGCCACCGCCGAACAGGCTGCCGAAAAAGCCCTTCTGCTGCTGCGGCGCCTGCTGGGCGGATTGGTGCATAGCCTGCTGTGCGGCCTGTTGCGTTTGCTGCAACTCCCATTCCAGGCGGCGTATGCGGTTCTGCGCCTCGGCGAACGCGGCTTCCTGGACCAGCGCGGTCTGGGTGATGCGATACCGCGCCTCGGGGTACTGCTGGAATTGCTGGGCGATGAAGGCGTCGGCATCGCGGTCAATTGGCGGCAGCGCCGGCTGCGACTGCGGCACGCTGCCGCCGGGGCCGCCCAGGAATGCGCCGCCCTGTGGCGCTCCGGCCACCCTGGCGATGAATCGGGCGATAAGGTCGCGTTCTTCGTTCGTCATGGGACCGTCCCCGGGTTTATTGCAGTGGTCGAGTTGGCACAGGCGTAACCCTGGTTCAAGTGGGCAGGCGCAGCCGGCGCCATTCAATTGATGGGCACCGGTTCTCCACCACCTGCAGCCCGGCCGCCCTGCCGGACGCCGCTGCGTCCGCGTCCAGCACCCCAAGCTGGAGCCAAACGGTGCGGGCGCCAAGCCGGATGGCGTCCGCCATGACCGGCCCAACCTGGTCGGAAGCGCGGAACACGTCGACCATGTCCAACGGCATGGCATCGTCCAGCGTAGCCACCACGGGCCGCCCATGCAGCGTCTGGCCCGCCAGGCCAGGGTTCACGCCCACGACATCGAAGCCGCGTGCGATCAGGAACCCCATGATCTCGTTGCTCGCACGGCTGGGATTGGCGGACGCGCCGACGACGGCGATGCGGCGGGTGGTCGTCAGGATATGCTGGATCGGGTCGGTCATGGACAGGTGTAACGCCCGGCAGCGCGTTCGGCTGCATAACCCGGCTGCGCCTTTCGCAACCGGGCCGTTCCGCTTATGTTGCGCGGGCCACGCACATTCCCGAGAACCATGACCGCCTCCCCCCGCACGCCGAGCTTCCAGGACCTGATCCTACGCCTGCACGCCTTTTGGGCGCAGCAGGGCTGCGTGATCCTGCAGCCCTATGACGTCGAGATGGGCGCCGGCACCTTCCACCCGGCCACCACGCTGCGTGCCTTGGGGCCGCGTCCCTGGCGCGCGGCGTATGTGCAGCCCTGCCGGCGTCCAACCGACGGGCGCTATGGGCAGAACCCGAACCGGCTGGGCCACTACTACCAATACCAGGCGATCCTGAAGCCGAGCCCGGCCGACTGTCAAAGCCTGCTGCTCGACAGCTATCGCGCGATCGGCATCGACCCGCTGCTGCACGACATCCGCTTCGTCGAGGATGACTGGGAAAGCCCGACGCTTGGCGCGTGGGGCCTGGGGTGGGAGGTGTGGTGCGACGGCATGGAGGTGACGCAGTTCACCTATTTCCAGCAGATGGGCGGCATCCCTGTCGCGGCGCCTAGCGCCGAGTTCACCTATGGGCTGGAGCGGTTGGCCATGTATGTGCAGGGGGTCGAGAACGTTTATGACCTCGATTTCAACGGCGCCGGGGTGAGCTATGGCGACGTGTTCGGGCGCAGCGAGCGGGAATACAGCGCCTATGGCTTCGAACGCGCCGACACGGGCATGCTGTCGCGGCATTTCGCCGATGCGGAGGCGGAGTGCGCCTCGCTGCTGGCCGCGTCGCTGCCGTTGCCGGCCTATGACCAGTGCATCAAGGCGAGCCATTTGTTCAACCTGCTGGACGCGCGGGGCGTGATTTCGGTGACCGAGCGCGCGGCCTATATTGGCCGGGTGCGGACGCTGGCGCGCGGCTGTTGCGAGGGTTGGCTGGCCGGGGATGCGCCGGTTGTTTCTGCCTGAGCAGCGGATTATCCTAGGCCGATGGGCGCACAACTTAAGATCGACAGCGATGAGGCGCACGGGCTGGCCACGGAGCTTGCGGCCCTCCGTGGCAAGAGCATCGAGGCGGTGGTGACGACTGCGCTTCGGGATGCGCTGGAGCGCGACCGGTCCGCAAGCGAGGGTGCTGAGACGCAGCGTCGAGAGGAGGTCGAATACCGGGAACTACGCGAGATCGTCGATGACATTCATCGCCACTTGCGGCATCCGTTGCCGGGCTCGGATCATTCGTGGCTGTATGACGACGAAACGGGCCTGCCGCGGTGATCGTGGACAGTTCGGCGCTTATGGCAATCGTGTTAGATGAGCCGGACGCTGACGCTTTGCTTCGTGCCTTGTCGCGAACACAGAAACGAAAAATCAGCGCTGCAACATGGGTTGAGGTTCATTTAGTTGTGGAAAGTCTCGAGCAGCATCCGGCCGTGAAAAGCCGGTTCGAAGATTTGATGGTTCGTTTAAAACTTGATGTTGTCGCCGTTGATGCGGACATGGCCTGGATCGCTCGGAGGGCAAACCTAACCTACGGCAAAGGCCGCCACCCTGCCCGGCTCAACTTCGGCGACTGCTTCTCCTACGCGCTGGCTAAGCAGTCGGGCGAGCCCTTGCTGTTCAAGGGCAACGACTTCAGCCAGACCGATATCATCTCAGCGCTGGCCTGATGCCCGATCTGCTGCTCGAGCTGTTCAGCGAGGAAATCCCCGCGCGCATGCAGGCGCGGGCGGCAGATGACCTCGCGCGGCTGCTGACCGAGGCGCTGGCCCCGCTCGCGCCCGAAGGCGTGCAGACTTTCTATGGGCCGCGCCGCATCGCACTCGCTGCGACGGTGCAGGCCACCGTGCCGGCGAGCAGTAGCACCGAACGCGGCCCTCGCGCCAATGCGCCGGAGCAGGCGCTGGCCGGCTTCCTGCGCAAGCACGGCGCGCAGCGGAACCAGTTGGTGCAGGACGGCGCGCACTGGGTCCTCACTCTCGAAAACCCGGCCATCCCAGCCGCGGACCTGATCGCGTCCGCCCTGCCGCCGCTGCTGCGCCGGTTCCCCTGGCCGAAGTCGATGCGCTGGGGCGACGGCAGCGCCTTCACCTGGGTGCGGCCGCTGCGCTGCATCCTTTGCCTGCTGGACGGGCGCGTGGTGCCCTTCGCCTTGGCCGACGGCGCGGATGACGGCCATGGCCTCGTTTCCGGCAACCTGACCGAGGGCCACCGCTTCCACGCGCCCGGCCCTTTTGCCGTGTCGTCCTTCGCCGAATGGCAGGAGGGCCTACGTACCCGGCGCGTGATCCCCGCTGCCAGCGAGCGCCGCCGCCTGATCGGCGAGGGCACCGCCAGCCTCGCCGCCGCCGAGGGCCTTCAGGTCGTGCCGGATGACGGCCTGCTCGACGAGGTGGCCGGGCTGGTGGAATGGCCGGTGCCGCTACTGGGCCGCATCGACGCCGCCTACATGGACCTGCCGCCCGAGGTCATGCAGGTCAGCATGCGCGTCAACCAGCGCTACTTTGCGCTCCGGTCCGCGGACGGTTCGCCCGCCGCCCGCTTCGCCTTCGCCGCCAACATCGAAGCGTCGGACGGCGGCGCCGCGATCATCGCCGGCAACGAACGCGTGCTGCGCGCCCGATTCAGCGACGCCCGGCACTTCTGGGACCTGGACCGCCGCATCCCGCTCGCCGACCGGGTGGCGGCGCTGGACGGAGTGACATTCCACGCCAAGCTTGGCAGCCAGGGCGCGCGGGTCAAACGGCTGGTTCGCCTGGCTCGGCATCTCGCGCCGCTCGTCGGAGCGGACCCTGCACTGGCCGAACGCGCTGCGCTGCTCGCCAAGGCGGACCTCACGACTGGCATGGTTGCGGAGTTCCCGGAACTTCAAGGCGTGATGGGCGGATACTACGCCCGCCACGACGGCGAGGACCGGCGCGTCGCCGACGCGGTGAACGATCATTATAAGCCCAGGGGACCCGAAGACTGGGTGCCTACGGAGGCGGTCACCATCGCCGTGGCGCTCGCCGACAAACTAGACCAACTCGCCGGGTTCTTCGCCGTGGGCGAGATGCCCACCGGATCGGGCGATCCCTTCGCCCTTCGGCGCGCGGCGCTTGGCGCGATCCGCCTCGTCCGTGCCAACGGCCTGCGGCTGCCCCTGGGCGGCGTTTTCACAAGTGCCGGCCAGGACTTGCCAGCGCCGGTGCCGGTCGACGCGCTGCTGGCCTTCCTCGCAGAACGGCTGCGCGTCCAGCTCCGTGCCGAAGGCGCACGGCATGACGTGCTGTCGGCCGTGTTCGCCGCCGGGGCCGACGACGACCTCGTGCGCCTGTTGGCCCGCACCGACGCGGTTGCGGCGTTCCTCGCCACCCCCGACGGCGCCGACCTGCTCTCCGCTAGCCGCCGTGCCGCCAATATCCTGCGCATCGAGGACAAGCGCGACGGCCCGCACGCTGGCCCCATCGACACAGCCTTGCTATCTCAGCCAGAGGAACAGGCGCTCGCCGCCGCATTGGACGTTGCGGAACCTTCGGTTCAAAACAGCATTAATGCCGAGCGCTATGATTACGCGATGCACGCCTTGGCCGCGCTCCGCCCGCCGCTTGATGCGTTTTTCGACCAGGTGACCGTCAATGCGCCTGACCCGGCGCTGCGCCGCAACCGTCTCCGCCTGCTTGCTCGCGTCGGCGCCGCCATGGGCCGCGCCGCTGACTTCTCTCGTATCGAAGGCCTGGAAAAAACATGACTAAATGGGTTTACAGCTTCGGCGCCGGACATAATGAGGGCCGCGCCGACATGCGCAACCTCCTGGGCGGCAAGGGCGCGAACCTGGCGGAGATGGCCAGCATCGACTTGCCGGTGCCGCCGGGCTTCACGATCACGACCGAGCTGTGCACGGCCTATTACGACAACAACCGGCAGTATCCGCCGGAACTGCAGCAGCAGGTGCGGGACGCGCTGGCGCTGGTCGAGCAGGCGGTCGGCCTCAGCTTCGGCGACCCGGCCAAGCCGCTGCTGGTCTCGGTCCGCAGCGGCGCGCGGGTGTCGATGCCGGGCATGATGGACACCGTGCTGAACCTCGGCCTCAATGACGAGACGGTGCGCGGCCTCGAAGCGGCGTCCGGCGACCCGCGCTTCGCCTGGGACAGCTATCGCCGGTTCATCCAGATGTACGGGTCTGTCGTGCTGGGCGTCGACCACCACCGCTTCGAGGAGATCATCGAGACGGCGAAGATCGACGCCGGCGTCATCGAGGACACGGCGCTGACGCCCGCGGACTGGCAGCGCGTCGTGGCCGAATACAAGGACATGGTTGCATCGGAACGCGGCGCGCCGTTCCCGATGGACCCGCACGAGCAGCTTTGGGGCGCGATCGGCGCGGTGTTCAGCAGTTGGATGAACCCGCGCGCCAACACCTACCGGCGGCTGCATGACATCCCCGCCACCTGGGGCACCGCCGTCAACGTGCAGGCCATGGTGTTCGGCAACATGGGCAGCGACTGCGCCACCGGCGTCTGCTTCACCCGCGACCCCAGCACCGGCGAGAACATCTTCTACGGCGAGTTCCTGGTGAACGCCCAGGGCGAGGACGTCGTGGCCGGCATACGCACGCCGCAGCCGCTGTCGAGCCTGCGCGCCCATCCCGGCGAGGTGAGCATGGAGCAGGCGTTGCCCAGCGCCTACGCCGACCTGGTCAAGGTGCGCGAAACGCTGGAACGCCACTACCTCGATATGCAGGACATCGAGTTCACCGTGCAGCAGAACAAGCTGTATATGCTGCAGACCCGCAGCGGCAAGCGCACCGCTGCCGCCAGCCTGCGCATCGCGGTCGAGATGGCGGAGGCCGGGCTGATCGACCGCAATGAGGCGATAAGGCGGGTGAACCCGGCCTCGCTCGACCAGTTGCTGCACCCCACGCTCGACCCGAAGGCCAAGCGTTCGCTGTTCAGCAAGGGCTTGCCTGCCAGCCCTGGCGCCGCCTCAGGTGCTGTGGTGTTCAGCGCCGACGAGGCCGAGATGCGCGCCGCCAAGGGCGAGGCCGTCGTGCTGATACGCATCGAGACCAGCCCCGAGGACATCCACGGCATGCATGCCGCCCGCGGAATCCTGACCACGCGCGGCGGCATGACCAGCCACGCCGCCGTCGTCGCCCGCGGCATGGGCCGCCCCTGCGTCGCTGGCGCCGGCGGCGTCAGCGTCGACTATGGCGCGCAGACCCTGTCGGCCAACGGCCAGACCATACGCGAGGGCGAGATCATCACCCTCGATGGCGCGACCGGCGAGGTGTTCGTGGGTGCGGTGGCGATGATCGAGCCCAGCATGTCCGGCGATTTCGCGACGCTGATGGGCTGGGCCGACGAGGTGCGCCGCATGAAGATCCGCACCAATGCCGAGACGCCGCTGGACGCCGAGACCGCGCGTAATTTCGGCGCTGAGGGCATCGGCCTGTGCCGGACCGAGCATATGTTCTTCGATCCCGAGCGCATTGGCGCGGTGCGGCAGATGATCATGTCGACCGATGAGGCCGGCCGCCGGGCGGCGCTGGCTCGGCTGCTGCCATTCCAGCGCGAAGATTTCGTCAAGTTGTTCCGCATCATGGCGGGGCTGCCGGTCACGATCCGCCTGCTGGACCCGCCGCTGCACGAATTCCTGCCGCATCAGGAGAACGAGCTAGCCGACGTCGCCAGCGCGCTGGGCATGGACATGGACCAGGTGCGCCGCCGCATGGCCGAGCTGTCGGAGGCGAACCCGATGCTCGGCCATCGCGGCTGCCGGCTGGGCATCAGCTATCCCGAGATTTACGAAATGCAGGCCCGGGCGATCTTCGAGGGCGCGGTCGCCGCCGCGCGTGAGACGGGGCTTGCGCCGGTGCCGGAGATCATGATCCCGCTGGTGGGGATGCGGCGCGAGTTGGAGATTACCCGCGCCCAGGTGGACGGCGTGGCGGCGGCGGTGTTCAAGGAGCAGGGGCAGACGATTGAATACCTGGTCGGCACGATGATCGAGCTGCCACGGGCGGCGATTGTGGCGGACAAGATCGCGGAGATCGCGGACTTTTTCAGCTTTGGCACCAATGACCTGACGCAGACGGTGTTCGGCTTGTCGCGCGATGATGCCGGGCGCTTCCTGCCGGCCTATGTGGACGCTGGGATTTTGCCGAAGGACCCCTTCGTGTCGATCGACGTGGAGGGCGTCGGCGCCATGGTGCGGATGGCGGCCGAGAAAGGGCGCGCGACCAAGAACGATCTCAAGATGGGCATCTGCGGCGAGCACGGCGGCGATCCGGCGAGCATCGCGTTCTGCGAGGAAGTCGGGCTGGATTATGTGTCGTGCAGCCCATATCGCGTGCCAGTGGCCCGGCTGGCGGCGGCGCAGGCTGCTTTGGGAGTGGGTGGGGACAAGACGGCATGATGCGCGCGTCGCTTGCTTTGTTGATCTCGCTCATGCCGCCATTCATACTAACGGCGTGATCGAGAATATCGCAGTGGATGTCGAGACGCTGGGCCGCGATGCGGCGCAGCACGTCGCTGATTTAGGCTTTGTTGAACTTATCACTGTCGTTCCGGGAGAGGACTGGTTAGATCGGCCAATCTACCGGTTCGATTACTTGATCGATCAAGGTATCGATTGGAAACGCGCTGGTTTGATCCGCACCCGCTTAGCTCAGAAGCTTCGCGATGAACTCACGGCGATCGGTGATGCGCATTATCCGTCGATACAGATTGTAAGCCAAGCGGATCTGAGTAACCGCATTAGTGCTTGATCCCTCCGACCTCCTCGCCGTTGCTCGTTTTCTCTCGGAAGCCAGTACGCCGCCACCTTCGGATGCCCAATTACGGAGAGCAGTATCCACTGCTTACTATGCGGTATTTCATCAAGTTCTTCGCGCAGCGGCAAATCGCTTCATGGGGCCTGACAAAGAACAATCCGCTGGATACATATTGATTTATAGAAGCTTCGACCATCGTCATGTTAAGGCCGTTTGTGACTCGTTAGACGTGCCGATTTTGAGGGATAGCCTTAAGCGTCAGCTAGGCAGAAACGCGCTCAGCCAGGACATGCGAGATTTTGCCAACATCTTTCCGACTTTACAGGACGCGCGCCACCGAGCGGATTACGATCCGGCAGCCGTGTTCCTGTGGGATGATGTGATTTCCTTGGTCGGCTCTGCAAATCTTGCCATGGAAGCTCTGGATCGGGCCGACGCCGACGAGCAAGCAGACGTTCTCGCCCTGATGCTGGTCAGGACGAGGAACTGAGCAAGGCATCACCTCGAACCGGGACATACCCGATCCGACATCACATCAAGCCGCCAAATCCCGCGGCTCCTCCACCGAAAGCCGCGTGCGGATCAGCTTCTCAATGCCCCGCAAATGCGCCCGCTCGCTGCTGTCGCAGAAGCTGATCGCCACCCCCGTGTGCCCGGCCCGCGCCGTGCGGCCAATGCGGTGCACATAAGCCTCCGGCACGTTCGGCAGGTCGAAGTTGACCACATGCGTCACCCCGTCCACGTCGATGCCCCGCGCCGCAATGTCCGTCGCTACCAGCACGCTGATGCGGCCCGCCTTGAACATCGCCAACGCCCGCTCCCGCTGCGGCTGGCTCTTGTTGCCGTGGATCGCCGCCGCCGGCTGGCCCGCAGCCTCCAAATGCTGCGTCACCCGGTCGGCGCCGTGCTTGGTGCGGGTGAACACCAGGGTGCGGCTCATCTTGCTGCTGCGCAGGATGTCGGCCAGCAATTGCCGCTTGCGCGAGGCCTCGACGAAGATGACCTTCTGCTCGACCCGTTCGACCGTCGTCGCCACCGGCGTGACGGCGACATGCACCGGGTTCTTCAGCATTTGCCCGGCCAGCGCCGCAATCTCCTTCGGCATGGTCGCCGAGAAGAACAGCGTCTGCCGCGTCGGCGGGATCGACTGCACGATCTTACGGATGGGAATGACGAAACCGAGGTCGAGCATGTGGTCGGCCTCGTCCAGCACCAGCACCTCGACATGGTTCAGCACCACGGCGCCGTCTTGCATATGGTCCAGCAGCCGGCCCGGCGTTGCCACCAGGATGTCGATGCCGTTGGCGACTGCCTTGGACTGCCGCCCCTTCGGCACGCCGCCATACATCAGCGCCGTGCGCAGCCCGGTCTGCCGGCCGTAGTCGCGAAAACTCTCGGCGATCTGGCTGGCAAGCTCGCGCGTCGGCGACAGCACGAGCACCCGGCAGCCACGCCGCGGCGCTGGCTTCTTGTTGACGAACAGGCGGTGCAGGATCGGCAGCGCGAACGCCGCAGTCTTGCCGGTGCCGGTCTGCGCGATGCCCTGCAGGTCGCGCCCGAGCATGACGTGCGGAATGGCCTGCGTCTGGATCGGCGTAGGCTCGGTATAGCCCTGAGTGGTTAACGCATTGAGAATAGGAAGCGCGAGACCGAGGTCTGCGAAGCTTGACATAGCTATGGTATCTTTCGATGGCCCGTCCCAGGAAGCCGCATTGCGCCGCGAGGGAGTGCACAACGATCAGCGGGATCGCGACCGGCGCCAGAAGTGAGATGATAACGCCGGTGCACAGGTACAGCGCACGAAGTCACGTCAAACCGCGCAGACGAGTTATGGTGCTGCACCGCACCAAAGTCAAGGAATCCCAACCCTTAACCGCGTCAAGGTTGACCCGGCGGCGCGAACTGCCGAGAAGCGGCCAATGCGTTCCTCCATCGTCCTCAGCGAACCCTACGCCGGGCTGCAGGCCCAGGCCCTCGGGTTGGCGGAGGCGGCCGGCCTGGCGCCGAAGTTGCTGTCGCTGCAGCCGCGCGCACCCTGGAGCTGGGTGTCGGCCCGCATGTGGCCATCGCCGCTCCGCGCCATCCGGCTGCCCGACCCCGGCGACGCCATAGTGATTGGCGCCGGGGGCACGGCGGCCGTCATCGGCGCAGCGCTCCGACGGCCCGCGCGCCCAGCGGTCCAAGTGCAGCATCCGCGCATCGATCCCGCACGCTTCGACCTGATCGTCGTGAACCGGCATGACCGCCTCGCAGGCCCCAACGTCGTCGTCACCCGTACTGCGCTGCACCGCGCCACCCCGGCCCGGCTTGCGGAGGCGTCCGCCATCTGGGTGCCCCGGCTGGCCCACCTGCCCCGCCCGCTGGTTGCCGTGCTGGTCGGCGGCAGCAACGGCCGCTTTCGGCTGGACGCTCCGGTCGCCACCGCGCTGGGTGCGTCGCTCGCGGCCATGATGCAGGCGGACCGGGTCGGCCTGGCGCTCACGCCGTCCCGCCGCACTTCGGAGGACGCCAGAGCGGCGCTGCACAGGGCAATAACGCCGCTCGGCGGCTGGGTTTGGAACATGGAGGGGGAAAACCCATATTTCGGCCTGTTGGCGCTGGCGGACGCGATCGTGGTGACGGAGGACAGCGTGTCCATGGTGTCGGAGGCGGTCGCGACGCGGGCGCCGGTGCTGCTGGCCACGCTGCCGGGCCGGTCCCGGCGCATCCGGCAGTTCAATCGCTATTTGCAAGAGGACGGGCGGGTGCGCCCTTTTGCCGGACGGCTCGACCTCTGGCCCGTTGCGCCGCTCGACGATACGCAGGCGGCGGCGGACGAGATGCGCCGGCGGCTGGATTTTTAGGGGACGACAATGCTGGATATCCAGACCTTCGACGCGCGAGCCGGCGGCAATGTGCTGTACAAGGCCTTCGCCCATCCGGTCGCCGCCGAGGCCATCCAACGCTTGGCGGCCAAGCTGCGCGAGGCCGGGCCGCTCGCGGTGTATGACCCCGATGGCGTGTCGGATGCGCTGTTCGCCCTGCACCCGGCGATGCCCGCGGCGGCAGAAAGCTATGTGCACGACGTGCAGCAGATTGGCGCACCTCGCACCGGGGTGCCGGCCCAGCCGCTGACGGAGCTGCCGCAGTCCGCCTGCGCCACCTTGCTGATCGCCGCGTTCGACGCCGGGCGGGTGCTGGCGCGGATCAAGCCTATGCTGCCCCCCAGTGTGGCCATCGCGACGCTCGACGAGGCACGGCTGCCGGCGGAGATGCTGAGCAACCCGAAGCGCTACCTCGACCGGGTGAATTTCGCGACCAACTACGCCTTTTTTCGCGACCAGGGCGGCCTGCACACGCGGCTGGTGACGGCGAACTACTGGGCGGGCTACGGCGCCGGCGCGGTCCGGCTATGGCTGCGGCTGTTCGACGGCGCCGGCGAGGTGCTCGCGGAGTGGGAGCACCCCGTCCCGTCCGGCCCCGGCGGCATCGCGATCGACAGCGCCGAGGTCCGCGCCCGGTTCGGCCTGCCCGAGTTCGCCGGCCAGCTTTTCATCCATGCCATCGGTGCCGCCGGGCACGACGTGGTGAAATACGCGCTCGACACCTACGGCACCGGCGCGCAGGCCAGCCTGTCCTGCACCCACGACGCCAACGCCTGGCCCGCCGACCGCTACGCCGGGATGCCTGCGCCGCGTGCCGATGAGCGCGTGGTGCTGTGGCTGCAGAACAGCCATGCCGCCCCGATCCCTGCGGGTGCCGTGTCGCTGGACCGCATGGGTTCCGAGGCGCCGGTCGCTTTGCAGCAGGAGGTCGGCCCCTATGCCAGCCTGGCGCTCGATGTCGCCGACGTGCTGCCGGGGCTGCAATGGCCGGCGCAAATTGAGGTGCGGGCCGGCCGCCACGTGGTCCGACCACGCTATGAGGTCACGCGCGCCGGACGCGCACGCATTGCGCATTTGAATGTCGAGCGCGCCGACCTGCGGCCCGACCCCGGCATTGCGTCGCTGCACAACCTGCTGGGCCGCGGCTATTTGCTGCCGTTCCCCATCCTGCCACGCGGCCGTTTTCGCAGCATCGTGCTGCCGACGCCGATGGCGGAGCGGCAGGGCAACCTCCCGATACGCATCGACGTGTTCGACACCGCCGGCCGCCTGGTCGCCGACCGCTTTCTCGGCTGCCTGCCCCGCAACCACGACCTAGCGCTCGACCTCAGTGAGTTCGACGTGGAGGAGGGCCACGCCGACCTGGTCTATGATTTCCGCGATGGCGGGGAGGCCGACGGCTGGCTACATGGGCTGTTCCGCTACGAGGACCGGTCCAGCGGCCACGCCGCCGAGAGCAGCTTCGGCGCGCATATCTACAACACGGCGATGACCTACCGCGACGAGCCGCAGAGCTATTCCGGGCCGCCGCCGGGCCTGTCGACCCGGCTGTTCCTGCAACTCGGCGACGCCCGGCGCCGCAGCTACGCCGCGCTGATCTACGCGGCATCGGCAGCCTGGCGCCCGTGGTCCGCCACGGCGCTGCTGCTGCACGACAGCGACGGCCAGGTGATCGCAGAGGAGCCGCTGCGCGTCGCCTGTTCAGGCTCCGCGATGGTGTGGCCGCATTCCGTGTTCGGCGAGGCGCTGCTGCACCGGGCGGGTCCGCGGGGATACGTGCTGATCCGGGATGCGACGTGCCGGCTATTCGGCTATCATGGCTTGATGGATGACGCCGGCGGGTTCAGCCTGGACCATATGTTCGGCTTTTAAGGGAGGACCGCCATCACACGCGACAAGTTCAACCTGCCGCAAGTCGCCGCCAACTACGAGGCGCTGTCTCCATTAAGCTTCATGCGGCGCACCGCCGACGTGTTCCCGGACCGCACGGCCATTATCCACGGGCCGCATCGCGTCACCTGGGCCGAGACCTATGCCCGCTGCCGGCGCATGGCCTCCGCCCTAGCCGCGCAGGGCGTGCAGCGCGGCGACACGGTGGCGATCATGGCGCCCAACACCCCTGCGATGGTCGAGGCGCATTTCGGCGTCCCCATGCTGGGCGCCGTACTGTGCGCCATCAACACACGGCTGGATGCCGAGACGGTGGCCTTCATCCTGACCCACGGCGAGGCGCGCGTCGTGCTCACCGACCGCGAGTTCGCGCCGGTCATGGCGAAGGCGCTCGCCTTGATGCCGGCGGACGCGCGCGCCTACGCGGTCGACATCGACGACCCGCTCGCCCCGCCCGGCGAACACGTGGGCGATACCGATTACGAGGCGTTCCTGGCCGCCGGCGATCCGGCCTTCGAGTGGTCCGGACCCGGCGACGAGTGGGACGCCATCGCGCTCAACTACACGTCCGGCACCACGGGCAACCCAAAAGGCGTGGTCTCGCACCACCGCGGCGCATACCTGAACGCGGTCGGCAACGCCCTGACCTGGGGCATGGCGCAGCACCCGGTCTATCTCTGGACACTGCCGATGTTCCATTGCAACGGCTGGTGCTTCCCCTGGACGGTCGCGGCGATGGCGGGGACCAACGTGTGCCTGCGCCGGGTCGAGGCGGCGGGCATCCTCCAGGCGATGGACACCGCCGGGGTGACCCATCTGTGCGGCGCGCCGATCGTGATGGGCCTGATCCTGAACCATCCCGGTGTGCAGCCGCGTCCGGCGCCGGTGCGCATGATGACGGCCGGCGCCGCCCCGCCCGCGGCTGTGCTGGAGGGCATGGAGCGGCTTGGTTTCAGCACCACCCACGTTTATGGCCTGACGGAGACCTATGGCCCCGTCACCGTCTGCGCCTGGCACGAGGAATGGGACGCGCTGCCGGACGCCGAACGCGCCCGGCTCAGGGCGCGGCAGGGGGTGGCCTATCCGGTGCAGGAGGGCGTGATGGTCGCCGACCCCATGACCCTGCAGCCGGTTCCGCGCGACGGCACGACGATGGGCGAGGTGTTCATGCGCGGCAACATCGTCATGAAGGGCTACCTCAAGAACCCCACGGCCACCGACGAGGCCTTTGCCGACGGCTGGTTCCACACCGGGGACCTCGCGGTCAGCCATTCCGACGGCTACCTCGAAATCCGCGACCGCTCCAAGGACATCATCATCAGCGGTGGCGAGAACATCTCCACCATCGAGGTCGAAAGCGTGCTGTATCGGCACCCCGCCGTCATGGAGGCCGCCGTGGTCGCCCGGCCCGACCCGACCTGGGGCGAGACACCCTGCGCGTTTATCGCCCTGAAACCGGGCATGGCCGCGACCGAAGCCGAGATCATCGCCTTTTGCCGGGACCACCTGGCGCGGTTCAAGGTGCCGCGCACTGTGGTGTTTGGCGCGTTGCCAAAAACCAGCACCGGCAAGATGCAGAAATTCGTCTTGCGCGAGCAAGCCCGCAGCCTCGGAGAGTAGGTCCATGCCCCAGCCCAGCCACGTCATGGCGCTCGACACCGCCGACGAGTCGACGCTGCCGGAGGACCTGCAGCCATATTTCCAGAAATGCCGGGACAAGCTGGGCTTCGTGCCCAATGTGCTGCGTGCCTGGCTGCTGCGGCCGGAGAAGCTGCGCAACTTCATTCGCTTGTATGACGAATTGATGCTGGCGCCCTCCGGCCTGTCGAAACTGGAGCGCGAAATGATCGCAGTGGCAGTGTCGGCCTGGAATCGCTGCTACTATTGCCTGGTGGCGCACGGAGCGGCGGTGCGAAAGCTGTCCGGCGACCCGCAACTAGGCGAGATGCTGGCCTTCAACTACCGCGTCGCCGAACTGCCGGCCCGGCAGCGCACGATGCTGGATTTCGCGGTCCAGCTTACGGCCGCACCGCATTTGATCGGGCAGGGCGACCGCGACGCGCTCAGCGCGCAGGGGTTTTCGGACGAGGACATCTTCGACATCGCCGAGGTGACGGCGTTCTTCAACTACACGAACCGCGTCGCGCACGCGGTCGATATGATGCCGAATGCGGAGTACCATACGTTGGGGCGGTAGGCACCTGTCACAATTGGCTCTGTCTAGTGGTCAAAATCTTACGGAAGAGACCCAGAGGGATCCGACCAAATCTGGCTTTTCAAGGTCTGGCACGGGTATCAAACGTCAGGTTTTGACCACTAGTACAGTGTTTCCATAAAACAGCTCCGATGGCGAACACGGATGCAAGTCGCAAATAGTAGGACTCTGGACGATTCCGAAAGGTGCGCTTTCATGGAGTCGATGTACTAGGGGCAAAAATCGGAGGCGGACGATGACCGAGACGTTACGAGCACTGGCGATCTGCTCGGCAGCGGCGATAGGTTTGATGGCTCGCTCCGCCGTTGCCGAGGTTCGGATCAGACAAGACGCCACGTATCAAACGATCGGGATATCCGGCCTGACTAATCGAGACGCAAGCTGTTCCACGGAAAACGTCTCTGGCCTGATCGTGCGTCGCACCTTCGACGCCGATGCCATGACCGTCGAAGGGTTTGTTGTCGAGCGCGCAGACCACATCCGGCGTTACGTCAACGTGTTCGTGCCGCCGAACCTCGACCGCGTCACCCATGAAGCCGTGCTAACCGGGCTTCAACGACTGACGTGGGAAGGCCGCATTGTCGTGAGTGTTGCTCAAGCGTGCGGCTCGGGGCCAGTGTTGACCCTTGACCGGGTTCAATAGGTCCGGCTTTCCCGTTACGTGTGCAGCAGGCACGGCGCGCAAGATGCGACCATCCGCCAACCGTCGGCCAATACACTGAGCGACGCGCGCCCGGTTTAAACCTTGCCGACCTATCCAACAGTCCGAGATGTTCAGTTTTCCCGGTCGGGTGGTTCTGCCATAATGCAGGCATTCCGCCGAAGCTGAAGGAATTAGCCGTGAGCAAAGTTGGATTTTTTATATCTGAACATGGCAATAAAAAGGAGGTTCTTTCCTTTGGAGATAAGCATCTTGTTGATCTAACTCCTGAAGAAGCTTCAGCATTAGCAGTGATTTACCTTTCCGACAAAATCGGAACTTATCTTGAACGTTTCGATAACAAACTTAACCAAATCTGTGACAAGATTAACGACATTGAAACGGCCGTTGATGCTTTGAGGCACACAACTGAATGATATTGGCCGGGTGCTGGCTTTTAGTGTTCAAAACCTTACGGAAGAGACCCAGAGGGATCCGACCAAATCTGGCTTTTCAAGGCCTGGCACGGATATCAAACGTCAGGTTTTGACCACTAGGTCTGTTAGGCCAAGATCATGGAAGGTAATTGCTCACCTGGGGTGGTGCTGGGGCGCTGAGGCAGCCGGTGGTTGACG
>CAXSGE010000019.1:0-61794 GCA_964236715.1 uncultured Acetobacteraceae bacterium | reverse complement strand
TAGCCATAGAGTTGATTCTCGCTCCTTTCTAGTTCGCGCCGTACGGCGCACCCGTCGAGTGTCCCTCGGCCCAGAGCGATATCAGGCGCGCGATGGCGTCGGTGTTCCAGTCGAACTCGTTCGATGAGCAGCGCATCGCTCGCTCCTGTGTTGATTGAGGCGGAGGGTGGGCCGCCCGTCGCGCAGTCGCGCCGGCAGGCAGACAAGCGGTTGACCCTGTGGGAACGAGGGCCGGTGTCAGGCTGGCGGGCCGAGCCACCCGCGGGCGATGGGTTTCCGCCCCCAGCCGACCGCGGTCGCCTCGGCGGCCGAGATGACGATGCGGGCGGGCTGGATGGCGCCTTGCACCATCACAAGCCGGCCGCGCTTGAAGCTCCCCAGCATGTCGAGCAAGTAGGTGGCGTCAGCTGGCAGCCAGCGATGGCCGTTCCAGTAGTCCAGCAAGGCCCGACGGGTTTCCGGGTCATAGCCGTCCAGGATGCGCCGCGCCCTACGCCATCGCTGTGCCTGCCAGTCGCGCGTGTTCTGCTCGGTGACACCCCAGGCCTTCACGCGGTCCTGCATCAGCTGGTCGATGCACGGCTGCTGTTCGGCAACGAGTCCGGCAAGCAGCGGCAGGGCATCGCGCAGCCGCTGCTGTAGGCGGCGGGCGGCTGCCCGCTTTCGGTCCGTGACGGTGTAGGGCATCCGGGGACGCCGTTTGAACCTCACGGCTGCTCGGCAGGCGCTTGCGTGCCCGCCGCCTCCGCCAGCGCCTGTTCCGCCTCTCGCCAACAAGGGGCCTCCCATCCGCCAGTCTGTCGTGCCCACTGAAGCAGGGCTACCAAGGCGCTGCGCGTCTTCGGCGCGGCCGCGATCAGTCGAGCGGCTGCTATGTCGTCTTCGTCGATGAGTTGGACGAACTGCCCGTCCGGCCTCTGGTGGCCGAGGCTTCCCGGGATGACGCAGACCGGCCAACGGACCGGCGCGTCCTCGACGTCGCGGATTGTCAGCGGCCCCGGATCTCCGGCCTGTGGAGATGCCGGATCGAGCACCCAGTGCGGTGTGGTCAGCATTACGCTGCCTCCCGCAACGCCACGGACGCGGACTCTGCTGACGCTTCCGGTTCCGGCGCGCCCTGATCCTCGCTGCCGTTGCCGCGTTGGCCTTCGGCGTAGGCTGGATGGAACGCCAGCAGGTAGTCCGCGATCCGCTGCGCATCCGAGGCGGCGCGAAACACCTCTTTCTTGTCGTCTCGAAGCTTGCCGAGCCAATCAGCAATGTAGGCGGCGCCGTTGGTGAAGTCGCAATCGTCGATGCCCAGCTCAGAGCAGATCATCACTTGCGCCAGCTCGGCGCGAAGCTCCTCCCTGGCGTAATCGTGCGAGCCGAACCTCCCGCTCAGGTCACGGTCGAGACGCTCCTTGCTCCCGCTCCAATGCGATAGCTCGTGCAGGAGGACGCTCGCATAGGCGGCGGGCGACCGGAAGGCGATGGTCGGCGGCATCTGCACGTGGTCGGTCGAAGGCGAATAGAAGGCGCGGTCGCCGCCCACCCGGATGACGGCCCGGCTGTTGCGCGCGATCGTCGCCGCGGCCTCTGGCTCGCGCCACGGCGCTTCCTCGACGCCCGGCGCGACGTAGGGCGGGATGCCGTCGATCTGCGACGCATGAAACAGCGTGAACGAGCGCAGCAGCGGGATGACTTTCCGACCGTCATCGCTGCCGCCTTCGCGGTCGCCCACCTCGATCTTCTTGTAGAAAAAGCCGGGCGTTCCGCGCGAGCCCTTGCGCACCTGCCAGCCGCGGCTAGTCGCCTGTTTGTAGGTGGCCCAGCGCGGGTCGCATGTAATAAATGCCAGGGGCGACATGCCCAGCACGAGGGTGTTGATGCCGCGATATCGCGCGCCCGTCGTGGCGTTGTGCGGCATTGTCGGACCGCCTGCCTTGTCGCGGTCCCATGGCCGACGCCAGGGCGGGGTTCCCGCCTCGAGCGCGGCGATGATTTGCGCGGTCACGTCGGCGTAGTGGTCGCGTGGCTCGCTGGTGTTGCTGCGGCGTTTGGAGGAATGGGCCATGGGGTGTCGTCCTCTTCATGGACTCGTTGATCACCCCTCCCCCACCCCGCGTCCTGGCCTGACCGGGGCAAGGGCGAAGCCGGCCTAGCCGGGCCGGCGCGCAGCGCCGGACCCTTGCGGCGGTCCGGCCATGGCGCGGTAAAGCGTTCTAATCTTCTCCTTTCGCTGGTTTCACTGTCCCGCGGACTGCCGCCGCCTGGTCGGCCAGCTTGCGCTCACGATCCATGTGCGCAACAAGATGCTCAGGCGTCATGTCCGTAGTATCCATGACGAACCCTTGGCGCCCGAGCTTGCTTGTTGCGAACCGCCGCGCTTCGTCTCGATCAGCGAACTTGTGCGTTTTGTCTCCGCGAACTCCGGTCAGGATACGGACAGTGAAGCCGCCTTCGTCAGCACGATCGACGTAGATATGCCGGGCCATGATTCATGGCTCCTCGTGCGGTTGTGCCTGGTCGACGCTCATTGCAACGCCCACTGGCCGCACCCAGATCGGCAGGGCGGAGAGCATGAACCCCTCGCCGGACCACGCGAGCAGCAGCGTCTTTGCCATCGTGTCTGCAATCGCCGTCGCCGCGTCGGGCGGGACCGCGTTGCCGATGCGCTCGCGCCAACTCGCATCGGACAGGCCGTCGAGTTCGAGCTGTTCCTCTGGGTCGACGAGGCTCTGCAGCCCGGCCAGTTCGTACGTGGTGAAAGGCCGATGCCAAGTTCCGTCTGGGCTGCGGATGACGGCGACGAGGCGGTCCTGGGCAGCCGGTAGATGGACAGGGCTGGCATCGACTGCTTCATGAGCCTGGCGAGGATCCGCCACGCTCCAGCGGCCGTTGTCGCAGCCCGCGGCACTGCTGACCGCGCCAGCACGGCCGGTCCAGGGCACGACGCCATAGTGCCCGGCGCCGGCCCAGTCGTCGCCCTTCTCACGATGCAGGTTCGGTCGTGGATCGGCAACGCACATCGCGCCATTGCTCGGCGCGTGCTGGCCGGTAATCGCCTGAGACGCGCCACCCCACGACACAAGCTTGTAGGCGTTGTGGAACATGGCGTCTTGCTGGCGCGGGTCTGCAATCGCCACGTCCCTGCTGCTGGTGACGGCGGATGCGTGCTTGTTCCACTCGACCACGCGATAGACGTTGCTGAACTTAGCCGGGCCATCATGCCGGGGGTCGGCGACGGAGAAGTGCCCGGCGCCGACAGCGGCCTTGCCGATGACGGTCTGCGATATCTCGTCCCATCGCTTCACCCCATATTGGCCAAAGGCGGCGACGTCATCGGCCCGCCGAGGGTCGGCTACGCTGAAAGCGCCTGCGCCTGGTCGTACATTCCCCGTCACCGTTCCAGCCGGTCCCCTCCACGCTTGCACGCCGAGCGCGCCGTTGCGCCAATCGAGATCCGGCGTCAGCCGGAAGTCGGCAAGCTGCCCATCCTCGACGCGGAGCCGCTTCAGCGAACGCCAGTCCGATCCGGCTTCGACGAAGGCCAGCCTGACCCAGGTCTGCCATTGCAGCAGCGGGACGCGGTGCATCGGGCCGCCGCGCTCAGTGTCGCCCGGCAGGGGCATCCGGCCGAGGACGTCGCCCACCGCGCGAAGGGAGCGCTTCGGCGGCTCGTAGAGGAAGGGCGGCACCTTGGCCTGGTGGCGGGCGACAAGGAGGAACCGCTTTCGTGTTTGAGCCAAGCCGCCCAATTCGCCGCAATCATGGTGCGTCTCGGCGACGGCGTAGCCATAATGCCGCAGCAGCGCTCCGATTGTAAGGCGGGTCATAAACTGCAAGACCTGTCGGCATAAGCTGCAAACCCGGCTGAGAGCCTGCTTCTGTGATCTGTCATGCAAATTATGCCCGTGGGGTCGGGTGACGACCCAACTCGGACAGTTATATGCCTATCAGAGATGGTACGAAAGCTGACAGTTCGTTAGAGTTCACATCAACACGTGATACATTCTACAGAATAGATCAACAATCAGTGCTACAGTGACAGCTGCCAAACCTTTTCCTAGTTCTGCGGCAAAGGAATCACGTGCGATAGGAAATGTGACTTTGACATTATTCTTGATCCACTCTGCTACACTAGCAGCTATCTGCCTTGTGGATCGCCAGTAGTCCTCCAATACCTTCTTCGATGGCATCTCGTTTGCTAGGGTCTGACACACGCGACTAGTATTGTTTCTTAGCGCTCGAAGAGCATCCATTGTCAAAGGAGGTTTGTTAGTCAAAGCATCTAAAACAGGGCCGCCGTTATAGCCGGCTAATCCGTCGAGCCCCTCCTTTAAAGTCTGAATTTTCTGAAGAAGGGACTGCGTGGTGAGGGTTGGGTTTACTTGCAGCCATTCGTCATATGCGTCGACAAGCTCTGGGGGAAACTCATAATCCTCGTCAGGTGACCAAATCTGAGTCTCATAGACTAAAGCTTCCAGGCACTGCGTAAATATTTCCGGTGTCACAATAGACTCAAACCGATCACGCAGCTCTTCTTCTTCCTCAAACGACGCACTAAAAACAGAGACGAAGCTTCCATGGGCCGTTGTTTGCTCAATGTCAAAATCGGGTCGGCCAAATCTTGCGTAAAACCATTGTTTTACGGATTCGACCTGTTCGCTGGGCGACATGGATGAAAGTTGCTGACGAGTTGGAGCGAGCTGATCTACGGTTTTGTTCATCTTCAAATTATGCAGGACGGCACCAAAAGGACAACTGGGCAAACTAGAATTGCGCATGGGATAGCGCTCGGAAGGAATGTCGCAGGAGTTTTGCACGAGCGCCGCCTCTGTCCGCTTTGCCCACATGTGACGCCGGATTGGCCCTGCCGCTTTCGCCTAGTCTGCGCCAAGCTGAGAATGTCGGCTATCCTAGCGCCTAGCCCTGAAGCGGACCGGCAGCTTCTCACCCAAACCAGCAATAGAACGGATGCTGAATGGACTATTTGCTTATCTTGACGCACCGGCAAGCGTTTGCAGCTTATCGGCTAATCCATGAAGATATTTGCGTCTTTTGACCATCATACATTGCATCATACGAGAATGAGCCTACCGTAAAGTCCTATGATCATCACGAACACGGTTTGCAGATTATAGCGTGCTTTACACCGATGCTGTGGCGGACGGCATAAGCTGCAAGTCATCAATGTATATGCTGCAATCTCGACTTGGTGCCCGTTGTCCAACAGGGGCTCGTGGGTCAAGTTCTGTGCGACTGGCTAATAGACTCTGTGCAAGTCGTCTCCAGTGCAGGAGGCACGAGTGCAGCGGGCGAAATTTGGCGGTCACGTCCGCATTTGACGTCCTGCGGCTGTAAAATGGGGCATCCATTCAGGAAGCCGCCATGTTGTCCACTTCTCACTCCGTAGCCAGCCTCGAAGCTGGGCGCGACGCCACTCCAACAATCATGCCCGTTGACGGCTATGGCCCGGACAGCGAGTCGTCGAGAACGGTCGAAGTCCCTGGAAAAGCCGGTCGCGCGCTGACCACGGCCGAGCTGCGCCGCTCCAAGTTGGATCGGCATGCGTTCCGGGCACGCCCACGCTTGCCAATCCGGGTTGTTCTCGACGGGGTGCGCCAGGGCTACAACGTCGGCGCCTTGTTCCGGCTATGCGACGCTTTCTTGTGCGAGCGCCTGGTGGTTTGCGGTCGGGACGCGAGCTGGGGGATGCGTAAGCTGGTCCAGGCGGCGCAGGGGACGCACAACTGGGTGCCCTGGGAGCAACGGGACAGCGCCGTCGAGGCGATCTTGGCGGCCCGCGCTGAGGGCTGCCAGGTCATCGCGGTCGAGCAGACGAGCGATGCCGCGGGTCTCGACCGTTTCCTGCCCCGCTACCCGATCTGTCTGGTGCTCGGGTCGGAGCGGGCCGGCGTCTCGCAGCCCGTGCTGGACCTCGCCGACGCCGCCGTGACCATCCCCATGCAGGGCATGGCCAACTCGCTCAACGTGGCAACCGCCGCGGCCATCGTCCTGCACGGGCTGGCGGTGGCCTATGCGAACGCTGCTGAGAGCCGGGCGCTTTGATCCATCCTGGGTGCAGTTCTGTACTGAGGGCGCGAGTCCAGAATTTGACCTTGCTCTCACGTGATGGTTCCATGTTCAAGCAGCGGCTCGTCACAAAGACGTTCTGCGCCCGAGCGGAGTATGTCCAGGCAGTGATGATGAGGCGCGGTCAGGTTTCCCATGATTGCGCGTGCCCTACGCCGGCTGGGACTGCCGCTCCATGGGGCCACCACTCGCGCACGCGCATATTCTCACCGGCCTAGCCGCATGCGCTATGGACCCTCGCAGCGGCTGCTGCGCCTCGCCTTCATGCTGGCCGGTACCCGGACTGGCCTCACCCTGGACGAGGTCGCGCAGGAGCTAGGCGTGGGCCGGCGCACGGCCGAGCGGCAGCGTGACGTGCTGGCCGGGCTGTTCCCGCAACTGGAATGCTGGGACGACGAGGCGCGCGTGCGTCGCTGGCGCCTGCCCGGCAGCGTCCTCGCGGGCGTGGCCGAGCCGCGGGCCGAAGCGGTGGCGGCCGTGGAGGCGCTCGGACGCGAGTGCGCCGCCCGCGGCGAGGCGGACCGCGCCGGGCTGCTGCGCGAGGCCGCGGCGACCCTGCGCGCGCTAATGCGTCCGGCGGCGCTGCGCCGGGCCGAGCCGGACATCGAGGCGCTGATGCAGGCGGAGGGCATCGCCATGCGCCCGGGGCCCCGCCCTCGGCTTGACCCAGCGCTCCTGCCGACGCTGCGCCGGGCGATCCTAGGCGTGCAGCTCGTGGCCGTGCGCTACGCCCGTCCGGGCTGCGAGCCGGCGCTGCACCTGATCTGCCCGTATGGCACGCTGTATGGCGGCGACGGCCGGGCGTGGCTGGTCGGGCATGTGGAGGGGCTGCCGCACATGCGGCTATGGCGGCTCGACCGCATCGCCTCGTTCGATCTGCTCGACCGTTGCTTTGCCCGGCGGGAGGATTTCGACCTCCGCGCCTACGCCGCCCAGTCCTTCGGCGTGTTCCAGGAGGAGCCGGTGGACGTGGTGCTGCGGATCGCGCCGGAGGCGGCGGACGAGGCTGCGTGCTGGCTATTCCATCCCACGCAGACGGTGGTGCGCGAGGCGGACGGGGCGCTGCGGGTCAGCTTCCACGCAGGGGGCATGCAGGAGATGTGCTGGCATCTGTTTACTTGGGGTACTGCCGTCACCGTAGTGGCCCCGGACGAAGTACGCGCCGAGTTGGCGGGCATGGCAAATACTGTCACCATGCATCATTTAGCGGTAAACGATAGCTGTGAGGTAGCATAATGGCCGAAAATGAATTCTTCAACAACGAGCACATAAAAGATTACGCAGCTCTTCTAGAAAAAGCAGATATTGTGCTACAAGAGATGCGCAAACAAGATAGGCTGCGTCCACCGACGTTCAACATCTTTCTTGCTCTTGGACATGCGTATCGAGAGGTCTCAACCCATTCTGCACTGCTGGCATATCTCTTGGATCCCTTCGCCGGCCATGCTCAGGGAGTGCTCTTCTTACACAAATTTCTCGACATTGTACGACGAGCAGCCGAAAGTCAGGGAATACAGCTACCCGTTCCGTCGCCGAAAGACGGCAGTCGCTGGCGATGTCGCAAGGAGGTTCTCCTGCCGCGGGATTATGGTCAAGCAGATATCCTGTTGCGAGGCCCAGACTTTATGTTTGTCTTGGAAAACAAAATTTTTGCAGGCGATCAAGGTAGCCAGCTCCGACGATATTGGGACTACTTACAGACTGAAGCGCAGGACTGTCCGTCACGCATTGTCGTCTATCTAACTCCCGATGGCCGCGTTCCGACAGCACAGTCACTGGGAGGAAACCAGGATCTTGCGAAGGCGCTTGTCCGCTTGTCCTACCGTGAAGATGTGTACGAGCTGATCCATTCGACAGTAAACTCAATTGAAGCGATCTCCGTGGCAGAAACACTGCGACAATACGCGGCGCTTGTAAGGAGACTTCGGTGATCGATAAAATTTTCCAAGATTTCGTCCGCGATAATCTTGGGCCACTGGATGAACTGGCCCGCCGGTATGGCGAATACCGAATTGAAGTCATGAGGTCATACTTCGACGAACTTCTGTCACGTATCCGGGTAAATGCTACCGCAGGCTATCAATGCACAGGAAGCGATAGCGTCAAAGCCGAAACCGAACAGGTCTACGGATGGTCTCGCGAGTTACAGATATCTGGCGTCAGAACAACCGCAACAATCGCCTTTGGATTTCACATCTCCTCTGCAGCCATTGCAGGAGGATGGCCATTGATGGGCAGGAGTTGCTGGACAGGTATCAAGGTCTGGCTCCCAACAAACGTACGAAATTCAGCCCTGACCCGCGCACGCGAGCTTGCAATAGATACGGAGCCCCGCGATAGCCTATGGCTACTCTGGCGTTATTGTGAGCCATTCTCTGCCGCCACCGTCGAAGGGTTGCATATGCGCTTAGCCGGCGAAGATCGCGTGGCGGGTCAGAACGAGATCGTCGAGCAGCTCGACCAATGGAAAGGTGATTTCGAGGAGATTGTTTTGCATTTAAACCAAACTTTAAGTGCATCGGAACAGCTCGATCAGAACGCTCCCGAAGGAGATATTGGAAGCTGACCGACTGAGCGCGCCCTTGCCGTCCTGTTGGCGCATTACCCTGCCCTGGCCGCTGGCTGTGATCGACTTCGAAGCCAGCTCCCTCGACGACGACAGCTACCCGATCGAGGTCGGCCTCGCGCTCTGGCCCGGCCCCGACGAGTCGATCCTGAGCTGGTCGGCGCTGATCCGCCCAGCCGGGGACTGGGTGCGTCGCGGCCACTGGAGCCCGGCCTCGGCCAAGGTGCACGGCATCCGGGGCAGCGACCTTCTTGCTCACGGGCGATCACCGGAGCAGGTCGCCTCGGCGCTGAACGAGGCGCTCGGCCCCGGCGCCGTGGCCTGGTGCGATGGTGGCCCCTACGACGCCCATTGGGCGCGGGCGCTGTTCAAGGCCGGCGGGGTCAAACCAGCTTTCGCCCTCGGCGAGTGGCACCGGCTTGTCCTATTGCTGGGCGCACAGGCACGCGATCGCGCCCTGACTTGGCTGAAGGATGCGCCGGCGCGGCACCGGGCGCGGACGGACGCCGAGCAGCTCCTGTTCGCGCTCGCCCACGCCGCCGGTGTCGAGGTCGGCCCTGCCCAGGACCTTGCCCAGCGCCTGCCTGGGCTGGCCATGGAGGCGGCACCGTGAATGATGCGAAGCTTGCTCCGGCCGTCGCCGTGGCGACATCCGGCCGGATCGGCTATGATGAAGAACAGGAGATCGCCATGGCCAAGATTGCCACCCACGCGACGGAGCACGCCACCGAAGACCAGAACGGCCCCGCTGCGGCGGCTGCCCGCAACGAGCGGAACGAGGCCGCGCAGGCCCGCCGCGCGCGGCAGATGGCGCTGATCGACGGCATCATGCGCGACTATGAGCCCGTGCTGCGCGAGTTGGGCCGGCGCTGAGCGAGCCGGAGTTCCTCGACCGGGAGGTGGTCGAGGCGCTGCACACTAGGCTCGTCGCCGAGTTCGGTGGCCCTTCGGGCTTCAACGACGAGGGCCTGTTCTTCAGCGCGCTGCACCGCCCCTTGAACCGCTGGCATTACGGGCAAGGTGGCGACACCCCGCCGGATCTGTTCGACCTGGCCGCCGCCTATGGCTACGGCTTGATCAAGAACCATGCCTTCCGCGACGGCAACAAGCGCATCGGCGCCGCGGCGTGCCTGTTGTTTCTGCGCACCAACGGCCGCGAGGTCGCCGCGCGCCCGGCGCAACTTGTAACCGTGTTCGTCGCGGTCGCACGCGGCCGGGTGTCGGAGGAGGCGCTTGCATGCTGGCTGAGGCGCCGCGCCGTCTAAGCCGCGTCCGCTTCTGACGCACTGGTCTGCCATTGTCTGCATGACACCAGGAAAGGCGGCCTGGCCGGGAACATGGCAGATGAGAGCATACACCAAACGGCGGCGCCGCGGCTCCCCACGGACCCCGGCGGCAACGGCCCTTGTGCGTCTGCCACCTCTCTGAGTGCGGGCGTCCTGCCCTGCGTGGGCATAGTCTGGGGCGTGCCGGATGGGCGCGGGCCGCTGCAGCTCGTTATTGACTGCACCCGGCTCGCCGCGGCCGAGACATACGGCGACCACCTGACCCACCCGCGCGGGCATCACGAGGTCTGGGAGGGCTGGCGCCGGCTCGGCCCCGCGGGCCTGGCCCGATGCCGCCTCCCGCCCCTGATCGCCTGGCACGAGTACGAGCACTTCCCGCGCGGGCGCGTGGTGTTCGACACGCGCACGGCCCGCTTCACGCTGTATGCCGCCCGCAAGCTCCAGGTGCCCGCCGTTCTGGGCCGGGTGCTGCACGCCTTCGGCCTCGACCCGGCGCACTGCAGGGTTCGGTCCGACCCGCATTACCGGGCCGTCCAAGACCTTTAACTCCGGCCACGACAGGAAATGATGACGAAAGCAGTCGCCTATTACCGAAGCCGCCCCAGCGAGCCGGAGGCGTCCGACCTGGCTCTGCGACTTCAGCGCGAGGCCGTGCGCAAAGCCCTCGAACAGCGCAGCCTCGATCTCATCGGCGAGTTCACCGAGCGCGAGGGGGAGAGCGGGACCGAGGGTTGCCCGGCCTACATCGCCGCCGCCCGCATGGCATATGGGCAACGCGAGCTGGTGGAGTTCATCATCGCTTCGCGCGCCGCCATCGGCTCCGGTGAGCCGTTCAAGGAGCCGGCCATCAAGTACGAGCCGCCGGACGACCAGGATATCTTCGGTCAAGGCTACTTCTTGCACGAGCTGCTGACCCCGTCCGTGGAGCACGTCTCCGAGATTATGCTGCCCGACGGGGCGCCCGGCCCTTTATGCCTCTATGCCGATTTCCGCCCGCGCCACCTCGACACTCTCGTCTATCTCTGCAACGCCACGTCGGAGGCACTGCTGGACGTCGTGGTCGCGACCGAGTGCATCAGCATGCATGAATTCTATAGCTCGCAGACAGACGAATGCTGGGAACAGGCGAGCAGAACCTTTGAGCAGCGTTGGGCCGCGGTGCCGCCCGGCACCTGCGTTCAGGTCGCTTGGCTCAACCACATCATCTGGGACGAGGTCTGCCGCCATCGCCTGACGTACGCCGACGTGGCGGGGCAGCGCTGGACCGCCGAGGCTCACGACTTGTCCTTGAACGCCTCCAGGTTGGCGCAGGACCCGGACAAGGTATGGGTCACCCTCAGTCCAGCGCGTGCAATGGACCAAGCCGCCCCCGGCACGCGGCCCAAGGAGACCCTGTGATGTCCCGCCATGGTTACGGCCGCTCGCCCCGGCCCTGGAGCAAGCTCAAGAGCCGCGTCGAGGCGCTGTTCGCGCCGGGCCTGCCGCTCGCCATCCACTGCAACGTGTTCGCGAAAGTGACGAAGGAGTTCACCTTCGACGAGCCGCGCCATTGGGTCATGCTGGGCCGTGGCCGGGCCGGGCGCATCATCTGGGACTTCCCCGGCCCGTTCCTGCCTTCCGGACCCGACAATCTACCCTGCTCGACCCGCGGCCCGGCGCTTGCCACGTGGGAGGCGGGCTACGGCTGGGACGGTCGGCGCCCGAGCGAGCCGTCGGCGTTGATGCGCGACTACCTGGACCGCCCGCGCGGGATGCTGATGGAGCCGTTCGAGGACCCGTGGGAGCTGGCCGCCATCCTGCGCGCCGCCGACCGGCGGCTGGGGCGGGCGTGCCTGCTGGGTTGGGCAGAGGAATTGGACGGAGGTCACCCGGCCCTGATCGTGCTCCGGGCGCGCTTCGGGCTGGCGACGTCCTAGCCATTTCATGGTGCACCTGCCGAACTTTCCGCCCCCTTGCGCACGGGCAGCAGCGCATAGGCGCGCGCCACTTCGGGCTGCGTCATGTTCCCTTGCCGCAGCAGCTTTGCCCAGGTCGCGCCGCCCTCCTCCGTGCGCCAGAGCCCGAGACGGCACGCCGGGGCAAGGTCCTCGTTCACCCAGTGCAGGAACGGCTCGAACAGCTCCGCCTGCCACAACTCATCCTCGGTCGCGTAGAGCTCGCGGTACTCGGGCAGGACCATCTGATCCAGGTAGCCGAGCGGCGTGCGCTGGGGCGCCGCCTCCAGGCACAGCACCAGGTCCCAGGCCACCCCGCCCCACTCGGCGGAGACCGCGATGCCGTAGCCGTAGAGCCAGGGGCGCAACGCGAGTGTGATGCCGTCTTCGAAGGCAAGCGTCCAGCACCGGTCCGTGCGGCGCCCGAGCAGGACGGGGACGGCGAAGCGCGCGCTCGCCCCCTCGTACCAGGCGTGGAAGGCGCGCTGGATGCCGAGGCGTGGGGGGATTGCTGGGGCGACATCTACAGGTGCCTCCAGCGGAAGCCGCCGGTTGCGACGGCAGCGATGGCACGCGCGGTCACTTCGCGGCTGTGCCGGTCACCGCCGCGCGTCATGAACGCATGTTCCTGCTCATGAAATTCCTCCCGTCGGATGCTCGACATAGTGGACCGCGGTGTCAGGACCGGTCGCATTCGAACGGGTTTCCGTGTGCGACCGCCTTTGTCGCAGCGGGGCGCCATGGTCATCAGGCACACGGCGGAAAGGAGGTCGCAGGATGGATGGGAAAGGATTGGGACGGCGCGGGGCGCTGTCGGGCGGCTTGACCGCGGCTGTGGTGATGGCACACGGGGCCGCAGCCATGGCAATGCCGGACGCTGACGCTGGGAGCGAAAGTGGGGTGGCCGACATCGACCTGACCCCGACGGTCTGGGGTGTAGCGGCCGAGGCCGACGCCTGCCACGGGCCGTTCCGGGCGGCGTTTCTGGCCTGGCTGCGCGCGGCGTCGGAGCGGTTTCCTCTGCCGGCGTTGGCGAGCGCGGTGTCGCCCTCGTGCACCGAGTTGCGCGTCCGAGGTGTCCACCCGGCGATCTCCATCGTTCTCATGGGCGAGTGGGACATCGGCGTAGGCGTCGAATGGGACGGGGTATTCTGGGACATGTTGCTGTCGCTGGACCTGGACGCGCAGCCGGCGCCCCACGGCGTCGGCTGGGTGAACCACGATCTGGACCGCGAGTTCCAAGTCGTCCACCCGACGCGCCAGGCGCTCTGGCGCGCGGACGGGTTCGAGTGGCTGCTGGACTGGGTCAACCAGGAACTCGCACGCGCGACGCACCTCGCGCTGTGGTGCAGCGACGGCGGCGGCTGCACTTGGGCGCAGCTGGTGCGCGACGGCACGACCCTGCGGACGGGCCGGCCCGTCGCGGCCGAGCGCGCGCCCGCACACCTGCTGCCTGTCCACGGCCACCCGGCATGACGGCGGCTCCGGCCCAGCCGGGCCGGCTCAAAAATTTATAAGGCAAGGAGAACACGACCATGGCGATTGGGAGCGCGGTCCAGCGCGGGGCTTGGGTGTACATCTACGACGAGAAAGGGAGGCAGACCGCGACGCTATCGGCAGGCGGCGGGCCACAAGACGGGCTGCACGGTTACACGGGCGCGACCGTCAGTGTCCGGCGCGGCTCTTGGCTTTACACCTACGACGAGAGGGGCCGGCAGCTCTCGACGGCGGCGGCGCGCTGAGAGGGGCTGCCCGACCGACGGCGCCAGACATCTGTTCTTTCTTCTTGGAGCATCGCATGGACCAGCAAAAACAACGGATCCGGGACCAAGCTTACCACAAGGACCGGGGGGAGTTCCCCGGGGTCGCGGGATCTGCGGGATCTAACGCCTCGGGCATCGTCGTCCTCACGGGCGCAGGCATCAGCCATGAGAGCGGCCTAGCCACCTTCCGCGACCCGGACGGCCTCTGGGCCACGGTCCGCGTCGAGGACGTGGCTACGCCGCAGGCCTTCGCCCGCGACCCCGTGCGCGTCCAGGCCTTCTACGACGCCCGCCGCGTCCAGCTGCGTGATCCCGCGATCCAGCCGAACGCCGCCCATCTTGCCCTCGCCCATCTCGCGCGCGAGCACCCCGGCCCCGTGCTCGTCGTCACCCAGAACGTGGATGACCTGCATGAGCGGGCAGGCCAACCCTCCTTGCTCCACATGCACGGCGAACTCGCCAAGGCGCGGTGCCTGCGCTGCGGCGAGGTGTCCCCGTTCGAGGGTGCCGGCCTCGCCGACGCGATTTGCCCCGCCTGCGGCGCCAAGGCTTTGCGCCCTCACGTCGTTTGGTTCGGCGAGATGCCGCTTTACATGGACAGGATCGAGCAGTGGCTCGAGGCGAACTGCGACCTGTTCGTCGCGATCGGCACGAGCGGTTAGGTCCACCCCGCCGCGGGCTTCGCCGAGACGGCGCGGGAGCACGGCGCGCGCACGCTGGAGCTGAACCTGGAGCCGACCGAGCTGACCCGGAATTTCGATGAGGCACGCCACGGCCCGGCCACGGAGGTGGTTCCAGCCTGGGTAGACGAGTTGCTCGGGGCCTGGGTGGAGCATGTTCCGCTGATCCCGATCGAGCAGCCCGAAGAGTAGCAGGACATCAGCAGGGCAGCGCACGACCGCGGCGGACTACACGGCCGGAGCGACCGCCTTGGCCTCCGGCCGCGGCTTCGTGGATGACCAGGAGGTCGACCGAGCCAGTCCGACCGTCCAACCGGTCCGTGTCAGTGACTACGGCGTCCCCGTGCGGCGCCAAAAGCAAATCGCAGCATCGCGATGCAAAGCAATCGATCTTTGATAAGGGCTTGCCAGGGGCATTAGGGTCGAGGTGGAAGCCGAGATTGAACGCGCGCACCCCATTGTGGCAGCCGGATGATAGCAGGCCATGTAGGGCCAGTTCGGCAACTTCGAGGTCAGAGGAAAGCACGTGCAGATCGGCAACTCGCCCTGGTCGCCAGGTGAGTAGGTAGTCGGCAAGATCCACGCAGACCAGCCGGCCCCGGCGCGGGATCACCACGGCCCGCAGCGGGAAGTGATGTAGGTGGTCACCGCCTGTGGCACCCGGATCCACGCCTCCACGCAACACGAAAGCGCCGCGGTCAAGCAGCCGCCGCGTGAACGCCTCGTCCTCCTCGGACCCGGGAACGACCTCGACCGTCACGACCACGGTTATCCTGCGTCCTAACCGGTCGCGCCGCTTGGTCAAGGCGCTGACCAAGCCGAGCGCGGCCGACTGCTCGGCCGGTCCAGCGGCGCACGGAACGGCGACGGTAGCATACCACGCGCTCGGAAGCGGCGCAGACGCGAAGAAGACCTCGGCAGCGGCGAGGTGGCCCTCATCCCCGGCGATGCAACTGGCCGGCATGGCCCAACCCCCGCGGGGAACGCCGCCGGCAGCAGTAAGGTCCTCCGCCCGCGGCTCCAGCCCCGCAAACCACCCCGAGCTTGCCAGGCGCGCGAGCCAGCCAGCACCACCCGCCCCGACTCCGAATAGGAGGCAGGCCACGCTGTGCAGCGCCTCCCCACTGCTGGGCAGCGATGGCAAGTACTCCGGCCGGGCGGAGAGCCATTCGATGCGCGCCGTATTCGTGCCGGCGGGTGCTATGGCGATAAAGGTATGCCCAAGGTCAAACGAGGTCTGACCCTGGCTGGCTGGGAGTGTGCTTGCCCGTCCATCCGATCCTCCTGGTGGCGAGACGCTAACGACAGCAGCTCTCCATGACAAAGGCGGTCGCTCGGAGATACGCGATGCCGAAGTATGTTCTACGGCGCGGGTAGGGCTGAACCGGAGGGCCAAATCCAGCGTTTGGCTCCGCCTCGGGCCAAACTAAGGCTCACCTTCGCGCGCGGGCTCGTCCTGTGCGCTTCCGATGCCGGCTAGTCGTTCCAATGCGCCGATGCTGCCGGCCCGTTGGATCGCGTCTTCCATTGGATCGGGCGTAGGCCCGCGTGTCCGTCGAGGCATGGGTTCATTCCTTGTCGTGCAGCCGCGTTCCGGCTGATTTCGTTGCTCCGATGTGTGACGGATCGGCCGTGTGCATCCGCTACGGGCCGGTGGTTGTCTCAGCCTGCAGCCACTGGGGTTGCGCGGCTCTGTGGAACCGGACGTTCTGCCAGTACGCCCGCGCTCGGTTTCGCACCGCGTCGCGCATGTAACGCCAGCCTGTCGGTTCGTGGACGCGCGTCAGCTCGCCTAGGCGAGCCCACTTCACGATCGTCGCGGCCGTGACACCCGCTTCGATTGCGGCCTCGCCGAGGCGAAGCCAGTCCTGGCCCAAGGGCGCCGGCGACGTGGGGTTGGCGCCGGCTGCGCGCAGGCGCTGCACCATGGGCTCGGATAGGTAAAGCCGGGCGTTGTCCCACCTCGTCCGCAGGAGACGCACGGTGCCGTCCCTGATCCTGTCCTCTACCCAGCCGGCTTCCTGGCCGAGCGCTTCGGCTGCTTCCTCGATCGTGTAGCCCGGCCTGGATCGAAGCCGCTTGATCACGGCCTGCAGCGTGACCAGTGGGATCGCGCTGGCGCCGTGCCAGTCCACCCCCCGCAGGGTCTCCCGGAGCTGCGGGATCGTGACGCCCGCCCGGCGCGCGGCTTCCTGCTCGGTGAAGCCGGCCTGTTCGCGGAGGGCTGCGCACTGCTGCCGCGAGACGTAGACGACGCCGCGCATCGCGCCCTGTGTCCCGGTCTTCGATTTCAGCCGCCCTTGAGCGACAAATTTCTTCAGGTCGCGCTCGGTGAACAGGTAGCGTTTGCTGGCGCTCGCAAGCGACAGCCAGGAGTGTTGGTTGTCCCCAACGGGGCAGCCGCGGCTGATCCAGCGGGTCGCGTCCGTCTTGGTGGCGAGCATCGCGCCACCCTGTCCCGACGCCTCCAACGTGCCGTTGGCGATCGCGCGTCGAACCTGGCTTGCGGCGCACCCGGCTTTCTCGGCGATCCCGGCAACGGTCAGCCCCGGCGACCATTGCAGGGTGAGGTGCCGTTTCGCCCCATGCGCGAGCGCGGGGTAGCGTCCTTCGTAGTCCTCGAAGCACCCGGGCGCTCCCTGTCGGCCCCAGATGGTCGCGCAGGCCTTGCAGCTGGGCGGGTGCTTTCGCTGCTGCCAAAGCCGGTAGGTCGCACGCAGGTTGTCGGCGAGCGCCTTGCCGTGCCAGGGCATGGGCCGTCCGGCGTGGCGGTCGGCGACGAGCCGCTTCGCCACCTCCGGGTCGACGTACCACGTTCCGAACTGGGTTGAGCGCTGCCCGGTCCCATAGGGGTTGCAGCGTAGGGCGGTCGGCACGTAGCCCATCCGCGCGAACTCGGAGAGCTTGTCGCTCCGGATCGAGAGCGGCTGCCTGAGCGTGGACAATGGCACGTAGCCGGCCGGGGGGAAGACCCTCCGGGCTTTCCAGGCCGCCCAGGCGTCGTGCGGGATGACCCAACGGCGTCCAACGCGGACCGCCCGCAGGTCGTGCTTGTGGATTGCTTGGTTGATCATAGCGAGCGACCCAATCTCCCGTCCGGCGGCGGCGGTCGTAATCCCGCCGACGACGTCGCTCGACTGCATGCCGATGCGGCTGATGGCGTTCTGCACCGCGGTCGCGCCGCGGCTGGCGGCCGGATCTTTGGTCAGGCCCTGCAGGCGTGCGGTCAGCGCCTGGGCGATCTCGTCCTTGCCGAGACGGCCCACCAGGCTCGCGAGGAGGGCGAGTTCGGGCGCCTGCCACTCGTATTCGCCGCGCCTGACCTGACGCGGCGGCGGCCAGTCATCCTCTCCGGGTTCGCGGCCGTGCCAAAGCTGGAACAGCTCGGCAAAGCTCTTCCGCCGCACCCCCTTCGAGCAGGCGCCGGTCGCGCGCATGCGGGTGACGTCCGCCACGGGGCGGCGGAGGATGAAGGCCAGGTCGCGCGCGTCGGCCTGGTGGCCGTGGTCGACCACGAAGCTTTTCCACGCGAGCTCGGCCTCGCCGATGGCGGCGCGGGTCACGGGCGGGCCTCGAGTTCGTCCTGCAGGGCCGCTTGGCCGGCCAGGACCTGCTGTGGCGAGAGATCCGCCACCGCGCTGAGCAAGGCGACCACGTCCTCGTTGAGGGCGGCCAGGCGCTCGGCCGGGATGCCGCTCATCGCCCGCGTCCATTGGTTGAAGGTCGCCGGCAGCGTCTTCGCCGCCGGCTTGGCTTTTGGGGCAACGGCTTTCAGCGCCTCCGCCATCGGCATCCTGATCTTCTCGACGCCGTGCCGGCTGAGGCAGAAGAACTCGCCCGGGGTGAGGGCATTGAGGTCGGCGAACTCGATCCGCGAGGCCTTGAACTGCGGCGCGAGGGCCGACCACGCTGTCGGGTCCTCCTGCCAACCGATCAAGGTCAGGTTCTTGTTGGCGAACAAGGTGCGCTGCAGGGTGCCGGTATAGCGCAGCGCGGTGATGAACAGGTCGAGGGCGCGCTTGCGTCCGCGTTCGGCGAATTCGTTGATGATGTCGGCCGCCTCGCCGATCCCGTTGCTGCGGCGCCGGCTCGCGCTGAACAGCTGGCCTTCGTCGATCACCACGAACATCGGCGTCCGGTGCCGGTCGGCGGCGTCGAGAATGGCGTGGCCGAACGGGACGAATTCGGCTGCATCCCTCGCGTTGACCACGAGGACCGGCTTGTCCCGCTTGGACAGCGCTGCCCGGAGGGCATCCGGGTCGGGAACCGCGTCGCCATAGAGCGACTCAAGCTCGTTCTCAGGGTCGATCAGGACGCTCACCCAACCCTGGGCGGACAGCTGCTCGGCCATGAGCAGCCCGGCATTCGTCTTGCCGTTGCCGCGCGGTCCGATCGCGACGGAGAGCAGGCCCGTGGTCGCATACTCGTCCAGCGTGATCGGCGTTCCGCCGAGGTTGAGCGTGGCGCCGAGCATCTCGTCACGGCGAATGACAGCACGTTTCATGGGTCAGTCCTCCGCTGGCTGGAGGAGGATGTCCTTCAGCCGCATCAGGTGTTTCGGGGAGAGCGAGAACACGACGGCAAAGTCGTTGATCACCTGCTCGTTGACCTGGCCGAGCGTGCCGGCGCGCTTGGCCTGTGCGAGCAGCTTGCGCAGGCCGGCCCACCCATGGTCGCCGCCGGGTTTCGATCCCGGCAGCGCGGCGATCTCAGCGTGGAGCTGCTCGATGCCGTAGGGGTGGACGTCCGGCCCGCCATCGCTCCGCAGCCTGTCGTTCAGGATGCCGAGGAGCTGCATGCGCGGCATGTAGCCGTGGATCTTGCGGATGAGCGACCGGTCGGCATCGGTGAACGCGCGCGCGGCCTGGGGCTTTGACGTTGCGCTCGCGTCGGGACGTGCCTTGCACGACCCGCAGGCCGGGACCGTCCGGTCTGCCTCCGGGTCGCGGCCGATGTTGCATCCGCACAAGCGGCAGCGTTGTCCGGCATTGTGCGGCGATGCGAGCGGTCCCTCCCCCTCGACCCGCCCGGCCTCGACGAGACGGCGCTGGACGGCCAGGGTTGTCGGGAAGTCGGGGTCCGATCGGCGGAAGATGCGTGGGCTGTCGAACATGGCCGAGCTCCTTCGCGGCGCGGTTGCACCGTGTTCACAGGTGGACGGGAGAGGTGGAGGGAGGACCGGACGGACTCGCCGGCGCCGGTCAGTTGCGGACGTCTGGATGCAGCACCGGCAAGCCCTGATCCGGCTGCCGGGTATCACCTGAGCCGTAGAGGCGGCCGTCGATCGGCACGCTAGGCGGCGCGTCGTCGCACTGCCCTGCCGCGCTCATCGCCGCGCGGCCTGGGCCGACGTCAACGGCACCGTGCTGGCGCCCTCCGTCAGCACTCCGGGCGCGGCCAGCAGGAGATAGACCACGCCGGCGAACAGCAACGCCCCTGCCCCGATTTGAAGTGATTTGCACAAGGCCCGCATCTGCGTTCTCCGTTCTGAGTCTTCTGCTTGAAGACCCAGTCCGGCGGCCGCCGCGCGACGACGGGGCAAGGGCGCCGCTCGGCGAGGCGCGCCCGCGCGCCGTCCCTTGCGGCGGAGGAAGCGCGAGTGGCAGCGCGTCGCGCGTCAGCTGAAACGGATGGTCCTGGTCAGAACAGCGAGCGCTGCGGCTTTCCCACTGGTTTGGCAGCGGTTCCGGTGAGTGACTGGTCGACCTCGGCGCGATGCGCGCCGCAGGCCCAGAGAACCACTCCTCGTCGTGTCAGAGGCGGGCCGAACCCGAAGGACGGGTATTTGCACCGGCAAACGTGGCAGCGACGGGCCTCATGCTCCCGCATGGCCTCGCTCTGGCCCTCGCGGGGTCTGACCTCGCCTTCGTTCCACGGGCCTGTTCTGGCCGTCTTAACCATTACATTTCGACCAGCCGCAATGGACGCAGCTCAGGCATCCGGCTTCCCGCACCAGGCCTGGCTGGCTGCACTTTGGGCAGAGCGGGCCGAGTGCCGTCGCGGGCACTGGCGCCGCGGTTGGAGCGTCCTCAAGCCCAGGCGGCACCGCCGGGGCCAGGAACCCGGTCTCGGTCATGTGCCGTTCGAGGATGGCGCCGATCGCGGCGACCAATGACGGCACGTAGCGCCCGTCGCTCCATTGGCCGCCTCGCGGGTCGAAGACCTGCTTCAACTCGTCAGCGACGAATGCCACCTCGCCGCCGCGTCGGAATACGGCCGAGATCATCCGGGTCAGCGCCACCACCCAGGCGTAATGCTCGAGGTTCTTGCTGTTGACGAACACCTCGAACGGCCGGCGCACGCCGTCCAGCTCGACGTCGTTCACCGTGACGTACATCGCGTGCTCGCTGTCCGGCCAGCGCAGCTTGTAGGTGGCGCCGATCACCTTGTCCGGCCGCAGCATGAGATCCGTCGTGCCGGCGCCCGGCAGTGGCACGGCTTCCGCTGCAACGGCCGACGCGGGTTGGGCCGGTTTCACCTCCAGCACGGAGCCGGTGATGGCGTTCGGCCGGTAGGTCGTGCAGCCCTTGCAGCCGGAGCGGTAGGCGTCGAGGTAGACCGCCTGGAACGCCTCGAAGCTGATATCGTCCGGGACGTTCACCGTCTTGCTGATCGCGCTGTCCACATGGCGCTGCACGGCCGCCTGCATGCGGACATGCTCGGCCGGCGTCAGGTCCTGCGCGGTGACGAAGTATGCGGGCAGCGGCGCCGCTTCCCCATGCAGCGCGCGGAAGCGACGCAGCGCATAGTCGGACACTTCCTCCTCGGTGCGCGTCCCATCCGGCTGCAGCACCTTGCGGGTGTAGGCGAGCGCGAACACCGGCTCGACGCCACTCGACACGTTGTCGGCCACGAGCGAGATCGTGCCCGTGGGTGCGACCGAGGTGAGCAAGGCGTTGCGGATGCCGTACTCGCTGATCTCGGCCCGGACATCCTCGTCCAGCTCGCGGATGGTCTGGCCGGCAAGGTAGGCGTCCCGGTCGAACAGCGGGAACGCGCCCTTCTCGCGGGCGAGACGGGCTGAGGTGCTATAGGCGGCGCGGCTGATCTGCCGGGCCCACCCCCCTGCCCGCTCGGCCGCCTCGCGCGATCCGTAGCGCAGCCCCACCATCATCAGCGCGTCAGCCAGGCCGGTCATCCCGAGGCCGATCCGGCGCTTGGCCAGCGCCTCCTGCCGCTGTGCCTCCAGCGGGAAGCCCGAGGCGTCGATCGTGTTGTCCATCATGCGGATCGCGACGCCGACCAGCTCCGCAAGCTCGGCCTCGTCGAGATGGGCATCCCGGCTGAACGGGGATCGCACCAGGCGGGCCAGGTTGATCGAGCCCAGCAAGCAGGCGCCGTAGGGCGGCAAAGGCTGCTCGCCGCACGGGTTTGTCGAGTGGATCGTCTCGCAGTAAGCGAGGTTGTTGCGGGCGTTGATGCGGTCGATGAAGATGACGCCGGGCTCCGCGTAGTCGTAGGTCGCGCGCGTGATCGCGTCGAACAGCGCCTTGGCCCGCACGGTCCGGTAAACCCGGCCGCCGAACATGAGCGGCCAGTCAGCGTCGGCGTCGACGGCCGCCATGAACGGGTCGGTCGCCAGGACCGAGAGGTTGAAGTTGCGCAGCCGCCCGGCCTGCCGCTTGGCCGCGATGAAGTCCTCGATGTCGGGGTGGTCGCAGCGCATGGTCGCCATCATCGCGCCGCGGCGGGCGCCGGCGGACATGATGGTGCGGCACATCGCGTCCCACACGTCCATGAAGGACAGCGGCCCCGACGCGTCGGCGCCGACGCCGCGCACCAGCGCACCCTTGGGCCGCAGCGAGGAGAAGTCGTAGCCGATCCCGCCCCCCTGCTGCATGGTCAGCGCGGCTTCGCGCAGGTGGCCGAAGATGCTGCCGAGGTCGTCGGCGATGTCGCCCATGACGAAGCAGTTGAACAGGGTCACGCGCCGGCCGGCGCCGGCGCCGGACAGGATGCGGCCGGCCGGCAGGAAGCGGAAACCCTGCAGCGCCTCGTAGAACGGCTGCTCCCATCGGCCGGGCTCGGCCTCGACGGCAGCCAGCGCGCGGGCGACACGGCGCCAGCTGTCCTCGATCGTGCGGTCGATCGGGGCGCCGTCCGCGGCCTTGAGCCGGTATTTGGCATCCCAGATTTGGCGGGAGATGGGTGCGGTCCGCTCCATGGCGGTGCCGATCATCGCGTCAACGTTCATGTCCATGGTTCTACCCTCCTGTGCTTTGCCGTCTGGCGTGTTCCCCCTGCCCATGACACGGGCGCGCGGTCGCGAATGGGACAAGGGCGGCGCGGCAGCGCCGCGACGGGAGCCCTGGCGACGCACCCTTGTGGCGGGCGCGGCCGCGCGGCATTCCCGGTCTCACCGGCCCGCCGCCTGGTGCCGATCCTCCGGACCGAGCGTGCTGCTCGGTCGCAGCACGGTCCGGGTGTTGCTCGCCGGCCCCTGGTGCACGCGCAGCCAGCCCTTGACCCTGTTGGCTGCCGGCAGGTCCTCGATGAAGCTGGACGGCGAGGTATATCCACGCCGGAACTCGCAATGCGTGATCGTCACGCGGCGCATGCCGCGCGTGATCGCCACATACCCGAGGCGGCGCTCCTCCGAGATTTCGCCATAGTCGGGCGGGAACGTTCCGGCCTCCCAGGCTGGCAGGAAGACATGCGGGAATTCCAGTCCTTTGCCCTTGTGCATCGTCATCAGGCGGACACGGTCGGCGCTCTCGTCCTGCGGCCCACTCGTTGACAGCGCGGCGTGGTCGAGCAGTTCGCGGGCAGTGTGAAACCCGCCGGCGAGACCGATCAGCTCTTGGATGTTCTCCAGCTTGTCCTCTGTCGTCTCGGCCTTGCTCTCTCGCAGCATGGCGCGGTAGCCGGTCGCGTCGAGCAGCAGCGAGATCTGGTCGGCAACCGTCGCGGCCCGGTCGCGCCCGACGCCGCGCACGGCGTCGGCAAAGGCGAGGCCTGCGCCACGCGCCTTCGGGGGCAGTTCCGCTGTCTCAAGCGCCTGCAGCAGCGATGCCTGCCGCCATGCGGCTTCCTGTTCGAGCGCATCCATGGCTTTCGGACCGAACCCGCGCGGCGGGACGTTGATGACGCGCCGGAGCGCCTCATCCCCTTGTGGGCTGTCCGGCGTCGCGGACAGCCGCAGCAGGGCAAGGGCATCCTTGATCTCGGCGCGCTGGTAGAACCCGACGTCGCCGACCAGCACATAGGGAATGCGCCCGCGCATCAGGCTTTCCTCGAAGCCGCGCGACAGGGCGTTGCTGCGATAGAGAATGGCCATGTCCTGCCAGCTCGATCCCTCTGCGTGCCGGCGTTGGATTTCGGCCACGATGCCCAGGGCTTCGGCCTCGGCGTTGCGGAAGCGGACGACTTCGATGGGGTCGCCAGGCGGCTTGCGGGTATAGAGCGTCTTGCCGAGCCGCCCGCGGTCCTGTGCGATGACGGCATTCGCGCTTGACAGGATATGTCCCGTCGAGCGAAAGTTCTCCTCGAGCCGGACCTCCGTGGCGTTTGGGAAGTCCTTGGTAAATCGCCGGATGTATCGGATATCCGCGCCACGCCAGCTATACACTGCCTGGTCGTCATCTCCGACTGCAAATAGCTCGCCATGCCCGGCCGCCAGCAGCCTTAGCCAGGAATACTGTGCTTGGTTGACGTCTTGATACTCGTCGGCAAGAACCGCATCGAACCGTCCTGCCCATCGGTCCCGGTAGTCACGGTTGGCCTGCATGGCGCGCACCGGCCATAGCAGCAGATCGCCGAAGTCTGATGCGTTCGCGTCATGCAGGACGCGCTGATACTCGACGTACACCCGAGCCGCCATTCGGAGGTGGTGGGGATCAACCCGCAGGTCGGCGCCGTTCGCTCTCGCGATCTGCGCCTCGACGTGCGCTGCCGCCTCGCCTGGGATCACGAGCGCGTCCTTGAACGCCGAGATGCGGTTGCACATCGCTTTAAGTGGGTCGCGGCCGATCGCCGCGCCATCATCGGCGGAGTTGAGGTTCATCCCCTTCATGACCCGCTTGATCATCCGACGGCTATCGTCGGCATCCATGATGTCGAACCCCGGCCGCAGGCCAGCGACTTCGGGCTCGATGCGGAGCTGGCGCGCGCCGAGGCCGTGGAACGTCCCGATCCAGCCGGGCGCCGCGCCGTCCCCCAAGGCCGCCCGGATGCGCGATCGCATTTCGGCGGCCGCCTTGTTCGTGAAGGTGACGGCCAGGATGCGCGAGGCCGCAATGCCCCGCGCGGCGATCCGGTGCGCGACGCCGGCGGTCAGGGTCTTGGTCTTGCCGGTCCCGGCGCCCGCCAGCACAAGGACAGCGCCGGACAGCGCCGCAGCAGTCGCCTGATCGACCGTCAGGCCGGCAAGCGCGTTATTGGACGTCGACATAGCAGTCTCCCCGGCAAACGATCAGGTCCCCATCCGTGGTGAGCACGGTGAAAGGGGCATCGAAGTCCCAGCCCCCCTCGCCGTCCCGCTCGCCATCGACGATCACACCCTCGATGGAGGCCGAGCGGTCCCCGGCCTCCACGAGCACGAAGGTATCGGTCAGGCTGTTGCCGGTCGGCGGCCGGCCGCACCGGAGGCGCCGGCCAGGCGGCAGCCGGCTGAACGCGGTTGCGAGTTCAGCTGCGGTCCTCTCGCGTGCCATGCAGGCATTGAGGTCAGCCGGCTGTTCCAGAGGCTCGCTGCTTGTCAGCTCGCGCAGCTTGGCCAGGAACAGGGCAGCGGCGGTCCTCGCCGGCCACGGCTCCCAGGGCTTCAATCCAGCGAGCTGGGGCAATGGGTCATCGGCAAGCGGCCGGATTTGTATGCCCAGCGCGTCCTGTAGATCCTGATAGGACCACCCGGCGACATGCACCGCCTCGGAGGCTGCGGCGAGACGGTCTGCGCGCTTGTGGGCGGCGTAGCTCTCGTCATCCCAGGCCGGGATGGCATAGCGCGTCTCGATCGCCGCCCTGATCCGGGCGACCAGGCTGTCATAATCGGCGCCGAGAGACGGCTTCAGCGGCGAGATCGGATCAAAACTGAGCATGCCTTTGCCGGCGTCAATCAGCAGCTCGCGGAGGGCCTCGCCGCGCGTCAGCCGGTCGAATGGCGCCATCGCCTGCCGCAGCACGAGAACCAGCAGGCTGTGCTGGGCGACGGAGAGCGGCAGGTCCCAGCAGGAGTGGCCGCCCCAGCGATAGGTGCGCGACAAACCGACTGCTAAATCGTGGTCTGTCCAACTATCCGGTTGCGGGTTCAGCAGGTCGAGCCGCCGACCGGAGCCGAGCCGCACCCAGGCGCGATCTGGCTTCATGCGCCCCTCCCGTGTTTGCACACGTCATTCCAGTCGTTCAGCCCGCCCGGTGGCTTCAGCCGCTCCGAGCGCACGCCCACAGCCGCCGCCATCGCCGCCAGGCGCTCGGCATAGCGATCGCCCTGCCGGTCCGCGTCGGTCGCGGCGACCAGCACGCCGTCCGGCTGGGCCGCGAGGCCCTGCAGCAGCGCCTCGAGGCAGGCGAGCGTCAGCGGACCCATGCCGCCCGTGGTGGCGACGTAGAGCGTGTCGGCCCGCAGGCCTTCCAGCGCCGCCAGGCTGAGCGCGTCGATCGGCGCCTCGCACACCGCAAGCCGGGTTAGCACGCCAGTGCCGCCCGGCAGCCGGAACAAGCTCTTGTCCGACTGGTCGGAGAAGCCACGCCAGTCCGGGCCGCGCATCTCGATGCCGGTCAGCACGCCCACGTGGTCGCGGTGGGCGAACCAGCCGCTCCCGTAGGGTCCCTCCCGCACGACGTCGAACAGGTCGGCCGCCACCAGCACACTCGCGGGCAGTGCGCGCTCACCGGTGAGGTAGCCCCAGGTGGCCGAGCCGCGGCGGAGCCGGTTGCGCTGTTCCCAGCGCTGGGCGACCGGAATGGCAGGGGCATCGCGCTGCTTGCGCTTGCGCTCCAGGGCGGGGCCGGACGGCCGCAGGCCGACCATGCCGCGCAACAGCTTGCGCACCTGGCCGAAGTTCAGGCCGGGGTCGAGACGCTGGGCCAGGCTGAACACGTCGCCCTTGGCCTCGCCCATCGGATCCCACCAGCCGCGGCCGTTGTGGTTGACGATCAGCACCTCGCCCGAGCCGCGCCGGTATTTCAGGCACTTCGCCGTGGTCCCCGCGCGGTCGAGCAGCCAGCGGTCTTTCGTCTTCTCCAGCAGCACGGCGCAGCTCACCTCCGCCCGCAGCCGCTCCAGCTCCTCATCGTGTCCGTTCATCTCAGCGCTCCTCCCAGGGTGACCCGGAGGACGGCCTGGGCTCCCTGCCCTGCCCTCTCCATGTCCGGCATCTGCCGGTCCGCCGGCCGCGAAGCCGGAGGGGGGCAAGGGCGCAGCCGGCAAAGCCGGGCCGAGCGCCACCAGGCGCCGGACCCTTGCGGCCCTCCCGGCGCAAGCGGCACGCGTTCTCGCCTCTAGGTCGTCGATCTCCATGGGGAGATGCTGACGGGGCACCGTGCAAACGGCGCCCCGAAGATTAGGGAAGATTAGGTCAGAGCCTGCCTTTGTAGCCGCAACGTCGAAGGTGGGTCCGATACTGCTCGTCCAGCACTCCCTGCCCGTGGGCGAGCTGGTGCAGGTTCAGGTCGCCGCCGAAGTTGAGCTCGAGGAAGGTGGGCGCGGGGTCGGCGAGCGCGATGTCCCAGGACTGGGTGCGAATGCCCGCGAAGGTCTGCGCCGCCAGCGTCACGTTCGCGACGATTTGTGTCCAGTTCGGGATGGTGCTTCCTATAATTGCTTCTTGGGTGTCTGGGTGAAGCTCGTCCTCTTTGAGATCGAGGCCGCTTCCGGACACGGCCCGCGTTATCTGCCCCGTGGCGAGATGGATTGCGCCAAGCCGGTTGCCGGCGCGCCAGTAGTTGTCGGCCGCGTTGGCGCCCGTCGCGATCTTGGCGGCTGCTCGGTGGATCACCGGCCCATCCGGCGTTACGAAGACGAGGAGGCGCGCGGACCAGAGTCTCGGCCCAAAGCGCTTGGCCAGTTCCTGAGCAGGGTTCAGCCGGCGCTGGATCAGGTAGCCTGCGCCTCCGACGAGAGAGGCGGCCAGGTCGGCGACAGCGCGCCGCTCTCCGCCGAGCAGGATCACCTCGTCAGCGACGGCGTCGTAGCTGTCGGCGCTGATGACCGAGAGGCTGTACTTACCGACGACCTGTTTGGCGAACAGCGGGTAGAGCGACGGATCTCTCAGGAACCGCGCCAGGCTGTCTGGATCGGCGATCGTCGGGATGCCCGGTAGATGTCGGCGGGCCTGCGTGATCGCCAGCGTCTCAGGGATCGGGTGCCCAGCCGCCGTCATGATCGAGTGGAAGAGGATCTTGTCGGCGCTGGTCGCGAACCACTCCCGGCTGCCGGCGGCGACGTGCATCGGGTGCTGCGCCATCTTGCCGACGAACGCTTCGTGTTGACCGAGCGTCACCCGTTCGTCCCAGAGCCGGTAGTAGAAATACTCTTGGGGGGTGAGCTTGCCTGGTCCGAAGCGCAGCCTTGCGGTCTCTATCGCGATTCCGGTTGCCCGTCGGCCATTTGCCAGCGCGGCCTGGATGTTCGCGGAGACGTCGATCGGCGGCAGGCCGTTCAGCGTCTCAAAATTCGGAAGGCTCGATGGGGCTGTGGTCATTTGCGACTCCCGTGTGACGGGAGGCAGGTCACCATAAGCTCGTGCAAACGGAGCCTGGATGCTCCCCCACACGTCAGTCGGTTTTCAAGCCGCTCGATGCTGGGGTTTGCGCACCGACGAAAACCAGAGAACGGATGAGCGGGTGCCTTTAGAAGCAGTCAAACGGGAACCTCTCGCGGTCCACGATTATAGGTACCCATGCCCGTGCTCAGATTACTTCTTTCAGAGCGGCGGTCGTCGCGTCCCCGGTGTTGGGCGTGTCGGTCGGTTCAATCAGCAAGAGGTGGACCTCTTCTTCGGCCAAGGGACAATGCTCAACTCCCCTCGGGACGACATACAAATCTCCCGGTCCGAGATGGACGTTGCCGCCGCGAAGCTGGATCGTCAGATGGCCTTCCAGTACAAAGAAGAGGTCGTCCGTGTTTGGGTGGGAGTGCCACACGAATTCCCCCTTAACTTTGACCACCATTACGTCATTCCCGTTAAAGCCGGCAACGATCCTGGGCGACCAGTGCTCGGAAAACTGCCGCAGCTTGTCTTCGAGATTGATGACGTGTGTCACTCGATCACTTCCAGCCATCCAAGCTATCAGACATTCCGTATGTCAGATGTCTAAGCTATCAGATATCAGCTATCCGCGATAGCGCCTCTTGCGGCGGTCTCTCAGGTCGTCCTCAGGAATCGAGAACCCGGCGTCCATAAGAGCTCGCGCGATCACCACAGTCATGGTCACCCCACTCTCGACCGCTTTCGCGTCGATCTGGCGCAGCACGCCAGGAGACAGGCGTAAGACGAATGGAGCTGGTTTCGACGATTGGTCCGGCGTGTTCGCAGCGGCGGATTCCTCTGGCTCACCGGCAGTGGGTTGCACGGCCGCTGGGTTGGCGAATGTTGCAAGCGCCGAGGGAACAGCCTCCAACTGGGCTCCGATAGCATTCAGAAGCTCCACACCCCGGCGGGCAGGCTTCATCGGTGCGAAGGCGCTCTTAGCCATGCTTGGCACTCACAATCCTCTTAAGGGACAGAACTTTCGCTTAAGCATACGTCGGAAAGCAAGGATATCAGATATCAGATAGAAATCTCGGCTGCTCGGGCTTCTGTAGTGTTGTGCTTTGCGATCTGATATCCAGGATATCTGAAATCGCCGAGAAAGCCAAGCTTGCCTGCGTCCGAAGGGTTGGCACTCGCCATCCTGATGTCAAAGGCATTTCCAGGCGTGAGCCGGGTGAGCAAGTCTGCTCCGTAGTAAGAGATATCCCAGAGTTAGAGGCAATGTAGGAAATTCAGCCATCGTAGATATCGGATATCAGATATCAGATAGTGATGGCGCCTGGGGCTCATGGCGCTCCGTCCCCGCGCAGAATGCAGCCGAAGTAGATCGATCATAGACATCTTAGCTAGCCTAGACATCCTGGGTGTCTAGGCTAGCCTGCATTTCAGAGTGACTTTCGAGAGGTCACGCTGCTGAAACCGCTGCATCACGGGCCAACCAACCCAGAGCGATGATCTCATCGGCGAGCACCTTCCCCTCCTGGCCGATAACACCGTCCATGGGCACGGTCCCTGACCAGCTTGAGGCTTGATAGGCAGTCCTGTCCGAAAGCCGGGCGTTGAGGAAGGGAAGGCCAAGCCCGGTTGTAGCCTGCTCGTAAGCGTATTTGTCGGCTGACCTTCGTGCGTCGAACCCGGTCATGACCACTCGGAAATCGATGCTTCGTCTCGTCGACTTCGAGAGGTTTTTCACCCACTCTGCCGTCTGCTCAGCCTCGCGAACGGAGCCGCGGTCTGGCATGCAGGGAATGATCACGCCGTCGGCTGCTCCGATCGCAACAAGCATGGAGCGAGAGCCGAAGCCGGCAGTATCGATGATCACGGCTTCGAACTGCTCGGCCAGGTCTGCAGGAAGGTTTGCCAGCCTTTTCTCGTCAGGTTCGGTGTGCACGCTTAGCGCCGGCCCCGTGTAGACCTGCGCCCACTCAGTGAAGCCTTTGTTCGGGTCAGCATCGATAACGGCAACCTTCCATCCGTCGGTCGCCAGCTTCACACTCAGAATCCGAGCGAGTGTGGTCTTCCCAGCTCCGCCCTTCTGGGTCGCTACTGTGATGATCGTTCCCACTGGTCCCTCCGGAGCACGACTCCTACCTAGCAGGTCGATCATCGGTCCGAAACCTAAGACATCAGATATCTATGTCTGATGTCTAAGATGGCCGTCGCGCTTTAGAAGCAACGGGGCGACGTCACCACCGGCCAAGTCCGCTCGTCGGGAGGGGAGGGCAAGAGCCAAGAAGAGTCAGCGGTCTAGGTGTAGTAAGTTGCGCATAAAGGCTCACCCCCATCAGCAGCTAGGTGTGGGCGCGGGACCATTGAGGCACCCCGACATGGTTCGAGCCGTCCAGCTAAGCTGCGACGTCGTCGTGAAGGCTTCTGGAGGGCCGTTTGCGGTCCATTGCCCCGGACGGGACGAGGCGCGGCACGTAAGCACGGTCGCGCCGCGCATAGAACTACACCCGGAAGGAAGCTGGCGAGAGAGGAACGGCTGCGTAGAGACCAGCCCTGCCTTTCGAAAGCCCTGCCGACTCTGCCGGTAGGCTTATCACGCATGGAAGTACACCGCCGTCCCACAACCGCGCAGCCCGGTCACGCATGAAAACACACCGTGGAACGCTAAACTATTGGTTTTGGCGCCCTTTCGCCGAATGCGATACAGCAGCCCTTGCCTGTCTGACTCCTCTTCCTCGGCCTTTTTCGTCCCAAGCACCTTCTTTCTGCGCAGGAGCCGTGTTGATAACTTCGTCGCGTGTTGCGGGCCCTGATATCAGAAGAGAGTATAACTCTATTATAAGTTTGGAGAGTCTTTATGCGTGGATAACTCGCCTTTAGTGTGGCCGTATGCGTGAATGCTGGATTTCGAGGTGTTTTAGTATGCGCGGCCGTGTCTCGCCGGGGTGACGTGGCATGCGTGGATAACTTCCCTCACGTTCGGTGTACTTCCATGCGTGGTACATCGGAGTCCACCAACAAATTTCTCGCGCCGGGTGAGGTTCTATGCGTTCCAGGCGCAAGCGTTCCTGGTAGCTTTGTTGAGGAGGCAATATGACCGATTCGCGAGCCAGGGCCGACGTGAAGTCCGAGCCAACCATTCGGGACCAGCTCGAGATGTATGGTCTTGATGCCACGCGCCGCATGGTCGCGGCGGCTGCGCGCAATGAACGCCAGCGAATGAGAGCGATTGAAAGGGTCGACGTCACGCACGACATCGCATCGTCCCTGCCAACCGGCGACGATCTGCATTTTCAGCATGCTGGCCTTTGTCAAACGTTTTTGCCTGCCCGCCGGCCGGCCTCGAACCAAAGCATCTGGCGGCGCACTGCTGGGAAATTCACGCTGATCGTCACTCCAGGCGTGATGGATGACTCAGACCCGAACACACGGTCCTGGAGGATGTCTCCCGAGGATGAGCAGAGGCTGTGGGTGGGAGTGCCGTTCGGGAGCACAGCTCGTTTGATCATGATCTACCTTCAGTCCGAAGGCATGAAGAGCCGCCATATTTCCCTTGGCTCATCGTTGTCCGCGTTTCTACGTGCCTTGGGCCTGTCTGCTACTGGCGGCAAGAATGGGACTATCGGAAGGGTCCGGGAGCAAGCCCTTCGGATTGCTCGGTGTGGGTTCACCATGCAGTTCAATGACAGTGACGATCAGGGAGACACCCGTGTTCGTGTGAAAGACACACGAATTGTCGACGGTTTCGAGCTATGGACTAGCAACAAAGGCGATGGTTGGAACGCAACTGTGGAACTCGACGAGCGGTTCCACGAGCATCTCAAGCAGCATGCCGTTCCGCTTGATAAACGCGCACTTGCGCATCTTAGTGGTAATTGTCTCGGGTTAGACCTTTACGCTCTGCTCGGATACCGCCTGCCTGCTATTCAAAAGCCGACCATGGTTCGTTGGTCGTCGTTGCAGGAGCAACTAGGCTCAAGCTCGACGGAGGTGAAAGCCCTTGCGAGGGCGACGCGCGAGGTTGAGCCTGATCTCAGGTCCGTGTATCCCCATGCGAACTTCACGCTGTCAGGAGCGGGCATTTTGCTGAAACCGTCCGATCCGCCGGTCCCGCGGACAAAGGGGGCATCGGGCTATCGCCTGATCCAGTCATCGTCTTCCGTCTGATCTCTTCCAGAATGTTGGCACCTTGACCAGCCAAAATTCTAGAACGGCTTGTGCATTCGACGCCGCTGAGCGGGCATGGCTGAAGAAGGAGTTAGCCCCTCAGTTTGGGGTTAGCCCGATTCTGGCTGACGGATTTCTCCTGAAGGTCTGGAAATCCGGGCCGTCGAAAGGGAAGCCGCGTCTTCCTCCTCCTGTGGCCAACATGGTTGAAAGACGCCTGTTGGACGTCAGGTCGACCCCGAATGGTCAGCGCGCGTTCCTGACGCCGGAGGGACTCAGGGAGTTGGCAAACCTCTTCGCGAGCCCTCGGCTTATGGACTTACGCCAATTCGGCGACTTGCACCTCCAGCTCGATCCCGCGATTGAGGGCAGTGATCTGGATGAACTTGCCGCACCGCTCACGCGACCGGCTACGCATAAAAGCACACCCTGAAGTCAGGCCGGCGCCAGCCTCGATCTGAGACGCTCGTCGGCTGGAGCAATCGGGTTCTTGCTACAAAACGCCCGTCACTGGGTGGCCCTCGAACAGATCACCAAACTCCATGTACTGCCCGAGAACGTCGTAGCTCTTGTGCCGTCCAAGACGCTTCAACAGAGTTGGGTGTACGCCCCGGTCCATGCCCGTGGTCAGCGCGCCACGCTTCAAGGAGTGACCGCGCAGTTCCTGGGCGCCGAACCCGGCCGCGACCGCCCGGGCTTGCACGATGAGGGCGACGGCGCGCTCGGAAAGCGCCGTATCGCCGACGCGGGGCAGGGAAGGGGGGCCGCTGTCCTGGCTGCTCTTCTGACGCCAGATCCGTCGGAAGACCGGCCCGGCCTTGATAGCCCCGGCACTGATTCAGCGTTCGAGGGCCCGCACCGGGCAAAGCGCGGTGTCGCCGCAGGGCAGGGGGATGATGACCGCAGCCGTCTGGCTGCCCTTGGTCTGGCCGATCGTGAGTTGGAGGCCGCTCTGGGTATGCTCCAGGTCTTCGACCCGGATACCGGCGATCTCGGACCGCCGCAGGGCGCCGGCGAAGCCGACCAGCAGCAAGGCCCGGTCGCGCAGGCCCGGCAGGTCGTCGCTGATCGGCTCCAGCAGCCGGCGCAGCACCTGGACCGTCGCCGCCTTCTTCTTGCGCGGCCGCTCGCCGGCGCGCACCGCGCTGCGCCGAATGCCGGTGAGGGTGGAGGCGACGCAAGCGTCGCCGGTTGGCACAGGGCAGCCGGCGACATGGTGCAGATAGCGGATGGCGGCGCGACGCAGCTCCAGCGTCGGCGGGGTCAGGCCACAGCCACGCTCGCTGGCCAGAAAGGCGGCGACGTCGGGTCCAAAGGCGGGCAGGGGGGAGATGCCACGTCGGCCGCACCAGCCGCACCAGGCGCGCACGGCGGCTCCGTAGGCGCGGCGGGTGTTTTCCGCCTTCGCCAGCCGGGCGAAAATCGTGGCCGTCTCGCGCTCTGAGGCGAGGGTTCGGTCGGGGACAGGCTTAACCGCGAGCAGCGCGGCGTCGAACCAGTCGCGCACCGCCGCCGGACTGGCGCCGACCGGCGCGCTGGGGCAGGGGGCTTTGGCAGGAAGCAGGGCGAGGGCGGCGCCCGTCGGCTCCGCTTCGGGCGTCTCCAGCTCAATCAACGGACAGGTTCGCGGCGGCCGAGCCGTCCGGCCGCGCGAAGAACGCGGGTGGGCGCGGCGCCGAACCCGTCTTCGATCCCTCGCGCGCCGCTCGCGTGGACCGCGCTTGCATGGTCGGGGAACGCATCGCAGCCTTGGTCGAGACATCGGCGAACCGCGGGAGGACGGACATGGCGCGGCTGGTTCCGGAGATCGCTGTCGAATGGTGGTGGGCTGGCTGGCGCGCGCTGGAAACGGCGGCCGACATTGTGGGGTCGCAGCTGGCCCCGCCCGAGCTGGCGGCCGCGATGGCGGTCCAAGCCGGCGTCGGAGACCTGATCCTGCTCGCCACAGCATTCACCTTCGCCCGTTTCTCTGATCGCCGCGCGCCGCCTGGTGACCCCGGCGGGGAGCGCACCACGCCTCCCTGCTTTCGTCAAGCTTACTTCCGACAAGGCAGCTTATCGGAAGTAAGCTTCCGGCGCGACTGGGGCAGGGGGCTCCGGAACCCTTTGAACGCTTTGATAGAGCGATTCGAACAAAGCCAGTTTGAGGTAAGCTGACGCGTAAGCCTCTGAAGTATATAGCTGTGGTTGCTCACGTGAAAACGGTGCCGACAGTCGCTCGATCCAAAAACTCGGCATTCTTGCACCCTCATGCCTGACGGGTTCCTCACCACTTCCGGGTCGCCGCTGGCGCATCCCGACCTTCTGGACGCGCTGGAACAAGCCGCCGGCGCCATCGCCCGGCTCGACCAGGCGCTAGACGGCCACCCCCTGCTACCCGCCTCTCTTTATCGCACGCGCCTCGACGCCGTGCGCCGACAGGCTTCTGTCGACGGTCACGGCATCGACCCCTGGCACCTCGCCACCGTGCTCGAAGGCCTGCGGCTGCGCATGGAAGGCGCGCTCCGCATCATCGACCGCGGCATGATCTTCGAGGCCGCCCGCACCGCCCTCTCTCATCATCAATGGCTGGTCGACCCCGACTTCGACCAGGAAGGCGACATCCAGGCTGCGGAACATCACCTTGCCAAGAACCCCTCACCGGGCGCCCTGCTCACCGCCGCTTTCCAAGTCCGGGATTGGCTGGAAACCGGCGGGACCCGGCCGCCGATGCGCGCGGCCCTCATCCGCTTCTGAAGACAGCGCGGCGTTCTGCGCCATGCGGTGCCGCTGACCCGACCGCGTGCGCTCTCGGCCGACGCGCCGGAGGGGCTTGCGGAGTGGGTTTGCGCCTTTCTGTATGCGCTGGCCGAGGAGGCGCGCGACTACCACGACCTGCTGCGAAGCCTGGAGCGGACCTGGCTCGCGGCGCGCCGCAAGGGAGCCGGCCAGAGAAGCACGTCTCGCGCCGCGCTCGCGAATGATGTCCTTGCGGCCGCGCCGCTCCTCTCTGCTACCCCCCTCGCGCGCGCGACCGGCCTGTCAATTAAGAGTGCGACCGTGATGCTGACCGGCTTGGTGGCCGACGGGGTCGCCGTCGAAGTGACGCACCGCTCGGCGCGGCGGCTGTTCGGGCTGGCCGGTATGGCACCTGTGCGGGACGTCACCATCCCGCCACGCCGGCCGGAGCCTGGTCGTGGGCGCGGTCGGTCGCCTTACGAGCGGGAGGATGCTGAAATGCTTTCACCCTGGCCGGCGGCAATCGGACCTTTTCAGTGGCCGGCGGTCGACTATAGCGGCCTCGAGGAGGCCATTGCTCAAGCCGAGCAGGTGATCCGATCGACCCGACACTCGCTGGATAACTTACGTTCTGGGAAACCGGTTTTGCTGGACGCTGAACCGGGCAAGGCCCCGACGATTGACCTCGGCCCCGGCACTGCCGATGTCGAATAAGGCCACTGAGCATGCTATAGAGGCGGCCGATGGAGACGAAAATGGACGATCAGCCCGGGCGAAGCGCCCCACCCACCTTGATCGAGTCACTCGATGCGAGCGTACGCGATATAGCCGCGGGTGCCGTCAGCGACGCCGGCGACGTGCAGGCCGAGGTGCGGCGCATGCTGGCAGACTACGAACAAGTGCACCCGCCGGCGGGGCGGTCTTCAGGGGCAGCCAAGCGCGCCGGCACGGCATGACATCGCTTGCCAGTCCAGATTACGAACACCGCGAGGCTGCAATATCGCGGCATGGTTGGACGATACCTGCGGCCAATGCCGCACCGCCCTGCGCGTCCAGAAGCTGCTCGTAGGCTCATCGAGGCCTATGACGATGCCGTGCGGCAGATCGAGGCGGGGCCGCACCGTTGGCTGACGCACCCTCGCCCCTATCCGGCGCTCGCTGACTACGGTTTCCGGTGGATCAAGGTCCATCGCTATTGGTTCGGCTATGCGGCGGACCAGCCGGCGGCGATCACCAACATCTTCGACGAAGCTGGCGACATGCCGGGGCAGATTTCCGCCGATGAGATTCCTACGGGTCAGGCATAAGGCGGGCATTTGGCGGCGAGGTGTTCGAGCAGGGTATCTATGAACACACGGACCTTGGCTGAGAGACTGCGAGGGCTCGGGTAGAGGGCGTGAATCCCGAACACGTGCCCTTCGGCACCGGCGAAGAGTCGCACAAATTCGCCTTTTGCGACGGCATTTCAGGCCAGGAAGTCAGGCAGTCGGCCGATGCCGGCGCCGCCAACGAGCATCGGTTGCGTCGCCGCTGAGTCAGAGACGACGTGGGCGGGCCTAAGATCAAGTGTCTGGATGGCGCCGTCCGTCGTTCGGTAGGACCAGTTTGCCGGCTGGTCAGAGTAGGCGATTAGCGTGTGCAGGCTCATGTCAGCGACACGTGACGGGATGCCGCAAGATGCAGGGTAGCCGGAACTGGCACACGTCCAGACTTCGGTCGTCAACAGATGACGGGCGATCAGATCATTATCGGGCATGCCGGTGGACACGCGAATGACCAGGTCCGCGGGTTGCAGCGGCATGTCGATGATGCGGTTTTTCACGTCGACGATGACCCATACTTCCCGGTAGCGGGCGATGAACGACGGCAGCATGCCACCGGCGCCGCAAGATTCATTCCGTCCGACTACTCACTCGATTTCACCACGACGCGTCCGGGGGACAATCGAGACCTCGACCTGCGTCGGATGTTCATGGTGAGGATCGACGGTGCGCCCATTCGGACCACGTCGGTGCTGAACGGCCCTTCGCCGACCTGCTGGCGGCATAGGCGTCCATCGTCCTGCACAGGCGACGCAGGCTTCTCCACTTGGGCAGTGCCGACCAGTTGTTCGACTTTACCACCAAGGACGACGTGGCGGATTATGTCGCGGAGGTTGCGTTGGACGAGGCGGCATCCCGTTTCCTGCGGATCGCCGGCGCGTCGGTGAGCGCGCGCCAGTTGGCAGGCATCATGACTGAGCTCACCGGGGAGGATGGGCAGGACCTCGAACCTGATGTGACGGCTGCTAGTAGCAACAAGCGCACTCCCTATCTCACTCGATCGACTTTTCGAAGAAACCGAGTGTGTTGGCGTTCTCGACCAATGTCCGAACCTTGGCTCGATCAAGCCCCGAAGGAACTTCAGCGTCGATCTCGAGCCTGAGCGTCACCTTGCTGCCCGGCAGCGTCGTGAGCTGTTCGACGATCGCTTCGACAATCTGATGCATGTCTCTTGCCGGTCGGTCCGGCGAGATCATCACGGCGCCAGCGAACCGTGTCGGCTTCTTCTCTGCGGAGGGTGGCGTCGGCGTTCCGGCGCTTGGTGGCTGTGCCATGCCCGGCGGCTTGTCGTTGGCTCCGCCGACCGCGCCGCCGGAACTCGGTTGTGGTGGTGCAGGTCTGTGCGCCTCGGCCACGCCCGGCGTGACGATGACGCTGTCGCTATCGATGACAACCGCCGCATTGCCCGCTTGCTCGATCGCAAGACCCAGATATGTGTCTGACTTTTCATCCCATCGCTCAGCATAGGCGAACGGGCCAGGCAACATGCCGCTCACGGCCGCACGCACGGCCTTAACCAGGACCTCCTGATTCTTCAGGCGCGGCAGATAGGTGTACCGGTTGAGGTATCCCCGCAGGTCTTTCAGCGACAGGTGCGGCTTGCCGTTCCAGATGTATTTCTGGAGATCCCGATCAAGACGCGTTGGCCCAAGCTCTGTCAGCAGCCCTTCCTCAGCCAGGAGCTTCTTGCTGGCCCGCGCCAGCAGTCCGTCCTGTGCCGGAATCTTGCCCGACACCCATTCGACATCGGCGTGTGCGCTCTCCTGCGCAGGATAGTGGAGATAGCACCACGCCTCCTTGAGGCGCGTCTTCATCGTCTCGTTCGCCTCGGCCAGCTTCGCCTTGGCCAGGGCGCTGTCGCTCTGGGTAAGGTTGAGCCGTTCGGTGTCGCGCACCATCTCGCCCCAGGCCACGGACGCGCGCACCGCATCTTTCAGGTTGTCGAGCTGGCGCGCGTCCGCGGCGATGAACACCAGCATGTTGCGATAGACGCGCGGCGTGTTGCCCCGCTGCGTTAGGATGTCCTTGGCCTCGACCAGTGCCTCGGAGCCATCGCGACCGTTATGCGGATGGGCGACACCCAGCACCACAGCGCGTACGCCACCGGCTTCATCCGGCACCTCCGCCGACGACGCTGGTGCAACCTGGACAGCGTCAAAATGTCCACGATCAGAGAGACCGTTCACATACTTGCTGAGATCGCTGTCGATCGTCATCAGCACAAGAGCTGTCTCGATTTGTGCCGCCTTGTCCGCCGCGATGCGATTGAGGCTGGCCGACATCGAGTACCAATAGCGGCCGAGATCGGCGTGCATGAACTTGGCCTGGTTCGTCAGCCGTCGCAGGGCATCGCCGAAGATCGCCGGCCGCTCACCCGGCTGCACGACGCCGAGATTGATCTGCTTGTCGTCGAGGCCGGTGTTTTGCTGCTGATGCGTGGGCGCAGTACCCATGAAGATCGCACGGGCGACACGCCTGGTCGCCGAATAGCGGTTCAGGTTGGGCGCCAACTGGTCGATCTTGTAGGGCGTGGACGTCGTCCCATCGACATCGCCGGCGATGATCGACTGCCAAGTGACGTCGAGATAGTGGAGTAGCTCCGGCTCGACCCGCGGCGAACTTACCGCGACGCTGCCTGGCATGATCATCACCGACGGGTCGCCATTCATCCAAAGCTCGTGGATGGCCTGTGCCATCAAGCGCAGCACGCCGCGCGTGCGCTGGAATTTTTCGAGCGATCCCCAGGTCGTATAGAGCTGGTCGAACAGCTCGGGATGGATCGGATAGGCCTTCTCCAGCTTGCGCCGATAGTCCTCATCGGCGCAGCCCTGCGGAAAGTCGTTTGCGTTCTCACGATAGAGCTTTGCGAATTGCTTCAGCGTGTTGTCGCGGTGGTGGAACTTATCCCCTGGAATCTCCTTGAAGAGCCGCCGCCGGACGATTTCATAGCTCTCTTCCTGGCTCGCCGGTCGCCATGAAGATTCAACGCGGCTGAAGGTCTGCTTAAGGCGCGCCAACGCCTCCTGGCCGCCATCGCCGCCGACCTCGATCTGCGATGCCGGCAAGGAAGCGACTAGCAAAGTACCAGGGCTAGCTTTCACCGCCTCGGTCAGCGACTGGACGAAGGACAGGTTCGCGTCGAACGAACCGGCTGGCAGCCCCTCGACCCGGTAGATCTGCCGTAGATAGGCGACCCATTCGTCGATCAGGATCAGGCAAGGCGCATATTTCTTGAAGATCGTCTCGAGCAGATGGGAACCAGGCGCAATGCCGTTGGCGTCATTCTCGGCGATCATGTCGAAGGCATCGGCCCCGCCGAGCTGCCAGGCCAGTTCGCCCCAGGTCGTGCGGATCTTTCGGCCACCCTCGGCATTGAGGACGTCCTGCGGCCCACGCGATGTGCCGACGAGCACCGCACGATTGATTGCCTGAGGCACACTCAGCCCATGCTCGTCCAGCAATCGATCAAGGCCCGACAGGTCCTGGACCGGCGTCGGCCCCGCCATGTGATAGAGGGCAAGCATCGAGTGGGTCTTGCCACCGCCAAAGTTGGTTTGCAGTTCGACCACCGGATCGCCGCCGCTGCCGGAGAGCCGCTTGGCCGCGCCGATCAGGAGCGCGCTCAGACCGTCGGTCAGATAAGTGCGGCTGAAAAACTGGCGCGGGTCGCGATATTCGGCAGGCGCGCTGCCCGAATGTACCTTGGCGAGATCGGCCGCGAACTCGGCCTGCTGGAAGTCGCCGGTTGCGACATCCTGGTGCGGCTCGACCACCTCGCGCCATGGGAGAAGGCCGGCCACGGTTTCGACGGAGATTTCAAGTCGCTGGGTCTTGCGCCGCTCCTCATTGCGCTGAAGCTCGGTGAACTTCGTACGCAGAATGGTGTCGCGCATCTTCGAGAGCTGCTCGGCGGTGTCACCGGCGCTGATCGCCTCCATCAGACGACGCATTGAGTCGAGCGCGCGCTCGGCGTCGTCATAGGTGAAGGTCTCATTATGCGAGAGCTTGTTGCGGACATCGACAAGCTCATTTACCCAGGACCGCTCGGCGCGGCCGAGGACAGCTCTAAACGCCTCGTTCCAGAAACGGTCCATGGCGTTGAATAGGGCGGCCTGATCCCAGCCGACAGCGCCATAGCTATTCGGGCGAAGGGTGGGCAGCTTCTCCACAACCTGGACCTGCCAGTGCCCCTTGAGGGAGCTTTCCAACCGCTTTTCAACGAAAGGGGTTAGGGCCGCCGGAAGCAGCTCCATCCCTTCAAAAACATATTGGCGCGTACTCTTTGCCACTTTGCAGTGCCCCTTAGATGCCAAATTGGATCTGACGATCCCCGCTCGTATCGTGGATCGCTGCTGCCTGCCGCGTCAGCTCCGTCCAGTCGGCAATCAATGCGTTGTAAGCTGTGGCCTCCTTCGCATCCTTTCGCTTGTTGGCGCTGATATCGTAGAGGCAGTAGGCAAGATCCTTGACGGCCTCGGCCTTGGCTTCGATCTTCTTCAACAAGACGGCCGTGCTATGCGAGATACCGTCTTTCTCATGCTGCCGAACGAGATGCTGAAGGCACTCCCACACCGTTAGGTGTCCGTCACTCTCTGCATCCCAGTCATCGCCCAACTCGTCGCGCGCGAGAATCCGGACCTTGCCGGCGGCGCTCTCGACGATCTCGGCATGCTTCACGCTCTCTACCGAGATGCCCCGCGCCGTCGCGATGCTGTTGGCGGTACCGTAGTCGCCGGCCTTTAGGCCATTCTGCTCGAACCAGGTTATGGCAAACCTGGTGTCCGCATCGAACTCGCCCTGGATGCCGCCGAGATATTCATCGAGCTCCCGGTTGATGATCTGCAGCGCCGTCTTCACGCTCATTGGGCTGTCGTCGGATTCGAGGACTGCCTTGTAGCGCGAAAACACGCCCATGCCTGGACCGATCGCTGACTGAGGCATATCGGCGGGGGCGATGTTCGCGCCTTGAAGTTCGGCAATTGCTGGCGGTAGTTCGCGCTTCAGCGCTCGGATGAATTCAGCGCGAGTGATAGTTTCGGCTGTCATTTCTTTTTTCCGACAGACCATGACGACTGAACTTGCTAGCGCGTTTGAACCAATGCCTCGAATCCTATTCGCCAGCTCGGTCCGCATGGGCCAAGTGCCAACCACTTGATAGCCGGCAGCAATAACGGCGGAAAGGAAAGTGGCCCAGCCAGTTGAGCTTATACCTTCAGCTTCGATCTCGCTCTGCTTAAATGCATAGTAGATTGAACAGGGAAACTGCCCAGACGACGACTCCGCCATACGTCGTAATGCACTCTGCATTCCCGAAAGGAAGAAAGCTTCCGCAGCCTCCTTACCGCCGTGCCTAACTGGCGTGGCCACCAGTTCTTCCACTTTCGGCGTTCCTAGCGTTCCAAAAAGCTCTTTCTCTACTGGTCGGAGTGCTTCTCGGAGCCATACAAAAAAGAAATCTGACAGGTCTGCGTATCCAATATTGTCATAGTATGGCGGGTCTGTTGATATGACCACCTCGCGCGGGTATTCGACTGATTGAGCATCGTTTTGCTTGATGTATCCTTGGGGATCTGCTCGCAATAGATCGAGAACTTTGGGAACAAATAACACGCATTTATTCCAACTGCCGGCGGAGCCGCAGAAGGGATTGGCCTCGGCATAATCCCAAGTCATCGGGATCGCCTGGCGGGAAAACAAGTGACCAACATGCTGCTTCGCTGCGTCCGAACGCCACTGGCACAAATTGTTCTGTAGATCAGCAAACCGGCTGATTACAAAAGCCAGGTACACGCTGACAGCATTTGCATAATCGACGAAGTCTCGCCCCGACGTGTTGACAGCCTCGCCTTGTCGGATTTCGTAGTCCTTGGCTACCTGGGCTCTTGCATCTATGACCAAGTCGCTGAACGTCTTGAGCGCAATAACTTGGCGATGCGAGTACATATCGCCAAAGGTCTTCATCCCGTAGTTTCCCACACGGAACCCGAGCGCCTCAGGTTCGAAGCTTAAATTCGGCCGCCATTCAGGCGCGGCAGACAGCGCCAAGATTTCGTGTTTTTCATTAGGTGCAACATAATTCCGCCCGCCGCGACCCTCTGCAACAATAGCAATGAGAACGCTGCCAATCTTTCCGCCCTTTCCTGCTTGACGAATATAATCCGGCGTAATCGCCGCATCAGATAGCAGACAGCGAAAATTCGCACGTGTTCCAAGTCGCGTTCCCTCTTGTGCTCTTCTTATTTCTTCCTTCGTGCCTCCAGTCCTAATCCTGTACTGAATCTTTCGAGTTGCTCGGTCCACGGTCGGTTCAATCCATGCTTCCTTGCCAGCCTTGGCGCTCAGGAGGAAACTGGACGTGATTGGAACCGGTACGTCTGCGAACGCCGGGTCCGGGCTCGGCACCGTCCGCGCCCAAATCCATGCGATTACCGTTGCCCTTCCGCCACCAGACTCCTTGGGCAGATCCACCTGTGGATATAGATGCCCGATGCGCTCCCACGCTTTTTCGCGCATCCATCCGCCATAGTATTTCACATCCTCGGCCAGTCCCTCTGCATTTCGATAGAACGACCGGTCATTGATCCCGGGGTGGATGGGAGGCAAGTCCTTGAACTTCGGCGGGATCTCGATCATCGCCTTGCCGATCATCACCGCAACCGGATTTAGGTCAGACCCGTAGGCCGGCAGGCCCAATCGCTGCGCCTCCAGCGGGATTGAGCCACCACCCGAGAACGGGTCGTATATAGGCGGTAACTCGCTGCCGCAGCTGCGCCGGATCTCCGCCCTTGCGCGTTCCAGCACTTCTTCGTTGGTTGAGTTTTCCCATACGACCAGGTCTTCAATGATCTCAAACAGTCGCTTGCGCTCAATGTCGGCCGCGCAATCCTCTAAGGTCGGCTCGGGCGTGTCAGGCACATTGCCGTGTGCGTCGACCTTTCGGTCTCTCCACAACTTCAAGCGCACGACTAGGTCCGTCTCCGCACGCTTACGGATTCTCGAGTCGTCCAGCAGCCTGTCCGCATAGCCCGAGGGATCATCCACTAGCTGCGAGAACAGCACCGCTCGGCACGCCGCCAAAGGCCGCCGCGCCCACCAGAGATGCAGCGTAGCGGGATGCCCGTGCCGGATCGACTTTTCACGCGCCGACGCCGCATTGATCGCCTCAAGCGGGATCGCAACCTCAATGAGCTTTTTCTTGTACTTATTGGTCGAGGTCATAAACCAGCCTATTTTTTCTAAGGTGGATTGCGTTAGTGCGATGTGAGACTTGCCTTCGGCACAGCGCGACGAAGCCCGTCTTCCGTGCGACATCGGCGCCGGACCGAAGCTTTTCCAGCGACACCGGTCCTAGGAAAGCGGAATCCCTGATCTTCATCACGGCATTCTTCCTTGCGATCCGTGCCGCCTGAGGCTGACTCGATAGCGGTAGGGTGCAATCTCCTCGACCATGACGCGGTCTCCGGCTTTGGCCCTATGCAATTGGTAGAAGGCACCGATCCAGCCCCTGGCGCGGAAGAATATTTTCTGGCCGTCGATGTCGGTTTGGACCGACTCGGCGCCGCCCCATTCGATCGTCAAAGCGCGCTTCGCTCGCATAGCCTTGTTCGAACCGCCTATTGCATCAGTCGGGAAGCGGTCGAAGAACGAGCGTAGGTAGATATGCTTGTTTGTGATGTTTCCTTCTGTGATCCCTACTTCGCCAATCACACGCCCAGCTTCCGTCCGCGAAGCCGCCGTGACCGGTAGCAACAGCGGTCGCGCGTTCAGAGAGACCGATTCTGCTTGGCTCGGCTTTGGCGGCGCAGCATCGCCTGGCTTCCCGTCATCCCATGCGATGCCAATATCTAGCGTTCGGCCTCGACGGGAGACATCGACGTTAACCGTGGCGGCGATGCGGGACCAATCATGAAGCGACGTGCCAACCAAAGGCATAGCCGCTTCCGCGTTGATCGTCGGGACCCCATCGATGGCCGCATCGTCCAATTCGACCCAGGTCACGGCTCCACTCTTGTGGCGGTAAGAAACCGGGGGATCGAACCGACGCACATCATCAAGCTTCCAGGGCGTATTCCATTTGGCGACTTCGCCCGACCGAATCATGTGCTCGGGAATACGGTGACGCTCAAACGTGGCGATCAACTCGGTTGGCGATAGCGGCGCACCAACCTCAATCAGCCTTGCCACACCATAGATCGCTCCGGTGCCTTTGCGGATCAGACCGAACCAGCCGCGATGCGACGACCCCGATGATCGCATCTCCCAGTCTTTGGTTCCGCCGAGAACATAGCCGATCCAAGGATCAGCGATGATCAGTCCTTTGGTAATCCTCATCGCGGTGCTTCCCCGCGCTCAAGCAGGCGCGGTAGATGAAATTGTATCGCCGTCTCGAGAAAAGACGGCTCGCGCTCGATAAGTGGACCGCGCACATAGCGTGGTTCATGAGCGAAACCGCCGGTGACGGATACGATTGCTAAGATGAACTTCTCGGGCTCATGCAGCGAGGTGATGACCTCCTGCCGCGTGACCATCACAGTATCTGCGCCATTGATGCGTCCTTTGACCTCGATGAAGCGAAGATGCCCCGACTTCGGATTGTGCGAAGCAATGTCGTAGCCAATTTTCTGAGCCGAAACGTCTAACGGCTCGTGCCCGAGCGCGCGTTCCGCCGCCATGACCGCTTGCATCGCGGCAAGTTCGATCTCTCTCCGCGCGGCGGGATCCTCGGAGAATTGGTTCGGCACGCTCGAATTCTGCCGCGCGTCCAATAGTCCACGCGGGATGACCACCATGCCGCCGCGCACCCGCGGTGGCTGCGACGAGATGAAGCGCTCGCGTTCAAGCTGATCCATCCGGCGTTTCTGGCGCTCAGCTAGTTCCTCGGCCCGGCGCTGGGCATTCTGCCAGTTGAGCCGCGTCTTCTTTCCAGCCTTCTCCTCTTCCTTCAGCTCGAAGGCCCGCGAGTCCCAGTAGTTGATTTCCTTCTTGAGGCGTAAGCGCACCTCCTGCTCGACCTTCTCGATTTCAGGCAGGCGGCGCGCCTTGACCTCTGCGACATGCCCCTGCGCCAGTTCCACCGTGGCGAACCGGATGGCCCTCTTTTCCAGCTCGGTCGTCAGCCAGGCCTCGTCGAGAAGGTTGCGCACGAGTTCGATCTCTTCAGGCTTGGCGGGCCGAAAATTGAGATGAGGCGCGATACCCGCGTTGGTGGCGTGCCCCGCTTTGTCGATTGCAGCGAACTGGAGCCGCTGCGAAATCACATGCGGCTTGCCGGCACTCGTCGTGCGGCCATCCTGGACCGTGTGTTCCAAAAGGAAGACGGCGGAGAGCGCGTCGCCGGGATCGATTTCATCGACCATGATCGCGCCCTGGCGCATGATCTGCTCGTATTGCTCCCGAATGAGGCTGATCACCGCCTCAAGGAGCGGGTGGCCGGGGCAGATGAAGGCCGCGACTGGCTGCTGGTTGATCTTGCTCTTCTCGAAGCAGATCCGCTCATATTGCTTCTGGATAGGCGCGCCACTGCCGATTTGGCGATCGCGATCCCGAATGCGCACCGGCGCATGGGTGACTTCCCAACGCCCCTCCTCGCGGCGTTTAAGGCGACCGCCCAAATGCTGGAACGCCTCGACGAAGAAGCTCTGGATGTGATGCGGCTGAAGGCGCAGCGCTTCGGCTCGCTCCATTTCGAGCCGCAGCTCCTCGACCTTCGCCTCGGGCATGGTGTCATTCGTTAGCGCGCGACGGCGAAGCAATTCCAGCAGATGTGTCTGATCAACAGCACCATCGACCTGCCGGAAGAGGCGCGCCCTTACCTCCTCCTGCTCGCCATATTGGATGGCCTGGAAAAGGAGGTCTTTAAGCGCGGTACCTTCGAACAACTCGCCAAGTACATCATAGACGCGGCCGCCCAACGCTTCCCTGGCAGTCTCCAGCTTTTCGAGGAGGCGCCCGTAGACCTCGCCTTCGCGCGTGTCGGCCGCCACAAGATTCCAAAGGTGACAAACCTCGGTTTGGCCTATGCGGTGGATACGGCCGAACCGTTGCTCGATCTTGTTGGGGTTCCAGGGCAGGTCGTAATTGACCATCAAGTGGCCGCGCTGGAGGTTTACGCCTTCACCAGCGGCATCGTTCGCGATCAGCACATGCAGGTCTTTGTCCTGCATAAAGCGCTCAATCACCTTTCGGCGTTCCTCGCGCGATACGCCACCATGAATCACGTCCACCGCTTCGGGGCTGCCGAGGCGCGCGCGCACTTTGTCAAGCAGGTAGTGAAGCGTGTCCTTTGGCTCGGTGAAGATGATCAGCTTGCGACGATTGCCCGCCGTGTCAATCATGAGATCGTCGTCGAGAATACGATTGAGCTGCGTCCATTTCGTATCTACGCCGGAGCGCAGAACGCCCAGGGCCATCGACTCAAGGCCTTTCAGCGTATCGACCTCCAGCGCGAGCTGTTCGACCGTCTCGGCCGTCGTCGCACCTGTTGAGATCAGCTCTTCAAGCTCGTCGATCTCCTCCTGTCCGTATTCGTCTATGTTGCCTAGCTCGTCCGAGTTTATCGACGGTTCTCCAATACCAAACCGCCTTCCCTTTGCGGCGAGACGCGCTTCGCCCAGCTCTGCCTCTAACCGCTCACGCCGGCGTTTCAGCGACTGGTGTATGGCGGCCGGTGAGGAAGCGAGGCGTCGCTGGAGGATTTGCAAGGCGAAGCCCACATTGTTGCGCTTCTTGCCATCCCCTTCTGCGAACCGCTGTACGCGGTTCATCTCGGTGCGGACATACTCGGTGACAGCGGCATAAAGCGCAGCCTCACCTTTTGAGAGCTGATATTTGACTGTGCGGGCACGGCGCTCTGGAAAGAGTGGCCGCCCATCGAACTTTAGCAGCTCCTCCTTGGTCAGCCGCCGCATCATGTCGTTAGTGTCGGTATAGTGGACGCCGTCGCGGAACCGTCCCTCGAACCGGTCGCCATCGAGCAGTGCCATGAAAAGCTGGAAATCTTCCTCCTTACCGTTGTGCGGCGTCGCCGACATGAGCAGGAGATGCCGGCTGATCTGGCCAAGCTTCTGGCCGACCTGATAGCGCCGCGTATATTTGACCTCACCACCGAAATAGGTCGCCGACATGCGATGGGCCTCATCGCAGATGACGAGATCCCATTCGCGCGCGCTCATGAGCTTGTCTTGCAGCTCTTCGTTGCGTGCCAGCACGTCGAGACGGACGATCAGTCGATCGCGATCGTTAAACGGATTACCCGAACGCGACGTCTCGATCATGTCTCGGGTTAGAATGTCGAACGCGAGATTGAACTTCTGGCCAAGCTCGTCCTGCCACTGCTCGACCAGGCTGCCCGGCGCGACCACCAGGCAACGCTCGACATCGCTGCGCGCGGTCAGCTCCTTAATCAGCAAGCCCGCCATGATCGTTTTGCCAGCGCCCGGGTCGTCCGCGAGGAGGAACCGCAACGGCTGCCGCGGGAGCATTTCGCCATAGACCGCCGAAATCTGGTGCGGCAGCGGATCGACGAGGCTGGTGTGGATTGCAAGGTAGGGATCGAAATAATGCGCGAGCTTGATGCGATTGGCTTCCGTCACCAAACGCAGCAGCGCGCCATCGGCATCGAACGACCATGGCAGACCATTCTGCTCGACCTCCAGGCGATGTTCGTCGTCCCGGTAGAGGACAACCTCGGCGACCGTGCCATTATGGTCGCGGTAGACGACGTTGATCGCTTGGTCGCCGATCCAGGCGATCGACACGACCTGAACCGGCTGCGCAGACGCAATTCCCCGGACAGAAGCGCCGTTCTTTATATTTTCGAGCATCGCGGCCATCAATCGACGCTCCCACAAAATACATTCATAGCTGCAACTCCGCCTGCTGGAGCGCGGCCTCGGTTTCCTTGCGGTTTAATGCGACAATATGCTGGGTGCGAGCATTCTGCCTTGCAGCGTCGCCAAGCAAGCCAAGTCTCTTGAGAACATAGAATAGCATCGCATACCGCACAGCGAGCACACCGCCGCCATGGTCGAGCCCATAATCCTTGGCGACGACCTTTTTCTGGCTCTCGGTCAAATCAGGATGCGGCCCGATGATGACGTCGAAATAATTATTCCATAGCCAGTCTTGCTCCCCGGTCGCGCCGGGCTTTTCTTTGCCACGGGCCTCAAGAATGCGAGGAAGCAGGAAGTCCTTGAACCTGTTCTCAAGGTGGCAATAGGCCCGGGCATGCCAGCGGAAGCCGTCATACCCGAAAGCATGCGGTGTAATGCGGCGCCAAATCGGATCTGGCCGCAGTTTGTTCATCGACTGGTAGAAAATCTCAACCGAGCAGCCCTCACGCACCGTGTCGAGGATCCGGCGCAACGCCTCAATATCGATGTCTCGGTTAGGGGTCAGCGCAACGTCAGCGTTGGGCAGCGCTCCAATCCAGGAATCATGGCCAGGGACAGCGCCTTCGACCACCGAGCGGAGCCGCGCAAGGTAGACGTATGGGTCAGGACTGATAAACCGCAGAACGAATTTTGCGGCGGCGACATAGCGCTTGGCGCGCGTGTCGTAGTCCATGTTTCCAGGCGCGCGATCTTGATAAAGCGTAAGATCTTTCGACGCCTGGGGGACCGAGACGCCAAAATACTCCACGATGTCGGCGCGGTTAATTGAGCCCTCCCAAAAAAGGCGAAACTCAACAAACTCAAGCCTTTGCTCGACACCCCAGCGCAATTTATGACCCCGCCATAGAGATAGAAACTATCCTGATGTTGACACCTGGTCCGGATAGTTGATATATGCATCCCATGGTCGCGTCAATGCGGCAATGGTGGATCGTTTCACGTGGTTTAGTTTCGATAAGACCTCTTGCTGGGAATGGCGGAGCTTTGCCCAGCGCCGATGTGCGGGGAACTACGAAAGGAGGCTGCGATGGCACTCAGTAATACGCAACTGCGTTACTACGACAGCAACCTGCTCCGCCTAGCTGCGGACAAGCGTAAGGAGTATCACGCTCAGGTCGACCGCTTGATCGACAATCTATGTGGCAATGTGCGTGACAAAACTGAGCTCAAAATCACACGAGTGGTGAAGGCGGGCTCGTTCGCAAAGTACACGATTTTGCGCAAGACAAGCCAGGATCCAGTCGACGTTGACGTCGTATTCTACATTTCAGGTAAGGACGCCAGTGCGGAGACGCTCGACGACCTGAACACGCTGATTTACAACCTGCTGATCGAACAGTATCCGACGAAGTCCGTCGAAGACTTCCAGATCCAGCGCAAAGCGGCGACTGTGACCTTCGTCGGCTCCGGCCTCAGCGTCGACATCGTGCCGGTAATCGAAAATCCCAACCGCGTCGGCTACGGCTGGCAATACGACATCCACGACGGCTCAAAGGTCGAGACGTGCGCACCCTGCCAAATTAAATTTGTGCGTGATCGCAAGGACGTCGACGGCGATTTCCGCACCCTGGTTCGTATGGCGAAGAAGTGGCGCAATCGCGCTGAGATTAAGCCGCTCAAGTCCGTCGCGATAGAACTAATTATGGCTTACATGCTCGACACCCGAGGTAAGAGCGCGAGCATCGACCAGCGTTTCCGCGACTTCCTGCTTTACATCGCGCAATCGCGCCTCAAGGAGGTCATTTCTTTCTCGGAAAACAATAAGCCCATACCTCAGTTCTCCGACTCAGTCGTGATCATCGATCCGGTGTGCAGCTCTAACAACGTCGCCAGCCGGATCTCCGAAGCCGAGCGCCAGGAGATCGTACAGGCCGCGCAGGACGCCTGGGAGACCGCCAACTTCGCCTCGGCCGAGGACGACCACGACGTGTGGAAAGAGCTCTTCGGCCCGCAGTTCAGGACGGAGGATCAGTGATGAGCACCACCACAATCACCGAGACCTACACGACGGCGGACATCGAAAACGTGGTGCGCCGGGTCAAGGCAGACTTGGCGATGATCGCCGATAGCACCGGCGCGTGGACTCCAGCCAAGGCCGCCGACTACGCGCACGACATCGAATTGCTCGCCAAGAAAGGCTTCCTCGCCTGGGTCGATGTTACGCTGCTGAGCGCCGGGACGGAGGTGAAGGCGGTTAGGTTCGACGTCGACACCGACTCCGGCTCCCTTACTTCCAGTCGCCCTGGCGGCGTGCTCTGGCCCAAGGTGTCGTTCGCGCAACTGCGGATAATAGTTGGCTACACCGGAACCTATAACGACGACGCACGCCGCGACTTGAGCGGTCGCCTGCGGATCTCCTGGACTACCAGCTACGACGACACAAGCCACTCGTCGCTGAGCGGCGGCGCGGGCCGCAACTACACCAGCAACTCGTATGGCATGAAGCGTAAAGATTGGACTGATTGATGACGACATCGAACACGATCTTCGACAGCGAGGTCGTTGTACCTGACGCTGAGCTCGCAACGCGAGAGCGTACGCTTTTGGGCTTCGAACGCCGCTACAGCCGCGTCCGCGACCAGCTACGGCTTCTACTTAGCGCCGACAAGCTTGGCCATTGGGCGAGGCGGCATCACGGCGTCGCCCTGCCGATCTGCGACCGCGTCGCCGACCAATACCCTCTGGTCATCTTCCACGGCGACGTGGGCACCGGCAAAACGGCGGTTGCCGAGTGCGTTGCCAACCGCCTCATGACGGAGGCCCAATGCGACGAATCGATGATCTTTCGCCTTTCCAATCGAGTTCGTGGTAGCGGCAAGGTCGGCGAGATGACGACGTTACTTGCCGAAGCGTTGAAGCGGGTCACAGTGTCGGTGGGCAAGAATCGACGCGCGGTCCTCGTCATCGACGAGGCTGATAGCATCGCGGCATCACGATCCCAGGACCACAGCCACCATGAGGACAAGGTGGCCGTCAATACGCTTATCCAGGGCATTGACGACCTTCGGCGATTCAAGGGTCGTATTGTGGTCATCTTATGCACCAACCGCCTCAGCGTGATAGATGCGGCGCTGATGCGTCGGGCCGCGATCATCGAAGAGTTCAAGCGCCCCACCGAAATCGAGCGTCGCCAGCTGCTGGAGATGGATCTTCACGGCCTCGGCTTGGATCAATCGCAGCTCGGCGAGCTCGCGGTCATCACGGGGGGGCGCGACGGCGGTTTAGGCTGGACGTTTTCGGATTTCAGGACCCGCTTTTACCCCGCCGCGGTGGCAAGGGCTTTCCCCGACACTCCTCTTCGCTACGAACACCTTCGTGCCGCGGCGCTCGAGATGGGCGGTTCGCGCGTGATGGAAGACCGATGATGCCGCGCTCTCCCCTGTTCGGCCGTCGCATCCACATCTCCGGCAGCGTTGCCAGCGACGCCGCCATCGCCAAGCCCGACGACGTCGTAGCCGCACGCGAGCTCGTCGCCGGCCTTGTGAAGGCCCTAATGCGTATCGGGGCAAACTTCGTTGTACCGGTTGATGCCGAACCGGTCCGCGGCGATGGCGCCCCGATTTGTTTTGACTGGCTGATCTGGCGGACGATGAAGGAAGCGCTCGCGCTGCGACCCGCCAACGTGCCTGGTCCGCTGGCAGTCGCCGTCCAACACCATAAGAGCGAAGAACAAATCCCACCCGAACATGTCGAACTGTGGGACGAGCTACGCGCGTCGCCCCTTGTGCGGATCGAGAACGCCGCTCAATGGAACATGAACAGCAAGCGCATGGAGGCACAGGCGCGGTGCGGCGACATTCTCGTGGCGCTCGGCGGCACCGAGGGTGTCCTTTACCTCGCCAACCTCTATCACGCCGCCGGCAAGCCGGCCGTTCCGCTAAATCTCCCGATTACACTCGAAGCTACTGGTAGCAGGAAGCTCTATTCGTTCGGCATGACCAGCAGTAACAGCCGCATGCTCTTCCAAATCGCGGATGGTGGAGATTCGCACGAGTGGATCAACCGCATCCGTTTTCCGGCCCGCCAGCCTGTGCCCGACCGCGTGGGCACGCTTGTCGAATTACTTGAATCGCTTGAGCGGCCGACTGCGTTCGCCGTCCGCCTGCTGAACGAGGACCACGAGGAGTATCCGGCGGTGCAGGACTTCTTCGACACTGTCGTGCAGCCCGTCATGGAGAACGAGTTTGGCTATCATCTTACTGTCATTGACGGACGCCAGGCATACGAGCGCGCGCGTATCGACGAGGAAATTTTCGCCAAACTCCACTGCGCGAGCGTCGTCTTGGCAGACATCACTGGCTCTAGGCCCAATTGCTTCCTTGAACTCGGCTACGCGCTTGGACGTTGCCTGCCGACGATCGTGACCGCACGATCGGGATCTGAGACTCCGTTCGATATCACGACACTAGCAGGCCTGCGTTGGAAAACTGACGGCTCGGCCGAACATCGACGTCGTATCTTCCGCGAGCATTGGCAGTCCGTCCGAAACCGCCCGCCGCTGGTAAAGGTAGAAGGACTGATCCCGTAATGACACGAAATACCGAGGTCTTCATCTCCATTGACGTAGAAACGGCAGGGCCGATCCCCGGGGAGTACAGCCTGATCTCGATTGGCGCCTGCCTGGTGACGGATCCCGCCGTGACGTTTGCATGCGAGATCAAGCCGATCAATGACAACGCAGATCCCGCGGCGCTAGCGGTATCGGGCCTTTCGCTGGAACATTTGCGGCAGACCGGCTTGGAGCCTGCCAGGGCCATGACGCGGTTCCGGGACTGGACTCGCGCGGCTGCGGGCGAAGGCCAGGATCCCGTCTTCGCCGGGTTTAATGCGCCATTCGATTGGTCGTTCGTCAACTACTACTTCCATCGCTTTACAGGCGAAGACCCGTTTGGCTTCACCGCGCTCGACATCAAGGGACTCTACATGGGGATGACCGGCTGCACTTGGTCAGACACCCGCTCGAGCCGAATTGCCGAGCATGTCCGGCCAACGCTACGCGGCGACCATGATGCCCTTCACGACGCCCCGTATCAGGCGGAGCTTTTTAGGCTAATCTTGGTAGAGCAGCGTCGGCAGAACAGCTGAAATCGCTTCGTGAAGTAGTGTGTAAGCAAGCCCTGCCTCTTGTTTGGAGGAACTGATTTGGTGTGGCGCACGGGCTGCAGGCGACATTGACGGGCCGGAACGAGGTTTAGTCAGCCTCTTGGCTTGGAAACCTGAACGATGTCGTTAGGATGATTGCTGGAATAGGACCTCACCATCGGAAAACCGTGGTCGTCTCTGGACCACTCGCCTTGCGTATGCGCCGTCTCACGGCGGCCCGCGCAGGCGAGCTTGGACTGGAGGTGACAAACCTCCCGGGTTTGGCGGCGCGCCTCGCCGGCGGCTTTTGTCGGCCGCCCGCGACCGAGGACCTCCTTCCAGCGATCACGCTGGCTCTGGTTGAGGGCGGGCTCAGCGAACTAGGTTTGATCGCTGGGCTGCCGGGCACGCCGCGCGCGGTTTCGCGCACGCTTGGTGATCTCTGGCGGTACGGCGGCCGCCTAGCCGCTGCAAGCCGCTCGAGCCGTATCGCCGACCTGGCCGCGATCGAAGCGCGGGTCCGGGCAACCCTCCCCCCAGGCGTCTTGGTCCCGCCCGACCTGCGAGATGCGGCGCTCGCTCGCTTGGATCACGCGTTCAGGGTGCTTGGCGCGGTCAAGCTTGATGGCATCCTCGACGTGGATCCTGTCTGGCGGCCCTTGATCGTGGCGTTGTCTCGTCATCTGCCGCTCACATGGACGACGCGTGGCGAGGTTGACCGGAATTGGTTCCCTGCGCGCATCGAGCTCGTGCCGGCAATGGAGCCTAAGCTCGTGGCATCTGATGCCTGCGCCGACCCGCGAGCTGAGGCGGTGGAGGCTCTACGCTGGGAGAGGGAGCTGCTTGCCCGCGGCGACGTGCCAGCTTGCGACGTGGCTATCGCGGCAACTTCGATGGAGCCCTACGACGTCTACCTGTCTGCGCTCGCGCGTGAAGCGGGTTTGGCCCTATTCAGCACGCACGGCGTGCCCGCACTGGACACGCGGGACGGCCGAACATGCGCGGTGCTCGCCAATTTATTGCTCCGCGGCCCGACTCAAGAGCGAGTCCGGCGGCTATTGCGGCGCGTCGCCGTCGATTGGACTCCGCAAGATTGGTCACGTGGCCTTCCTCGAGGCGCGCTGCTCGCCGATGCGGAACAGTGGCGGAGCGCATTGGAGAAAGCGCGGTCACACCGAATTTCAGGCGGAGCGGCGGAAGAAGTGTTACCCGATCTCGTCCGACTGCTTTCGACGGGACCTTCAATCGCCGCAGAAGCCGGTGAATGGCTGCTGCGGGGAGGCGCACGCCGGCTCTGGCGGGACGCCCTCAGGATCGAGCCTTCGGCCGCTCTTGAACTGACGCTTGGAGATTTGAGGGTGGCGGACGCGACGGAACCGGGTGCGGCCATCAGCTGGGGCCCAGCTGTGCACCTGGCTGCTGCCCCGCGTGCCCACGTTCGCTTGCTAGGCCTTACAGCCACCCCTTTCAGGGTCTTTCTGCTTTGGCTTGGGCGAGGATGCGAGCGGTTGCGACGTGGGCACGGGCGGTTTTCCCATCGACGTAGCCTATTGATGTTTTCGGTTTGGTTGTTCGCTTGCTGGTGGCGACCTGGCGCGGGTTGATGTTGCGGGCGAGGTGGAGCAGCCGTTCGGCCAGGTGGCCGGGCTCGGTGCCCTGCCACGGCGGCCAGCACTCGGACGGCACGGCGATCATCATGCCTTGGTAGCTGCCTCTGATCTGCACGGCCAAATGGTAGGTGGACACCGCCGGTGGCGGCTCCTGCTGCTGGTGCGCCTGTTCCACGCAGCGGGCGAGCAGTGCGAGGACGTTGTAGGCCAGCACGGCGGCGGCAAAGCCCAGCAGTGCTGCGCGGGGGTGGCCAAGGCTGGTGACCTCGCTCTGCAGCACGCTTTCCAGGCGCCCGAACATGCCTTCAATGCGCCAGCGCGTGCGGTAAAGTTCGGCAACCCGCCCGGCACCGACCGCCGCGGGCAGGTTGCTCCAAAGCCGGATCGTGGTGTCGCCTGCCTCGGTGGGCGCATCCAGCGCAAGCTCGATGCGCCGCCAAGATGCAGGGTGGTCCCCAGCCTGGATCGCCTGCTCGCGCACCGACCCGGTCTCAACCCGGCCGCAGGTGCGCCACTCCCCTTCGCCAGCCAGCCGGGGATGGCGGCCGTGCTCGCGCACGATGAAGTCAGCTCCAGCCCTGTCCCAGCCTTCCAGGATCGCGCTGGTGCAAAAGTGGCGGTCTGCAATCCATAATTGTCCCGGCCCCACGCTATCCAGCAGCGCCGTGGCCCCGGTGCGCTCGCTCGCGTGCGCGTCCTCTTGGGCCACCATATCCACCACCAGGCCCGTGTCGGGATCACACACCACCAGGGACTGCCCGGGCAGGGCCGCACCCCGGTGGCCCCGCAGCGGCGCCAAGCGCCTCTCGCTTGCCGGCAGGTGATTGCCGTCCAGCACACGCACCCGCCAGCCGGGCAGGCTTGCACCGTGGCCCACGGCCGCCATCACCGGCGCCAGGCGTTCGGCGCTGTCGCGCACAAGCGCCCGCAACACCGCAGGCTCGGCATGGTTCACCTTGTCATACAGCGAGGCCAGCGACACCGGCAGTTGGTCCATCTGCCGCGCCGCCGCGTGCAGCGACGGGCGTAGGCCCAAAGACACCAGCGTCATCAACTCTCCCACCGTCGAGAACAGCAGCTCGCGCGCATACTGCCGCTCGCGGTGCGCCTCGAATACCTCGTCCACCCAGCCCGCCGGCAGCGCGTGCTCCGAGGCAGCCCGTGCCATCACGCTCTCGCCGGCGCCTGCCGCTCAAACCGCTCCAGAACCGCCGACCACACCATCCCAGCCCTATCCAACGCCTCGCTCACCCATCAAGGCTGGGGAACAAGCAGACACCCTGAAAGGGGTGGGCCTTACAGCGCGAGACTGGCCTCGAGCCGTCACTCAAGATCCGTTGGCGCCCGCTGGTGAAGACTATGCTTCGGCTTTGGATCAGGTAGGCCGTGACCTCCTGCATTATGCCGTCATCGGAGGCGCGGCAAACGGCGGGCTCGCCGTCTCACGCCCGCGCCGGAGCACGGAGAACGTTCCTTTGCCCCCTAGCCGGCTTTGGCCCGCAGAAGGCCGGCTCGTTCCTCGTGGGCGTATCCCGCTACACGCCTACAGCGAGGCCGACCGTCTCCTAGCCCGTCCTGCCGACGCAAAACGCGAACCGCGCGTTGCGGCAGCCCTGGAGTGCTGGCGCGCGTGGCACGACAATGATCTGACGCCGTATGACGGCTTGATTGCAGCGGGAGACCCGGCCGTTGCCCGCGCTTTGTCCGGCATTCTGTCGATCGGAGCACTGGGGCGCCTGCTCCGCGACCCGCTCGCGTTCGTGCTCTTGGACGCGTGTCGCTGGGACGCGTTTGAGGCCGAGACCGCACCATTGACAATCGGACCGCGTGCTCGGGGAGAACGGGTCCATGAGGTCCTACACCGTGCCCTCCTCGCGCAGCGTCCGCTCGGCGTGTGCCATGTCCTGCTCGAAGCGGGTGATCAATGCGTCCGGGGTCATCGACCGTCCATAGCACCCGTAACCATCTCGGAACCAGAACCATCCGCCGGCTTGCTTCGGCCGGTTGCAGTGTTCCTGCCTGGACAATGGCAACGCGATCGAAGCTCAGCGGATCGTGGCATGACCGCCCCACAGAGCCCGATGCTTTCCGGCTACATCGCTGCTCGCGGACGACGTTGGATTGCGGACGCTCTGCAGCCCTCATTGCCGTGGCTGCCGGCTACCCGGGCGCGGCGCGGACCTCCCGCTCTTCGGCCTGTTCGAGCCGCGCCTGCATCGCGGCCACCTCCGCCTCCATCTCAGCCACCCGGGCCCGCGCTGCCGCGAGCTCGCGGTCCTGCTGCCGGAGCTGCCGGTCCAGGTCGGAGACCTGCTTGCGGCCGCCTCTGGCAAGATCGTCGCGTTCATCGACCGTGCGCGCCTCAATCCCGGCCAGTGCCTCCATGATGGCGGACAGGTCCACCGCCGCCAGCGTGCGCGGCGTCGCGACGCGCTCGTGGCGCTGCGGCGTGCGCGAGCTGTCGAAGCTCTGAATGCGCGGGAAGGCCACCCGTGCCAGCACACCGTCGGACGGCGCCCACACGTAGCCCTCACCCTGAGCGAGCTGCGGCAGAGCGGCCAGGATGCGCTTGCCCTCGGCGCGGTCCGCCTGACCCTCGATCCAGCGGCCCACGGCTTCGCGATCCTGGCTCGAGGTCAACTTCATCGACACCAGGATGTCGGCCTGGCTCAGCACGTCCTTGTGCAGCACGGCCGGGCGCTGGGTGATCAGCCACGGCACGAAGCCCCGCACGCGCCCGCGGCGCACGATCTCCTCGATGCGGCCGAGCAGCGCCTGCCCGCTGTGCTGCGCCCGCTGCGGCGCCCATAGGTCGGCCTCGTCCAGCACCAGGTGCAGCGGCTCTGTGTTGGCCTCGTAGAGCGCCTCCGCGAACGCCGTCATGAACGCCCTGCGGGCAGCGCTGCTGCCGAGCTCCGAGACGTCCACGACGCAGGCGAGGGGGTGCGTGCCGACAAGATGGCCGAGGGCGGTCCCCATGCCCTCGTCGAGCGCGATGTCTGCGTGCCGGCCGCCGAACACCGCGACGGGGTAGCCGGACGGTGCGCCGTCTGCCCCGGCGCGCAGGCCCCACCACACGCCGAGCGGGTCCACGATGCAGACGCGTTCGCCCCGGTCCATCAGCAGTTCGACCAGGCCCTTGGCGGCGTAGGTCTTGCCCGACCCCGACGTGCCCACAATGGCGAGGCGCTCGTTCAGCGCCGACCGGGGCAGCACGCCCGCGATCCTGTCGTGATGGTGGGCACCCTCATTCCCCGGATGCCCCTCATCACGCGCTCCGGCGTCAGTTTTGCGGCGGGCCTGCAGCAGGCGGCTGACCGTCGCCTCGCTCACCTTGTAAAGCCGTGCCATCTCCGCTGCAGAGCGCCGGCCCGACAGCACCTCGTCGGCGATCACCGCCCGCTCACGGCCGGACAGCTTCGGCGGTCGCCCGCCCATGCGCCCCGCGGCACGCGCCGCCGCAAGGCCTGCGCCGATCCGCTCACGGGCGACATGACGATCGAACTCGGCCAGGCTGCTGATGACCTGCGCCGCCGTTTGCCCCGCTGGCGTCGTGGTGTCGATCGGCTCGGCGAGGCTGCGCAACTGCGCGCCTGCCTTCACAATCACCTGCAGCAGGCGCAGCACGTCGGACAAACACTGGCCCAGGCAGTCCAGCTGCGGGACGACGACCACGTCGCCTGGCCGTAGCCCGTCGAGCACGCGGCGCAGCTCGGGTTGGTCGCTCCCGTTCCCGAAGGCCAGCTCCTCGACGCTCTGGTCGCATCCTGCGGCTTTGAGTGCCCGCCTCCGCGCGCTCGCGGCGTCCCGATCGCCCGCCGCCACCCGCGAATAGCCGATCAGCACGCGGTCACCGCGGCCGCAAGTCTTGGAACGGTCGCGCCAAGGCGTTCCCTGCAGGCATAACGGACGCGACGCCAAGGCCGGAACCCGGGCGCAACGTTATATCGGCAGAGTTCTAGACATTGCCTTGGACAGCATTCTTCCGGCTCGACCGAGCTTGCCCCGGCCCTGCCTCCGATGCGGTGCCCCTTCACGGGCTGGCCGGACTGCTTGAACATACAAAACCTACAAAACCTCCTGGCGATGCCAGTAGCAGGTGCATTTGCCGCTTACATAACCTTTTGTATGCTAGCCTCATAAGCTATGCTTTTGAAAGACTTCATTCATCGTTTGTTTCTACGTCGACGGGGAGCGGCGCTGGTTGCGCACTCAGATATGTGCGCGTTCGGCGAAATCGTCGAATGGAGAACATTGATCTCCATTGTCTACATGGCCTTTGACGTTCCAAACGAGGGTTAGGCCCGTTGCCTGGCCATTTCACAAACCGTCAAACGTCCGATTGGGTTTGTGAAATGGCCGCACAAAAGGGTATGGTGGCGGCCGAACCCGGCTTCACAGCAGAGCAATGACCTGTTCCCTCCCGGCTGCCCCTTGCACGTTCCTGCCCTGCCTCAGATGGCCGTGACCGCGCCGGGCCTCGCCGGGGCGCCACCGGTTGCGCTGCGCTTCGTTGCCTACTACCGGGTCAGCACCGACCGGCAAGGGAAGAGCGGTCTCGGCCTTGATGCCCAGCGTGCGGCGGTTACCAAGTACGTGGCCGGCATCGGCGGCGTCGTGGCCGCCGAGTTCGAGGAAGTGGAAAGCGGCAAGCGCAACGACCGACCGCAGCTTGCTGCGGCCCTTGCCGCCTGCCGCGCGCGCCGGGCGGCGTTGGTGATCGCCAAGCTGGACCGGCTGGCGAGGAACGCGCGCTTCCTGCTGCACGTCGTCGAAGGCACCGGCGAGGCCGGCGTGGTGTTCTGCGACCTGCCCAGCGTGCCACCCGGTCCGGTGGGCAAGTTCCTTCTGACGCAGATGGCCGCCGTCGCCGAGCTGGAAGCGGGGCTGATCTCGCAGCGCACGCGGGCGGCGCTGGCTGCGGCAAAGGCGAGGGGGACCAGGCTCGGCAACCCTCAACTTCGCTCGGGCGCGCCAGAGCACGCGCGCGCGGCCGCGGCGGCCAAGAGTAGGCAGGCCCGGACCAGGGCGGCCAACGTGCTGCCCTACCTGGAGGCGGCGCGGCGCGCCGGGGCGCGCACCCTGCACGAACTCGCCGAGGCACTCACCAACCGCGGCGTGCCCACGCCGGCCGGCCGTAATCATTGGCGACCTGAGCAAGTCAGGCGGGTGCAGGCTGCGGGAGCCCGGCCTGTGGCATCGGCCAGCATGGATGAAGCATCGTGACCGGCTGCTCGACAGGCGATGCTTGGCCTTGGCCCGGAGCAACCGCTATGCTGTCATTGCAGCAGTTGACAGCATAGGAGGCCGGCGATGGCCACCCTGACCGTGCGGAATCTTGACGAGGATCTCGTGAAGCGCCTCCGGATTCGTGCCGCCGAGCACGGGCGTTCCGCGGAAGCGGAGCACCGCGAGATCCTGAGAGCCAACCTGGTCGGCAGCAAACAGCACGCCGCGCGGGAGCAGGCCACCTCGCGTTTGGCGGAGTTTCGGCGCCGGACCACAGGGCGCGGGTCGCCACCGTCCGCCGACCTGCTCGAAGAGTCGCGCCGTGGCCGGGCCGAGGACCTGGCCGGCAAGGACGCCTGACGCTGGCGCTTGTCGTCGACGCATCGGTCGGCCTCAAGTGGGTGCTGCAGGAGCCGGACAGCCACCTTGCCGACGCGCTGGCCTGCAGCGGGGCCGATCTGCTCGTCCCTGACTTTTGGCTGAACGAGGCGACCAACGTCCTGTGGCTCCAGGTGCGCAGGAGGCTGCTCACGCCGGACGAGGCCAGGGAAGGTCTTGCGCTCCTGCAAGCCCAGCTTGCGCCGATGCCGACCGCGGACATGGGCCTGCACGACATCGCTTTGGACATCGGCCTGGCTGTCGGCCATTCCACCTATGATACGCTGTATGTCGCGTTTGCGCTTGCCGTGGGCGCCACGAACGTCGTCGTGGCTGACGGCCGCTTCGTGAAAGCGATGGCTCGTCACTCCGACCCGGCCCTGGCCGGGATGCTCCTGCCACTCGGCGATTGGGCCAGAGCGCATGAGGCTTAAGCATCGTCCAGGGGGATACAGCGTGTCTTCTCTTGCGTTGGGCGAATGGGGCAGGGGAGGGGGCGGAAAGCGTTTACCAGCCTTAGTCGGCGGCTGCCTTATTTGCCCTGCAGATCTCCTGCAAGGTTCTGGCCAGGCATGCGGTTATTACGCGTAGCGCATTTACCCAGTCTGCCTTTATAGGCGGGGATACCGATGTAGGCGCGCAGCTCCCGCGCGGATCATGGCTGTTCGAGAACAGCAAGCAACGTGGAACACCAATACGAGGAGCAGCGCTCGTGAGCGTGGTGCATGGATCAGGGGTGCGGGCGCACTAACCCTGCCCGCGTCTGGGGTCAAGCGACGCGGACGTAGCTTGGGCGTCTCAAGTCCAGCATGCGGTTGAGCGCGTGGACGGCGACGGCCACCTCGGTCGCTCGACGCTCGTCCGCATGCGCGCGCAACTCGTCGCCGATCACCTGCTTCCATCTGTTCATGGTGGCTTCGACGCGGGCTCGCCTGTTGTACCCAGACGCGCTCTGCCACCTCATGCGCCCGTGCCGGGCAATGTGCTGGATGTGGCCGTCCCGCTGCGTCGGCGCGCTCTCGGCCGTGTCGCTCGGCATGGCATTTGCGCGCGGCGGGGCAATGACCGCCGCTTCAGGATGGCGCGTGGCGACGCCGGCGTAAACGCGGTCCTGGTCATACGTGCCGTCGGCGGTGAGCGACGCCACAGATCCTGCGACCTGGTCGAGCAAGGGATCGGCTTGGGACGCGTCGTTCACGTCCTTGGGGGTCAGGGTAGAGGCCACGATCCGGCCGCTGCCGGCGTCCACGCCCAAATGCAGCATGCGCCACGACCGGCGCGTCGCCGTCCTGTGCTTCTCCAGCAGCCACTCGCCCTTGCCGCAGAGCTTCAGGCCTGTGCTGTCCACCAGCAGGTGCATGGGCTCGCCGCCAGCCCCAGCGCCGCCGCTCCACGGCCGCGGCACGTCCAGCGTCGCCGCACGCCGGCTCAGCGTCGTATGGTCCGGCAC